>NZ_AP024233.1:1930000-2530000 GCF_025998535.1 Desulfolithobacter dissulfuricans | reverse complement strand
GGAAAAAGGCGCAGGCGGCCCTGGATCGGATAGAGGCCAGGGTTTCATTTTTCCGGCTGCTGGAGACCATGTTCTTCGGGCTCAGCCTCGGATCGGTCCTGGTGCTGGCCGCCATCGGCCTGGCCATCACCTTCGGGGTGATCGGGGTGATCAACATGGCGCATGGAGAACTGATCATGCTTGGTGCCTATACTACCTGGGTGATGCAGCAGCTCATGCCCCATTCCATCGGTCTGGCTGTCCTGCTTGCCATTCCGGCAGCCTTTATTGTCTCGGGTCTGGTCGGCATTGTGATCGAAAAGAGTGTGATCCGTTTTCTTTATGGCCGGCCACTGGAAACCCTGCTCGCGACCTTTGGTATCAGTTTGATTCTGCAGCAGACCGTGCGCACCATCTTTTCACCCCTGAACCGTTCGGTGGAGACTCCGGCCTGGATGTCCGGCTCCCTGCAGATCAACAGCGTGCTGTCACTGACCGTGAACCGGCTGACCATCCTGGGTTTTTCCATGCTGGTCTTCGCGGTGCTTTTTCTCATCCTCAAGAAGACCTCTCTGGGCCTGCAGGTCCGGGCCGTAGCCCAGAACCGGGCCATGGCCATGGCCATGGGGGTCCGGGCGGCCCGGGTGGACGCGCTCACCTTTGGCCTGGGTTCCGGTATTGCCGGCATTGCCGGTGTGGCCTTGAGTCAGTTGACCAATGTCGGGCCCAATCTCGGCCAGGCCTATATCATTGACTCGTTCATGGTGGTGGTCTTCGGCGGGGTGGGCAACCTCTGGGGCACACTTGTGGGTGGGCTTTCCCTGGGGGTGGCCAACAAGTTTCTCGAACCGTGGGCCGGTGCCGTACTGGCAAAGATACTGATCCTGGTCTTCATTATTCTCTTTATCCAGAAACGGCCCCAGGGACTGTTCCCCAGAAGGGCCGCGCTGCGGGGTAATATGTCATGCAAGCACGTTCTTTTTTCCTACAGGACCGGCCGGGACAGATTTTTTTTGTTCTCCTCCTGTCCACAGCCGTGCTGGTGCCACTGCTCAACCTGGGTGTAGACAGTTCCAGCGCTCTGCATGTGTCCACCTATACCATGACACTCCTTGGCAAGTATCTCTGCTACGGTCTGCTGGCCATTGCCATGGATCTGGTCTGGGGATATCTGGGGATTCTCAGCCTCGGGCATGGTGCCTTTTTCGCCCTTGGCGGCTATGCCATGGGCATGTACCTCATGCGTCAGATAGGCCCTCGCGGTGTGTACGGGCATCCACTGCTGCCTGATTTCATGGTCTTTCTCAACTGGCAGGAGCTGCCCTGGTTCTGGCATGGTTTCAACTGGTTTCCCTTTGCCATGCTCATGGTGGTGCTGGTGCCGGGGCTGCTGGCGCTTGTTTTTGGTTTTCTCGCCTTCCGCTCCCGGGTCACCGGAGTCTACCTGTCCATCATGACCCAGGCCCTCACCTATGCCCTGATGCTGGCCTTTTTCCGTAACGAGATGGGATTTGGCGGCAACAACGGCCTGACCGATTTCAAGGATATCCTGGGATTTTCCCTCCAGGCGGACACCACCAGGGCGGCGCTTTTTGTTGTTACGGCCATTGCTCTTGGTGCCGGATATCTCAGCTGTCGCTGGATCGTTTCCTCAAGGCTGGGAAGATTATGCACTGCCATTCGGGATGCAGAAGACCGGGCCCGTTTCATCGGCTACCGGGTTGAGCGGTTCAAACTGGTGATTTTTGCCTTTTCCGCCGTGCTGGCCGGTATCGCCGGGGCCCTCTATGTGCCCCAGGTGGGCATCATCAACCCTGGTGAGTTTGCCCCGCTTTTTTCCATCGAAATGGTTATCTGGGTAGCCGTGGGTGGCCGGGCAACCCTGTATGGAGCGGTGGTGGGTGCCTTACTGGTCAACTATGCCAAAACCTGGCTGACCGGGGCCATGCCTGATGCCTGGCTCTTTGCTCTGGGGGCGCTTTTTGTCCTGGTCACCCTGTTTCTGCCCCGCGGGATTGCTGGTCTGGTTCGTAAAAAAGAGGTGAACGGATGACTGTACTGGACGCGATGCGAAACTACATGCGCCGGGACCAGGTCTTTGACTTCCTGGTGCCTGATGTGCCGCCGGACCTGGACCTGAGCCATGGCATCATCCTCTATCTTGAAAATATCACGGTCAGTTTTGACGGCTTCAAGGCCATCAATGATCTGAATCTCTATATCGAGGCCGGAGAGCTGCGCTGCATCATTGGGCCCAACGGGGCCGGCAAGACCACCATGATGGATATCATCACCGGCAAGACAAGGCCGGATACCGGTTCGGTCTGGTTCGGGCAGCAGCTCAATCTGCTCAAGATGAGCGAGCCAGAGATAGCCAGTGCCGGTATCGGCCGCAAGTTCCAGAAACCAACGGTGTTTGAACACCACACGGTCTATGAAAATCTCGAACTGGCAGCGGCCGGAGAACGGACCATCTGGCCACTGCTCACCTCCGGTCTCAGCGCGGAGCAGCAGGACCAGCTCGACGAGGTCCTGGGCATCATCGGCCTCACGGAGCATGTCCACCACCGGGCCGGATCGCTTTCCCACGGCCAGAAGCAATGGCTGGAAATCGGCATGCTGCTCATGCAGAATCCCCTGCTGCTGCTGGTGGATGAACCTGTTGCCGGTATGACCCAGCAGGAAATGGAGCGTACCGGTGAACTGCTGACCTCCCTGGCCGGAACCCGGAGCGTGGTGGTAGTGGAGCACGACATGGACTTTATCCGTTCCATTGCCGGGAAGGTGACCGTGCTGCATCAGGGCAGTGTGCTGGCCGAAGGAACCATGGACGAGGTCCAGAACAATGAGCGGGTCATCGAAGTCTACCTGGGGGAATAATCATGCTGACCATTGAACATCTCAACCAGTATTACGGCGAAAGCCATATCCTGTGGGATGTGGATCTGGAGGTGGAGCAGGGCAGATGCACCTGTCTGATGGGCCGAAACGGGGTAGGCAAAACCACCACGCTCGGCTGCATCATGGGGCTTGTACCCGTGCGATCCGGCCAGATCGTTTTCAACGGGCAGGATATTGTCAGACTGGCGGCAGAAGAGCGGGCCGGGCTGGGGATAGGCTACGTACCCCAGGGACGGCAGATATTTCCCCTGCTCACGGTGGAGGAGAATCTACGTATTGGCCTGAATACCGGTCGGCGAAAGCGGAAAAAGATTCCTGAGCTGGTCTTTGAGCTCTTCCCGGTCCTGGCCGAGATGCTCGGACGGCGCGGCGGCGACCTCTCCGGCGGCCAGCAGCAGCAGCTGGCCATTGGCCGGGCCCTGGTCCTGGAACCGAGCCTGCTCATCCTTGATGAACCCACCGAGGGTATCCAGCCCAACATAGTCCACGAAATAGGTGAAATCATTCGTCGACTGCAGCGTGAGGCCGGGATGACGGTCCTGCTCGTCGAGCAGAAACTGCCCTTTGTCCGTCAGGTGGCGGACCGGTTTTTCATCATGGACCGGGGCCGGGTCATGGCCCGGGGGCATCTGGATGATCTGACCGATGACCTGGTCCGTGACTACCTGACGGTGTGAGGTGAGCGTTCCTGTGCTGGCAGAAAAGAGAGTTGAAACGGGTTGGCAGGCCCGGCTTGAGCTGACCTACGGGCCTGGCCCGGGCCGTACCGAGCTGTGCCGAACCCGCCGTCTCGGTCCCCTGACCGTGCAGAGGCCTTTTTATCCGGAAGATGGGGTCTGTCATACATATATTCTTCATCCGCCCGGCGGGGTGGTCGGGGGTGACGTTCTGGATCTTCGGGTCAAGGTGGAAAGTGGCGGTGCGGCCCTGCTCACCACGCCCGGGGCAACCAAGCTGTACCGGTCGATCTTGAACACCGCCAGGGTCAGGCAGCGGTTCCAGGTGGCTGAGGGCGGTTGTCTGGAATGGCTGCCCCAGGAAAATATTGTTTTTCCCGGAGCCCTGGCAGAGCTTCTGACACGGATAGATCTGCAGGGATCAGCGCAATTTCTGGGCTGGGAGATTCTTTGTCTCGGGCGTCCGGTTATCGATGAGCAGTTTCACTCAGGAACCCTTTTGGCCGGACTCGAGCTGTATCGTGACGGAAGGCCACTTGTCCTGGAGAAACTCCGGGTTGCAGGAAAGGAAGATCTGCAGCGCAGGCCAGGGCTTCGTTCCCTGCCGGTCACGGCAACCATGCTCGCGGTCGGCGTGGGAGAGGATCTGCTGGAATCCCTGCGGGGAAAAAAGCAGGAAACAATGGAAGGAGCCTGTACGGGCATGACTCTGCTTGATGGGGTGCTGGTTGCCAGGTATCTGGGGTATTCCACCGAAGAGGCGCGACGGTTTTTTATTGGAATATGGGAGAGGCTCCGTCCATCGCTTCTGGGCCGGAAGGTCTGTCTGCCAAGGATCTGGGCGACGTAGCAGCCTTTGGAAAAATAAAAACCGACCCAGAGGGGCTGGTATTGAATGAAGCCCGCAGGGCATGAGCACGTTGTTGTACTGCAAAGCCGTTCATCTCCGACCCTGATCTGAGGACAGGGTTTTCTGAAAAAACAAAAAGTTCAGGAATCACGATCATGGAACTGACACCAAGAGAAAAAGACAAGCTGTTGCTGTTTACCGCGGCACTCCTGGCCGAGCGGCGCAGGGAGCGGGGACTCAAGCTGAACTATCCCGAGGCGGTCGCCTACATCAGTGGCGCCATCCTGGAGGGGGCCAGAGAGGGGCGCTCTGTGGCGGAGCTCATGGATTACGGCCGGACGCTCCTTGGCCGTGACGATGTCATGGAAGGGGTGGCCGAGATGATTGACGAGGTGCAGGTGGAGGCCACCTTTGCCGATGGCACCAAGCTGGTAACCGTTCACAATCCCATTGTCTGAAAGGAGGCTGCATCATGATGATTCCGGGACAGGTGGTTACACAGGACGGAGAGATAGAACTCAATGGGGGCAGGGAAACTCTGCGGCTGGCCGTGGCCAATACCGGCGACCGGCCCATCCAGGTGGGTTCCCATTATCATTTTTACGAGACCAATGAGGCCCTTGTTTTTGACCGGGAACCGACCCGTGGGTTCCGGCTCAATATTCCGGCGGGAACAGCGGTGCGGTTCGAGCCCGGGCAGAGCCGCGAGGTGGAGCTGGTGGCCTATGGCGGTGATCGGCTGATATACGGTTTTCAGGGACTGGTCATGGGGCCTTTGGAGGAAGAGAAATGACAACTATTGCACGCAGGGCCTATGCCGAGATGTTCGGGCCGACCACGGGAGACCGGGTTCGCCTGGCTGATACCGAGTTGTGGATCGAGGTGGAAGAGGACCGGACACTGTACGGGGATGAGGTCAAGTTCGGCGGCGGCAAGGTGATCCGCGACGGCATGGGACAGAGCCAGCGGACCAGCCGCGAGGCAGTGGATGTGGTGATTACCAATGCGCTGATTCTCGATCACTGGGGCATTATCAAGGCTGATATCGGGATAAAGGACGGTCGGATCAGCGGGATCGGCAAGGCAGGCAACCCGGACGTGCAGGGCGGGGTGGATATCATCATCGGCCCGGGCACCGAGGCCATTGCGGCCGAGGGGTCCATTGTCACTGCCGGCGGCATCGATGCGCACATCCACTTTATCTGTCCGCAGCAGGTGGAAGAGGCCCTCATGTCAGGCATCACCACCATGCTGGGTGGGGGCACCGGTCCGGCAACCGGGACCAATGCCACCACCTGTACCCCCGGACCCTGGAATATTCACCGGATGCTGCAGGCCGCCGATGAGCTGCCCGTCAACCTGGGGTTTCTGGGCAAGGGCAATGCCAGCCAGGCCGCGCCCCTTGAGGAACAGGTGCGGGCCGGGGCCATGGGCCTGAAACTGCACGAGGACTGGGGCACCACCCCGGCAGCCATTGATACCTGTCTGGCCGTGGCTGAGGCCATGGACATCCAGGTGGCCATCCATACCGATACCCTTAACGAATCGGGTTTTGTGGAACAGACCATGGCCGCCTTCAAGGGCAGGACCATCCATACCTATCATACCGAGGGCGCCGGAGGCGGTCATGCGCCGGATATCATCCGTGCCTGCTCTCTGCCAAATGTTCTGCCTTCTTCCACCAATCCCACCCGGCCCTACACGGTGAATACGGTGGATGAACATCTGGATATGCTCATGGTCTGTCACCACCTGGATCCGGGTATACCAGAGGATGTGGCCTTTGCCGAGTCCCGGATCCGGCGGGAGACCATTGCCGCGGAAGATATTCTCCACGATCTGGGCGCCTTTTCCATGATCGCTTCGGATTCCCAGGCCATGGGTCGTGTAGGCGAGGTGATTATCCGCACCTGGCAGACAGCCCACAAGATGAAGGTCCAGTTCGGCAGTCTGGATGGTGATCCGGCCTGGAATGACAACCAGCGGGCCAGGCGCTATGTGGCCAAGTACACGATCAATCCGGCCATTGCCCATGGCATCGCCCATGAGGTCGGCTCCGTGGAACCGGGCAAGCTGGCCGATCTTGTGCTCTGGAAACCGGCCATGTTCGGGGTCAAGCCCAGCCTGGTTCTCAAGGGCGGCATGATTGCGGCCGCGCCCATGGGCGATCCCAACGCCTCCATCCCCTCGCCCCAGCCGGTGCATTACCGGCCCATGTTCGGTGCTCTGGGCGGGGCGCGGGCTGCCACGAAGCTGACCTTCCTGTCCAGGGCCGCCTTTGAGGATGGCATCCATGAGGAGCTGGGGCTGGCCAGTCGGATAGCGGTGGTTGAAAACTGCCGGCAGGTCTCCAAGGCGGATATGATCCATAACCGGTATCAACCGGTCATTGAGGTGGATCCCCAGACCTACGAGGTGCGGGCCGACGGCCGGCTGCTTACCTGTGAACCGGCTGCGGTCCTGCCCATGGCCCAGCGTTATTTTCTTTTCTGATCATGATTTGCCTGACTCGAAAAACAGACAGTGACCCGGGCCGGAAAGCCCTTACCTTGACTTTGCCCTGGGAAAAACGGATCAAGAGCAGGCTGCGGGTGCAGCTTGACAATGGCCAGGAGGCGGGACTGTTTCTGCCCAGGGGGACGGTGCTGCGCGGTGGCGACCTGCTCGTGGATGACAGCACTTCCTGCGTGGTCCGCATCCTGGCGGCACCCGAGGAAGTATCGCAGGTTTCGTGCCATGATACCCTGCACCTGGCCAGAGCCTGTTACCATCTGGGGAATCGCCATGTCTTCCTGCAGATAGACCGTCAATGGGTGCGCTATCTCCACGATCATGTTCTGGACGAAATGGTGCGCGGACTGGGACTTACGGTCACCCGTGAGCTGGCGCCCTTTGAACCGGAACATGGAGCCTACGCTTCTGAAGGCCATGGACATCACCATGCATGATACCGCTTTGCTGCGCCTGTTTCAGCTGATCAGTCCTTCCCTTCCCACGGGCGGATTTTCCTATTCCCAGGGAATCGAGTGGGCTGTGGAGGCGGGCTGGATCCAGAACCGTGCGGATCTTCAGCACTGGCTTGAAGACCTGCTTGAACACGCCATGTCCCGGGTGGATATTCCCATTTTACGCCGTATGTATGCTGCCTGTGAACAGGGAGAGAAACAGGCGCTGGTTCACTGGAGTGAGCAGCTGCTTGCCTGGCGGGAAACCAGCGAGCTGCGGCTTGAAGAACAGAATCGCGGCCGGGCCCTGGCCACCCTGTTGCGCCAGATGGAGGTGGGCCGGGCAGCAGACTGGCACCAGAGCATTGCCCTGTGTCAGCTGGCCGGATATGCTCTGGCGGCTGTTACCTGGAACATCCCGGTACGTCAGGCCGCAGCCGGGTATGTATGGAGCTGGCTGGAAAATCAGGTCCTGGCCGGAATAAAGATAATTCCCCTGGGACAGACAGCAGGCCAGCGGATCCTCTTTGACCTGGCCGGGCGTATTCCCGCTGTTGTCGCCAGGGGACTGGAATTTGAGGAGCAGGACATCGGCTCGGCCATGCCCGCCCTGGCCCTGGCCTGCTGTGGTCATGAGATGCAGTACACCAGACTTTACCGTTCCTGAAAGGAGAACATGATGAACAAGACACCTCTGCGGGTCGGTATCGGCGGTCCGGTCGGTTCCGGCAAGACCGCCCTGATCCAGGCTCTGTGCCTCAGAATGAGGGAGCGCTATGAAATTGCGGTCATTACCAATGATATCTATACCAGGGAAGATGCGCAGTTCCTGATTCGCAACCAGGCCCTGGAGTCCGAGCGGATCGTTGGCGTGGAAACCGGGGGCTGTCCCCATACGGCAATCCGGGAAGATGCCTCCATGAACCTGGCCGCCCTGGAAGATCTGAGTCTGCGTTTTCCCGACCTGGATGTGATTCTTGTGGAGTCGGGTGGTGACAACCTGAGTGCCACGTTCAGCCCGGAACTGGCTGACCTGACGATCTATGTCATTGACGTGGCCGCCGGAGACAAAATCCCGCGCAAGGGCGGTCCCGGTATCACCCGCTCCGATCTGCTGGTCATCAATAAGATCGATCTGGCACCCATGGTCGGCGCGTCGCTGGCTGTAATGGAGGAGGATGCCGCCAAAATGCGGGGTGAGCGTCCTTTTCTCTTTACCAACCTGAAAAGCGGTGATGGCGTGGACGGAGTTCTGGCCTTTATCGAACGTGAAGGCATGCTTGCCGGTGCTTGACCTTTTCTCTCTCGTCTTCATCTCCGCTGTTCTCATCCGGCAGTCTTCCAGTCTGGATGCCTCCTCTGTCGACGCCTTTTCCGGCAACAGCCAACACCCCGGTTCCTGTGTGAAAAAATGACCCAGGGACTGGGGGGCTCCCGGCGTAACTGTGTATCAACGTTCCTGGTCCAGGTGATGGTTGACGGCATGGGGCGCTGCCTTCCCGGCTGGTGATGGAACACAATCAGGTTCCAGCTCGCCGCGACTGAAAAAAGATGGTCGGGGTTGTTTCTGTTAATTGCCAGCAGTGTGGTAATGGTGGTAACATGACCATCGTATTTTTCGTCAGGAAGCAGGGAAGGAGAGCATGTATGGCAAGCAGGCCGATGTACACAGTGGAGTTTCTGCCCGCCGGGATGCAGGTGCAGGTGGAGGAGGGGACAACCCTTCTTGAGGCGGCCCAGAAGATAGGCCTCCATATTAATGCCTCCTGCGGTGGCAGCGGCGTCTGCGGCAAGTGCAGAGTGGCTGTCGAACACGGTGAGATCCAGGGCGGGATGTCGGAGAAGTTTTCTCCAGAGGAACTCCGGTCCGGGATACGGCAGGCCTGTACCGCCACCGTGCATGGTGATGTCCGGGTTCGGGTTGTGGTCACCTCCAGCCTTGGCCGGGGAGGGCTGACCACCACCGTGCCCAGGCGGCACCGGGCCACGGCGCGTTTTTTTGATATCGAGGAGCTGCGGGAAGCCGGAATTTTCAAGCCACCGGTGGAAAAATTTTTCCTTGAGCTGCCCCGGCCAAGTCCGGTGGACAACATGGCCGATGCCGGCCGGGTAGTCACCGGCATGAACCACCAGTATAATGAACGGCATCTGATGGTGACCCTGCCGGCCCTGCGTAAGCTGCGCCGTGTCCTGCGTGAGGATGATTTCCGGGTCACCGTGACCGTGGCCCGGCCGGTGTCCTCCGGGGGAAGAACCTTTATCGTTGATGTCCAGCCCGGCAACTGGGTCAACCGGAACTTCGCCCTGGCCGTGGATATCGGCACCACCACAGTGTACGGTCAGCTGGTGGATCTCCACCATGGCAAGGTTCTGGCCGAGGCAGGGGATTACAACGGTCAGATCAGCTATGGCGAAGATGTGATTTCGCGCATTATCTATAGTGAAAAGGATGACGGCCTGGAAACCATGCGCCGGGCCGTGGCCAAAACCATCAACGGTATCATTGACCGGATTCTGTCCCAGGCTGCGGTCAAGGCCGAAGAGATCACCTCCATCACCCTGGCCGGCAACACGGTGATGACCCATCTCTTCCTGGGTCTGGAACCGAACAATATCAGGCGTTCTCCTTATGTTCCTGTTTCTGCGCTGTTTCCCCCGATACGTTCCACGGATCTCGAGCTCCATCTTCCCGCCCACAGCGTGGCCCTGGTCTACCCGGCCATCTCCAGCTGGGTGGGAGGAGATATTGTTGCCGGGGTCATGGGCTCGGGCATGTATCGGACCGAGAAGCTGACCCTGTATATCGATATCGGCACCAATGCTGAGATTGTCATCGGCAGCCGCGAGTGGCTGGTCTGTACCGCCTGCTCCGCCGGACCTGCCTTTGAAGGCGGAGGGATCAGCTGCGGCATGCGCGCCGCTGCCGGAGCCATCACCGACTGCAGTATCCATCCCGAAACCTGGGAGCCGATGAACACCACCCTGGAGCGTAAACCGCCGATCGGAATATGCGGTTCCGGGCTGCTCAACATCATTGCGGTCTTTTTTGAGCGCGGGGTCATCGATCAGCGGGGCAAGTACCGACGGGACAGTGACTGTGAACGGATCCGCGAGGGCAGAAGCGGATACGAGTTTGTCCTGGCCTGGCAGGAGGAATCAGGGGCGGAGCATGATATTGTCCTGACGGAAGTGGATATTGAGAATTTTATGCGGGCCAAGGGTGCCATTTTCGCCGGAGTCAAGACCCTGCTCCAGGAGGTTGGTCTCGGGGTCGCTGATCTGGAACAGGTGGTCCTGGCCGGGGCCTTTGGCAGTTTCATTGATATCGACTCTGCCATGACCGTCGGCCTGCTGCCAGAAATCGATGTGGACAAGGTGGTCTATGTGGGCAATGGTTCCCTCATGGGCTGCCGGATGAGCGCGCTTTCCAATCATATCCGCCGCGACGTGGTCGAGGTGGTGCGCAAGATGACCAGCTTCGAACTCTCCGAGGTGCCCAGCTTCAAGGATGAATATGTGGCCGCCCTCTTTCTGCCCCACACCGACCTCTCGCTCTTTCCCTCATCCATCGCGGCCCGGAATGGGTTTGGACAGGACCTGCAACATGAAGGATGAATGTATGGCCGGGGAGAGGCGCGATAATATGGTCTGGAGTCTTGTCCCATGATCTACCGCTGCTTTGGCAGGACCGGACTGCGGATGCCGGTGCTCTCCTGCGGCCTCATGCGCTCCATGCATTCCTGGAAGGACATGGATCCAGGCCAGATCCCCCTGGAAAGCCAGCACAGGCTGGAAGGTATCGTTCACCGGGCGCTGGATTCGGGGATAACGCACCTGGAGACCGCCCGCGGCTACGGGACCGCGGAGCGTCAGCTTGGCCGGGTGCTGGCCGGTATCGACCGGGACAGCTATATCCTCCAGACCAAGGTCCGGCCCGAAGATGACCCGGAACTGTTTACCGCCAATGTGCTGGATTCCCTGGATCGACTCCAGGTGGAGCGGGTGGACCTGCTGGCCATCCATGGTCTTAACGACTACCATTCTCTGTGGCAGGTTTGCAGGCCCGGGGGCTGCCTGGCGGCGGCCAGGGAACTGCAGCGCCGGGGACGGGTCGGATGGGTCGGGTTTTCCGGCCATGGCTCCACCGGGGTCCAGCTGGCTGCCGTGCGCCATGAAAAAGATGGTGGCTTTGATTTCATCAATCTCCACTGGTACATGATTCTCCAGGCCCACTCCCCGGTGCTGCGCGCCGCCAGGAACCGGGACATGGGGGTCTTTATCATCAGTCCTTCGGACAAGGGCGGCATGCTTCACAGTCCACCGTCGTTGCTTGTCCGCCTGTCGGCTCCTCTCCATCCCATGCAGTTCAATGACCTCTTCTGCCTGGGACGACCGGAAATCCACACCATCAGTGTCGGGGCGGCCCGGCCGACGGATTTTGATCTCCACCTGGACGGTCTTGCCCGACTGGACCAGCTATCCCTGATAACCGACATAGCCGGGCGCTGGCACCGGGCCATGGAAGAAGCCACCGGCCAGCCCCGGCCCGACGCCCTGTGGAAGAAATTTCCCTCCTGGGAGGAGACCCCCGGCTATATCAATATCCCCTTTATCCTCTGGCTATGGAACCTGGCCCGGGGCTGGAACCTGGTGGATTTTGCCCGCGCCAGGTACCGCAAACTGGGCCGTGACATGCCCTGGGTGGCGGGCAATAATGGTTCCATGTGCCGGAGTTATGACTGGCGGGATATTGCCGCAGGGGCAGGTTGGGAGGTGGACGATCTTGTCAGGGCGCTGGAAGAGGCCCATCACCTGCTCGGTGGTTCCGGGGAGCTGGACGCTTCCTGTTCATAAGCTCTCGGACCCGGGCCAGCCGTCTGGCAACAATGCTTTGTTCCAGGGGATTGGTCTGGCGCAGCTCCTCGAGCTGGGCCCGGGCGCCGGGATATCCGTTCTCGGCGGCAAGCTCCAGCCAGATCGCGGCTTCCATGGCCCGGTTTTCCTCCAGGTACAGGTTGGCGAGGAGAAACTGGGCCATGGGCCAGCCGTGCAGGGCGGCCTTTTGCAGATACTGTTCGGCTCGGGCCCGATCCTGCTCCACTCCATTGCCCGTGAGGTATTTCATTCCCTGGTAGAGCCAGGCCGCGGGGACGTTACTCTCCCCGGCTCGGGAAAACCAGTACATGGCCTCTTCCGGGTCCCTTTCCACACCGTCCCCATACTCATACCTGAGTCCGAGGGCAAAAGCGGCTTCGCCGTCGCCTTTGTCAGCCAGCTCCCTGAGGGGCGCTGTCAGGGGATCACTGTTTCCCCCGCCCCATGAGAAGCCTCCGCTGAACAGAATGATGAAGATCAGAAGAGAGGGTGCTGTTTTTCGCATGCGAAAATTCATGGTTCCAGGTTGTCGGATCTGAAAGAGGTGAAGGACTATTTCCTGGTCATGTTGACCAGCTCGGTCAATTTGTCCCGGTCCTCGAGCAGTTGGCGGAGCTGGGTCAGAGTCTCTTCGAGGTGACCGTCTTTCAGGCGGATGTGGAGGGTGCATTCCCCCTTGTCCATTCTGGAAGGGGCGGTGATGTTGAAATCCCGCTTGCCGGCCTTTTTGCCAAAGAGCTGTTTTCTCAGCCGGGCCACCTTCTGTTCAAATTGTTTTTTCTTTTTCTCCACGCCCGACTGGTCCCTGGTCTGCAGGGCACGAATAAAGGCTGCCGCCTTCTGTTCGGCATTGGTGGCCCGTTCCAGGGCTTCACGAACCTGGGGTGAGTGGATGGCCTCGTGCAGCCGCGGATCAATATCCTGGAGCAGCTTCATGATCTGCAGCAACTGCGGTCGGGTGGGTGCCAGGGGTTTGATGATCTCCAGGTAGAGGCTGTCGCGGTCGGCACTGTTCTGGATCGGGGCCAGGATCTCGGCTGCTATGGAAAACTGCAATCGGTCGTTGATCACGTCCGAAATCATCTCCGGTGATTCGCCGCGGACCCGGATCTGGTTCACTTTGCGATATTTATGTACCGTGGACTGGGAGACCTTCTGTCCCGGTCGGCCGATACCCAGGGTCTCGCCGAACTGTTCGGCCAGCAGGGCGTTGTTCAGGCCCATTTCCTGGGCCGCGGATTCAAGAAAATTGCCGATTTCAATGGGATTGAGGTTTCGTCGCTTGGTGTTTTCCGCCAGTGAGATGTTGAAGAAGTCCTCGGTGGTGAAGTCTTCTTCGTGGTAGACTTTGGCCTCCACCCACTGCCAGTTGAGCCTTTTTATGGCCTGGAAGCGGCGGAAGCCGCAGAGAATTTTGTAACGCCCATCCTGTTTCTGCAGCAGGACCAGGGGATGGAGAAGGCCGTTACGGCGGATAGAGGTGGCCAGGTCTTCGATGTAGGATTCCCGCAGCAGGTCGTCATACTGATCCGCCGGGTTGATCCGGAAGATGAACCGCAGGTCCTGGCTGCTCATGGTGTCGATGTTGGCCAGCTCGATTTTCCGGACCAGCGACATGTTCTGGACCAGTTCGCCCAGGGCCACTGCCATGGACTGGCCGGTCCTTTTCGCTGCCTCCGGGCTGTCAAGCAACCCGGGCCTGAGGACGATCATCAGAGAGCGTACTTCGGGGTCAAAAAATCCTTCCAGGTAATTCTTCTGGCGAAACAGCTGGTTGAGGCTGTGGGGCTCCCGTCCACACCAGGGTGAGTCCAGAGGGGCCACTTCGGTGGAAAGCCCCTGGTCCTCCAGGGCCAACCGGATCTTGCCAAGCTGGGAGGGCGACATGGTGGGTCGGTGTGGCCGCTGCCGGTTGCCCCGCTCCCCCTGGCCATAGCCAAACAGCAGGTCCGCTTCCTGGTTGTCCTCTCCCTGCTGGAGGATGATAACCATGGGCAGCAGGCTGTTGCCCCGTATCTCATCCTTGAAGGTTTTGAGCTGGCGCAGGAAGTCATCGGTGACTTTTTTTCGTTTCTTGATCTCCTCCACATTGGTGAAATCGATAATGCTCTTTTTGTACTTGGAGTTGATGATCCCGTAGCAGTGCAGCTTTGTGGCCAGTTCCCGGGCCAGTCGGTCCATATAGCCACTATCTGTCTGTCGGCCCTGGTGGGCATCCGGGGCCACGAGGATAACGTTGTTGCTGCCAAGGATCTTGGTGATTTCAGCTGGCGTCTTGTTCGGCATGGGCGTTTCGGGTTGTTTGGGTGGTTGTCAGGAGCTTGTGGGCAAGCGCTCGTATGGTATCTTCTGCTGCCCGAACGGCTCGGGCGGCAATCTCTCCGCCCGGCGTGGGCGAGGCATGGCGCCCGAAAACGAGCTGGACCAGTTCGACTGCCCGGAAGGACTGGGGTGGACTGGCCGGCACCAGTGTCGGATCGTCATTGGCCTCAACCCGGTAGATAAGTTGTCCTGCCAGGAGCAGATCGAGACATTGCTGGATGTCCGCCTCCTGCTCGCGGTCAAGTTCCCGGATTAACCGGTCCAGAGGGGTCGGCTGGCCCTGGGAAAAATGACCGTACATGATCTTGAGGATGTCCAGGCAGAGTTGCAGGTTCTGCAGGGGCGTACGGTGCTGTCCGGGAAGATGGTAACGGTTGCGGTTCTGGACCGCAAAGGCCAGGGTAGCCCCCAGGAGGATGAAGGTCCAGCCCAGGTAAATCCAGATGAGTAGCAGGGGAACGGTGGCAAAGGAACCGTAGATGGCGTTGTATTTGGCCACCCCGATCTGGAGAACGATATAGATCCGTAAAACAATGAACCAGAATACGGCCGCAAACACCGCTCCACTGAAGGCGGCCGAGGTCTGGACCCGGACCGTGGGGAAGAAGAGATACATGATCATCAGGCTGAGGATGACGAAGAGAAAGGGCAGCAGCTTGAGCAGAACCTTGATCACCCAGGCAGAATGAATCACCGCCTGCAGTGCGGCCAGCATCCGCGGGCTCTCGAGGACGGCGTCACCGGCCAGGGCGACATTGATGGAGATCGGCAAAAGAATGAGCAGGCCGAGATAATCCATGACCTTGCGCAACAGCGGCCGACCCTTCCTGGAATGCCAGATGGCGTTCATGGCGTCTTCCACCGTGCTGAGCATGAGAATCACAGTCAGCAGTAGTCCGACGATACCAAAGGCTCCGAGGGCGGCGAAATTGGTCCGGTCCACATAGTCAAAGATCATGTCCACCGCGTTGTGCAGATGGGTGATCATGTCTTGGCCAGAGGCCTGGCCGACCACGACTTCCTCCCCGGTTTCGTAACCCGGGGCGTTGTCGGCAGTGGTGTTGTTTACGTCAGGTCCGGGTCCGAGCTGATCAATGAATTTGTAGGCCGCGATCTTGAGCTGGTTGTCGCTGCCCAGTCCCTTGAGCACAGCGGTGCTCATGGCCAGCAGGGGGACCATGGAGAGGATGATGGTATAGGTGAGGGCCGAGGCCCGCAGGGTGATTCTGGCCCGGAAAAACTCCTCGCGCACGATAAAGAGGATACGCAGGATGGTACGCATCAAGGCCTTCAATCTGGATTCGTCCTGGACCCTGGCAAAGGCATAGGCGCGCAGTCCGCCTTCAGGGGGTTGTCTCTCTCTGGTTCCGACTCCGCTCGCGCCTGGAAAACAGTCTTCTTTCATGCCCGCCGGCCAAGCTCGCTCAGGAGCCATTTTTCGATGATTTCAAAGACGATCTCCCGCTTGATCGGCTTGGAAATATAATCGTTCATGCCCGCCTCCAGGCATTTTTCCTTATCCCCTTTCATGGCATTGGCCGTCATGGCCACAATGGGCAGATCCGTGAACCCGCGCCGTCGTATTTCCCGGGTGGCCTCCAGACCATCCATTTCCGGCATCTGCACATCCATGAGGACGAGGTCGAACCGATCCGGATCCTGGCTCACCATCTCCACCGCCTCAAGGCCGTTTCCTGCCACTTCCACCTGGTAGCCGGCCTTGCTCAGGATCAGTGTGGCCAGCTTCTGGTTGACCAGGTTGTCCTCGGCGAGCAGGATCCGCACCGACTGTTTCATCTCTTCGCGCACCGAGTACTGGGTGATGAGCTTGTCCTGTCTCTTGGCCGCATCGGGGGTCTCTTCCCGGGCCAGCAGTTTTTCAATGGTCCGGAAGAGTATTTCCCTTCGCACCGGTTTGGTGAGAAAGGCGTCAAAACCGGCTTCCCGGCACCGGTTGGCGTTGCGTTCCGTGGATGAGGTGTATGCGAGCAGGGGCAGGGTGGCGGTTTCGCTGTGGTCCCGGAACCAGCGGGCCAGGGTGTATCCATCCGGGGCCGGCATCTGGATATCGAGTACCGCCAGGTCAAATGGCGTACCGGCGGCAATGGCCTTGCCCACTACCTCCTCGACCCGGGCGGACTCGTCCAGGGCCGTGACATGGAGCCCGCCGGCTTCCAGTATGTGGGAGACAATGCTCAGGTTGGTGCGGTTGTCATCCACCACCAGGATCCGTTTGCCCTCCAGGGAGACCTTGCGGAAGGTCTTGGCCTGCCGTTTGGCAGCCTTTTTGAAGACTGCGGTGAAATGGAAGACAGACCCCTGGCCCGGCTCGCTTTCGACCCAGACATGACCGCCCATGAGCTGGGCGATCTTGCGGCAGATGGACAGGCCCAGACCGGTGCCGCCGAATTTCCGGGTGGTGGAACCGTCGGCCTGGCGGAAGGCCTCGAAGATGCTCTCCTGCTTTTCGGGTGGAATACCGATGCCGGTATCACGGATGGTGGTGTGCAGGGTGATGGTCTCGTCTCCCTCCTCCTCCACCTTGATGGCCAGTTCTATTTCGCCCTTTTCCGTGAACTTGGCCGCATTGCCCATCAGGTTGATCAGAACCTGGCGGAACCGTCCCGGGTCGCCGACCACGTTGGCCGGCAGGCGGCTGTCGATCCGGCATAAAACTTCCACCGGCTTGGTGGCTACCCTGGGGCGGATGAGGTCGCAGACATCCTGGGCCGTTATCTCCGGGTCAAACTCGATCCATTCCAGGTCCAGCTTGCCGGCCTCGATCTTGGAGAAATCCAGGATATCGTTAATCAGAGAGAGGAGGGCCTCGGCGCTGCGCTTGATGGTCCGGGCGAACTCTTCCTGTTCCGGATCCAGGTTGGTGTCGAGCAGCATGTCGGTGAAGCCGATGACCCCGTTCATGGGGGTTCGGATCTCATGGCTCATGGCGGCAAGGAATTCGCTCTTGGCCACATTGGCCGCCTCGGCGGCAATCTTTGCCTTGCGCAGCTCCGCGGTCTGCCGGCGGATCTCCGACTGCAGGGTCTTGTTGTAGCTTTGCTGCTGTTCCTGGATCTTGAGATAGTTCTGTTCGTTCTCGGCCATGATATCCTGGAACTTGCTTTCCAGAACCGCGAATTTACGCTCAAACTGTTTTTTCTGGATCCGCAGGCGGCTGAGTGTCTCCCGGGTTTCCAGCCGGGAGAGAAAAAGCTGGACCGCCAGCCGGATACAGGTGGCCAGCCACCGGTTATCCTGGTCCCCTTCTTCAGGTCGGGCCGGGGTGCCCAGCAGCGAGGTGTTCAGGTCCGGGATGGCAAGAAAGAAGAATGGCCGCTCCCCGTGGGCAAAGGAGGACTCGGAGGAGTATCTGGCCTGCTGTTCGATAAGGGCGGCTGCCACGTCCGGCTCCAGGGGAAAGCCCCTGGTGGCGACATGGCGGTTGTCCTGGGCCAGGCAGAGGAAGAGAACCGTTTCTATCTCCTGTTCCAGGTGACGGCACAGCTCCGCGAGCTCGGCAGCCGGGTCGACAAGATCGGTAAACAGGGGCTGGGGGGACATAGGCGCTCTCTCACAGGTTGTACATTTGCTGGATGCGTTCGATCTCTTCGGGAAGGTCGGCGGCCAGGACACGGTATTCTTCGACATTTTCCTGGATATGGGTGGCCAGGGAAGGGGGCAGGTGCATGGTTTCCCCTGGTTTCACCGTGAGATCGAGCTGGGCGAGGATGTACTGACTCATCTGCAGGATCCCCAGCAGGGACCGGGGCTGGATATCATCAGCTAAGGTGTGATGATTCCGCACCGCCTCGGCCAGCGGCTCGGGCAGCTGCCAGCTCCTGGCAAGCAGGTAGCCGATCACACCATGATCGGTGCCCAACCATCTTTTTTCCTCTATGATGATACTGGAGGTTTCGGCGTCCCAGGCCTCGTAAGCCTGAAGAAATTCTTCTGTTGCCACCTGGCTTTCCACCAGCAGGCCGATGTCGTGGAGAATGCCGCAGAGATAGGCGTCATCCCCGTTGATGGAGAAGATGCGTTCGGCGATCATCTTGCTGCAGATGGCTGTGCCGGCACAATGGAGCCAGAGGCGGGAGGGGGAAAAGCCGTCGGAGTCATCCCGGGTGGAGCGGAACATCTCGTTTAAGGCATCGGTGACCGCGATATTGTGCAGGTTTTTCATCCCCAGCAGGGCCACGGCCCGGGAGATGGAATCCACCTTACGCATCAGGCCGTAGTAGGAACTGTTGACCAGGGTCAGCAACCGGGCCACCAGGGCCGGATCGGTCCGGATCACCTCTTCGAAATCGTGCAGGGTGGAATCAGGGTCGTTTATCAGTTCGGCAAGCCGGGTAACTATGTGGGGTAACGTTTTAATTTCATTGAATTTGTTGATCAATTTTTCAGCTGTGTTCATGGGCGGCTCCTCCCGGTTCCGGGACATGGGGCATGTTGCCAGGCCGGGATTCCATGCGTTCACCAGACCGTTGAAAAACTACTGCGCTCGCTGCGTTTTTCAACAGACAGTTACACTGTGATTTCCTTTTTGCTAACCGCTTCGGCCTTGACCCGGTCCAGCAGTTCGGAAAGCACCGGCTTGATGTGCTCGCGCAGGTCCCCGGCAACGATGATGAAGAGCAGGTCATCCCCGGGTTGAAACCTTCCTGATCTGGCCTGGATAATTATTTCATAGATGCCAGGCTTTTTGAGATATTGCTGACGTAACTCCTCAATGAGCTCCTGGTTGACCTGGACCTCCAGGGCCTGGACCCGGCGGTGGTCCTGGCGCGACCAGTTGCGCACCACTCCGTTGTGGATCAGGATCATGCCAACGTTTTCAGTGAAATCAGGACGTTTTTTCAGTTCGGCAATGGTTTTTGAAATATCCATGAAAAGGCTCCGTTTGTGGGAAAAAAAGCATCTGCTGCCAGAGGTTACATGTTGATTGTACGCCGGAAGCCGGGAGAAAGGCAAGTAGGATATGCGGCCGGCTCGCTGAAGAATATCGCCTTGCCGGGGATCCGCTCCGGGTTGGAATCAGGGTTTTCGCTTGGCGCTGTCCTTGAGGATGATGATTCTGCCTCCGCGTCGGTGCGGATCCGGGATCTTGAGTTTCTGGCCGACCCGGATGGTGGCTTTTCGGTCCAGGCTATTGGCCCGGATGAGTTCCCGGAGGCTGATCCGGTAGCGCCTGGCGATCCCGCTGGCCGTGTCCCCACGCCGGACCCGGTAGGTGGTGTCACGAATCTGCCGGCTGTGGAACAGGCTGCCGGGCATGGAGGCTACCAGTCGACGGATTCTTTTGGTCGCCGGCAGCCGGAGCAGGTATTTGGCAGGCACGTACTTTTTGCCCTCGAGCACGGGACGGCGCAGGGCCGGGTTGAGCCGCCTGAAGTCCTGCCGGGAGAGGTGGAAATAACGTTGCAGGTCACTGGCCCGAGCGTAACCCGGCAGCCGGGTGGTTATGGTAGCCTCGGGTCGGTCGACGATGACGCTCGGGTCTTTTTCCAGCTTTCTGGCCACCCGCATGGCGGCCAGAAACTCGGAGTAGAAGTTGCGGGAGGCGAACTGAAACCGGCTGGCGTTGTGATTGTAGAAGATTTTTTCATAGCTGCCATAGAGCTTCTTTGCCCGGGCCATCCCGGCAGGTCCATAGTTATAAGCGGTCAGGGCCAGGGGCCAGTCCTCCAGATCCGCATAGATTTTTTTAAGGAATCTGGCTGCCGCTACTGTGGAGAGAACGGGATCGTAGCGTTCGTCCACGACCTCGTTGATGGTCAGGTAATTCTTGCCTGTGGCCCGGGTGAATTGCCAGAGTCCGGCTGCTCCGGCCTTGCTGTGGGCTTTGGGATTAAAGGAGGATTCCACGTGCGGGAGGTAGGCGATCTCCAGGGGCAGGCCGTGGGCACGAAGAATTTTCCTGATGGTCCCCATGTAGGCGCCGGAGCGGATAACCCCTTCGAGGAAACGGTCCTTCTGGCCGATCTGCAGCCGGATGTTGTTGCGGGCCCGACGGAAGGTCTTGTGGGATGTCCTGGCCGGAAACAGGGCCCGGACTCGTCTGGCCTCCCTGGTGAGCGGTTTTTTTCCGGCCGCCAGGTCAGCAAGGATGGCCTTGTAGCGCTTGCGGGCCATTTTGATCATCTTCCGGTTGATTCGTGCCGCGCCCGGCGTCTGCCAGTCAACAAGCTCGATGACGTCGTAGATTCGGGTCAGGTCCTCCTTGTCGTGGAGGATTCCCTGGCGGGTGGAATATTGGCTGTACACTTTTTCCCAGAACCGGATGTTGTCTCTGATGGCCGGGTAGACGGGAAAGGGTTCAGCGGCCATGGCCGTGGCCGCGAGAAGACCGGTCAGGGCGCAGAAGAGACAGAGAACGGCTATGGAAAGTCGTTGCAGGAGCACGGTACGTATCTGTCCAGCGAAAAATGGGGGCGAGGGGTTCAGGGCAAGTGGAGTGTTGCCTCTGAAGTCGATGCTCTGCTATTGTAGCATATTGTCCCGTCCTTGTGGCAACAAAGATGTACGGTTTTCGAGGTCACAAGACCGGCATCCGGCGGGATCTTTCTTTGTAACCGAAGAAAAAAAAGGAAAAATATGTATAGACCCATCCTTGGAACCCTTGGTTATATCCTCTCACCCGATGGAAACAATACCCTGCTCGTACACCGTACCGCCCGCAGCGACGACCATCATCTGGGCAAATATAATGGTCTGGGCGGCAAGCTGGAACCTGGGGAAGATGTCTATTCCTGCCTGGTGCGGGAGATCCGGGAGGAGGCAGGCATTGTCGTAACAGAAGCGGTTCTCCGCGGCACGGTGAACTGGCCGGGGTTTGGTCCGGACGGCCAGGACTGGCTGGGGTTTATCTTTCTGGTTACCGGTTTTACCGGCGAGCCTTCGAGTCGCAACGAGGAGGGTGATCTGGCCTGGCATCCGGTGGATTCACTGCTTTCACTGCCCATGTGGGAGGGGGACCGCTACTTCATTCCCCTGGTTTTTGATGGGGATCCGCGTATCTTTCATGGTCATATGCCCTATGAGAACGGGCGTCCGCTCTCCTGGAGCTACAGTCGGATGTGAGGAACGTGAATCCTGAGAGGGGAAAGGGCAACTGGTAAAAAAACCCGGGCCAATCGGCTGATCGAGGCCTAAAAAACTTGCCATTGCACTCTACCCTCTGTATAGTTACAGATTGAATATGTTTTACTATAAAATCAGCTGGTTGTCTGGTGTGTTCCGGGCGGCTGGCAGTACGCACAGGAGCATATGTCATGGAGAATAACGCGGAACTTATTCGCCTGGAACAGTTTGTTGATAAACTGCTGAGTAAATACAATGACCTGAAAGAGCGCTTCTTCCGGCTGGAGGATACCCTGCGTGACCGTGACGCGGAAATCGTCGAGCTGAAAGCCACCATTGAAGAGTTGCAGACCGAGCGGTCCGAGGTCGGTCAGCGGGTCAGCGGGCTCATCGACCGGATTGCCCGGTGGGAGTCCGAGCAGGATGAGGAGCCGGCCGGCGAAGACGTGGAGACTGGCAACGAATCCGGCGACGAGGGCCAGGCCGGCGTACAGGGCTCGCTTTTTCGGGCCGAGGAACAGTAGGCATAGATCTGCTCCATGGAACGACTTGTCAGCTTCACGCTGTTTGGCCAGGAATTCACCTTCTACAGTGATGCCTCGCCCGAAGAAGTGGACAGGGTCGTGGAGATGGTCCGGGAAGAGTTGGAATCCGTGGACGGGGCCTCCCGCAGCACGGTGCCGTCGAGCAAGATACTGGTTCTTGGCTGCCTGCAGATAGCGGCACGCTACGTGCAGTTGGAAAAGGAATTCGAAGCCTTCCGGCGCAGCCAGGAAAGTTCCATTGACAAGCTCATAGACAAGGTCTCTTCCGGAATTGAGTGACAATGACAATGGATAAATAACTCTTTGCTTTTGCCTGAGTTCTGCTTATAATACAGGCAAACAGAAAGCTAGGTTAAAGTTTCCCTGCGCTGTTGGTGATCAGCAAAGTATTGAGCCAAACACTCATTGATAGGGCAGCCTCACTGCCTTGTAATGGAAATCTTCACTGATTCCCTGCGCAAGGCATGGCATTGCCCACCTAATTGCCATTAGGTTTAATCATTTTGTTGACACGGCAGGGCGGGGATTTTTTACATACGGTCAGCAGCGGGACTGCTGTAAATATATACGGCCATCGCTGGTTTTTTTACGAAACAGGATGGTTGCGAGTGACACAGGCGGACGCAGGTCCGGTAACTGTACGATAATTCTGATACGATCAGGTTTTCCATATATGCGTAACCCGTCCAGTGGGCTTTTTCGTCCGTGGGTACATTCCGGGTGCTGGCCCAGATGAACTTTTTGCCCGTCACCTGAACAGGTTTGTATGATGAGCAGTATGGTACGGCTTTCGACCTGCCTCCGGGGCACCGTCTGAGACGGCCTCATCCTGTCCGGTCCGTATTCGCGCCGGTTCTCACTCCTTCCTTTCCATCCTCTTTCTTTTATTGTCCGCAGCCGATTGAGCATGCCAGGCCGGAGGTCTGGGCTCGGTCTATCCGCTGCATAACATAACGGTGTATCATATGGGACTAAGTGGCTCAATACTGCTTTTTCTGGGGGAGGCCTGGTTGCAGGCGCGGTTATCGGTTTTCTGCTGCGCAAGAAACTGGTCGAGGGGAATCAGGCCAATGTCGAGGCGCAGAGCCGGCAGATCATTGAAAATGCCATAGGTGAGGCCGAGCGGATCAAGAAGGAGGCCATCCTCCAGGCCAAGGAAGAGGCCCTGCATATCAAGCAGGAGGCCGAGCGGGAGATCAAGGCCAGCCGGGGAGAACTCAAGGATGAGCAGCGGCGGCTCAACCGCAAGCTCGATGAGGTCCAGGAGGAGCTTCGCTCCCTGGAACGGCGGGAATCCAAGCTCCAGGATCGGGAAGAGAAGTGTCGGCAGCGGGAAAAAGAGCTGGTCGACCGGCAGAAAGAGCTGGACGAACTGATCGACACCCAGCGCTACAAGCTGGAAAAAATCGCTGGAATTGACCGGGAAGAGGCCAAGAAACTCCTCATGGAGTCCATTGAAAGCGAGGCCCGGATGGACGCGGCCAAGCGGCTGGTGCGGATTGAAAACGAAATGAAGATGGAAGCCGACCGGCGGGCCAAGAATATCCTCGCCCTGGCCATATCCCGCTACGCCGGCGACTATGTGGCTGACAAGACCGTTTCCATGGTGCCGCTGCCAAACGATGAGATGAAGGGACGCATCATCGGCCGGGAGGGGAGAAATATCCGAGCCATTGAAGCGGCCACCGGAATTGATATTATCATTGACGATACGCCTGAGGCTGTTATTCTGTCCGGTTTCAATCCCATCCGGAGGGAGATTGCCCGGCTGGCCCTGGAGCAGCTGATATCCGATGGCCGGATCCATCCGGCCCGGATCGAGGAGGTGGTGGCCAAGGTCACCAAGGAGCTGGAAGTCTCCATCCGGGAAGCAGGGGAACAGGCGACCTTTGATGTCGGGGCGCACGGGATGCATGTGGACCTGATCAACCTGATCGGGCGCCTCAAGTATCGGACCAGCTATGGGCAGAACATCCTGCAGCATTCCCTTGAGGTGGCCTTTCTCTGCGGAGTCATGGCCGCCGAGCTCGGCCTCGATGTGAAGAAGGCCAAGCGGGCCGGACTGCTGCACGATATCGGCAAGGCCGTGGACCATGAGGTCGAGGGCTCCCACGCGATCATCGGCCGCGACCTGGCCAAGAAATATGGCGAGGCCGATGATATCGTCTATGCCATCGGTGCCCACCATGAGGACCTGCCGCCCAGGAGTGTGCTCGATGTGCTGGTTCAGTCGGCGGACGCCCTCTCCGGCGCCCGGCCCGGGGCCCGCAAGGAGATGCTGCAGTCCTACGTCAAACGGCTCGAAGACCTGGAGGCCATTGCCAACGCCTTTGACGGGGTGGAGAAATCTTACGCCATCCAGGCCGGGCGTGATCTGCGCATCATCGTCGACAGTCACAAGATCCGCGACGAGGAGGCAACGCTCATGAGCCGCGATATCGCCAAATCGATTGAGGAACAGTTGACCTATCCCGGTCAGATCAGGGTGACGGTTATCCGGGAAACCCGGGCTGTTGAATACGCAAAATAACCACCTGGTGCCGCGCGGGCCCGGAGTGGTGGAGAATCCACGCTGGATTGAATGGTATGAAATCCGTTGAAGAACAGATAGCGCTCATCGAGCGAGGTACGGTGGACCTGATCTCCAGGGACGACCTGGTGAAGAAACTGACCCGGTCCGTGGAAACAGGTCAGCCGCTCAAGATCAAGGCCGGTTTTGATCCCACGGCGCCTGATCTGCATCTCGGCCATACGGTGCTCCTGCAGAAGCTGCGCCATTTTCAGCAGCTTGGCCACCAGGTTTATTTCCTGATCGGTGATTTCACCGGCCTGATCGGCGATCCCACCGGCAAGTCCGACACCAGGCCGCCGCTGACCAGGGAAGACGTGGAACGCAATGCCGAAACGTACAAGGAACAGGTGTTCAAGATCCTTGATCCCACCCGGACCAAGGTGGTCTTCAACTCCACCTGGCTCGGCGAGCTCTCTTCCTATGACATGATCCGCCTGGCCTCGCAGCTCACTGTGGCCAGGATGCTGGAGCGGGATGACTTCAAGAAACGGTTTGAAAGCGGCCGGCCCATTTCAATCCATGAATTTCTTTATCCCCTTATCCAGGGTTATGACTCCGTGGCCCTTGAAGCGGACGTGGAGTTGGGTGGTACGGATCAGCTCTTCAACCTGCTCATGGGCAGGGACCTGCAGCGCAGCCGGGGCCAGGAGCCCCAGGTGGTGCTGACCATGCCGCTGCTTGAAGGGCTCGACGGGGTCAACAAGATGAGCAAGTCGCTCGGCAACTATATCGGCATCACCGACAGCCCGGATGATATCTTTGGCAAGATCATGTCCATCAGCGACGAGCTGATGTTTCGCTATTACGAGCTGCTCTCCGACCTGTCCACCGAAGAGATTCAGGCCCTGAAAGAGGATATGGCGGCCGGCCGGATCCATCCAAAGGCCGTCAAGATGCAGCTGGCACGTGAATTGACCGCCCGTTTTCATGACCCCGAGGCGGCGGCTGCTGCGGAAAAGAACTTTGATCAGGTATTCAAGAAGCATGAGCTGCCAGACGAGATTCCTGAATGCAGACTGCAGGTGGATGAGGAGGAGATCTGGCTGCCCAGGCTGCTGCTTGAAGCGGGACTTGTCAAATCCACTTCAGACGGACGGCGGATGATCAAGCAGAACGCGGTTTCTGTGGATGGTGACAAGGTCACGTCGGTGGATACCAATATCCCTGCCCGTGGGAAAGTTCTGCTTAAGGTGGGAAAAAGGAAGTTCTGCCAGGTGGTTTTCAGCTGACCGTGCATCCGGTCGCTTGTCGGCCGGTGTAATCTCTGAGATATCAAATTCGCCCCATAAGCAAACAAAAAAGGCGGCAGCCCCAGAGGGACTGCCGCCTTTGACGTTTAAGCGGTCTGATCAGGAGATCGGCCCGTTATTTTCCATGGGTTGCCCGCATGGTTCTGGCCAGTTCCTTGATCTCGCCCAGGTCTTTTGTCAGCTCGTTCCAGCCGTACCAGTAGGCGTAATCCGGGTTGACGTGGAAGAAGCCCTGGTAGGCCCGCATGCGATGCTTCATGTACATCTGGCACAGTACCTGGTCGATGTAGGACAGCTTGTCCAGGTCCTGATCCCAGGCCGCACCGTTGGTATGCATGAAGGTCAGCAGGAACGGGTAGTTATGTGGATAGCCAGCCGGCTTCTTGATGATGCCGTCCTTGTACAGGGCCGCCACGGTCTCGATGGCCTCGGCCATGAGCCGGTCGGACTTGGTCATGATGGAGTCACCCATCTCCAGCTGCTCGCGGGCATAGCTCTCGGAATGGCACTGGGCGCAGATTTTGAGCATCTTGTCCCGCTCTTTCTGCCAGGCTTCCTGGGAGAGCCGGGCCATGTCCACGGCCTTGACTGCATCGAGGATCGGAGTCGGTTTGCCGGTTTCCGGATCCAGGACACCGAGGGCCTTGAGAATGGTCACCCGGTCTGCGGCAGCCTGCGGATCATCGGGCAGAGGCAGACGGACGCCGAGGAAACCCCAGGCAGTGCGGTTTTCATGGTCACCGTCGGGCATGTGGCAGGTCTGGCAGGTGGGGGCGGCGGCGCCTTCAGGCAGAAATCCGGCCTCCTTGGCAAAATAGCGCTCACCATGCTTGGAACTGGACCACATCTCCCACTGGGGATGGTCATAACCCATGTGGCACTGCTGGCAGGCGCGGGGATTCTGGGCCTCTTTCTTGGAAAAGGAATGACGGGTGTGGCACTCGTCGCAGGAGTTGTTCTGGTAGCGGTAGCCCTTTTTGCGCTGTTCTTCCTTCTGGGCCTCGGTCTTGATGCCCATGTTGTGGCAGCCGCCGCAGCCGCGGCCACCCTCGATCAGCTCATCGGGAGCCATGTGGGTCGCCGGGATGGCGTTGAGAGAGGTCCAGCCGTGGTTGTGCTTGCCCCTGGCAAACTGGTCGTACTGCTCCTGATGGCACTCGGCACAGACTTTTTCGTCCGGCAGTTTGGCCAGCTTGTAGTCAGCAGCTGATTTGTGATCCTCACCGTGGCAGGTGGAACAGGTGACATCGTTGTCAGCATGCATGCTGACCTTCCAGTCCTGAACCATCCCGGGGGATACTTTGGTGTGACAGTCGATACAGCTGTCACCGGCCAGTGCGGATCCGGACAGCAGCAGCGCTCCTGCTGCCGCGCCCAGTAACGCATAGGTCATTTTGTTCATGGGATACCTCCTTTTTTAAATGGATGGAAATGATTCATAAAACTACATCGTTTCCAGGAAAAAAAACAGGAATTATGTACCAAAAAAAAGGCCATCCCATCCTTGACCTGAGTCAAGAAAAGGACAGCCTTTCAGATTTATCGTGAAAAAACAGATACACATACCCTGTTCTGTCTCCACCCTGGTGATGCTGGAAAAGACAGCAGCTGCGTGAAGCGGTACCTGTTTTCAGCAGATATCTTTTATATCTTTTTCAGTCGTTACCGGCTTTCTGGCAGGCTGGACAGATCCCGGTGAACTCCACGTGATGGCCGAGGATCTGGTAGGAAGACGAGGCGCAGGCCGCATCCACCAGATCCTTGATAACCGGCACATCGATATCATCCACCTTGCCACAGGAGGAACACCGTATATGATAATGCGGGTCCGTGGTGGCGTCAAATCGTTTTTGGGTGCCACCGACCTCCAGCTTGAGGATCATACCGTTTTCCGCCATCAGTTCCAGGTTACGGTACACCGTGCCCAGGCCGATTCGCGGCAGCCGCTTGCGAACCATGTCGTAGAGTTCGCTCGCCGTCGGATGGCTTGTGACTTTGGAGAGTTCTTCCAGAATTATCTGTCGCTGGGTGGTAAGGCGAATCATGCCTGCTGGTGCATTCATTGGCTCTTGAGTATATTCTGAGGTTTGTTGGATATAGCTTTCAAAAGGATAGTTTGAATAATCATTCTCAGTGGTGCATTATACGAAGGTCTGAGAGAATGTCAATGAATATGAATTCTGGTTCAACCTTTTTTTTCCTTCCAGGACAACAATTATGCTCGAAATACGTGACCTGAAATTTGATCCTCCCCTTCTCCTTGCTCCCATGGCCGGGTTGACACACAGTGCTCTTCGCACCCTGTTGTGTGAGTGTGGCGGGGTTGGCCTGCTGTACACGGAAATGCTTTCCGCAAGGCGGCTGCCGGTGGAAAATCCCACGGTTTCTCCCTGGCTCGTCCGCACCGGGCAGGAAAACCCGCTGTGCTACCAGCTGTTCATCACCAGGCCGGAGGAGGCCGGGCCGGCCCTGGAGGCCCTCCATCGTTTCGGGGCCGACGGGGTGGACATCAATCTCGGCTGTCCGGCGCCGCGGGTCAGGCAGGCAGGGGGCGGCAGTTCGCTCATGGCTGCACCCGACAGGGTGCGGGCTCTGGTCCGCGAGGTTCGACGCCATACCGAACTGGTGCTGTCGGCCAAGATCCGTCTTGGCGAGACCCTGGATGAACGTGGACTGCGGGATTTCTGCCTGATGCTTGCCGGGGAGGGGATAGATTACCTGACCGTCCATGCGCGGCTCCGGGGCGAACAGTTCTGTCGCAAACCGCGTTGGGAATGGATCGGTCGGGTCAAGGAGTGGCTGGACATCCCGGTGATAGCCAACGGCGGTATCTTTTCGGTGGAGGACGCCCGGGCCTGCCTGGAGCTGAGCGGGGCCGACGGACTGATGATCGGCCGGGCTGCGCCGCAGAAGCCGTGGCTGTTTGCCGAGCTGGCCCGGGAGATATATGGCCTGGATCTTCCCCGACCGGCCATGACCCTGCCGGCCATGTACAGCCATTTCGCCACCGCGCTCCTGGAACGGTTCCGGCCGGAGCGGCGCCTGGGTCGGCTCAAGGAGTTCACCCATTATTTCGCCCTCAACTACAGTTTCGGCCATCTGTTGGCTACCTCGGTGCAGGCCAGCACGTCCTTTGCCGAGGCGATTTCCCGGGCCGAGCAGTTTTTCCGGCAGAACGATCCCCGGGGTATGGAAGAGATGGGAGAGCGGCTGGTCAGTCCGGAACTGCTCAGCGAAGCGGCGGATTGAAGTAGCCCAGATGCAGCCAGGGAAAACGGCGCCTCAGTTCGTCGCGCCAGTGCCGGATGCCCAGTGGTGGCCCCGAGGGGGTGAAGCCGATGCTTTGCAGGTAATGCTCGGGATCCATGTTGAGGTTTCGTAGCTGAATAAGATCAGGCCGCCGCTCTTCGATCAATTCGCACAGGGCCTCGAACTCCTCGGGATCGTCGGTGAAACCGGGGAGGATGAAATAGTTGAGTGACACGTGCCGGCCACGTGATTTCATTTCCGTGATGGAGCAGCAGACGTCCTGGAAATCGAATCCTCTGGGGCGATAATAGCGGCTGTGGTATTCCTCCCGGGCCGAGTTCATGGATACGCGGATGGAATCGAGCCCGGCCTCGGCCAGCCTGGCCACGGCGTCCGGCAGGCTGGCGTTGGTGTTGAGGTTGATGGTCCCCCGGTCGGTACGGGCCCGGATTTTGCGAATGGCCTGTTCCATGGTGGCGGCCTGGAGCAGCGGTTCCCCCTCACAGCCCTGGCCGAAGCTGACCACGGGCCGGGGTGCCTTGTTCAGATGCGCAGTCGCGATTTCAGCAAGCTCGGCCGGCGAGGGAGTGAACTTGATCCGATCCTGGGTTGCCGGGCAGCAGCCCGAGGGCTGGAGGGAGATGCAGCCCAGGCAGGCGGCGTTGCATACCGGTGAACAGGGCAGGGGCGCTTCCCAGCGGCCGAGAAAATAGTTGCGCGCCGCCGGGCAGCCATAGGTCAGGCAGCATTTGCCGAGATGCTGGATAAGACGGTTGTCCGGATGGGTTCTGAGCAGTTTTCTGGTTTTGCGATTAATGGTTTTCTGGTCAAACTGATCCGCGTCCTGCCTTCGGTCCCTGTCGCTGCGAAAGGCCGCCACCCAGAACTGTCCGTCCCGCCAGCCCACCGCGGTGTAGGCAAAGAGCGGCAAAAGCGGAGCCTTGTCCGTGCTCTGGTAGGCCGCGGTGTAGATGGCCGTGTGGGCCGGGGCCATGAAGGCGGCCACGGCCTGGACCGTCTCTCCGGGTTCATAGGGATTGGTGTCGAGCAGGGCCGGCTCCCCGGTCTCCGGTTCGATGCCCACCGGCCTTCGGCCCGGCAGGACAAAGAGTTCGCTCCCTTCGGGCAGCGGGATCAGGTCGCCTGGTTCCGGGGCGTAAAAGCTGGTTGCGGCGGCCCCGGCCATCTGCAGACCGTCGTAATCGAGGATTTCACCCCGGCTGTTGGCAAAGACAAGCGAGGGAGGCGTGTTCCGGGAGCGACTGGGCATGGGGAGTTAAAAATAACGGAACAGTAAACGGTTTCAGGTCAGCTGGCCCAGGACGGGTGCCCCTGGCACCCGGCGGGTCCGCTGACCGGGTCAGCGGGGGCGGATTCTTGACAGGATGGAGTCCACGGCCCGGTAAACATCGAGATCATCGCCGAAGATATCCTGGATATGGGGATGATCGATCAGGTCCTCGATGATGTACTGGGTGATGCAGAGGGTGACGAAATTGGGGTCCTGGGTAAGGGTCCGGATGGGCGCTACCTTGAACTGCAGGTCAAACTCATCCATGTCCATCAGCGACTGGAGCTGTTTCTCCATGGATTCCCGGATGGACCGGTCCGAGTTGGTCTCGATGATGTGCTCATCGATGAGCCGCTGGACCAGGGCTGTCGCCAGTTCATGGGCGTTGTCCCGGGCCTTGCGCAGCATGAAACGCCGTTCCTTTTCCCGTTTACGATCAATGGCGTCAATGGTTTTGTTGGCCGCGTTATTGGGGCTTATATGGGCTTTTGCCATGATGTATTCTCCTTCTGGGTAACTGTTGCCGGCTTATCTGGCCACAGTGTACTGTGGTCTGGTCGGCTGCTCAACCGTTTTCCGGATCACTGTGGTACAGCTTGGCGAAGTGATCTATGCGATTTGCGGTCTCGTCGGTGAGCCTGAGGTTATATTTTTTCACGTATTCAGCGGCCATTCTGTGGGTATTGAAGATGGGCACATTTCTTTTCAGGTTCTGGATGGCCCGGTCCAGGTACTCGTCTGGACGGTTATAGAACATGTCGAGTATTTCCGGCAGGAGCCGGTAGAAGGCCAGGGAGTCCTCGCGGTAGAGCAGGGCATCGGGACTCTCGCTCAGGCTCTGTTCGTCGATGGGCCCCTCATGGCCGAATTTCCAGCCCGTGGCGCCCCCGTGGTAGCCCTCCACCCACCAGCCATCCATGACCGAGATATTGGGTACGCCGTTCATGGCCGCCTTCATACCGCTGGTGCCGCTGGCTTCCAGGGGCCGTTTGGGGTTGTTGAGCCAGGCATGGACCCCGGAGACCATCATCTTGGCGACGTGCATATCATAGCCGGGAATGAAAACCAGCCGGGCCAGACCCTGGCTGCGGATAAAGAGATCCTTCTGGTTGTCGAGGATCACCTTGAGTACGGTCTTGCCCGGCTCATCTTGCGGGTGGGCTTTGCCGGCAAAGACGAAGTTGATCCGGTACCGGCCCTTGATGAGAATATCCACCAGGGTGGACAGGTCATCAAAGATCAGGTTGGCCCGCTTGTAGGTGGAAAACCGGCGGGCAAAGCCGATGGTGAACACCCCGGGCTGCAGGACACCTTCTTCATGCAGGTAGGAAAGGTAGTTGGGCGGGTCGATCCAGGTGGTGGTCATCTGGATCCGGTGTTCGGCCAGCATGGTGTTGATATGGTCCACCAGGGTCTGGTTATCCCGTTTCCAGGCCCGGGCGAGGTTGTTTCGGAATCCGGAATCATTTTCCAGTGCGGCCTTGGCAAAACAGCCGGGATCGTCGCGCCAGTCTTCCAGGCCTGGCTGGGCATCGAAGACCCGGGCCCGTTCCTCGGAAATCCAGGTCAGGTGGTGGACACCGTTGGTGATGGCTGTGATCTTGTCGGCAAAGTCGGGGAACTGCCGACGGGTTACATCGCGGTGCAGCCGGCTGACACTGTTGACCGCCCGGTTCACCCGCATGGCCATGGCCGTGAAGTTGTATTCGTTTGGCGACTGCTCATCCCGGGCCAGCAGGTCGAGGATCCGCTGGCAGGTGGAATGGCTGATCCCGGCGTAGAGTTCACGGGAGAACCGGTCGTGGCCGGCCTTGACCGGGGTGTGAATGGTGTAGACCAGCCGCTTGGCTACCTGGTCGGCGGCGGCCAGGATATCGCTGTCGCTCATCTTCTGGTGGTAATCCGGCCCCAGACGTTGTTCCAACTCCCTCAGGATCAGGTGCAGGGTGACGGCCACCCCGTGCTGCTCGTTCAGGTGCAGGGTCCGGGCGGTGAAGCCGAGTCGTTCCATGAGCGGCAGGATACCCGAGCCCAGCAGCCGCCGCTGGTTGGCCTTCATGATGGTGGATTTGGCGTTGTAGAGCCGCTTGGCCGCTTCCTGGACCCAGGGGGGTGAAGAGGGCACCGCGTAATCAAGCAGGAACTCGGGCACGAAATAGTCCAGCTCCTCCCCGGCCTCCAGTTTCATCCACACCTGGGCCCGGGCCATGGTCGGCTGGTCATACTCGTTGTAGAAGGGAACCGGGATTTCCAGGGGTTTTTCGGGCTCGTCAGGGTCCCGGAGGAGGAACAGGGTCGGGGTTTGTTCGGGAGACCAGTGGGTCGCCTGGTCGATCTGGCCGACATTGAAATCGACGATTTGGGAAAAATAGCCTTCCCGGTAGAGCAGGCTCACTGCCAGGACCGGTATCTGCAGGTCGGCAAAGCTCTTCAGGGTATCTCCGGCCAGGACACCGAGTCCGCCGCTGTAATTGGGAATCTTGCGCGGGCCGTGGAGATATTTGTTGATGAAATGCCTGGTCTGGTCGTCGCCGCTGGTGGTGAAATCGTTTTCCAGAAGAAAATCAAGCACCGGATGGAAGGTGTCGGGATCGGCGCCGATTTCCATGGAGATATATACCACGGAGTTACCGTCTGGCCCGCAGAGATTGTTCCATACCCGGTCAAACACATCCTGGGGTACCCCGAAGAAGGTACCGAACTGATTTTTGCAGACCAGTTCCTCGACCGACTGAATTGTAATGGCTTTTTCTGGAGTCACGGTTTCCGCTTGGGTGTGAAGTTTTTTGAAATGTCCAGGTGTACGAAACAATCAAATTTAGATGGGCTGATATGGATTTGCAAGCGATTTCATTGTCCGGGAAAAAAATGTTGAAATTATGGGTTTTTCAGCCGGGAATTATCCTTGACAAAAAAGGGCGGTGACAGTTCATTATGGGGGAGTGAAACAGGTCCTGGAGGGGAGCTCTTCAGGATCGCATCCCGGCTCCCGCCAGGGGAATTTCTCCCCGATTCGGGCGGCGGGGCCTGTACTGGACTCAGCCATGGAGCCGGACCGGCCCCCGGGAATATTTCTGTGCATAAAAATAGAGTGGCGGAGGACCGTGTCATGCGCACCGGTAAAACGTTTTTCCTGACAGTACTTCTGCTGGTATCCACAGCCTTTGTCCTGGGTGGATGCGGCAGTAAAAACCAGAAAGGTTCTGAAGTGACCGCAACCATGGATAGTGAGGCCATGGGGCCGGCAGAACCCCTGGAGACCGAGGTGTCACCAGAGGATACCATCCTGGAGGCCCGGACATCGGCCCCCATGCTGCCGATTTATTTTGATTTCGACTCATCGGCCATTCGTGGGGACCAGGTGGAGCGGATCGAAAAGAATGCCGACTTTCTCAAGGCCAATCCCGAGATCAGGATCCGCATCGAAGGAAACTGTGACCCGCGCGGAACCAGGGAATACAACCTGGCCCTTGGGGAAAGAAGGGCTCAGAGCGCCAAGAAATACCTGGAAAATCTCGGGGTCTCTCCAGACAGGATGAGTACAGTCAGCTGGGGAGAGGAAAAACTGCTCCTCTACGGTCACGACGAACTGTCCTGGGCCCAGAACCGGCGGGACGACTTTGTTATTGTCGACTGACCGGTGGATGCTGACTGATCGCGGGGTAACCACCTTGCTGAAATCACCCGGGAAAGAATGTGCGTGCTTTCGGGTGGTGTAGTAGCGCTGGTACGAGAACCATGAGTTTACGGGAAAGGGCCCTGCTCTTTCCCGGTTTTGTGTTTGCCCGGCATGGCGGGCAAACCCAGCCTGCGGAACGCAGGCGTCACCCCGACCAGGGGGAAGACAATCCGAATCGCAAGGGCGTTGCTGGCAACGGCAGGGTCTGAAGGAAGCGATAGGAAGTGAGCGGTACATAGCGTAAGTGAACCTGATTCGGCGTCATAGGTGGGTAAGCGTGCACAATAGCGTGAAGCCCGATACCTGGTCAGACCTTTGGCGTGATTGAGGATGGGATTGCTCACCGGGAGTTCGCCTTAACCGGGGAAGCCTCCTAGCGTACTTGCAGTACGAGAGTTAAGGAAGGTTCAAGGAGAGATCCAAGGCCTACCGAAGCGGTGGGAGGTGGCAGATGATTCCGTAGTAGTGATGAAATCCCGGCCGGAGAAGCCTGGTAACAGCGTGGAGGATAAAACCGGGATGACCTGTCAGCGTTGTTTGACAGGGGCTGGTATTTGCCAAAAGCGGTATCAGTTGCGAAGGGATGAAGTTTATTTGAAGGTTCCCTGAAGATCATGGAGGTCTGGAGTCAGAACACAAGCTGCCCGACGGGGCGGGGCACATTTTCGGCGGTATGCTGTGAGAGGCCGTCTGCTGATTTTGGCCGTTCATCGGAGTAACCTGAACAGTTGAGCGTACATTGCCCATTGGGATAGAAGGCGCTCTCATTTGGGTGAAGACCCGGGGATTCCAGGCAGAAGTGGAGGGATGGGGACGCAGGACAGGAGCATGGTTGACGTTTGGTACAGTCTGTATGACCGGATGCTGAGCAGGGACGCTCTGCACAAGGCGTTTGGGAAGGTGAGGTCTGCGAAGGGAGCTGCCGGAATAGACGGCCAGTCCATCAAGGACTTTGCCGCATCAGCCGAAGCCAACATCGACTGTCTCCTGAAGGAACTGTGGGAAAAGAGTTACCAGCCACTGGCCGTGCGCCGGGTAGAGATACCCAAGCCAACCGGAGGAGTTCGGTTGCTCGGTATTCCAGCAGTCCGTGACCGTGTAGTGCAGCAGGCACTGCTCGACATTCTCCTGCCGATATTCGATCGGGATTTCCACCCGTCGAGCTATGGCTATCGCCCAGGCCGCAGTTGTCATCAGGCGATATCCAAGGCGACGATGTTTATCCGTGACTACGATCGAAAGTGGGTAGTTGATATGGATCTGTCCAAATGCTTTGACACCTTGGACCATGATCTCATCCTCAGCGCCTTTCGTCGCCGGATCAGGGACGGGAGTATCCTCGGTCTCCTGGAGAAGTTTCTGAAGAGCGGTGTAATGACGGATTCGGGATTTACGGCTAGCGAGATCGGCAGTCCACAGGGCGGCGTGATCAGCCCTCTGATAGCCAATGTGTATCTCGATTCTTTTGATCAATTCATGAAGAATCGTGGCCACCGAATAGTCCGCTATGCGGACGATATCCTGATTCTGTGCCAATCAAAGAAAGCGGCCGAGAATGCTCTTGAGCAGGCACGGCACTATCTTGAAGGAGAATTGCTGCTGACTGTCAACCGTGAAAAGACCCATATCTGCCACAGCAGTCGGGGCGTAAACTTTCTGGGAGTATCCGTATGCTCTCAGTATACGCAAATCCAGCGAGGCAAGATTAAGTCTTTCAAGGCAAAGGTCAAGGCAATGACCCGGCGTAATTCCCCGGTGAATCTTGAGAAAGTGATTGCAGATCTCAATCCGCTCTTGAGGGGATTTGCCAACTACTTCCGGATAGCGAACTGCACAGGAGAATTTTCAAGGCTGATGAGATGGATTCGGAGAAGACTGCGAGCCATCCAGCTGAAATTGTGGAAGAAGCCCAATCGGCTTCACCGCAGGCTGAGGCAGCTTGGATACAGGGGGAAGTTTGATGCGATCAAAATGAACTCCTGGGCCAATGCGGCAAGTCCTTTGAGCCATTATGCCCTGCCCAACGGATATTTACACCGGGGCTTGGGTCTCTTTGATCTTGGTGCTGTATCTACTGGAATCTCTGTTTCAATATGAAGGAAAATAAACAGGAGCCGTATACGAGACCCGTACGTACGGTTCTGTGAGAGGGATGAGGCAAGCGTAATTAACTTGCCTCACCCTACTCGATTTGGGCCGCCGGTATTGATTGGCGGTGAACGGTTTTTTTTTGCCATAGGAGCATAAATGAAGATTCAAGCTAAGATTTACGGTGTTGCGATTGCAGTGGTATGTGGCATGGCCCTGGTCATGTTGACGGGGCAGGCGGTTCAGGCGGCCGCGACAAAGATCGGGGTGGTCAACGTCCAGAAGGTACTCCAGGCCTCCGATGCCGGCAAGGAAGCGCAGAGTGTCATGGAAGAGAAGCTCAAGGAGCTGCAGAAGCAGTTCAGGCAGGAGGAGGAGGAACTCCTGACTCTGCAGAAGGAGATCGAAAAGAAATCCTCGGTCTGGAGCGATGATATCAGACAGGAAAAGGTCATCGAACTGAATAAAAAACGGCGTAACCTCCAGCTCAAGCAGGACGACGCCAATATGGAACTCAAACGGCTGCGGGAGAAAAAATACGGTCCCATCCTCAAGACGCTGGAACAGGTGGTCGAGGAAGTAGCCAGGCAGAAGGGCTATACGATTGTCCTGCCCAGGAACGCAGTGCTCTACTACTCGGAAGATAGCGATATGACGAAGGATACGATTCAGGCCCTGAACAAGAAACTGAAGAAATAACCCGCCATCCCGGTATGACCCCGCACGAATTTCTCAAGTATACCCCGGCCACCAACTGTGGTGAGTGCGGCCATCCCGCCTGCCTGGCCTTTGCGGTCGCGGTCACCATGGGCGGGCTGGATCCCACGACCTGTCCCTATCTGGATCCGTCCTCCCTGCCGGAGGAGTTCAGGGCCGCGGCCGGGGACCGGGGAGGACTGGAACGGGTGGAGAAGGGACAGGACGAACGCGACATGGCCCTGGTAACCCATCTCAAGTCCAAGGTTCGGGATCTGGATTTTTCCACCCTGGCCGAAAGACTGGGAGCATCCTGGGATGCGACCCGGCCCGACAGCCTGGTCTTTGACTACCTTGGCCGGCGGGTGGAGCTGGGGGTGGACCGGGTCCTGATGGACGGCGACGAGCTGGTCGATCCCAGGGATCAGATTCTGCTCTACAACTATGTTGCCTACGGTGGGGGCAGAAAGCCGGACAACACCTGGATCGGCCTGGAAAGCCTGCCCAACACCATCTCCAAGGTTCGGACCCTGGCAACGTATTGCGAAAATCGCCTGGCAGACCGGTTCGCCGGCCGGCCGGGTGACCTGGCCCGGATCTGCAGCCTTCTTGGCGGCCAGCCCGGGGAGGGGGAACAGAGCGGTTCGGTGAACATGGTTATTCTCGTGCTGCCCCATGTACCCCACTACCTTCTGTTCTGGGACGAGGAGCCGGAAGATGGCTTCGAGGCCAAGGTCAAGGTACTCTTCGACCACCATGTCCTGGACTTTCTCGATGTTGAGTCCCTGGTTTTTGCGGCTGAACGGCTGGCGGACAGGATCGCCGAGCTGGACAGCGGCCAGAACCGGGCCGCAGCCGGTTAGGCGGAGCTCCAGGTCCTGACGGTATGGAGGTTGCCCTGCCCATGGTTACGGAATCCGGGTAGACCGCCGATGCTGCTGTTGTACCCGGTTGTCGCCGGGATAGCGGGCCGCCCTTCCGGGAGGCCTTTTTTTATTGCCCGCTCCAGAGGTGTCCGGCGGGTATCTCCATCGGAACCTGTTCCTGTCCGACTGCTCTGCACCGAAAGGGTAGCGCTGCTGCCAGACCGGCTCCGGGCAGCGAGACAGCAACTTTTTTTCACCTAAATTGAACGTTTCACTAATCAAACAGAAAAAGGAACGATTATGCGGCCACGAAGTATGACCGGTTTCGGACGCGGTGAGACCACTGCGGACGACCGGACCTGGATCGCCGAGGTCCGGACCGTCAACCATCGCTATCTGGACCAGCGGGTCCAGTTGCCCCGGCCCTTTGCCGGCCTGGAAGAACGGGTCAAGAAACTGGTGGCCCGTCACCAGGACAGGGGCCGGGTGGAGGTGAGTCTCCAGGTACGGGGAGAAGCCTTGAGCGAGACGGTGCTCAATGTGAACATGGATCTGGCCCGCCAGTATTATGACTGTCTCGCCCGCCTCGGCGAGGAATTTGACCTCAGCAACGGCAACGGCCGGTCTCCGGTCGGCCTCAGTCACATGCTGACCCTGCGGGACCTGATCACCCAGGAAGAGCAGAGACCGGATCTGGACCGGGAATGGCCGTTGGCCCGGCAGGCCCTGTCCAGGGCCCTTGCCGAGTGTGATCAGATGCGCTCCGTCGAGGGGCAGGCCCTCAAGGAGGAGCTTCTCGGGCGCCTGGACCGTTTTGCCCGCATCCTGGAGACCATTGAAGCGAAGATCCCTGAAATTCTCTTCCAGCGCCAGAACGAACTGCGGCAGCGGATAGAAAAGCTCCTGGGCAGCATGGACATCGATCCCATGCGTCTGGCCCAGGAAACCGCCATCATGGCCGACAAGTGCGACGTGACCGAAGAAACCGTCAGGCTGCACAGTCACATCGACCAGTTCCGCCATTTTCTTGAGCTTGATGAACCGGTGGGCCGGCGGCTGGATTTTCTCCTCCAGGAGTTCCTGCGCGAGGTCAATACCCTGGCTTCCAAGATAAGCAACAGCGAAATCGCCCATCTCAGCGTGGAGATGAAGAACGAAATCGAGAAACTGCGCGAACAGATCCAGAATATCGAGTAGCGGAGTGTCAACGGTTGACAGTTTCTCGTATCTATTTGGATGTCGGTCAAAATCAGATGTCAACAATGATCATGCAGGGTAACGGTATGTCAACTGTTCTCTGTCAACTTTAAGCTGTATCATGGATGGAAGACTCATAAATGTCGGTTTTGGCAATGCGGTCAAGATAAGCCGTATCCTGGCGGTGGTGAACCCGGGCTCCTCGCCCATACGCAAACTCAAGGAAGAGGCCCGGCGGGAAAAAAAGCTCATCGACGTCACCGAAGGACGGCGGACCCGGGCCATCATCATTCTCGATTCCGGCCACCTGGTGCTCTCTTCGGTGCAGCCGGAAACCATTAATCAGCGTTTTGCCGCCCTGGCCGCCGAACAACAGAACCCGGTCCGGATCCTGGGCCGGTTCCAGGAGAATAACGATGAGTAAGGGCTTCATACTTGTCATTTCCGCGCCTTCGGGCTGCGGCAAAACCACCATTTTAAGAAAGGTCATGGGCGACCTGCCCGGGCTGGTTTTTTCGGTTTCCCATACCACCAGGCCGCCCCGGCCGGGAGAAGAAAACGGCCGGGACTACCATTTCGTTACCCGGGAGCAGTTTATCGCCATCCGGGACCGGGAACCGTCGGGTTTTCTGGAATGGGCCGAGGTCCACGGCAATTTTTACGGGACCGGCCGGGACGAGGTCGTGGCCCGGCTGGAACAGGGTCTGGACGTGGTCCTGGATATCGATGTCCAGGGGGCCCGGCAGATCCGCCGGACCGCGGAGCCGGTGACGGTGTTCATCGCTCCCCCGTCCCTGGACGAACTGGCCCGCAGGCTGCGGGGCCGGGGCACGGAAACCGAGGAGACCATCGCCCTGCGGCTCAGGAATGCGGAGATCGAGATGGAGGCGGCGTCGGAGTATGATTATCTGGTCATAAACGACCGGCTGGATGAGGCGGTGGAAAGCCTGCGGGCTATTATCATTGCCGAGCGCAGCCGCCGACGGCGGCGGATAGACGGGACCCAGGTCCCCGGTATCATCTGATGGTAAAAGGAAAAGCGGCAAAGAAGATGCGCGGGCCCGGTCCGGGCGGTGGAAAGCAGCAATCCCAGGAGGTGGACCAGGAACGTATCTGGGGACTCAATGCGGTCCAGGAAGCCCTGCGTTCACCGGGCAACATCGAGGAGATCCTGGTTGTCAAGGGCAAGGGCGGGCCGAAGATCCAGGCCATCATCGAGACGGCCCGACGCCAGGGGGTTCGACTCCGTTTTGTCGAGCGAAACCGGCTGGGGGTTGCCCCGTCCTGCCGCCACCAGGGCGTGGTGGCCCGGCAGACCCAGGCGACCCTGGTACCGCTGGAGAGATTACTGGCATCCCTTGAGGAGCAGAGTTCGCCCCGTCTCCTGGTGCTCGACTCCATCCAGGATCCGAGGAACCTGGGCTCCATCCTCCGTTCCGCCCTGGCGGCCGGATTCGGTTCGGTCATCCTGACCCGGGACCGGTCCGCGCCCCTGTCCGGCACCGTGGCCCGGACCTCGGCCGGTGCCGTGACCCATCTGCAGATCGCCCAGGTGGGTAACCTGCGCGATACCCTGGCCCTGCTCAAGGAGCGCGGTCTGTGGATCTACGGTGCCGTGGTCGGATCGGAGGCCGGCTCCATCTATGAGACCGACTGCACCGGCCCGGTCGCCCTGGTGATCGGCAGCGAGGGCAAGGGAATCCGGCCTCTGGTCCGGAAGGAGTGCGATCACCTGATCACCATTCCCATGGCCGGCGATTTCGATTCCCTCAACGCCTCGGTGGCCGCTGGAATCATCATGTTCGAGATCAAGCGGCAGCAGGAGGGGGCCGGTTGATCCAGGTTCTATTTTTTCAGCTGCGCCTTGAGCAGGTCGCCAAGCGTCCCCATGGAGCCGGGGGCCTGTGGCCGGAAAGACGGTTCCCGGCCGGACTCTTTTTCTTTTTTCTCTGTCCCGGCTGAGTCGGTAAAGTCCTCCGGAACCAGGGATATCCGCTGTTTTTCCCGTTCCACACCGTCGATCTTGACCGTGATCTCCTGGCCCGGTTCCAGGACCTCCCGCGGATGGTTGATCCGCCGTCCGGCTCCCAGCTTGGAGATGTGCAGCAGTCCGTCCACCCCGGGTTCCAGGGAGATAAAGGCGCCGAAGTTAGCCAGCCTGGAAACCCGGCCCACATGCACCGAGCCGACGGGATATTTCTCTTCCACCCGCTCCCAGGGATTTTCCAGGGTCTCCTTGAGGCTCAGTGAGATCCGGTCGCGCTCCCAGTCCAGTTTCTTGACCACCACCTGCACCTTCTGGCCCTGCTCCAGTATATCCTCGACCCGCTCCACCTGCCCCCAGGCGAGTTCGGAGATCGGGATCAGGCCATCCACTCCGCCGATATCGACAAAGGCGCCGAATTCGCGGATGGACGACACCGTCCCTTCAACCTGCATGCCCTCTTCCAGGCTCTGCTCAAGGGCTTCACGCTGCCGGGCCCGTTCCTCTTCCATGACCGCCCGGGCCGAGAGTATGATATTGCGGCCCCGGTTACCGAACTCGATGATCTTGAAAGAGAAAGTCTTGTCCACGTATTCATCCGGGTTCTCGATCCGCCGGATATCCATCTGCGAATAGGGGCAGAAGCCCCGCTGGCCCGCCACCGTGACCTGGAAGCCGCCCTTGATCTCGCCGGTGACCCTGCCTTCCACCGGGATCCCTGAATGAAAGGCATCCTCCAGTTCCTGGACCGAGGCCTGACCGGAACCGATACGGGTGGTGAAGACCATCTCGCCGTTGCGCACGGCCAGGAGAAAGACCGCCAGGGTGTCCCCGGGCTTGACGGTGAGCTCGCCATCCTCGTTGCGCAACTCGGCGGCGCTGATCACGCCTTCGCTCTTGGCACCGACATCGAGAAAGACATTCTCCCCGCTGGTGCCGGCAACCACGGCCTCTACCTTGTCGCCGGGAAAAAGTTTCTGCTTGGTGACGGTTTTTTCCTGGAAGAGATCTTCAAAACGTTCGTCGCTCATGATGCGTACCACAATCTGTAATAAGAAATAAATGAGATGGGAAAACCATGGACCGGAACTGCACATGGCTTCCAGGTCGGGATTCCCGGCTTTCAGCCCATCCGGGCCTCCAACCATTTTCCATGGTTCTGTCTAACACCCATGCAGGCTCCCACGGCCTGCACAACGAAACATGAAAGCTGTTGTCCCCCCCGGAGGATGGGACGAGACTTTTATGTAAATTGGTCCGGACAAGGTCTGGAAGGGGCACTCTACAGCAGGTCGTCGTCAAAAACAAGCTGCTCGCCGGCATCCAGGCGCCGGGTTTCCAGGGTGACGGTGTCCAGGAGAATAAATCCGGGAACCTCGTCCTTGCCGAGCAGGTCACCGGGGTTGACCAGCAGGCAGTTGCCGACCCGCTCCACCCGGTACTCATGGTTGTGCCCGCAGCAGACCACGTCGTATTTTCCGGTACAGGCCAGGCCCATGGCGGTTTCCGGGTAGTGGATAAAACCGATCCGCAGGCCGTCGACCTCTATTTCGCCCTGGACACCGTGGTGGCGGATATTCTCGAACATGGTCTGGCACCGCGAGGAGATGAGATGCTGGTCGCCGGCATTGTTGCCGTAGATGAGATGGACCTGCCCCTGGAACCGACGGAGCTGGGAAAGCATGAATGGCGAAATCAGGTCGCCGCAATGGATCATGATTTCGGCTCCCTCGCGGTTGGCAAGCGAGACCGCCCGGTGCAGGTTGGGAATCATGTCGTGGGAATCAGATACAATGGCTATCAGCATGGTCTGTTCATGGCTCAGGATTGGCTGCTGGCCGCGCGCTCCCTGAAGGCAAGGGCCAGGACAGTGTCATCTTCCCGGAAGAGCAGCTGTTTTTTTTCAAGATCGTCCAGGAAGGCTGTGAGTTGCTCTTTTGTAACCTGCTGGAAACGGTGCAGCAACTCCTTTCTCGTCACCGGGCGGTCGCAGGCCAGATAGATCTGGCGTGACAGGCCCCGCAGCCGGTGATGATAGGTCTTTTGTTTCTGCTTCTCCTTCGGATCGGGTCGTTCCTGGCGGATGATCAGGAAACTGCCCCCGTCACGCCAGCTGAGCGGAGGACGGCTGGGGTCCCGGTTTTCATGGAAGGCGGTCCATCGGGCTATTTTGTCCCGCACCGGCTGCCACTGTTTTCTCTGGGCCTGCCGGTCACCGCGGTAGGACTTGATCAGCATTTCCAGCCGGTTCAGGATATTGTCCGGATAGAGCAGCCGGTTTTTGGGATGACTGGTGATGGCCCTGATTCCGTAATCGGCAGGACTGGCCCAAACCGGGCTGCCAAGGCCGAGAAAAAAACCGGCGGCCTGCAGAGGACGGTAGGGCAGGACCGCGTCAAGTACCCGCAGGGTTTCCTGGACTTCGGCCCCGGTGGAGCCGGGAAATTCCAGGATCAGGTTACCGTCCAGCTTCATTCCGGCTGCGGCGGCATATTTCATCGCCGCCACGTTATCCATGACCCGGACCCCCTTTTTCATCCGCTTAAGGAGGGTGGAGGACAGGGCCTCGATACCCACCTGGACGCTTTCCAGCCCGCCCCGACGATAGAGGTGGTAGGTCTTTTGTTTCTGCATGGCCCGGATCTCGGCAAAAAAACGCAGGTCGTCTCCACCGCTGACCATGGATTTGAAAAACCGATCCGCCTCGCGCACCGGCAGAGCGTTGTCGGTGAAGGTGAAGTCCAGGCACTGGTACCTGGTCTTGAGATGCTGGATTTCCGCCTCCATGCGGGCGGCCGATTTGCAGCGATAGCCGCACCACTGCAGGTTCAGGTTGCAAAACGTGCACTTGTTCCACCAGCAGCCGCGGGAAAACTCCACCGGCAGGGTGGGGATGAAGACCATGCCGGATTGACGCAGGTCCTGGAAGTAGTCATCGAAATCAGGGACAGGCAGTTGGTCGAGCTCCCTGATCTCCCGGTTTTTAAGGGCGGATATCTCTTCCGGATCGGCAGGGAGGTTGACACGGCTGAGAATATTGTCCCGGCCCTCCTTTTCCTCCCCGGCCAGCAGGCGGCAGAGGTCCTCCAGGGGACGCTCGCCCTCACCGGTGATAACATGGTCCACCTGGGGGAAGACCTCGAGAAGAGTACTGCCGATGGCCGGGGTGCAGGTGGAGCCTCCGAAAACAATGGGGATATCGGGGTGGATCTCCTTGATGCGGGCCGCACCGTAGAGGCTGGGCGGCAACTGGGCGAAGCAGACCGCGAAACCGATCAGGTCAAAACCTTCGAGCTCCTGCGTCTTGAGCCAGGAGGTGAACTGGTGCTCAAGCAGCCGGGTGATGGCGTGGAAATCGGCCTGGAGCGAGCCGCGCATTTCCCGGTTAAAGAGCTTTTCGGCCTGGCTGCGGTGCTCGGGAAAGAGCAGGCCGGAGTAGAGCGCTTCCCCGGCCCAGGAATTTTCAGCGATGAGCCGGTAGCTGTCGGTACCGATGAGCCGGGCGACATCGAGGAAGGGGTGGCTGGTGACGCACTCGATCCCCCGGGACTGGAGGTAACTCTTGAGAGTGCCGAGCTGGATGGATGGGCGGTTGAAAATCGCCCACGGCATGGAGACAAGCAGCACGCGCATGGGCTTTACTGGGTAATGATTTCCGTGTCGGGCGGGATCGACAGGTGAATGATCTGCTGCAGGGCCTCTGTATCGTCCGGCCGCAGTTCATCGGTCCTGATGTTGGCGAAGGTCAGTTCGGTAACCGTGTCAAAATGATCCTCGATGATGATCCGGTGGATCAGGTGATCCCTGTCAAACCATATCTGTACTTCCTTTATCTGCGGATGGGGACGGCGGGGCACCAGGCGGATGGAGCGCAGCGCCGGCCCGGGCAGGGAAGATACATACCGGGTGTCCGGAGGCAGGGCGTTGAAGTCGTCGAGCAGGTTCCGGGTGCCGGCGAAAAAACCATAGGTGATGTCGGACTCCAGGGCGCTGGCCGGGGTGACGATCATCTGTTTATCCTTTTCCGTGTAGATGGAGAGGGTCTGGCCGTCACTGACAATGACCTGGCGGTCCGGCTGCAGGTAGTCCCAGCGCATGACGCTCTTGTGGCCGGCCGGGCGTAAGAAGACGGCCTCACCCCGTCCATACCTCTCCCGGCCGCCGGTCCGGGTGATCTGGGTGAAATCAAAACAGAGGCTTGTCAACCGCTGATAGCGCTCCTGCAAGGCCCGGGCGTCCCGGACAGCGTCGTTTTTTGTGGAGGGGGCACCCAGCGCGGTGGTGGAGAGGGGTACGACGACAAGGAGCAGAAGCAAAAAAAATCTATACATGGATCGTCTCCAGATCTATGGGGCGGCCGAAGATCTTCCCGGCCAGTTGCCGGATCGCTCCGGTACAGTCGGAGACCAGGAACCGGCTCTGTTGCCCGCTCCGGCGCACCCTCTCGGCCAGGTCCGGATGGTCCTGGAGATAATGGTGCAAATGTTGGGCAACTGCAAGGGAAGAATCGATGAGCTGAACCCGCCGGCCGATACGCGGCCCGATCAGGTGCTTGAGCAGCGGGTAATGGGTACAGCCCAGAACCAGGGTGTCGATCTGTCGGAGGCGCAGGGGATAAAGGTAGCGGCGGAGAATCATCTTGGTCTCCCGCCTTGAAAGCCAGCCTTCCTCGACCAGCGGTACCAGCAGGGGGCAGGGCTGGCTCAGGACGGTGGCCGAAGGGAGCTGTGCCTGTATAGACCGTTCGTAGATCCCGCTTCTGACCGTGGCCCGGGTGCCGATAACACCGATCCGGCCGCTTCTGCTGACCTGAACGGCCTGGTCCACCGCCGGGCCGACCACGTCCAGGACCGGTACCGGGTACTGCTCCCTGAGGACACCGGTGGCCACGCTGGCCGCCGAGTTGCAGGCAATGACAATGATGCTGGCCCCGTGTTCCAGGAGCAGTTCGGTGTTATGACGTGAATAGTCAATGATGGTGCTCCGGCTCTTGGAACCATAGGGGGTCCGGGCGATATCACCAAAGTAGATAAGGGGCAGGCCTGGACAGTGCTGCTCGATGGCCCGGGCCACTGTCATTCCGCCGACACCGGAGTCAAATATACCAATCATGGGGGAAAGATGCTGGAATTCTGTCCCGATAAACAGGTGCGTACCTGTTATGTGACAGAACAATGGGGGTTGATACAGTAACGTAAAAAGGTCAGAGCAGGTCTGACCTTTTTACGTCAAGACGGTATTACTGGAGAACTTCTTTATTTTTTCTTTTTAGTCCGGGCAGCTATCGCCTTTCTCAAGTTCTCCGGCAGGCCGCGTTCTTTACCTGATTTGGAACGCCGCTCGGAAAGGGATTTCGCGCAGAGGGGCTGGCGGGCGGAAAATCCATATTTTTTCCTGTACTCCTTGGAGGTGAGACCATGGGATTTGAGATGCTTTGGCGAAAGCATTTTGAACTCCTGGCCGCACTCAAGGCAGACAATCTTGTTGCGCTGGATAGATTTCCGCGGATCCATGACCGGCTTGTTTTCGTCGTCGCCTGCGTCCTGGCCGGAGATCTCCGCCTCCTGTAACCCCTTCAAAGTCTGGAAGGTTTCGTTCAGAGCCACCTTGATTTCGTCGGTGCTCATCTCCCGGGTGCTGATTTGAGACTGAATAATTTCAGCAGTCATTTCCACAAGTGTTTTAGTCATTTGCTTATCCTCTCTTAGTAAATATCTGAGGTGCTGACGCATCCTCTGCAAACGTCTGCGGGATAATATAGTAAAAATTCAGGCAATGCAAACATTTTATTAGAGAAAAAGAGATAATTATGCAATACAGTGATGTTTTATAGGGGCTGCGGCGCATCTCGCTGAATTATTAGATGAAATTCACTGTGGTGAAAAGCACGGCATCGGCGCGGGCCGGTGGAGACCGGTTCGGGAGGCTGGCGCACCACTGGAGCTGCAAGGGAACAGGGGCAGGGGTTGACAGGGGGATGAGGCAGGATTATGGTACTTGTCAGTATCTGGGGAGAAACAGGTTGCTAGGCTGTATCCTATTGAAAATATTATTATTGAGAGGTGTTTCCAATGCCTATCTATGAGTATGAATGTTCTGCCTGCGACAAGGTGTTCGAGGTCCAGCAGCGCATCAGTGACGATCCGCTTTCCGAGTGTCCGGACTGCGGCGGCAGCGTCAAGAAACTGGTCTCCATGAGCGCATTCCATCTCAAGGGCGGTGGCTGGTACAAGGACGGCTATGCCGGTCCTTCCAATGGTAACGGCAGAAACGGCGGTTCATCCGAGAAAAAGGAGAGCTCTGCCCCGGCCTGCGGCAAGGAGGGCGGCGGGGGCTGCAAGAACTGCCCTGCGTCAGCCGCCTCCGCCTGACCTCGCTCCTTGACAGGCTGTTGAAAAACGTAGCGAGTAAAGATGAGCCAAGGAAATTGAGGCGGGAAAGCGCAGTGTACATATAGAAGTACATGAGCATTTCAGAGTCTCGCAGGCTCGCTTACCTGAACCGAATTTTGACGCAGTATCACCCGGCGCAGTAGTTTTTCAACGGCCTGTTAAAGGCTCTGCTCTTTTCAAAACCTGGCTTTGGCCAGGTTTTTTTTGTGTTTGCCCGGCATGGCGGGCAAACCCAGCCTGCGGAACGCAGGCGTCACCCCGACCAGGGGGAAGACAATCCGAATCGCAAGGGCGTTGCTGGCAACGGCAGGGTCTGAAGGAAGCGATAGGAAGTGAGCGGTACATAGCGTAAGTGAACCTGATTCGGCGTCATAGGTGGGTAAGCGTGCACAATAGCGTGAAGCCCGATACCTGGTCAGACCTTTGGCGTGATTGAGGATGGGATTGCTCACCGGGAGTTCGCCTTAACCGGGGAAGCCTCCTAGCGTACTTGCAGTACGAGAGTTAAGGAAGGTTCAAGGAGAGATCCAAGGCCTACCGAAGCGGTGGGAGGTGGCAGATGATTCCGTAGTAGTGATGAAATCCCGGCCGGAGAAGCCTGGTAACAGCGTGGAGGATAAAACCGGGATGACCTGTCAGCGTTGTTTGACAGGGGCTGGTATTTGCCAAAAGCGGTATCAGTTGCGAAGGGATGAAGTTTATTTGAAGGTTCCCTGAAGATCATGGAGGTCTGGAGTCAGAACACAAGCTGCCCGACGGGGCGGGGCACATTTTCGGCGGTATGCTGTGAGAGGCCGTCTGCTGATTTTGGCCGTTCATCGGAGTAACCTGAACAGTTGAGCGTACATTGCCCATTGGGATAGAAGGCGCTCTCATTTGGGTGAAGACCCGGGGATTCCAGGCAGAAGTGGAGGGATGGGGACGCAGGACAGGAGCATGGTTGACGTTTGGTACAGTCTGTATGACCGGATGCTGAGCAGGGACGCTCTGCACAAGGCGTTTGGGAAGGTGAGGTCTGCGAAGGGAGCTGCCGGAATAGACGGCCAGTCCATCAAGGACTTTGCCGCATCAGCCGAAGCCAACATCGACTGTCTCCTGAAGGAACTGTGGGAAAAGAGTTACCAGCCACTGGCCGTGCGCCGGGTAGAGATACCCAAGCCAACCGGAGGAGTTCGGTTGCTCGGTATTCCAGCAGTCCGTGACCGTGTAGTGCAGCAGGCACTGCTCGACATTCTCCTGCCGATATTCGATCGGGATTTCCACCCGTCGAGCTATGGCTATCGCCCAGGCCGCAGTTGTCATCAGGCGATATCCAAGGCGACGATGTTTATCCGTGACTACGATCGAAAGTGGGTAGTTGATATGGATCTGTCCAAATGCTTTGACACCTTGGACCATGATCTCATCCTCAGCGCCTTTCGTCGCCGGATCAGGGACGGGAGTATCCTCGGTCTCCTGGAGAAGTTTCTGAAGAGCGGTGTAATGACGGATTCGGGATTTACGGCTAGCGAGATCGGCAGTCCACAGGGCGGCGTGATCAGCCCTCTGATAGCCAATGTGTATCTCGATTCTTTTGATCAATTCATGAAGAATCGTGGCCACCGAATAGTCCGCTATGCGGACGATATCCTGATTCTGTGCCAATCAAAGAAAGCGGCCGAGAATGCTCTTGAGCAGGCACGGCACTATCTTGAAGGAGAATTGCTGCTGACTGTCAACCGTGAAAAGACCCATATCTGCCACAGCAGTCGGGGCGTAAACTTTCTGGGAGTATCCGTATGCTCTCAGTATACGCAAATCCAGCGAGGCAAGATTAAGTCTTTCAAGGCAAAGGTCAAGGCAATGACCCGGCGTAATTCCCCGGTGAATCTTGAGAAAGTGATTGCAGATCTCAATCCGCTCTTGAGGGGATTTGCCAACTACTTCCGGATAGCGAACTGCACAGGAGAATTTTCAAGGCTGATGAGATGGATTCGGAGAAGACTGCGAGCCATCCAGCTGAAATTGTGGAAGAAGCCCAATCGGCTTCACCGCAGGCTGAGGCAGCTTGGATACAGGGGGAAGTTTGATGCGATCAAAATGAACTCCTGGGCCAATGCGGCAAGTCCTTTGAGCCATTATGCCCTGCCCAACGGATATTTACACCGGGGCTTGGGTCTCTTTGATCTTGGTGCTGTATCTACTGGAATCTCTGTTTCAATATGAAGGAAAATAAACAGGAGCCGTATACGAGACCCGTACGTACGGTTCTGTGAGAGGGATGAGGCAAGCGTAATTAACTTGCCTCACCCTACTCGATGTTTGCCCGGCATGGCGGGCAAACCCAGCCTGCGGAACGCAGGCGTCACCCCGACCAGGGGGAAGACAATCCGAATCGCAAGGGCGTTGCTGGCAACGGCAGGGTCTGAAGGAAGCGATAGGAAGTGAGCGGTACATAGCGTAAGTGAACCTGATTCGGCGTCATAGGTGGGTAAGCGTGCACAATAGCGTGAAGCCCGATACCTGGTCAGACCTTTGGCGTGATTGAGGATGGGATTGCTCACCGGGAGTTCGCCTTAACCGGGGAAGCCTCCTAGCGTACTTGCAGTACGAGAGTTAAGGAAGGTTCAAGGAGAGATCCAAGGCCTACCGAAGCGGTGGGAGGTGGCAGATGATTCCGTAGTAGTGATGAAATCCCGGCCGGAGAAGCCTGGTAACAGCGTGGAGGATAAAACCGGGATGACCTGTCAGCGTTGTTTGACAGGGGCTGGTATTTGCCAAAAGCGGTATCAGTTGCGAAGGGATGAAGTTTATTTGAAGGTTCCCTGAAGATCATGGAGGTCTGGAGTCAGAACACAAGCTGCCCGACGGGGCGGGGCACATTTTCGGCGGTATGCTGTGAGAGGCCGTCTGCTGATTTTGGCCGTTCATCGGAGTAACCTGAACAGTTGAGCGTACATTGCCCATTGGGATAGAAGGCGCTCTCATTTGGGTGAAGACCCGGGGATTCCAGGCAGAAGTGGAGGGATGGGGACGCAGGACAGGAGCATGGTTGACGTTTGGTACAGTCTGTATGACCGGATGCTGAGCAGGGACGCTCTGCACAAGGCGTTTGGGAAGGTGAGGTCTGCGAAGGGAGCTGCCGGAATAGACGGCCAGTCCATCAAGGACTTTGCCGCATCAGCCGAAGCCAACATCGACTGTCTCCTGAAGGAACTGTGGGAAAAGAGTTACCAGCCACTGGCCGTGCGCCGGGTAGAGATACCCAAGCCAACCGGAGGAGTTCGGTTGCTCGGTATTCCAGCAGTCCGTGACCGTGTAGTGCAGCAGGCACTGCTCGACATTCTCCAGCCGATATTCGATCGGGATTTCCACCCGTCGAGCTATGGCTATCGCCCAGGCCGCAGTTGTCATCAGGCGATATCCAAGGCGACGATGTTTATCCGTGACTACGATCGAAAGTGGGTAGTTGATATGGATCTGTCCAAATGCTTTGACACCTTGGACCATGATCTCATCCTCAGCGCCTTTCGTCGCCGGATCAGGGACGGGAGTATCCTCGGTCTCCTGGAGAAGTTTCTGAAGAGCGGTGTAATGACGGATTCGGGATTTACGGCTAGCGAGATCGGCAGTCCACAGGGCGGCGTGATCAGCCCTCTGATAGCCAATGTGTATCTCGATTCTTTTGATCAATTCATGAAGAATCGTGGCCACCGAATAGTCCGCTATGCGGACGATATCCTGATTCTGTGCCAATCAAAGAAAGCGGCCGAGAATGCTCTTGAGCAGGCACGGCACTATCTTGAAGGAGAATTGCTGCTGACTGTCAACCGTGAAAAGACCCATATCTGCCACAGCAGTCGGGGCGTAAACTTTCTGGGAGTATCCGTATGCTCTCAGTATACGCAAATCCAGCGAGGCAAGATTAAGTCTTTCAAGGCAAAGGTCAAGGCAATGACCCGGCGTAATTCCCCGGTGAATCTTGAGAAAGTGATTGCAGATCTCAATCCGCTCTTGAGGGGATTTGCCAACTACTTCCGGATAGCGAACTGCACAGGAGAATTTTCAAGGCTGATGAGATGGATTCGGAGAAGACTGCGAGCCATCCAGCTGAAATTGTGGAAGAAGCCCAATCGGCTTCACCGCAGGCTGAGGCAGCTTGGATACAGGGGGAAGTTTGATGCGATCAAAATGAACTCCTGGGCCAATGCGGCAAGTCCTTTGAGCCATTATGCCCTGCCCAACGGATATTTACACCGGGGCTTGGGTCTCTTTGATCTTGGTGCTGTATCTACTGGAATCTCTGTTTCAATATGAAGGAAAATAAACAGGAGCCGTATACGAGACCCGTACGTACGGTTCTGTGAGAGGGATGAGGCAAGCGTAATTAACTTGCCTCACCCTACTCGATGTTTGCCCGGCATGGCGGGCAAACCCAGCCTGCGGAACGCAGGCGTCACCCCGACCAGGGGGAAGACAATCCGAATCGCAAGGGCGTTGCTGGCAACGGCAGGGTCTGAAGGAAGCGATAGGAAGTGAGCGGTACATAGCGTAAGTGAACCTGATTCGGCGTCATAGGTGGGTAAGCGTGCACAATAGCGTGAAGCCCGATACCTGGTCAGACCTTTGGCGTGATTGAGGATGGGATTGCTCACCGGGAGTTCGCCTTAACCGGGGAAGCCTCCTAGCGTACTTGCAGTACGAGAGTTAAGGAAGGTTCAAGGAGAGATCCAAGGCCTACCGAAGCGGTGGGAGGTGGCAGATGATTCCGTAGTAGTGATGAAATCCCGGCCGGAGAAGCCTGGTAACAGCGTGGAGGATAAAACCGGGATGACCTGTCAGCGTTGTTTGACAGGGGCTGGTATTTGCCAAAAGCGGTATCAGTTGCGAAGGGATGAAGTTTATTTGAAGGTTCCCTGAAGATCATGGAGGTCTGGAGTCAGAACACAAGCTGCCCGACGGGGCGGGGCACATTTTCGGCGGTATGCTGTGAGAGGCCGTCTGCTGATTTTGGCCGTTCATCGGAGTAACCTGAACAGTTGAGCGTACATTGCCCATTGGGATAGAAGGCGCTCTCATTTGGGTGAAGACCCGGGGATTCCAGGCAGAAGTGGAGGGATGGGGACGCAGGACAGGAGCATGGTTGACGTTTGGTACAGTCTGTATGACCGGATGCTGAGCAGGGACGCTCTGCACAAGGCGTTTGGGAAGGTGAGGTCTGCGAAGGGAGCTGCCGGAATAGACGGCCAGTCCATCAAGGACTTTGCCGCATCAGCCGAAGCCAACATCGACTGTCTCCTGAAGGAACTGTGGGAAAAGAGTTACCAGCCACTGGCCGTGCGCCGGGTAGAGATACCCAAGCCAACCGGAGGAGTTCGGTTGCTCGGTATTCCAGCAGTCCGTGACCGTGTAGTGCAGCAGGCACTGCTCGACATTCTCCAGCCGATATTCGATCGGGATTTCCACCCGTCGAGCTATGGCTATCGCCCAGGCCGCAGTTGTCATCAGGCGATATCCAAGGCGACGATGTTTATCCGTGACTACGATCGAAAGTGGGTAGTTGATATGGATCTGTCCAAATGCTTTGACACCTTGGACCATGATCTCATCCTCAGCGCCTTTCGTCGCCGGATCAGGGACGGGAGTATCCTCGGTCTCCTGGAGAAGTTTCTGAAGAGCGGTGTAATGACGGATTCGGGATTTACGGCTAGCGAGATCGGCAGTCCACAGGGCGGCGTGATCAGCCCTCTGATAGCCAATGTGTATCTCGATTCTTTTGATCAATTCATGAAGAATCGTGGCCACCGAATAGTCCGCTATGCGGACGATATCCTGATTCTGTGCCAATCAAAGAAAGCGGCCGAGAATGCTCTTGAGCAGGCACGGCACTATCTTGAAGGAGAATTGCTGCTGACTGTCAACCGTGAAAAGACCCATATCTGCCACAGCAGTCGGGGCGTAAACTTTCTGGGAGTATCCGTATGCTCTCAGTATACGCAAATCCAGCGAGGCAAGATTAAGTCTTTCAAGGCAAAGGTCAAGGCAATGACCCGGCGTAATTCCCCGGTGAATCTTGAGAAAGTGATTGCAGATCTCAATCCGCTCTTGAGGGGATTTGCCAACTACTTCCGGATAGCGAACTGCACAGGAGAATTTTCAAGGCTGATGAGATGGATTCGGAGAAGACTGCGAGCCATCCAGCTGAAATTGTGGAAGAAGCCCAATCGGCTTCACCGCAGGCTGAGGCAGCTTGGATACAGGGGGAAGTTTGATGCGATCAAAATGAACTCCTGGGCCAATGCGGCAAGTCCTTTGAGCCATTATGCCCTGCCCAACGGATATTTACACCGGGGCTTGGGTCTCTTTGATCTTGGTGCTGTATCTACTGGAATCTCTGTTTCAATATGAAGGAAAATAAACAGGAGCCGTATACGAGACCCGTACGTACGGTTCTGTGAGAGGGATGAGGCAAGCGTAATTAACTTGCCTCACCCTACTCGATTTCTTTATATGAAAGAGTCTCCGGCAGAGTTCGAATCCACCCATGCCCGGTAAGCGAGCCATGCGGGACTCCGAGTGACCAACTTTCATGCTTCGTTGTGGGTGGCAGGTTTTGTCCAGCTATGCTGGTTTGTTTTCGTCAGAAATTCCGGTGGGATCCTCAGGGCAAAGCTCTGGTTATGATGGCCATGGCATCGCCGTAGCTGAAAAAGCGATACTCCTTTTCCACCGCTTCGTTGTAGGCCTCAAGTATCTGTTCCCGTCCGGCCAGGGCAGCCACCAGGAAAAGGAGCGACGAGCGGGGCAGGTGAAAATTGGTGACCAGGTTGTCCACCACCTGGAATCGGAAGCCGGGATAGATATATAGCTGGCACAACCCCTGGATGGGCTCGACCCGGCCGCTGGCTGCGGCGGCAAATTCCAGGGTCCGCACACTGGTCGTTCCCACGGCCCATATCCTTCCGCCCTCATCCCTGGTCCGGTTCACCGCCGCCGCGGTGTCAGCGGAGACCTCCACGTATTCGGCATGGATCTGGTGTTCACGGATGTCCTCACTTCGTACTGGCGCAAAGGTGCCGTATCCCACATGGAGAGTGACCGTGGCCATGGAGACCCCTGCCGCCAGGAGCTCCTTTAAAAGCCTGTCGCTGAAGTGCAGCCCGGCCGTGGGCGCGGCCACCGAGCCGGTGCGTTCGGCATACCTGGTCTGGTAGCGGTGGGTGTCTTCAGGGGTGGTGCCTTTTGGACGGTGGATATAGGGTGGCAGCGGTATCTGACCGCAGGAGGCCAGCACCTCCTCCGGATCCTGCCCTGCCTCAAGGTGAAGGCGGAGGCTGACCTTGACCTTGCCGTTGTCGTGCAGGGAGAGAACCCTGGCCTGGAGCTGGTCGCCAAAGATAAGAAGAGTGTCCGGCCGGGGACGCCGCGAGCTCTTGACCAGAGCCATGGCCTCGGCTTCGATGGTGATCGACTGCGCTGACGTATCGCAATCCGGAAAGCGCGGATAATGGAGCAGGAGCATTTCCACCTTGCCGCCGGTTTCCTTGTGTCCCAGGAGTCGGGCAGGGAAGACTTTTGTATTGTTGACCACCAGCAGGTCGCCCGGCCGCAGGTAGCTGCCGATGGCTTCAAACCGGGTGTGTTCTGTCCTGCCGTCCGGGCAGTGCAGGACAAGGAGCCGGGACTGATCCCGCCGGGCGGCCGGATGCTGGGCTATACGCTCGGGCGGCAGGTCGTAATCATAGGAACTGAGACGAAACTGGGGTTGCATGGTTTCTCTGGCTTTCGTGAACGGGCTGAATTTCTTGCAAAGGCGTGTAAGCTACTTTACACTGGCCGAAATTGCATGGAGAAAATAGCTTTCCCGTCAACTTGTTCCGGGCTGAAAAACACTTTAATCAATGTATCTGGTCTGTGCCGCAACCTCTTTTGAGATGGACGCTTTTGCTGCCGCCTGGCAGGCAGATGCGCCGGTGGCCCGCCTGGTCAGCGGCATCGGGGTGGTGGAGACCGCTCTTAAGCTCACCTCTTTCCTCCACCACCAGGACGATGTCCAGGGGGTGATCAATTTCGGGGTGGCCGGGGCCTATATGGGGCGGCCGTACCTGGCACAGCCCGGGCTCCTTGACCTCTGCCTGGCCCGGAGCGAGGTCCTCGGTGATCTTGGAATCTGCCTGGAGGACCGGGTCGAACGGTTCGGGGCGGCCGGACTGGTGGTGGCCGATAGCTTCCGGCTCGATCCGGCCCTGCTCGCGAAGGCCGAGAAAATATTGGAGCATGGTGGCCAGTCGTGGTATACGGGAACCTTTGTCACGGTCTCCTGTGCCAGTGGCACCGCCGCCCGCGGCGCTCTCCTGGCTCGGCAGTATGACGGTCTGTGCGAAAACATGGAAGGGGCGGCCGTGGCCCGGGTCTGTGAGGAGTTCGGCCTGCCCTGTCTGGAAATCCGCTGCATCAGCAACATGGTGGAAGACCGGAATCGTGATAACTGGAAGCTGGCCGAGGCCTGTGAACGGGCCGGGCGGGCGGCAGCGGATATCGCATCCGCCCTGGGCACCGCCTCCGGCATCCAGTGCGCTCCACCGCCTGAAGGCAAGTGAAGTGACGGTCGCTTGCAGCCCGCACAGGTCTGGCAGGTAATGCAGGCGATATAACGTATACACTGTTTCCTCAACTGGCAACACCAGCTGGGGACAACCCGGCGAACCGCATCCGTGAGTTCTCATACCCTGTCCATTGGTTATTCTCCCTGTCCCAACGACACCTTTATATTTTATGGTCTGGTCCATGGTCTCATTCCGCTTGGCGGCTGCCGGTTTTCAGAACCCCGGCTGGAGGATGTGGAAACCCTGAACCGCTGGGCCATGGCGGCGAAACTGGATGTGACCAAGCTCTCATTCCATGCCCTGGGCCATGTGCTCGGTGACTATGTCATGCTCGATTCCGGGGCCGCCCTGGGCCGTGGCTGCGGCCCGCTGCTGGTGACCTCCTCGCCCGGGCCCGGCCGGCCCGGGAAAGAGTGGCGTATCGGTATTCCCGGCGAGTACACCACCGCGGCTCTGCTCCTGCGCCTCTTTGCTCCGGAATGCCACCGGCTTGAGGTCCTGCGATTTGACCGGATCATGGAGCAGGTCAGCCAAGGTCGGCTGGACGCCGGGGTGATTATCCATGAAAGCCGGTTCACCTATGTTGAGCACGGTCTCTACTGTGTCCAGGATCTCGGGGCCTGGTGGGAAGAGGAAACCGGGCTGCCGGTACCCCTTGGCTGTATCGCTGCCCGCAGGAGCCTGCCCGAAGAGGTGCTTGCCGCGGTGGAGGACGGGATCCGGCAAAGTGTCCTCTGGGCCCGGACCCATGGGGACCGGTGCCGCGATTATATAAAGGAACATGCCCGGGAACTCGATGACCAGGTGATCAGGAGCCATATCGGGCTCTATGTCAATGATTTTTCGGTGGAGATGGGAGAAGAGGGCAGGGAGGCGGTCGAGGAGCTGCTCCGGCGGGGCCGAAGGATCGGCCTGTTTCCGGACACACCGGTTCCGCCCTGGAGAAGCCGATGAGTGTGTTGCAGACAGACGACAGGCGCAGGCAGAACAACGTCGGGATGTCCCTGGACCAGTTGCCGGTGTTGGGGATATGCGGCAGTTCCGGCTCGGGTAAGACCACCCTGATCGAGGCGCTGATCCCGTCGCTGCTGGCCCGGGGACTACAGCTGGTTGTGCTCAAGCACGATGCCATCAAGGTTCAGGTGGACAGGCCTGGTAAGGACAGTGACCGGTTTTTCCAGGCCGGGGCCGATGTCTGGGTCCTGGGAGACCTCAGTTTCTGCCGGATCCACTCGGCCGGCGATCTCCACGGGCTGCTCCGGCGGCTCTGCCTGCGTTATGATCTTGTCCTGGTGGAGGGGCACGGGACCACCGAGGTTCCGAAACTGTGGCTCTCCGGAGAGACCGGAGCTCCACCGGCCAGGAACAGAGGGCGTATCCTGGAAACCCTTGACCGGGAGCAGGCCACCCCGGAGCGGGTGCTGAAGTGGATCGACGGCTGGCTGGCAAGCCAGTGGCGACGGCCGCCGGTCTGGGGCTGCGTTCTGATCGGAGGTCGCAGCAGTCGCATGGGACAGCCCAAGCATCTTATAAAAAAGGATGGCGCGACCTGGGTGGAGAGGACAGTCTGGCTGCTGGAAAAGTGTGTTGACCAGGTGGTCATCTCGGGCCGCGGCGACCTGCCGCAGTCCCTTGCTCATCTTCCCAGGATCCCGGACGCTCCGGGACTGGCAGGGCCGTTAGCCGGGGTGCTGTCGGTGCTGCGCTGGCAGCCGGCGGTCTCCTGGCTCATCACGGCCTGCGATCAACCCGCTATCCGGCCCGAGGCCCTGCAGTGGCTGCTTGATCAGCGGTGCCCGGGTACCCGGGCCATCCTGCCGGATCTCGAACAGGACGGCCGGGTGGAGCCGCTGTTGGCCCTCTATGATTTCCGCTGCCGGCCGCTCCTTGAGGAACTCGCCCTGGGCGGCTCGCTGCGGATCAGCATGCTCGCCGGAGTGCCCGGGATTGTCACCCCCTCGCCGCCGCCAGCCCTGCATTCCTGCTGGCGCAACGTCAATACCCCGGACGAACTCAAGGGTCTCTCGTAGCGGTATCCGGGCCGGCAAAAGAAAAGCGGGCCCGCAGGCCCGCTCCGGTCGTAGGCGTGTCTTTTTTTAAAAATCAGTCAAAAACCAGTTTCCTGGTCTGAGAATAGATCACGTCGCCCTTGCCGCCACTGATATAGTACCAGAGTCGGGCTTCCAGGAGCACTTCCTCGGTATCGGTGTCAAAGTGGATGAGGTACCGTTCCTTCTGGGTTTCCATGGGTGGCAGGGTCAGGTCGATTATCTCCTTGATCTGCCATGCCCCGTAACGCATGTCGCGATCCAGGTCCACGCCGATTTCAAACCACGTCTTGTCAGCCTTGAACAGTTCCTTGCCCTCTGCATCCTTTGCGATCACTTCCAGGACCACTTTGCCGGACCAGAGTCAGCCGTCGGGGACGCGATGACCGGTATTGTTGGTTATTTTCGCGGTTACCACCACGCTGGGTACCCAGGCCTTATTGTCCTTGACGCCCTTGATCTTGCCGGGCAGGTGCTGGTAGGGGGTGACCTCCACGTCAAAGGAGAGCCCCTCCTTGACGGTGTCGAGGTCATGGCCGCCCGGGAAGGTATGACCATTTTTCATGTGGCAGTCCTGACAGCTGCGGCTGCCACCCTGGCTGATGTAGGTGTTCTGGTAACTGCCGGAAAGGGTGTTGCACTGGATGGTCTCGCCGTCCGGCGCCTTGTACCGGCCATGACACTGCATGCAGAAGGCCGATCGGCTCATGTCCACTGTCTCGATGGAGTCATGTCCGTCGTCGTCCTCGGCCAAAACACCTTCGGGCCCGTAGATGGCACCCTTGATCGGCGGTCCGTGCAGGCCACGGGTCACGGCAGTGGCTTTTATGTTGTGGCAGGAAAGGCAGCCGACCTTGAGTTTGGCCAGCTGGGTCCGGGCCTTTTTGCCGGCCGGGCTGTCCTTTTTCTCAAAGGCGGTCACGATGAGCTGGCTGATCTCCACAGCCAGTTTTTCCGAGGCATAGTTCACTGCCGGAGCATGGCAGTCAAGACATTTGAGAAGCTGGGCCTTGCTGGGTTTGGTTTTCCATTCTTTGGCCAGGCCGATGGCGATGAAGTTGCGCATGCCCTTGAGTGATGAAACCACGGCCTGCGCATGCCAGGACGACTGCCACTGGGCATAGATCTCTTCGTGGCACTGAGCGCATTTTGAATCATCGAACATGGCGACCAGTTCGTCAATGGTCTGTGCTTCTTTTGCCGGTGCATTTTGGGCCCAGATCACCACACAGGCACAAAGAAGCAGCAGCAGGGTCCGTTGCAATGCATTTCGCATATCTCTCCTCCTGAATTTTCCATATTTGTCTTCTGTTCAGGCTCCCGCGATATTACTGTTTCTCACCTCCTTTCGGTTGTTCGGGATGTTTTATAGGACATGCTGATAATGCAAAATATGTCAACGGACAGGATCCGTGGTGATTCAAAACAGGATATAATAATCATTCTCTATTTCGCTTCCCGGATCAAGGAAAAAATCTCATTTTCATTTTTGATGACCACTGGAACTCAGCCTGAAGAAGGAATATCGCCGCTCTGCCCTGGAAAGAGTTACTTGTAAGAGCGTATCTCTGAGCAATCAATTTTTTCTACAGGTAGAGAGAAGAAGCGATGTTACTCCTCAGCTGGGTGACAGCTGAGCTCAGGTGATAATCACATTTTTATTTCTGATTACCACTGAAATTCAGCCTTCGATGGATGAAGGTGTCGGCCTCGCTTGTTGCACGGGTGTCTGTGGCCTGGATGGCCACAGTCAAGCCCCCAGGGACGGGTTTATGGCGTCCCGTGAAACAAGAGAGACCGACACCGGTTTCAATGCTGAAGATTGATGGTAATCACATTTTCATTTGTAACGGCTGTTGCGGAAAGAGAAAAATATGGATCCGGTTGAAAAACGTTCGACAGATGCAAATGGGCTGTAGTAAGAGAATGTCAGGAGCCCGTCGGGGGTCGGGGACAGGTTGATTTTTTACTCCCCGGGGTAAGGATATAATGGTGTCAGGTGGTCAGTATATCAGCGGATTTGATCCGCATTTCAAGATCTACCATGAACTGATGGCGTTTAAGGTGCGGGAGATCCTGCTGGTCTCCAGCCCCTATGATGCCTACATCATGGAAGAGGACGGCAGCCTGGCCTCGCGGATCATCAACGAATACCACGGGCTCAACCTGAGCGAGCCGCCCCGCATCACCCGGGTCCCCACCGGTGAACAGGCCCTGAAACTGCTGGAGTCCGACCGTTTCGACCTGGTGGTGACCATGCCCCATCTCGGCGGCATGGATGGCTACAGTTTCGGTGACCAGGTCAAGAAACACCATCCCGAGTTGCCGGTTATCCTCCTGGCCCATTCGGTACGCGATACCCTGCCCGGCGGCATGAACGGTAATGACTCAGCCATCGATAACACCTATGTCTGGTGCTGTGATTCCGACCTGCTGCTGGCCATCATCAAGAATACCGAGGACCGGGTGAACGTGGATTATGACACCAGGAGAGCCATGGTCCGTATCATCCTCCTGGTCGAAGATTCCCCGCTGCACCGTTCCACCATCCTGCCCATTCTCTATAACGAGGTGGTCCTTCAGACCCAGTCGGTCCTGGCCGAAGGTCTCAACGAACAGCATCGGCTCCTGAAGATGCGGGCCCGGCCCAAGATCCTGTGCGCCTCCTCGTTCGAAGAGGCCATGGAGCTCTTTGTCCGCTACCGACCCTACATCTTTGCCGTTATCTCCGATGTCCGTTTCCCCATGGGCGGGAAGCTGACCGACGGAGCCGGGTTCGAGCTGGTTCGTATCCTGCGCCGGGAGATGAAGGACCTGGCTCTTCTCATGCTCAGTACCGAAGAGAAAAACAATGCCCTGGCCCGCATGATCCCGGCCGGGTTTATCAGTAAGAGTTCCAGCAATCTGCGTGAGGAAATTCATAATTTTTTCCTCACCTATCTGGGGTTTGGCGACTTTGTCTTCCGCATGCCCGACGGAACGGTACTGGGCCGGGCCTCGTCCCTGCGCCAGTTTGAAAACATGCTCCGCACGGTGCCCGAAGCTTCGCTGCGCTACCATGCGGCCCATAACCATTTTTCCAACTGGGTCATGGCCCGGGCCGAGATCGCCCTGGCATCCAGGCTGCATAAACACCATTTTTCCGGGATCGAGAACGGGGAAGATCTGCGCGAGGACCTGGTCTCCAAGGTCCATGCCCTGCGTAAACTGCGCCAGAAAGGGGTGGTAGCCCAGTTTTCCCGCAACGGTTTTGACCCGGATATCACCGATTTCGTCCGCATAGGTCACGGTTCCATGGGCGGCAAGGCCCGGGGGATCGCCTTTGTCGCCTCGGAACTCCAGCAGGCTATTCACCAGAAATCGGCCCTGGCCGCCATGCCGGTGACCATTCCCCAGACCTGCGTCATAACCAACGACGGTTTTGACGATTTCGTCCGGATCAATCGCCTCTCACCGCCCGACGAACCCGATGACTCGCTGGTGGCAGAGCAGTTCCTCCAGGCCAGGTTGCCCGACTGGCTTGAGGAAGATCTGCGGGCCTGGCTTGCCCGGATCCATTATCCCCTGTCGGTCCGTTCGTCGAGCATGCTTGAGGATGCGCAGTTCCGTCCCTATGCCGGGCTCTACAATACCTTCATGCTGATCAACGACAGTGAGGATTTCGAAGAGCGGCTGCGTCAGCTGGTGCGGGCGGTCAAGCTGGTCTACGCCTCCACCTGGTTCGAGGGACCGCGGGCCTTTTCCCGCTCCATCGGCCAGACCCGCAAGGATTCCATGGCGGTCATTATCCAGCAGGTAGCCGGCCGCCGCTATGGTGATTACTACTATCCCGCCATCTCCGGCGTGGCCCAGTCCTTCAACTACTATCCGATAGCGCCCATGCGCCCCGAGGACGGTATCGTCCACGTGGCGCTCGGGTTCGGCAAGACCGTTGTCGAGGGCGAACGGTGTCTGCGCTTTTCCCCGGCCTGGCCTGAACACCTGCCCCAGTTTTCCACCGTGGACGACATGCTGCAGAACGGCCAGACCTGGTTCTACAGCCTGGACTGTTCCCGTAATGCCCTGTTCTCCCTGCGCAGGAATAATCTGGTTCGCCGCAGTATCGATGAGGCTGCCGATGAATTTCCGGTCCGCATCCTCTCGTCCACCTATTTCCCGGACGAACACCGTATCCGGGACGCCGATCTCCCCGGTCCCAAGGTCCTGACCTTTGCCTCCATTCTCAAGTACGGTCATTATCCGCTGCCGAAAATTCTCAGGGAACTGCTCGCCTTTGGCCGTGAGGGCATGGGCTGCGAGGTGGAAATAGAATTTGCCGTGGACCTGGACGAAGACCCGGCCAGAAGCGTGTTCTATTTTCTCCAGATCCGTCCCATTGTCACCACCGGCGAGAGCCGTCGAGTGCAGATATCCGACCGGGAATGGAAGGAGGCAATACTCCGCTCGTCCCAGGCCCTGGGGCATGGTCTCTACACCGGCATTGCAGATATCGTCTACGTGATCCCTGAGAAGTTCGATGCCGCCGCCACCAGGGAGATCGCCGCAGAAGTTGGCCGTATCAACCGGGAGCTGCACCGGGAGCAGCGTCCCTACCTGCTGATCGGGCCGGGACGCTGGGGGACCGCCGATCCCTGGCTGGGTATTCCGGTCCTCTGGGGGGACATCTCCGGGGTCGGGATCATTGTCGAACTCCAGGGCTGCGGCCTTCAGGCCGAACCGTCCCAGGGGTCCCATTTTTTTCAGAACATCACGTCCCTTGGTATTCCCTATCTGATGGTGGAGAACAGTGACTGCGCCGGTGGGAAGGCGGGAGAACAGGGGGGTGTCGACTGGACCTGGATCCACGGGCTCGAGACTGTACGGGAAACCGGCTATGTACGTCACGTTCGCGCCGCTGCGCCTTTTGAGTTGAAAGTGGACGGGCGTAGCGCCAGGGCGGTGGTACTTGCTGCAGGTGATAATATGACACAAGGAGAAAACAATGGATGAGGTAAAACCACGGGTCTACCAGTGCGATGTCCATGAGCTTGAATTCCATCAGGCTGTACAGGAGGTGCTGGAAAGTGTTCGTCCCGTACTGGAACGAAACCCGGAATATCGAAAACAGGCGGTGGTCGACCGGATCACCGAGCCGGAACGGGTTATCATGTTTCGGGTCCCCTGGATGGATGATCAGGGACAGGTCCATGTCAACCGGGGGTTCCGGGTGGAGATGAACAGCGCTATCGGTCCCTACAAGGGTGGGCTCCGCTTTCATCCCTCCGTGACCCTGTCCATCATCAAGTTCCTTGCCTTTGAGCAGGTCTTCAAAAACTCGCTGACCACCCTCAACATGGGGGGCGGCAAGGGGGGCTCGGATTTCAACCCCAAGGGTCGCTCGGACGGCGAGGTCATGCGTTTCTGCCAGGCCTTCATGGCCGAGTTGTTCCGCCATATCGGCCCCAACACCGATATTCCGGCCGGTGATATCGGGGTCGGGGCCCGGGAGATTGGCTACCTGTTCGGAATGTATAAAAAACTTTCCAACGAGTTTACCGGGGTTTTGACCGGCAAGAGCCTGGCTTGGGGTGGCAGCCTGATCCGGCCCGAGGCCACTGGCTACGGGGTGGTCTATTTTGCTTCGGAAATGCTCCAGGAGCGGGGCCAGACCCTGGAGGGCAGGACCTGTCTGGTTTCAGGATCAGGCAATGTGGCCCAGTACACCACGGAAAAGATCCTGGAGATGGGGGGCAGGGTGGTGACCATGTCCGATTCTTCGGGGTATATCTATGATGAAGAAGGGATCGATGCGGACAAGCTGGCCTTTGTCAAGCAGCTGAAAAACATCCGCCGGGGCCGGATTCGTGAATACGTGGAGAAATATCCCCAGGCTGTGTATACTGAACATGATCCCTCCCTTGACCATAATCCGCTCTGGAGTCACAAGGCTGACTGCGCCATGCCCTGTGCGACAGAAAATGAACTGTGCGAGCGTGATGCCCAGAACCTGGTCAACAACGGGGTGACCCTGGTCAGCGAGGGGGCCAACATGCCGTCCACTCCCGGGGCCATCGATGTCTTTCTCGACAACAACGTGATGTACGGTCCGGGCAAGGCGGCCAATGCCGGCGGCGTCGCGGTGTCCGGGCTGGAGATGGCCCAGAACTCCATGCGGCTGGGCTGGCCCAGGGAAGAGGTGGATAGCCGGCTGCGGCAGATCATGCACTCCATTCACCGGACCTGTCTCCACGCGTCCGAGGAGTACGGCATGAAGGAAAACTACCTGGCCGGAGCCAATATCGCCGGCTTCACCAAGGTGGTCAATGCCATGCTGGACCAGGGGCTGGTTTAGACGGGCGCAGGCGATGGTATCCCCTTAAGCGATACCATCGCCTGAAATCTTTTGATCGTGAATCATATTTTCGTCCCAGGCTGTGCGTTGCCCTCCCGGGGCGATGGGAAAAGAGGCATGACGGTTCGGGAAAATACAGGCAGCCGCAACACGGGAATCGGTGCGGAACTGGAGAGGTATTTCGTCGATATCTCCACACGCTGCCCGTACGGACTCGAGCATCAGGCGGTATACCATCAGGCCCTGTTCGGTCCCCTTGACGATGCAACCATGGGCCGTTTCCTGGAAAACGGTTTCCGCCGCAACGGTAACTGCATGTACTGCATGCGCTGTCCAGGTTGCAGCAGCTGCGTGCCCATCCGTCTGGACCCGCTCCTGTTTCGGCCCAACCGGAACCAGAAACGGGTGTGGAAAAAGAACCAGGATGTGGCCGCCGGGGTGGCACCGCTGACCATGAGCGCGGAGAACCTGGCCCTGCTGGACCGTTTCCTCCAGGTCCGTTTTCCCGACGGCAGGAGTGACGGGCAGAGCTACTACTCCGGATTTTTTCTCACTTCGCTGACCCGTTGTTTCGAGATCCGCTACCGGATCGGTGACCGCCTTCTCGGCGTGGCCGTTGTCGATGCCTCGGATCAGTGGCTTAACGCAGTCTATTTCTACTTTGATCCCGAGGAAAGCCGGCGCAGTCCAGGCACCTTCAATATCCTCTACCTGATCGATTTCTGTCGCAGTCACCGCATCACCACCCTCTATCTCGGCTATTGGATAGAACAGGTCCAGGCCATGCGCTACAAGGCCTCCTTCAAACCGCACCAGATTTTAAGGGACGGCTGCTGGCAGGAAAACGATCCCGGCAAGACCTGATGGAGGGGCAGGACCTCTTTTCCCTGAGGACGCGGGGGCAGGGTGGAGTCACACGTCGCCTGATTCTCCGCAACCATTGAGGATGGCCTCGAGGAGCTGCTGCGGAGCCCTGTCCAGTTCGTCTTCGATATCGATGATCGGCTTCTCGGCCCTTTCCGCCCGGCGGATGGCGGCGGCATCGGGGAAAAAGGCCACCGGTTCCTCGCCCAACCCCTGGCGCAGGAAGGTTTTATCTTCTTCGTCCCGGACCAGGTTGCCGACAAAGGAGATCCGCGGAATCTGGACATCCTCGGCCAGCTTGCGGATTTTGAGGGCCGTGCGGATGCTGGAGCGGGACGGGATCACCACGATGAGCAGCTGGTCAGCGCCGGCCACCGTGCCCCGACCCAGATGCTCCACCCCGGCCTCCATGTCCAGGAGCACGGCCTGGTTGGCGGTCAGCAGCAGCTTCTTGAGCATCTTGCGCAGAACATGGTTTTCCGGACAGGCGCAGCCGCCTTCGGCGGTCTGCACGGCGCCAAGCACCATGAGCTTTAATCCGTCCTGTTCAATCATGAAATCCCTGAGCAGGTCGTCCACCTGGGGATTGAGCTGGTAGAAGGGGGAACCAGGGGTCTTGCCGGCCCGCTCGGCCAGCAGTTTTGTCATGTCGGCAATGGGCCGGGCCCGCTCAATGTCCCTGATGCCGAGGGTCTCGGCCATATGCGGGCTCGGATCGGCATCGATGATCAGAACCTCCCGTCCGGTCCGGCGCAATTCCCGGGCCAGCAGGGCCATGATGGTTGTTTTGCCGACTCCGCCCTTACCGCTGATAGCTATCTTCATGCGTCACCTGAAACTGTTTGTTGCCTTTCGTGCAGGAGTGGTTAAAATAGTTCCACAGAGTGTAATATTCCTGCAACAAAACGATGTGTACATTTAAGGAGCTTATTCACCATGCAAACTGATACGCAGTACGGTACCAGCACAATAACTGTAGCGCAAGCGCGGCAGGAGGCCTCGACCATATTTTTGGCCAAGGTCTTCAACTGGATGGCCATCGGCCTCGGCCTGACCGGCCTGGTGGCGTTTTTCACCGCCCAGTCCGGGCTGGCCATGTCCATTATCGGCACACCCCTGTTTATGATACTGCTGCTCGCGGAACTGGGACTGGTCTTCTTCCTTTCCGCCCGGATCGACAAGATCCAGGCCACGACCGCCACCGGGCTCTTTCTGGGCTATTCGGTGCTCAACGGCCTGACCCTGTCCACCATCTTCCTGGCCTACACCCGGGCCTCCATCGGCGGGACCTTTCTGATCACCGCCGGCATGTTCGGGGCCATGGCGGTTTACGGAATGGTCACCAGACGGGACCTTTCGGGCATGGGGTCGTTTCTGTTCATGGGCCTGATCGGTATCATTCTGGCCTCTATCGTCAATATCTTCCTGAACAGCTCCAGCCTTTACTGGACCATTTCGGTCATCGGGGTCCTGGTCTTTGTCGGTCTGACGGCCTGGGATGTGCAGAAGATCAAGCTGATGGGCGAACAGGGCATTATGGAGCAGGGCGAGTCGGCCATCCGCAAGGGGGCCATCATCGGCGCCCTGGCCCTGTATCTTGACTTCATCAATCTCTTTCTCATGCTGCTTCGCTTTTTCGGCAGCAGCAGGGACTGAAATTGGTCTCCGACTCTATTCCTACTGACTGGCTGGCTCGCTGACCAGCCAGTCAGCAGAGCCATATACAGGAAAAAGGCCGGGAATTCCCGGCCTTTTTCTTTTGTGATTACCATCAATCTTCAGCATTGAAACCGGTGCCGGGCCTCGCTTGTTTTACGGGACGCCATAAACCCGTCCCTGGGGGCTTGACTGTGGCCATCCAGGCCACAGACACCCGTGCAACAAGCAAGCCCCGACACCTTCATTCATCGGTGGCTGAATTTCAGTGGTAATCAGATTTTCTTTTGGTTTCTGTACTCCCTGTCCCGTCTTCATCTCCTGTCCGCGCCCGGACCACCGGCTTCTCTACCGGACAGTAATCTCCCTGTGTTCTTCCTTACTGGTACTGTTCCAGGAGCTCATAGAGCCTGTCGAGATACCTCTCCTTGTACACCAGCTGGTTACTGGTTTCGATTTCCTGGATCAGCTGGGGCAGGATCTGCCGGATGTCAAGGCCGTAGCGGTTGGCATCTTCCCGGTTAGCCCAGTCGATGATCAGGGTGGAGTAGTAGTTCACCAGCAGCCGCAGCTGCGAGTCGCGCCGGAAGAGATAGGAACGCCCGCCGATGGTGTTGAGGAAAAAACCGGCATACTCATAGAGCTTGTCCAGGGGCAGGACAAAGGAGAACCGGTCGCTTTCGCACTGGAGGGTCGCCCAGCGGTAGAGATCCGCGGCCACGTCTTCCACCCGGTCTCCTTCGCGGTCAAAGATGGCCTTGAGAAGGAGGATGTTGTTTTTGCCGATGATCCGGAAGAAATGGGCCATGTTCTTGAGCATGGTGTAGAGGTCGTCATATTCCCGGGAGACCACCGGTGGATTGTCGAGCAGCTTGTCTGCCAGGGCGCGGAAATACTCCTGGGAGGGTTTGCCAAGCTGGAATTCCCTGATGTACTCCTTCTCGTCCAGGCTGGTGAAGAAATCGTGCAGCCTCAGGGCAAGTTCCCTGCACTCCTGCTCCTCTTTTGTCAGAACAGGGGCTGGCGGCGGGAGTTCGACGGCTGGAGATGGCTGGATCTGTATTTTTTCTTCCCCTGTTCGGGGTGGTTGTGGCGCCGCTCCGGATTCCAGGGCAGGTGCCGGGGGTTCCGGCACTGTCAGGGTTTTCGGGGAAGGTGGCTCTGGTACCTGTTCCACAGGGGGTGTTTCCAGAGGTTCTTCGAGCCGCGCCACCAGGGTGGCGGTTTTCTGTTCCCTGATCAGGTACCAGCCAAGAGCGACAGCAAGTCCGGCCAGGAGAAGACAACCAAGCCAGATGATCGGCCATGGGGAGGATTTTTTCCGGCGGGAGGACTTCTGTTTTCCGGGTTCGGTTTCGCTCATGGGATACCTGAAACGATGGGGACCTGAACGGGATTCAGGAGAAAGTATACAAGGTGCTGCTACGCCCTAATGTAGCAAATCCCGGCCAAGAAGGGAAAAGGAAAAAAATCACCCTTCAGGCCCCTGCAGGTACAGGCGACCGCAATGGCGGGTTGACAGCCGCTGCGCCAGGGGCACGGGGAAATCGATCTCCGGATTGGCGGACAGATCTTTTCCTGGTTCACAATTAATTATGTGTCTGTTTGATGCGGTTTATCTTAACGGGATTCTAACCTTTTTCCCCTTGACGCTGCATCTGGAAAGGACTAAGATTCACCTGTTTTATGTTGTCATATAATGAATTCTCATTCAGAGAAGTGGCAGCATGTCTGGAGGTCATTTTTACGTTTTGCGTACACACTAATTCATCGAACGAAGGAGGATTTTACCATGTCTGTCTATGTCGTAGGTCACAAAAATCCGGATACGGACTCTGTCACCGCTGCCATTGCCTATGCCGAGTTGATGAAGGCCAAGGGTGAGGATTTCATTCCCGTTGTTCAGGGCGAGCTGAACCCCGAAACCGTGGTCGTACTCGAACGTTTCGGTGTTGCCGTTCCCGAGACCATGACCGATGCCGCCGGCAAGAAGGTCGCTCTGGTTGATCACAGCGATCTGGCCCAGGCCCCGGACAACCTCGGCGACGGAGAGGTTGTTGCCATTGTCGACCATCACAAGATCGGTGATGTAACCACCAATAATCCGATTTTCTGCTGCGTCAAGCCCGTGGGCTGCACCGGCACTGTTCTGACCCAGCTCTACAACATCGAAGGGGTCGCCATTGATCCCAAGGTTGCCGGTCTGATGCTGGCTGCCATCCTGTCCGATACGGTTAACTTCAAGTCGCCCACCTGCACCGATGAAGACAAGCAGGCCGTGGAAGAGCTCAAAAAGATCGCCGGTGTCGAGGATACCGACGGCCTGTTCATGGATATGCTCAAGGCCAAGAGTGGTGTTGAGGGCGTTCCGGCCAAGGACCTGCTCAACCGTGACTACAAGGACTTTGACATGAACGGCAACAAGGTCGGCTGTGGTCAGCTGGAGCTTGCCACCCTGGATCAGGTTGCTGATATCCGCGAAGACCTGCTCAATGCCATGAAGGAGCAGAAAGCGGCCGGCGGACACCACACCATCCTGCTGATGCTCACCGATGTCGTGAAGGAAGGGACCGACCTGCTGGTCGTTTCCGATGATCCGGCCCTGATTGAGAAGGCTTTCGGCACCAAGCTCGAAGGCGATTCCATGTGGATCGAGGGCATGATGAGCCGTAAGAAGCAGACCATTCCGAACCTGCAGAAGGCATTCGGCTGCTAACTCCCCGGACAAACTGCGGAATAAGAAAGGGGGATGGCTCGGGCCATCCCCCTTTTTTTGTTTGCCCGGCATGGCGGGCAAACCCAGCCTGTGTTAAGCAGGCGTCACCCTGACCAGGGGGAAGACAATCCGAATCGTAAGGGCGTTGCTGGTAACGGCAGGGTCTGAAGGAAGCGATAGGAAGTGAGCGGCACATAGCGCAAGCGAACCTGATTCGGCGTATCAGGAGGGTAAGCGTCCTAAATAGCGCGAAGCCCGATACCTGGTCAGTCCTGATACGTGATTGAGGATGTGGTCGCTCACAGGGAGTTCGCCTTAACCGGGGAAGCCTTGCACTGTTTCCGCATTAAGCGGAAAAAGAGAAGCACAAGGAGAAATCCAAGGCGGATCGAAGCGGTGTGAGGTGGCAGATGATTCCGTAGTAGTGATGAAATTCCGGCCTGTGAAGCCTGGTAACAGTGTGGAGGATAAAACCGGGATGACCCAACGGCCTGGTTCGTTGGGGGCAGTTATGAGCCAAAAGCCATATCTGTTGCGAAGGGATGAAGTTTATTTGAAGGTTTTCCGGAATCTATGGACACCTGGCAGACTGAACACAAGCCGTCCGACGGGACGGGGCACGCTATCGGCGGTATGCCGTGACAGGTCCTCTGCCGATTTTGGCCGTTCATCGGAGTAGATGGGAGTGTTGATCGTATATTGCCCATGAGGATAGAAAGCGGTCGCGCCCATTGAAGAACCGAAGTCTCCACGTGGAAATAGAGGAAGGGAAACGCAGGACAGGAGCATGGTTGACGTCTGGTACAGCCTATATGATCGAATGCTGAGCCGGGAGAACCTGGTCAAGGCATTCTACAAGGTGAAATCCTCGAAAGGAGCTGCCGGTATAGACGGCCAGTCCATCGATGATTTTGCCGGATCACTTGCGACCAATATCGATCATCTCCTGACGGAACTGCAGGACAAGAGCTACCAGCCGCTGGCCGTGCGACGGGTGGAGATCCCGAAGCCGAACGGCGGGAAACGGCTACTCGGCATACCTGCAGTCCGTGACCGTGTGGTACAGCAGGCCCTGCTGGATATACTTCAACCAATATTTGACCGCGATTTCCATCCGTCGAGCTACGGCTACCGTCCTGGTCGGAGTTGTCACCAGGCAATCAGCAAAGCCACGATGTTCATCCGGACGTACGAGCGGAAATGGGTAGTGGACATGGATCTGTCGAAATGCTTCGACACGTTGAACCATGACCTGATCCTTGCCTCGTTCCGTCGCCGGGTCAGCGATGGAAGTATTCTTGGTCTGCTGGAGAAGTTTTTGAAAAGCGGTGTTCTGACAGGAGATGGTTGGCAGGCCAGCGAGGTCGGCAGTCCGCAGGGCGGAGTTATCAGCCCGTTGATTGCCAACGTATACCTTGATTCCTTCGATCAGTTTATGAAGAATCGTGGCCACCGCATCGTCCGCTATGCGGACGACATCCTGATCCTGTGCCAGTCAAAGAGCGCAGCCGAAAATGCACTGAACCAGGCCAGTCGTTATCTTGAAGAAGAACTGCTGTTGACCGTCAACCAGGAAAAGACCCATATAAGCCACAGCCTCAAAGGGATTAAATTTCTTGGAGTTTGTATCCACTCCGTGATGACCCGAATACAGCGAGGCAAGGTGAGGGCCTTCAAGGCAAAGGTCAAGGCGATGACCCGGCGTAACTCCCCGGTGAACCTTGAGAAGGTGATAGCCGACCTCAACCGGTTGCTGAGGGGTTTTGCCAACTACTTTCGGATAGCGAACTGCAAGGGTGAGTTTTCTCGGCTGATGAGGTGGATCAGAAGACGGCTGCGTGCTGTTCAGTTGAAGCTGTGGAAAAAGCCGTGCAGGCTACACCGCAGACTGAGACAGCTGGGCTATAGAGGAGAGTTCAAAAGTATCAAGATGAACTCCTGGGCCAATGCAGCAAGTCCACTGAGCCATTATGCCCTTCCCAACAGCTGCCTGCATGGGGAAATGGGGCTCTTTGACCTCGCATCTGTACAGACCGGAATTTCTGTTTCAGTATGAAGGAAAAATAAACAGGAGCCGTATACGAGGCCCGTACGTACGGTTCTGTGAGAGGGATGAGGCAAGCTTAATTACCTTGCCTCACCCTACTCGATGTCCGGTCTATGGATTTTTGGTCGTCGGGCAGCGGATCCGCTGGATCTTGTCGGCAAAGACAAAGTTGTCGTCATGGTCGCCCTGGTGGCACTGCCGGCAGGTGGCCTCCCCGGGCAAGGTGGGTTTGAACTGGTCCGGAGTGTTGCCGTGGCGCCGGGCCGGGCCGTGACAGGCCTCGCAGCCCACGTTTTTCAGCTCCGAATCCATCCGCACGAGAATTGCCCTTGTCAGTTGCGGATCCAGGCTGTAGGAGGGCAGGGTGACGTGGCACTTCTGACAGGTCGGGTTATGCTGCTGGTTCTTTTCCTCCAGGCTCTGCCAGGCCCTGGCATGGCCGGTCTGCTGCCAGAAGGATGTCTGCTGCGGATGGCAGGTGCGGCAGGTCTTCCAGCCGGACAGGGAGCGCAGGGCCTGGACCGGGGCTGAGATGGCCATCTTTGCTGCCGGCCGGCGCCGTTCGGCCCGGGCGATCTCCCGGTTCAACCGGTTGGCGGCCCGCCGGGCCTCATCTATGATCTCCTGGACCCTGGGATCCTGCGGAATATTCGGTTTGAGGGCGATGAACCGGTTGGTGAAGCTGCAGAATTCCAGCCTTCCCTGTTTTTTTCTCTGCTCCAGTTGTCTGAGTTTTTCTTCTGTCTCCCGGAGTTGCCGCACCAGTTCCCGGTAACGGCTGTTTGTCGCCAGAACGTCGGCCGGGTAGCGTTTTTTCAGCCTGCCGATCTGCCAGGAGATGCGGTCCTGCTGCCGGGTGGTCTCGCGGAGCAGTTCTTTCAGGCTGCGGCCCCATTTTTTACTGCTGTTCCAGTTGATTTCCAGCATGCCCAGGTACTTGCCGCGGCTGCCGGTCTGGAGGATCAGGGTGTTGTTGATGTTCTTCGGGGCCATGTTGGCGGTCCCGTGTCCGGCCTGGAGCAGGATGTGAAGGGCGTCAAAGCTCCGGGCGATCTCTTCATTCTCCGCCGGTGGATAGCTGGAGAGCAGGATGATCATGTCGGTTTCCTTCTCCAGGGTTTGCACCAGCGGTGGCAGGATCTTGCGCCAGTCAACAACCTGCCAGGCGTCTGACGGTTCGACAGTCGCCGGGGGAGGAGCACTGAGGCCTACAACCCCGATCCGCAGGGTCCCGGCTTCGGTGATGAGAAAAGGGGTGAAGAGCGGCTGGCCGGTTCCGGGGTCGACCAGGTTGGCCGATAGCCAGCGCAGTCCGGTTTCCTTTTCCAGGGTGCGGAGAAAATCGGATCCGGCGGCCAGGTCCTGCGGGGCGATGCCCGCTGCCTGGCAGCCCATGAGCACCTCGGTCCGGGCAATGGCCCTGGCCGTGATCTTTCCCGGTTCCAGCAGCTGTTTCGGTACCCAGGTTCTGTCAAAGAGCAGGGCGCCGCCTTCCAGGAACAGCGAAGGCCTGTTTTTCTGTTTTGCCAGTGCCTGCAGCTGGTAGCTTTTTCTGGACAGCCCGCCCAGTTGTTTGGACTTTCAGCCGCAGGGCTCGGTCTCGCCCCGGATGTCGTTGCTGTAAAAGAAAAGGAGCTGCCCCCGGCCGCCTGCCGGGTGTGGCCGGCCACCGGGAGGAGGCAGGCCGAAAGCAGGGTGAACAGCAGGAGAAGCCAGCTATTTTTTCTTTGCATGGGTTTGTGCCCGTTGTTTGAGGATTTTGCGCCATTTCAGCAGCCGGTCCCGGATGATGGCCTCGTAGCCCCGGTTACTGGGGTCGTAGTACACCGTACCCTGTAACCGGTCCGGCAGATGTTCCTGGTCCACCAGTCCGTCCGGTCGGTCGTGGGCATACTGATAGCCGCTGCCATATCCCAGGTCGCGCATCAGCCCGGTGGGCGCGTTGCGAAGATGCATGGGGACAGGGAGGGAACCGGTTTTTCTGATATCTCTTTTAAGCAGTTTCTGGGCCCGGTAGATGGCGTTGCTCTTGGGTGCGGTGGCCAGATAAGCTACGGCCTGGAGGAGTGCCAGTTCTCCTTCCGGTGTGCCCAGCATGTGGTAGGCTTCCCGGCAGTTGAGGGCAACCTGCAGGGCCTGGGGATCGGCGTTGCCGATATCTTCCGAGGCAAAGCGGATGAGCCGCCGGGCAATGTAGAGCGGATCCTCCCCGGCTTCGAGCATCCGCGCTGTCCAGTACATGGCCCCGTCCGGGTCGGAATCGCGCAGGCTCTTGTGCATGGCCGAGATGAGATTGTAATGTTCCTCGCCGCCGGTATCGTAGCGCAGGGCGCGGTGCTGCAGGGCCTCCTCCACCAGTTCCAGGGAAATACTGTCCTGTGCCTGCGTTGTGGAGCCCTTCTTCTCTCCCCGGCTCACCAGGGTGGCCGCTGTCTCAAGACAGTTCAGGGCCCGGCGGCAGTCGCCGTCCGCGGCCCGGGCCAGCAGGTCCAGGGCTTCCTCCTCGATGGTGAGCTGGAGGTGGCCAAGACCCCGGGGATCACTGAGTGCCCGTTGGACAAGGATCTTGATATGCTGCGGTTCCAGGGGGTTGAGTACCAGGACCTGGCAGCGGGAGAGCAGGGGGGCGATGACATGAAAGGAGGGGTTCTCGGTGGTCGCCCCGATGAGGACGAGCAGCCCGCTTTCCACATGGGGCAGGAAGGCATCCTGCTGACTTTTGTTGAAGCGGTGGATCTCGTCGACAAAGAGAATGGTGCTCTGTCCCGCTTCCTGGCGTTTTCGGGCCTCCTCAACGATTTTCCGGATCTCCTTGACCCCGGAAAGAACGGCGGAGAAAAAAATGAACTCGGCTGTGACCCGGGAGGCGAGAATGGTTGCCAGGGTTGTCTTGCCCGAACCGGGAGGGCCCCAGAGGAGCAGGGAGGGAATCCGGCCCTGGTCGAAGAGCTGCTGGAGCAGGCGTCCCGGCCCGACCAGGTGTTCCTGGCCGACGAATTCCTCCAGGGTGCCCGGCCGCATGCGCTCTGCCAGCGGTATGTCTGTAAGGGTGGATTTTGCCATGGCCATATTATGGGCTGGATTGGAAAAGGCGTCAAGCAGGGATATCTTATGGCCATGCAGCTTGCCTTGCCCCATGCCCGGTGGTAAGATGAAATAATATACCATGGTTACGTGTTCACGAGTGTTTTTATGCAATCAGATATTCTGCTGCTGACCGCAGCTGGCACCGACACCGGTCTCCTTCTCGAATCCCTGGACGGATATGCGGTGACCCCGTGTCATGATGCCCGGGAGGCCACGCTGCTCTGTGAGCAGAAAGATATCTACCTGGCCCTTGTCGAGGCAGAACTCGATGCCACTTCAGGGATCGACTGGTTTGGGGCAACCCGGACCGAGCATCCCCATCTGAGCGGACTGCTGATTGGCAACCCAGTGGGCGAGGGATTGCTGCGCCGGGCCCTGGATGCCGGTTTCTCGGGGATCATTGAGACACCGGTGCGCGGAGAGCAGTTGCGGGCCCAGGTGGAACGGGCCATGGCCCTGGTTCGGCTGCAGGAGGAAAACACCCGGTTGCGGACCCTGGTACCCCTGTACAGTCTGGGGGAGAAGTTTCTTCAGTCTGCCAGCGAAGAGGATGTGCTCGATTCCCTGCTCAACGTGGTGGTGGAACAGACCGGCGCGGCCCAGATTTCGGTCATGCTCTTTGACGAGGAAGAGGCCTGCCTGCGGATCGCCGCCTGCCGGGGCATGGATGAGGTTCTGGCCCGTTCCATCCGTATCCTGCCTGGAGATCAGATCGCCGGCTGGGTCTATGCCCGGGGCCGGCCTGTGCTTCTCAACCGGGAAAACCAGAACGACTCGATTTTTGCCCCGCTCCTCAAGCGGCCAGACATCGTCGCCGCCATTTCTTTTCCCCTCAAGGTGCGGGACCGGGTACTGGGGGTGCTCAACATCAGCCGAACCGAGAGTGGCACCCCCTACACCGAAGCGGATATCGAGATGCTGGCCGTTATCTGCAGCCAGGCCACCATGGCCCTGGAGAATGTCCGTGCCACCCGGATCATGGCGGAAAAGATCCGGATGCGCACCCTCTTTGAGCAGTACGTGGCGCCGGAGGTGGCCGATCTTCTCCTTGCCACTGATTCCAACCTGCTTGATCTGGGCGAGATTCGTGACGTCACGGTGCTGTTTGCCGATATCAGGAATTTCACCGCCCTGGTGCAGCACATGGAACTGACCGAGCTGCGCTCCTTTCTCAATGCTTTTTTCCAGATTTTCACCGATGCTATCTTTCAGCACCGGGGAACCGTTGACAAGTTCATGGGAGACGCGGTCCTGGCGGTCTTCGGGGCTCCGATCCTTCTGGAGAACGCCTGTCTGAGCGCGGTGCGAACCGCGCTGGCCATCAGGAGCCGTTTTGGTGGTCTGCGGGCGCAGTGGGCCAGCCGCTGTTCGGAATTCGATAACGTGGACCTGGGGATCGGTATCACCCGGGGTGAGATGTTCCTGGGCAATGTGGGGTCGTCCCGCCGCCTTGACTACACGGTTATCGGCAGCCAGGTGAACATCGCCCAGCGCCTGGCTGCCGAATCAACGGCCTGCCAGGTCTATGTCACCGACATCGTTCGCCGGGAAATCGAGCCCCACGTGGCGGTGGAACATGCCGGCGCCCTCAGGCTGCGGGGAGTGGATCAGGAGATTGGTGTCTACGCGGTCCATGGAGACAGGGTCTCTGCCAGGTAGCTGACAGGCAGGGGCTACCACATGTCGGAATCCCGCCGGTACTGCTGCATTATCCGCTGCAGACGTTTCATCTGTTCCCCGTCCGGACTGGTCAGAAATTCGACCCCCATCTTGAAGGCACGGATCTGATCCTGGCGGAAAATGTCCAGCCATACAGGTCGGGCCGGCAGGGCCAGGTCGATGATTTCCGGTGGAATATCGATATGGAGCAGCAGGAGGGAGGAATCGTTTTCCCGGGTGGTGTGAAAGACATGGTAGGAACCACGCATGACCTGGGTCATGAGCAGACAGGCGCCGTGGAGCGAGATGTCGATGATCCGGCCGGAAAACGGCCCGGCCAGCTGGCCGCCGCTGATGCCGTCCTGTGCCGACACGGAGATGGGAAGGTAGACGCTGTCCCGTTTTGATCGGCGCAGATCTGTATTCATGAAAGGGCGAATCTCCGGGCTGGCCTGCTCGCTTGCTCACGCAAAGCTTGAAAAGGTGTCATGAAATGGTACCATGAACGGTTCCGTACCTTTAATTGCGGCAACCGGATCTCCTCTGGAGTCGGGCTGACGGCAGGAAAAAGAGTCTTTCTTCTTTAAAGAGTACCACATTTACCTGCTCTCACAAATTAAAATAACAGGTCCGCGGTCAGTAACAGCTGGCCGGCGGTGTGGGAAGAATAACAGGGATTACCGATGAATTTAAAAAAACCGGAACTTTTCAGACAGCAGTGTTATATCGGCGGTAAGTGGGTTGATGCCGAGGATGGCAGCGTCATTGAGGTGCATAATCCCGCCACCGGCGAGTGTATCGGCCAGGTTCCGGCCCTGGGCCGGAAAGAGACATCCCAGGCCATTGACCTGGCGGAGAAGGCCTGGCGACTCTGGCGTCAGCAGGCAGCCAAAGAACGGGCCCGCATTCTCCGGCGCTGGTATGACCTGATCGTCGAGAGCCAGGATGACCTGGCCACCATCATGACCACGGAACAGGGTAAACCGCTGGCCGAAGCGGTGGGCGAGGTCCTGTACGGGGCCTCGTATGTGGAATGGTTCGCCGAAGAGGCCAAGCGGGTCTACGGCGACACCATTCCCATGGGCCAGCGGGACAAGCGGATCATTGTTCTCAAGGAGCCTGTGGGGGTCTGTGCGGCCATCACGCCGTGGAATTTCCCCTCAGCCATGATCACCCGCAAGGTGGCGCCGGCCCTGGCCACTGGCTGTACGGTGGTAGTCAAGCCGGCGGCCGAGACACCCTTTTCCGCCCTGGCCCTGGCCAGGCTGGCCGAGGAGGCCGGTATCCCGCCCGGGGTGTTCAACGTTCTCACCGGCCCGGCCCGGGAAATCGGCGCCGAGATGACGGACAATCCCACGGTCCGTAAACTCAGCTTCACCGGCTCCACCGAGGTGGGCAAGATGCTGATGCAGGCCTGTGCCTCCACGGTCAAGAAGATATCGCTCGAGCTTGGCGGCCATGCGCCGTTTCTGGTCTTTGATGACGCGGACCTGGATGCGGCCGTGGCCGGAGCCATGGCCTCGAAATATCGCAACTCTGGTCAGACCTGCGTGTGCGCCAACCGGCTGCTTGTTCAGCGCGGAGTCTACGAACCTTTTGCCGAAAAGCTGGTCACTGCGGTCCAGGAGCAGCTCCGGGTGGGCAATGGCTTTGATGAGCAGGTCAACCAGGGCCCGCTCATCGATCTGGGTGCGGTGATGAAGGTTGAGGAACAGATTCGGGACGCAGTGGAGAAGGGCGCCCGGATCGCCTGCGGCGGCAAACGGATTCAGGGCAATGGTTTTTTCTTCGAGCCCACCATTCTCCTTGATGTGACGCCGGAGATGCGGATCTTCCACGAGGAGACCTTTGGTCCGGTGGCGCCGCTCTTTGCCTTTGATACCGAGGAGGAAGCCGTGGCCATGGCCAACGATACCCCCTATGGTCTGGCGTCCTATTTTTACAGTCAGGATGTGAGACGGGTCTGGCGGGTGGCCGAGGCCCTTGAGTATGGCATGGTGGGGATCAATACCGGTATCATGTCCAGCGAGGCGGCCCCTTTTGGCGGCATCAAGGAATCGGGTATTGGTCGGGAAGGCTCAAAGTACGGCATCGATGAGTACCTGGAAATCAAGTATCTCTGCCTGGGAGGACTGGAGACAGGGGCCTAGACGGGTCAAGCCAGGGGCAAGGGGCCTGGGATCGTTTGCCGACCGGGCCCTGTTTCCCGGCCCTGGCCGGAATTACTCCAGGTCGTCGGAGTCCACATAAGCATAGGCACTGTGTTTGTGGATGGATTCGAAACTTTCCACCCCGACGGAAAACCAGTCGATACCGTCCAGTTTCATGGTTTCCTGGGAGACCATCCGGACCACATCTTCGACAAACATGGGATTGTGGTAGGCCGCTTCGGTCACATATTTTTCATCCGGTCGCTTGAGCAGGGCGTAGAGCTCGCAGGAGCCGCATCGTTCCACCAGCTCGATTAACTCTTCCAGCCAGATGAATTTTTTCGGCCGCACGGTCAGGGTCACCTCGGCCCGCTGGTTATGGGCTCCAGCTTCGCTGATCTCCTTGGAGCAGGGACAGAGCGTGGTCACAGGCACCCGGACCGTGAGCAGCAGCTCATCCTCTCTTCTGTCGTTGGTGCGGCCGGTGAAGGCGCAGTCATACTCCATGAGAGAGCTTGTCTCGGTGACCGGCGCCCGCTTGGCAATGAAAAAGGGAAAATCCATGCGCATTTCCGCGGTCTGGGCCTGGAGCTGATCGCGTACTTCGCCCAGAAGCTGCGGAAAGATACTCGCATGCATGTCCTTGCGGTACCTGGCCAGGGCCGCGGTGAACACGCTGACACAGGACTGCCGGAACCGGTGTGGCATGGCCGCCTGGAGGCTGATGGTGGCCACGGTCTGTTGCCTGGTACCATCCTTCTCCCGGATTCGGACAGGGCAGGTGAAGTCTTTTATGCCGACATTTTGCAGTTTCATAACTGGAGCCTGACTTACCGCATTTTTTCTTTTACGACAACCTGAATCCACTACCATCCCCTCCCTGTTTCTGCCTGTCCGGGTGACGGGGCCCGGGATTTCAGACCGAACCCGTCCGGTATGTTTGATACCACAGAAAAAATATGGTACGTTGCTGTTTCTGGAACCTTACAGAGGATTATGTGTGAAAAGGGAAACAGATAAAGAGAAGGTACGGATCGATAAATGGCTCTGGGCCGCCCGCTTTTTCAAGACCAGATCACTGGCCGCAAAGGCCGTGAGCGGCGGTCACGTTCATCTCAACGGTCAGCGGGTCAAGCCGGCCCGGACGGTGGCCGTGGGTGACCGGCTGGTGATCCGCCGGGGTGAGCTTGAGTTCACGGTCGATATCCTGGGTTTGAGCGGCCGCCGGGGACCGGCCAGTGTCGCCCGGACCCTGTACGAGGAAACACCGGAATCTCTCGAGCGTCGGGAACAGGAGCGCGAAGAGCGCCGACTCATCCGGGCGCCTGCTGCCAGGCCCGCCAAACGTCCCGACAAGCGGGAACGGCGGCGGATTCGGCAATTTCTACGAAAGGATTAGGAGAAGAGGAGTTATACAACCATGAAGAAGGTAGAACGCGCGTTGATCAGCCTGACGGACAAATCGGGCATTGAAGATTTTGCCAGGGAGCTGACCGAACTGGGTGTGGAGATCCTCTCCACCGGTGGCACGGCCAAAAAGATGCGGGACAGTGGTATTTCTGTGACTGATGTGTCTGAATTCACCGGTTTTCCCGAGATGCTCGACGGACGGGTCAAGACCCTCCATCCCCTGGTACACGGCGGTATCCTTTATCAGCGTGACAACCCCGAGCACCAGAAGCAGTGCGCCGAGCATGGGATCAAACCCATTGATATCGTTGCCGTGAACCTCTACGCTTTTGAAAAGACCGTGGCCGATCCCGACTGCACCCTGGCCGATGCCATTGAAAACATCGACATCGGCGGCCCGACACTGCTGCGCGCCTCGGCCAAGAACTTTCGGGATGTGACCGTGATCGTCGATCCCGCCGACTATGCTCAGGTGCTCTCCGAGATCAGGGCCACCGGCAACACCACCCTGAAGACTCGCTTCAAGCTGGCGGTCAAGGTGTTCCAGCTGACCTCCAGTTACGACACAGCCATCGCCCGCTGGCTGGAGCAGGTTGACGTTGAGACGAATCCCTATTTTTCAGGGGAATAGCAGACCGTTTTAAAAACGTAGCGAGTGCCTGGCCAGAAATGAGGATTTTTGTTCGAGATCAAGGAATGCGAAAAAAATAAGCGCAGGCATATGTGTAATATTCCGAGCATTATTTTTTGAGCATAACGCAGAGACCGGGCGAAAATACCATTTCTGGACAGGCACTAGCAAGCGCAGCAGGTTTTCAACGGCCTGACAGGTAACCGGTTCCGGCTTAAGGGAGGTGGTTATGGGGTGCTTTCCGTACCACCCTTTCCAGGAACCAGGTCGTTGGTCAGTATTGACAAGGGAGATTTTGCGAACATGCAGAAAATGGCAGTGCTGCTCTCCGGTAGCGGCAGGACCCTGGATAATTTCCATGAGCGGATTCAGGATGGGACTCTGCGGGCCGAAATCCAGGTGGTTGTCTCCAATGTGGCAGATGCGCTTGGCCTGGAAAAGGCCAGGAAGTATGGCTACCCAGCCTTTCACGCTCCGGACAACGAGGCGATCAACGAAATTCTGGCCCGCTATGATATCGACCTGATCGCCCTGGCCGGGTACTTGAAACTCTATATCCCGCCGGACCATCTCAGGAAAAACGTGCTCAATATCCATCCCTCGCTCATTCCCTCATTCTGTGGCGACGGCTATTACGGCCATCACGTCCACGAGGCGGTCAAGGCCCGGGGATGCAAGGTCAGTGGCTGCACTGTGCATTTTGCCAACGAGGTCTACGACGAGGGCCCTATCGTCGTGCAGAAATGCGTATCGCTTGATGACGACGACACCCCGGACGATATCGCGGCCAAGGTGTTTGCCAGGGAATGCGAGGCCTTTCCCGAGGCCATCAATCTGGTGGACGAAAAAGGGGTGGATTATTTCTGGAACAGGGTGAAGGCATGAACGGCACACGCTCCATCATGACGGCTCGGGATATCGACCGGAGCCTGGACCGGATTTCCATGGAACTCCTGGAACGCAACCACGGTCTGGAGCAGCTGGCGATCATCGGCATCCACACCGGAGGCGTGTTTCTGGCCCGGAGAATCCATGAAAAGATCACCGCCATGGAAGAGGGGGATCTGCCACTGGGCAGCCTGGACATCACCCTGTACCGGGATGACTGGAGCCTGATCTCGCAAAATCCCATTGTCCGCAAGACCGACATCGGTTTTCTGGTGGATAACCGTCGGGTTATTCTGGTTGACGATGTTATTTTCACCGGCCGGACCATCCGCGCGGCCATGGACGCGATCATGGACTATGGTCGGCCGGATACGATCCAGCTGGCCGTGCTCGTGGATCGCGGAGGACGGGAGCTGCCCATCCAGCCCGATTACGTGGGCATGGAGGTTCGGGTGGAACCGGGCGAGCGGGTGGATGTGCTGCTCAGGGAAAAAGCGGATCGCGACGAAGTGGTTGTGCACGGAGTGTGAGATATATTTGTGGCTGCCGGAAAGAAATCATCCTCCCTGCGTGAGTTCGAGCGTATCTGTCGCCGAGTAGAGGAAAAATCCGCCAGCTACGACAGGTACAACTTCAGCAGCCGTTATAACGACTTTCTCAAGGCCTTTTTCGACCTGGCCCAGGAATTCGATTCTCTGGATGACTTTTACCGGATCTGCGTCGCGGTTCCGCTGAAGATGACCGGGTTTGTCAGCCGGTTGTACCTGATAAGTGACTCCAGTTCCCGCCTGGAACTGGTCTGCGATTCCCGGCGCGGTGTCCTCAAACCGCCCGAACCGGCCCGGGAGCCGATCCATCTCTCATCCATCCCGTACGAGACCAGTGATTCTTACCTGATCCCAATCTATGCCAAGGTGCCGTTGGGCCGCTCGGAAGATGTCCTGGACGTCAATGGCGGCAATGGTCAACGCCAGACTTCGCTCTGGGGTGATTCGGGCGGGGCTGGCGGCTGGAGCCGGATTCTCGGCATGTACGAGGTGAAACCACTGGCACGCATGGACGAGTCTGACCGGTTTTTTTTTCAGAAATACACCAACAGGATCGGGTTCAATCTTCATAACCGGCTGATCGCTCTGCAGAATATCGATCATCTTAAGTTCATCAACACTCTGGTCATGGATATCGAGCACAATGTCATTGTGCCCAACATGTATTTCCGCCACCTGTTCAACCAGCTGCGCAAGAGGATCGGTGAACTGGATGATCTCAAGGACGAGGGCCGCCGGCTGGCCTGCGACGGGACCGGCAGCAAAGCGGTGGACGAGGAGGCCTGTGAGCGGTGGCTTGCGCACTGTGACCGGGTGAAACGTGATTTTCTTGCCTGTCAGCAGGAGCTGGTAAAGCACCACGCCAACATCAGCCTGTTCCTTGAGAGTCTGTTCCGTCGGGAGCATTTTGAACGGGGGCACCTGGTCCTGCGGCCCCGGCGCTGTTTCGTGGAAAAGGAGATCATCGGTCCGCAGCTGGAGCATTATGCTTCCCGGTTGAGGGCGGCCAGGGTGACGGTGGAAAAACCACGCAACATGCTTGAGGAGGAATTTCAGGTCCTGGTGGATGTGGGGCTGCTGGCCCAGGTCTATGCCAATCTGTTTTCCAATGCGGCAAAGTATACCCGGGAGGTGGTGAACCACGAGGGACACCCCAGGAAGGCCATGGCCTATGGGCGGGAACTGGTCGATGATTTTCCCGAACCGGGCAAGAAGGGCATCAAATTCAATGTTTTTACCACCGGTCCCCACCTGCCCGAGGACGAGCAAAAGAGACTGTTCCAGGATGGCATGCGCGGTCGGGACAGCAAGGGTATTCCCGGTACCGGACACGGACTCTCCTTTATCCGTCATGTCATCGAGCTGCATGGCGGCACCGTGGGATATGAACCCACTCCCGAGGGAAATAATTTTTATTTTATCCTGCCTGTCCCATCCACCATACCGCCAACGGACCTGGTTGACGCTGTCCGTTGATTTCCCAACTATAATCAGTGAGTCAAACACCATTGAAAAAAATAGAGCTGCTGGCTCCGGCCGGCAGTATTGCCAGCTTTGAGGCCGCCCTGGAAGAGGGCGCTGACGCGGTCTATATCGGCGCGCCTGGTTTAAATGCCCGGGCCCTGGCAAAGGATTTTTCCTTTGCCGAGGTCGGCGGTATGATACAGGCCGCCCATGACCGGGGACGCCATGTACATATTGCCATGAACAGCCTGGTCCGAGAGGATGAACTGCAGGAGGCGGTGGAGGCCCTGTCGCTTTTCGCCCAGCTGCGTCCGGATGCGCTCATCGTCCAGGATCTCGGCCTTGCCTGGTTGGCCCAGCGGTTTTTTCCGCAGATACCCCTGCATGCCTCGACCCTCATGTCGGTGCATAACTCCATGACCGCCGCCTACCTGCGCGATCTCGGCTTTTCCCGGGTGGTCCTGGCCCGGGAGCTTACCCTGGACGAGATCAGGCGGATCGGCCGGGTGAGCGGAGCAGAGCTTGAAATCTTTATCCACGGGGCCATGTGTTTTTCCTTTTCCGGGCTCTGTCTTTTTTCCAGCCTCCATGGCGGAAAATCCAGCCTGCGCGGTCAGTGCGTCCAGCCCTGCCGTCGGCGCTACGGCTGGCAGGAGGGACGCAAGAAGAAAAAAGGGGGCGGTTATCTCTTTTCCATGAACGATCTCTGTGGTATCGATCTGCTGCCGCAGATGCGCCGGGCCGGCGTGGCCAGCCTGAAAATCGAGGGGCGGATGAAATCGGCCGAATACGTGCGCAAGACCGTGCGGGCCTATCGCCTGGTCATCGACAGCCTGGACCAGGCCGAATCCGAGCGGCAGCGGGTGCTCAAAGAGGCCCATGGGCTGCTCGACGAGGCCATGGGCCGGCGTCGCTCGCCCGGATTTTTTCTTGCCGCCAAACCGAAGCAGGCTGTGACCCCGGCCCTGTCTGGCAATACCGGCAAACTGGTCGCCAGGGTTCAGCGCCTGGAAGCGCTGCGCCCCGGTCGCCAGGGCACCATTCTGACGGCCCGGCTCCTGGAACCGGTTCGAGCCGGTGAACGGCTGCGGCTGCACCACGAACAGTCCGGGGAACGCAAGAGCTTCACGGTCCGGACCATGCGTCTGGGCCAGAAAACCGTTCGCCGGGCCGGTTCGGGCCAGCTGGTTCGTTTTGTTCTCGACCAGGACCTGGGAATGAAGAGTGACAGCGGTTTCCGGGGCAGCCTCTTCCGGGTGGATGTGGAACGACGGTTGCGCTCCTCCGGATCCGCGGGCAGGTACCGGCTGGCCGGAGGTGCGGTGCCAAAACCGGACCGACCTGCGGTTGAGGAGATAGTGGAGGTGCTTCAGTGGGCTGTGGAGAAAAACAAAAAACCGGCTCAAGGGGCCCGCACCCGGGAGCACCGGGAAAAGCGGCGGAAAAAGAGTATGAAAAAAGGTCAGGTCTGGTGGATCCGGGTGGCCCATCTGCGGGATGCGGGTCAGCGATTTCCGGTCCGGCCGGTCCGGATCCTGGTACCCCTGACCAGGGAAAATATCGACTTTCTGAAAAAAACTGCCCGGTTGCGCAAGCCGCAGAGTCGGCTTGTCTGGGAGTTGCCGCCCGTCATCATGGAAGATGCACTGGCGTGGTATGGGGAGAGTGTCCAGCATCTGCTGCGGGAGGGGTTTACCCGTTTTCAGCTTGGTCACGTGGCCCAGTTGGGTCTGTTTCCGGAGGAGATCCGTGAGCAGCTCAAATTCTCGGGTTCCTATACGCTTAACATGCTCAACTCGGCCGCGCTCCAGGCCATGGCCGAGCTGGGATTGCGGAACATTCTGTTTTCCCTGGAAACCGATCATGCCAACATGGCCGCGGCCCTGGTCCATTTTCGTCGGGCCCTGGCGGCGAGGAAAAGCGGGCCCGGCAACGTCCGTATCGGTATGGAAGTGTATGGCCGGCCTCCGCTTTTCACCGCCCGGCTGGATGGTGATCATTTTCGCTATGGCCAGCAATGCATAAGTCCCATGGACGAGCGGTTCCGGGTTGAACAGCAGGACGGCCTCACCGTGACCCGTTCGGTTCAGCCCTTTTCCCTGCTGCCCTGGCTGGGCGAGCTGCGGGAAGCGGGGGTGGACTACCTGCTGGCCGACCTGTCAGGCGGCGCCATCAACCGGGAAATAACCCGTTTTGCCACCCTGCTGCGGGGCACCGGACGAATGGAGCCGACCCTGAGCGGCAATTTCACCGGCCATTTACTGTAGGTGCGCCCCCCTGCATAAGGTTTTACGTGTAATGTTCAAAAAATGACAAACAAAGAAATTCTCAGACGTCTCTACGACGTTATCAAGCCCTATAAAAACAAGCTTGTTGTCGCCATGATCGCCATGATCCTGGTGGCGGTCTTCACCGGCTCTCAGGCCTACCTCGTGCGCGACCTGCTGGACAAGATCTTCATTGAACGCAATCAGGTCTACCTGGATCTGCTCCCCTTTGCCGTGGTCGCGATTTTTTTTCTCAAAGGAGGGTTTTACTATCTCTACAATTTTCTCCTGGAGCAGGTGGGACAGTCCATAATCCGCGATCTGCGGATAAGGATCTTTGAACACGTCCACACCCAGCCCCTCTCCTTTTTCCAGTCCATGCCCACCGGCACCCTGATTTCCCGGGTCATCTCGGATGTCAATCTGATGCAGGGCGCGGTGTCCAACGCCATGGTCAGTATCCTGCGGGATTTCTTTCAGGTGATTATCCTGCTTGGGGTCATCTTTTACATGAACTGGAAACTGGCGCTTTTTTCCCTGCTGATCCTGCCGCTGGCCTTTTCCTCGGTGGTCTTCTTCGGCCGCCTTTTCCGGCGCCTTTCCATACGTTCCCAGGAAGAGACCGCCAGAATGTCCAATATCCTCCATGAGACCATCACCGGCAACCGGATTGTCAAGGCCTTCGGTATGGAGGAGTATGAGGGGAAACGGTTCCGCGACCAGGTGTACCGTCTGTTCAATGTCATTATCCAGGACGCCAAGCTGCGCAGCCTGCAGCACCCGCTCATGGAGTTCATCGGCGGCATCGCCATTGCGCTTATCATCTGGTTTGGCGGAAGCGAGGTGATCAGCGGCAATGCCACCCCCGGGGCCTTTTTTTCCTTTCTCACTGCCCTGATCATGGCCTATGATCCGGTCAAGGGTGTGAGCAAGATCAACTCCACCATCCAGCAGGGCATGGCGGCCGCCTCCCGGGTGTTTTCGCTTCTGGATGTCAGGCCGGAAATCGCCGACAGAACGGGGGCGACGGTGCTGCCGGAGTTTCGCAGGGCCATTACATTTGATCATGTCTCTTTTGAATATGACTCGGAAAACAAGGTCCTCCACGATATCCACCTGGAGATAAAAAAAGGCGAGGTGCTGGCCATTGTCGGCCCCAGCGGCAGCGGCAAAACCACGCTTACCAACCTGATTCCCCGCTTCTTCGAGGTTACGGAGGGAAGAATTCTCATCGACGGGCTTGATATCCGTGACGTGACCCTCCAGTCGCTCCGAAACCAGATATCCATGGTCACCCAGCAGACCATCCTGTTTAACGATACCATTCGCAACAACATTGCCTATGGTGATCTGGACCGGAGTGAGGAGGAGATCCGGGAGGCGGCCCGGGCCGCCCATGCCCTGGAATTCATCGAAAATTTTCCCGACGGGTTTGATACCGTGATCGGCGAGAGCGGCATGCGGCTCTCCGGCGGCGAGCGTCAGCGCATCTCCATTGCCCGGGCCATTTTGAAGAATGCCCCCATCCTCATTCTGGACGAGGCCACCTCGGCTCTGGACACGGAATCGGAGCGCGATGTTCAGCGGGCCCTGGAAAACCTGATGAAGAACCGGACCACGGTGGTCATTGCCCATCGCCTCTCGACCATTGTCAATGCCGACCGTATCATTGTCATCAAGGATGGCCGGATCGTCGAGGAGGGCAGTCATGAAGACCTGCTGGAACTCCGGGGAGAGTATGAGCTGCTCCACCGGATGCAGTACAAGTGAGCGAGTCCTGTCCTGAAATGACGATTGCAAAACCAGGGAAGTAGAGCGTCTTTAGCAAAGGTATACAGAATATAAGTGACGGTAACCGATGAACAGCGTCAATATTGTCTGCATGAAGTGGGGAACCAAGTATGGCCCCGAATACGTCAATATCCTCCATCATATGGTGCAGCGGAATATCACCCTGCCGTACCGCTTCATCTGTTTCACCGACAGACCCGAGGGTATTGAGGAGGGGGTGGAGATCTTTCCCCTGCCCGACTTCAAGGAACCGGAACCAAAGTACCTGAAAACCTGCCTGGCCTGGCGCAAGATCGCCGTGTTTGACAGGGATCTTCATGATATCCGGGGCAAGATTCTGTTCCTTGATCTCGACGTGGTCATTGTCGACAATATCGACTGTTTTTTCAGCTATTCCGACAAGCTTGCCATCATCGAAAACTGGTCCCAGCCCGGCAGGCTGATTGGGCAGGCCTCGGTTTTCTGTTTTGAACAGGGCAAATATCATCACCTGCTGGAAAAATACCGGACAGCGCAACACGAGGTCCTGGAAAACAATGTGACCGAGCAGTTCTATATCACAAGAGAGCTGGGCAAGGGTAATTTCGACTATTTCCCCGATCCCTGGTGCCGCAGCTTCAAAATGCACTGCATGCCCGGCGGGATCCTGAACAGTTTCATGACCCCGACAAAAATACCGGAGGGCGCGAAGATCATTGTCTTCCATGGCAGTCCGAACCCGCCGGATGCCATCCAGGGGGTCTGGGGCCAGCAGTATGTGCCCTGGTACAAGAAATTCTATAAAACCGTCAAACCAACCAGGTGGATAGCTGACTACTGGAAGTGACCCGCGCGGAACCCGGGTTCACCGCGAAGCGGAGTGGCGGGAATAATATGTATTTCTGATTACCACTGAAATGCAGCCTTCGATGGATGAAGGTGTCGGGGTTTGCTTGTTGCACGGGTGTCTGTGGCTTGGATGGCCACAGTCAAGCCCCCAGGGACGGGTTTATGGCGTACCGTGCAACAAGCCAGGCCCGATACCGGTTTCAAAGCTGAACAGTGATGGTAATCACATTTGTATTTGTCAGCCCAGGATCAGATATGGAAGGATCAACAGCGCATCGCCTCAGCAGAACATCCCTTGCCGGCCGAATCGACACGGCCTGCCTTTTCCTTGGTACTTTGCTGCCTGCGGCTGTTTTTCTGGGTTCGGCCGTGTTCGAGCCCCTGCTGGTCATTGTGGGGCTGCTCTGGCTCGGGCGCATGTCTGCGGAACGCACACTGCCGCAGTTGACGGATGGTTGCCGTTCACTGGTGCTTCCCTGGTTCGTCTGGTATGGAGTGATCGTTGTCAGTCTTGCCTGGAACGGTCCCGGCGGCAAGGGGTGGGCACATGACATCGGTATGATACGTTTTCCGTTCTTCGCTCTGGCCATGCTTGATGTTTCCGGACGAAGAGATATTGCCCGGCCGCTTCTGTACGGGCTTGGCGGATGTGTTCTGCTCATTCTCCTGAACCTGTCCATGGCCCGGTATCTCGGCCACGACCTGCTGGGCAATGACTGGCCCCGGTATGCACATAAACTCAAGGAAGGCTATAGGACGGCGGCGCTTCTGCAGTATATTGTCCCGTTTTTTTTCTGCTGGTCGCTGCTCGACCGGACCCTGTCCTGGAAGAACCGGCTCATGCTCCTGCTGCTGGTGTCTGCCGGCTGCTGGATGCTGTGGGAAGTGGGAATGAGAACGGCGCTCGGAGCCACACTGGGGGCGCTCTATGCCGCGATGCTTTACGCGTTCCGTCGCCGCACCCCGGTGCTGACCATGCTCCTGGCCTTGGGTGGGATGGTGTTTGTCTTCCTGCTCCAGTTCCTGCTGGGCAATGACCCGCAACTGGGCCAAAAGCTCAGTTCCCTCTACCACCGGTTCGATATATGGAAAGTATGCATCCAGGTATGGCACCGGTATCCTGTTCTGGGAAGCGGGATATCCGGTTTCCAGGAAACATACACCGAGGTGGCGGCTGCCAGCGGGGTTCTGGCCGACCACAGGTTCCTTGGCCGGCTTGTCGCCAGCGAGGCCACCCATGCCCACAACCTGGTCCTGATGCTTCTGGCCGCCACCGGTCTGGCCGGGTACCTGGCCTTTTTCTGGCTGTTCAGTTCGTGTATCCGGAGTATCTTAAAAGATTACCACTGGTGGCGGGCCGGTCTGCTGACCTGGCCGGTGGTTCTGCTTATTTCCGGCCTGACCGGGTTCAATATCTACGGTTCCTCCTACCAGGCGGTGCTGGCCTTTTTTATCGTTCTGATCGGCCTGCCCGTTCAGGAACGGCAGATGGCATGAAGACTGTTCTCATCTGGGGAAGGGGAGATCCGGGCTATTCCCGCAACCGGATCGTGGTCCGGCTTTTCACCGAGCTGGGCTGGCAGGTCCGTTTTTTCCGGCCATTTTCCAGCCAGCTCGGTCTGCTGCATTCCCTATGGACCAGGCCCGAACGTCCGGACCTGATATGGGTACCCTGTTTCCGACATGACGATATCGGTTCCGCCTCGTTCTGGGCACGGAAATGGCAGGTTCCCCTGGTCGTCGATCCTTTTATCTCCTCCTTTGCCAAGGCGGTCCTGGAGCGGAAAAAATATCCGACCGGTTCCAGTGCAGCGGAAAAATTGCGCCAACGGGAGGCCGCCCTTCTTGAGCGGGCGGATCTTGTCTTTGCCGACACCCGGTGCCATGCGGATTTTTTTGTCCAGCAGCTGGGGGTGCGGCCGGAGAAGACTTCGGTGCTGCCCGTGGGCGCGGAAGAGGAGCTATTTTATCCCATGGAGTGGCCCGAAGACCAGGAAAGCATCGATATCCTGTTTTATGGCAGTTTTCTGCGTCTTCATGGTATCGAGACCATTATCCAGGCCGCAGCCCTGTGTCGGGATCTCCCGGCCCGGTGGACCATTCTTGGCGATGGCGATCTGCGGTCCGGGCTGCTCCAGCAGGCGGCCGGGCTTGCCAATGTCTCTTTCGAACCATGGATACCCTATGCAGAGCTCCCGAAACGGATGGCCAGGGCCCATATCCTGCTGGGAATTTTTGGAGATACCCCCCAGGCCGCCCGGGTGATCCCCAACAAGGTGTTTCAGTCCATGGCCATCTCCAGGCCGGTGATCACCAGGACGTCGGCGGCCTACGACGGGACCATTGGTGGCGCGGAAGAGATCGGCTGGGTGGAGGCCGGTGATCACCAGGGGCTGGCGGCAACGGTTCGCAGATGGCTCCAGAATCCGCATCAGCTGTGCGAGAGAGGTCACAGAACCAGGCAACTCTATGAAACATATTTCAGTCAAGAGCGGTTGCGTTCCATCCTGGCCCGAAGCCTCGACCGGGTCGTACTCCATGACTGAATCCGTCTGCCTAGTGGATAATGGCCACAGTATGACACAAAAAACAAAGAACAATCCCCTGCGAATCACCGCCTTTGTCGATGGTCGCCCGGGCCACGAGAAACAGACCAGGGGCATCGTCAACGCCCTGGCGCGGTGCACCGACGTGGCGGTGGAGTATGTACCTGTGGGGTGTCGAGGGGTTGGCCGCGAAATTGGCAACTGGCTGCGGCTGCTGCATGTTCCCTTGCCAGATCCCTACCGGTCTGCCGGCCAGGGGTGTGATCTGGTCATCGGCACCGGTTCGGCCACCCACATCCCCATGCTCCTTTTGAAAAGACGATCCGGGGCCCGGGCGGTGACCTGTATGGCACCTGATTTTTTGTTGCGCCGGGGCATGGATCTCTGTTTCGTGCCCCGCCATGACGGCCTGGCCGGGGATGCAAACATATTCCTGACCACAGGTCCGCCCGGTACTGCCACTGCCGGTGACCACCACGATCACCATCGTGGACTGATCCTCATCGGCGGGGTGGACGAGAAGAGCCACTACTGGGACAGTTTCGATATCATCCAGATGGTGGAAACCATCATTCAGAGATACCGTTCTTTTTCCTGGACCATCTCCTCATCCCCACGGACCGACCCACAGACCGTGGATTTTCTGGCCCGGATTGCCGAGAATCATGACAATGTGGTTTTTTACCGGGTCGAGGAAACCCCGGCCGGCTGGATCGAGGAGGCGTATCAGCAGCATGGAACCGTGTGGGTCACGGCCGATTCCATGTCCATGGTCTATGAGGCCCTTTCCGCCAGCTGCCGGGTGGGGATCCTGCCGGTGCGTTGGAAGAAGCAGCAGTCCAAGTTCAGAAACTCCATCGACTACCTGGTTGCCGAGCGGCTGGTACAGACCTATGAGGACATTCTGACAGACAGGGAGATGGTCGCCCGGAGCAGCCATCTTGACGAAGCATCGCGATGTGCAAAGGAGATCCTGCGGCGATGGTGGCCAGACCGCTTACCATAGTGCAGATGCTGCCGGAGCTCGAAGGCGGCGGTGTGGAACGGGGTACCCTGGAACTGGGTCGGTTTCTGGTCCAGGCGGGGCACCGTTCTCTGGTCATCTCCCAGGGCGGACGACTGGTGGAGCAGCTGGAGACCCAGGGAAGCATCCATCTGCGATATCCTTTTGTGGGCGAGAAAAGCCCCAGGGCCCTGCCGTCCATCCTGCGGCTGCGCCGGGACCTTCTCCGTCACCGGGTGGATATCCTCCACCTGCGCTCCCGGCTTCCGGCCTGGGTGGGATACCTGGCCTGGAAATCACTGCCGGCAAAGAAACGGCCGGTCCTGGTGACCACCTTCCATGGTTTTTATTCGGTCAACAGTTACAGCGCGGTGATGACCCGGGGAGAAAAGGTGATCGCTGTTTCCCGCACCATCGGCGAGCATATCCGGGCGGCCTATGACGTGGAAGAGGAGCGAATCGTCGTCATCCACCGGGGCGTGGACATCGACGAGTTCGATCCCGGAAAGGTGGGAGAAAAACGGGTTGCCGAGCTGCGCTCTGCCTGGGATATCAGGCCGGACGCTGGTCCGGTCATCTTGCTGCCGGCCCGGGTGACCCGGCTTAAAGGACACGATGTGTTTTTCAGCGCTCTGGCCATGCTCCGGGACCAGGACTGGCAGGCGGTGTGCGTGGGGACGATCGATGAGAGTTCCCACCATGTCGTGGCTTTGCGCAAGCAGCTGCGCGAGCTTGGTCTGTCAGGCCGGATTCGGTTGGTGGATCATTGCCAGGATATGGCCGCAGCCCTGCTGCTGGCCGATATCGTGGTCTCGGCTTCCCGGGAGCCTGAGTCCTTCGGCCGAACTGTAGTCGAGGCCCAGGCCATGGAGCGACCGGTGATTGCCACTGCCCACGGCGGCAGTATGGAAACCGTTGAACCGGGAGAAACAGGCCTGCTGGTCCAGCCCGGGGACGCCACCTCCCTGGCCAGGGGTCTGCATACCCTGCTTGCTGACCGCACCCTCAGGCAGCAGCTGGGCCGGGCCGGCCGGGAGCAGGTCCTGAAGAACTTTACAGTAGAGCGGATGTGCAGCCAGACCCTTGCCCTGTACGAGTCCCTGCTGGCACAAAAGGGCCGCTGATCTTTCGCGAACTACCTGTTCCTGGTTCGTTACTGATCACAGGGTAAGCACCAGGCCGATATTTCAAGGGAAAGAATGCAAGTTGTCACAGGTGCCTCAGATTTGTGCAGTCGTGGCTGTCCGCAGGTAAGCGACCGGAGGGAGACTCCGATAGCCCCTCTATGCGGATAGGCGCGACCGTGCAAAGATGGGGTATCTGTGACGACTTGCCCTGGTTCCACCGCTTCGCGGTGTCCAAACCAACTTTCCCCTGCAACGCCCAGCCGCGTCATCCGCTGTCCTGCGGTCACCTCCCGCTCAGGCCCGGCGTATGACCTGAGGGCGCTGGCGGTCGCCGCCAGCGAGTTTGACCACGATCCGGTCGGTTTTCTGCAATCGGTTGACAATAGTTTTGAAGAGATGGCGGGCCACCTCGGGATATTTTTCAATAAGCTCCTGGAGCTTGTCGCCGGGATAGCGCTTGATGACGCAGCGGCCGGCGGCGACAATGGTGGCAAAACGGGGTTCGCCCGAGATGGCGGACATCTCGCCGAAGTATTCTCCCGGCTCGGTGATTTCAGCAATCTTCTTGCCTCCGCGCAGTACCGCCACCTTGCCCCGGACCAGCTTGAAAAAATCCTTGTCCTGGTTGCCCTCCTGGATGATGACATCACCGTCTTCGTACTCTTCCACATCCGGATTGACCAGGTAGGCCGGCAGGCTCTCCTCGTGGACCACGGTCCGCCGCAGAACTTCGTGGAGGCTGGTCACCCCCTCCCGTACCTTTTGGAGGCCAGCCTCGCGCAGGGGCACCATACCCTCCTGGATGGCGATTTTGCGCAGCTGCTCTTCCGGCACCTCGGCATTGATGGCCTTGGCCACCTCGTCGGTCACCTCCATGAGCTCGAAAAGACCCACCCGGCCCTTGTAGCCCAGGCCGTTGCATTCCGGGCAACCCTTGGGACCGTAAAGGACCAGATCATCCAGTTCCTCTTCCCGGAAGCCGGCGCTGAGCAGCTCTTTCCTGTCGTGTTCGACCCGGACCTTGCAGTTACTGCACAACCGTCTGGCGAGCCGCTGGGAGAGGACCATGGTCAGCGACGAGGCCAGCAGGTAGGGCGGAATACCGATGTCCACCATCCGGCCGACCGTGGCCGGTGAATCGTTGGTATGGAGGGTGGAAAACACCAGGTGACCGGTCATGGCGGCCTTCATGGCGATTTCCGCGGTCTCGAGGTCCCGGATCTCACCCACCATGATGATGTCGGGATCCTGGCGCAGAAAGGCCTTGAGTGCGGCGGCAAAGGTCATGCCCACCTCGGCGTTCACATTGACCTGGTTGATGCCCTTGAAGTTGAATTCCACCGGATCCTCAGCGGTCAGTATCTTGATATCTTCCCGGTTCAGAGAGTTGAGGGCCGAGTAGAGGGTAACCGTCTTGCCGGAACCGGTCGGCCCGGTGACCAGCAGGAGTCCCTGGGGTCGGTTCAGACATCGTTTTAGGGCATCAAAGGTCTCCTGCTCAAAGCCGAGCTGGGTCAGGTCCACATTGAGGGAACTCTTATCCAGGATACGCAGGACAATACCCTCGCCATGGAGGAGCGGCAGGGTTGAAACCCGGAAATCCACTGCCTTGTTGCGCCCCATGCGCATTTTGATCCGGCCGTCCTGGGGTACCCTTCGTTCGGTGATGTTGAGGTCGGCGAGAATCTTGATCCGGGCGATGAGGGCATTCTTGATGGTCAGGGGCAGGTTCATGGACTTGAACAGGGAGCCGTCCTTGCGGTAACGGACATGCATGGATTTTTCAAACGGCTCGATATGGATATCGCTGACACCCTCCTGCACCGCCTTGACCAGGATACCGTTGACCAGTTTGATAATCGGTGCGTCCGAGGCGGAGAACTGGTCAAAGGCCGACTCATCTTCCTGACTGCTCTCTATTTCAAAGTCTTCCGCCGCGTCGGAAACCAGGGCGCCGAAGTCATCGATTTCAGTGACCTGCTCCTCTTCCTGCCCCTCTTCCTGCTCTCCGATAAGCTCCTGATATTCCTCGTCACTGATCTTGTAATACTTGCGGTAGGCTTCGATGATGTCCCGTTCCGTGGAAACGCAGACATTGAGTCCCATATGCACAGCGTCCTGCAGGGCTTCCACTGCCGAGGTGTCGGTGGGTTCAGCCATAGTGACCTGGAGGGTGTTGCCGGCCATGCGCAGGGGAAAGGCCATAAACCGGCGGGCGGTTTCGTAGGGGACGAGGTCGATAACTTCGGGCGAGGGCGGTTCACGGGAAATGTCCACCGCCGGATAGTTATGCAGTCGGCTGAGGAAGTTGACAACCGTGTCTTCCTCGATATAGCCGTATTCGAGGAGGATGCGGCTCAGGAGTTTGCCGGTTTTCTTCTGCTGGGCCTTGGCCTGCTCGAACTGGGTGGCGGTGATGTAGCCTGCCTTGCTGAGCAGTTCACCGATTTTCAGCTTTCCGGCGCCCGACTGGTCCTTGACCGTCCGCTTGAGCGAGGTTTTTTTTGTCGCGGTTGTTTTTTCCGGCGCCATGAGCAGGATTAACAATACGTATAAATTATTTTTCTGATTATTTTTCGCAGGCTTTCAATACCTCTGATGGTACAACAAAAACAAAAACGGGTCAAAAGAGACCCGCTCTTTTGACCCGTTTTTTTAAAAAGGGTATCTCTATTCAGCCGCAGCCCTAGAACAGACCCTTGACTCTACCGGTGTCCACATCCACATCGATGCGGCGGTAGGCCGGATCGGATGCTGTACCCGGCATCAGGCTGATGGCACCGGCCACCGGAACCACAAAACCCGCACCCTTGTAGGTGAGGATGTCGCGGATCGGCAGGGTCCAGCCTTTGGGCACACCCTTGAGGTTCGGATCGTGGGACAGGGAGAGGTGGGTCTTGACCATGCAGGTTCCCATCTCCTTCATGTCCGGATCGGCCTCGATGCGCTTGAGCTTGGCAGCCGCTTCCGGCGAATAGGAAACACCGTCACCACCGTAAACCTCCTTGACGATCAGCTCGATCCGCTTGGAAAGCGGGGTGTCGAGATCGTAGAGGAACTTGAAGTCGTTGGGTTCCTCGCAGGCATCGACAACGGCGTCGGCAAACTCCAGCGCACCCTCGCCACCGTGCTCCCAGTGCCGCGACAGGGCGACCCGGGCTCCGGCAGCCTCGCACAGGCGGCGGACAGCCTTGATCTCGTTGTCGGTATCAGTGTAGAAGGCATTGATGCAGACAACAGGGTTGATACCGGCTTTCTTGACGGTCTCGATATGATGCAGGAGGTTCTTGCAGCCTTCTTCAACCCAGCCGACATTTTCCTTGGTGTACTCTTCGGGCATGGGTTTGCCGGGGACCGGAATCGGGGCGCCACCATGGCACTTGAGGGCCCGGATGGTGGCCACGACCACGGCACAGTTGGGCTTGAGGCCGGAATAGCGGCACTTGAGGTTCCAGAACTTCTCGAACCCGATATCGGCACCGAAGCCGGATTCGGTGACATTGTAGTCAGCCAGCTTCAGTCCGACCCGGTCGGCGATAACAGAGGACTGACCAATGGCGATGTTGGCAAAGGGACCGGCATGGACCAGCACCGGCTGACCCTCCAGGGTCTGCATCAGGTTGGGGTTGATGGCATCCACCATCCAGGCGGTCATGGCGCCGTCCACTTCCAGGTCAGCGGTGGTGATGGGCCGATCCTGCTTGTCGTAGGCGACCACGATCCTGCCGATCCGCTCCCGCATGTCCTTGAGATCGGTGGCAATGGAGAGGATGGCCATGATCTCGGAAGAAACGGCAATGGCGAATTTGGACTGCATGGTGAAGCCGTCCATCTTGCCGCCAAGACCGATGGTGATGTTGCGCAGCGCCTGGGCGCAGAAGTCGATGATCCAGCCGAACTCCACTTTTTTCGGATGGATATCGAGGCGCTTGAGACCACGCTTGGCCAGGATCTCATCGGTGTAATTGGCCTCGTGCTGCATCCGTGAGGTGAGGGCCACCATGCCCAGGTTATGGGCGTTCATGATGGCGTTGATGTCACCGGTCAACCCCAGAGAGAAGGGAGTCAGCGGAATGCACTGGGCCAGGCCACCGCCGGCAGCGGAGCCCTTGATGTTCATGGTCGGGCCGCCGGAAGGCTGGCGGATGGCACCGATGACGGATTTGCCGCGTTTGCCCAGGCCCTGGACCAGGCCCATGGCACAGGTGGATTTGCCCTCACCAAGTGGTGTCGGTGAAATGGCGGTCACATCCACATACTTTCCGTCCGGTTTGTCTTTGAGCCGGTCGAGAATCTTCCGGTAATCCAGCTTGGCGACATAGTGGCCATGGGGCAGCAGTTCCTCTTTTTCCATGCCCAGCTCTTCCGCCAGCTGGTACACGGTTTTCATGCGGCTTTCCGCCTCTTCCGCGATTTCCCAGTCAGCGTGCTTGGTGGGATCCAATACCATAGGGTCCTCCTTCAATCATATTTAGGGTGGGTAGAAAAGATGGCACAGACAACCGGAATGCTGCCTGTGCAAAAACAGGATAATCACGCAAACTTAACAGGTTTGTGATTTCGTGTCAATGATAGATGGAAGGTTGGGGCCAGGGGGGAGGTGTCACGCTGAAGGGGTGATCCCGGTTGAAGGCCGGGCGCTGTCGCCTTCAACCGGGATCATGATTTAGCCCCGGGGAGCAAAAACCGCCGGAAAACGATGCTGGAAATCCTCGGCCAGCGGGATCATGACTTCGCGCATGGAGGGCTCGGCCGCCTTGCTTGTCCGTAGTTTGAAAATGTGGCGCCACTCCTGAAGATTGGCATAGACAATGAGCTCGGTTTTGCAGGAATTGGGCAGCACCGTCCGGGCCGCCTGCGGGGTGGAGGTCTCCAGCAGCTTGAGATAGAGTTGTTCCGTCTCCAGCATACCCTTTTCCCAGAGGCTGTATTCCGTGGTACCGACTTCATAGAACATGGGGGCGATGAAGGTCACCTCGTTGCCGAACTTGGCGTCCCCGTAGCGGCAGTAGCGCTGGGATTCCTGGAGAAAGGAGCAGGGCCGGTGGCGGACGATTTCATGGGTCACGGCCCGGTTGACGATGAACTTGACCGCGATGTGCCGGTGGCGGGCCAGTCGCTCGGGCTCCAGCTGATCCACCTTCTCCAGTTCCACCTTGGCCACCGTGATCCCCGGCACTGCCTCCAGGCCGTCTTCCGGGATAATGGTGCTGAAAAAATAGGGATGCCGTTTAGCAAGATAAGCGGTCATGGCCCGGACCACCCTGCAGTCGGGGTGGAACATGAGCATCTCCCGGAAGGCCCGGACGCTGCCGGTGACCAGCAGCCGGGTATCGTCTCGGTCGATCTGCAGGTACCGCGGCTGGGTCAGAAAGAGTTCCACCACCTGTTCCTGGTCGGAGCACTGTACATCCAGGGTGACCACCCCCATTTCCAGGACCGAATTGTGGCCATGTTCGGCCATTTTCGAGACAAAGGGAATGGCCGAGTCCCGGTCGATCCTGTCTTCGCTCTTGTAGCAGATCCGGCCGCAGAATTCGATGCGTACGGCCAGGCTTTCCCGGTCCAGATGATCAAGGACCTCAAAGGAGGGAGGGATAACTTTCATGGGCTGGTACCAGTTCTATGTTTTTTACCGGAATACTGTCGGGATATCCGCAATCTGTGGCGAGCAGTATCTGTTCACGCCTCACCGTTATTCCAGAACGGCGACATCTGCCGCAGGTTTTCTATGATGCCCGGCATTTTGTCCAGAACAAAATCCACTTCTTCCTCGGTATTGTAGATGGAGAGGCTGAAACGGATGGATCCGTGGGCCGCGGTGAACGGGACGCCCATGGCCCGGAGCACATGGGACGGCTCCAGCGAGCCCGAGGTACAGGCAGAGCCGGACGAGGCGCAGATGTTATAACGGTTCATATGCAGGAGGATCGCCTCACCCTCGACGAACTCGAAGCTGATGTTGGTGGTGTTGGGCAGCCGCAGGGTCGGGTGGCCGTTCAGGAGGGATTTGGGGATGGAACTCAGTAACCCTTTCTCCAGCTTGTCACGCAGGGCCCGGACCCGGGTGTTCTCCTCGTCCATCTTTTCCGCTGCCAGACTGCAGGCCCGGCCAAGGCCGATGATGGAGGCTACGTTCTCGGTGCCGCCCCGGCGGCCCCGCTCCTGGTGGCCACCATTGAGAAAGGGGATGAACGGGGTGCCTTTGCGGATGTAGAGAACCCCCACGCCTTTGGGCGCGTGCAGTTTGTGGCCGGACAGGGACAGGAAGTCCACCGCATTGGTGGTCATGTTGATCGGGATCTTGCCCACGGCCTGGACCGCATCGGTATGAAAGAGAATCCCCCGTTCCCGGGCCATGGCCGCCATCTCCTCCACCGGAAAGATGACCCCGGTTTCATTGTTGGCCCACATGACAGAGACAATGGCCGTGTCATCGCTCAAGGCCTCTTCGTAGCGCTTCAGGTCCAGGGTACCGTCCGATTCCACCGGCAGCCTGGTGATCCGGTGTTTGTGGCCGGTGAGGTTGTCCAGGTTCTCGCAGAGATTTTTCACCGCCGGATGCTCCACCCGGGTGGTCACCACGTGCCGTTTGTCGGGAAAGGTCTGCAGGGCCGAGAGAATGGCGGTGGAGTCGCTTTCCGTGCCGCAGCTGGTGAAGACGATCTCTTCCGGCTCGGCTCCGATCAGGTCGGCCACCGACTGGCGCGCCTCTTCGATGTAGCGGCCGACCTGGCCGCCAAAGGTGTGCATGGACGAGGGGTTGCCGTAACAGTCGGTGAGAAACGGCATCATGGCATCCACCACCTCCGGAGCTATCTTGGTGGTGGCGTTGTTATCCATGTAGATGACTTTATCACTGCCGCAATCCATTATTTCTCCTCCTCGACGATCAGGGTATCCACGACCTGTTCACGCAGTTTTTTCTCGACATATTCCTTCAGGGTGGTCCGGGAAGACTGGCAGCCGGCACAGGCGCCTCGCAGCGAGACCGTGACAAAATCGCCATCCACGTCCACCAGCTCGATGTCACCGCCATCCTTGCGCAGGGTGGGCCTGATTTCCCGTTCCAGCACCTGTTCGATCTTCTTGATCTTCTGCAGCGTGGTCATCTTCTTTTCTTTTTTGGGCCTGGCCTCGGTGGGGGCCAGGTCCTTGACCGTCTCCTCGAGGATTTCCCGCAGCCGGTCCTCGCATTTGCCACAGCCTCCGCCGGCCTTGGTGAAGTTGGTGATCTCCTCCACGCTGCGCAGGTTCGACTCCTGGATGGCCCTACGTATTTCAATATCCGTGACCCCGAAACATTCGCAGACCACCTCGCCCTCGGCCATGGGCAGCAGGACACCGCGATAGTTGGCAATGGCCGCCTCCAGCGCTTCCCGGCCCATGACCGAGCAGTGCATCTTTTCCTTGGGCAGGCCGCCTAAAAACTCGGCGATATCTTCGTTGGTGATCTTTTCCGCCTCTTCCACGGTCATGCCCTTGATCATCTCGGTCAGGGCCGACGAGGAGGCAATGGCTGAAGCGCAGCCAAAGGTCTTGAATTTTGCATCGACGATCCGGCCATCGTCATCCACCTTGATGGTCAGTTTCAGGGCATCGCCACAGGCCAGGGAGCCCACCTCGCCGACACCGTTCGCATCTTCTATTTCCCCGACATTCCGGGGATTCATGAAATGTTCCTGTACTTTATCTGTGTATTCCCACATGATTCATGTCCAGTTTATAATGTTTGGCTGTTAGCGTTCCAGTTGATAATCGTTCTTGATACTATACTACCGAGTGGTACTTTGTGCCAGTGTGTTTTTGTCTTTGTCGCCATCGGCGGCCACAGGGGAGCCCCTACCGGGTAGACGTTGAGACTCTATGACAACAGACCGATTTCGGCAAGCATGGATTTTGCCGCTTCGACAAGAAGTGGCGTTTCTGCCCTGTTTCTGGCTTCCACGTAGAAACGAACCTTGGGTTCCGTACCTGAAGGTCGGATCATGATCCAGGCATTGTCTTCAAAGATCATCTTGCGTCCGTCGATGGTAATGACTTCCCTGATTCTCTTTTCTTCCTCACCCACCCGGATGGTTGTGCCGACATCATATTTTTTCAGCTGGTCCAGGGCCCGGGTCAGTTCCTCGCCCTGCAGGGTTACCGCCACTCCGTCCCGGGCCGGAAAATAGGAGCCGAACCGCGCTTCGATTTCCCTAAGATAGGCCCCCAGGCTCTGCTTCCTGGTCTGCACCATGTCCAGGGCCAGGAGCAGGCCGATAAAGGCGTCTTTTTCCGGGGTGTGACCGATGATGGAAATACCGTCGGACTCTTCAAAGAACACCAGGGCCCGGCCGATCACCGGCTTGAACTCCTTGAAACCCACCCGGGGCTCAAAAACCTCCTCGCCAAAGGACTTTGCCAGGGCATTGGCCAGGTTGCTGGTGGCAACGGTCTTGGCGACCATACCCTGTTTGCCCTTGATCTCGTGGAGAAAATGGTAGGCCATGGCTCCGAACTGGTTCATGGAAATCTCGATCTCGCCGTCGGTGAACCGGATCCGGTCCCCATCCGGATCGATCACCGCCCCCACCTTGAACGGTTCTGTCCGCCTGCCAAGGAGCTCCATGGTGGGCTGCATGTTTTCCGACGACGGTTCCGGGGCGATGCCGCCAAAGGTTACGTCGGGGGTGTCGCGCAGGACCGTGAGTCGGTCGTCTGCCTTCGGCACACTGGTGTCGGGATTGCCCAGAAGCGGCCGGATATAGTTGCGGGCTGCACCGTGGACAGGATCGACCACCACGGCCACCTCCTGGTTTTCGGCAAAGGTGTGGAGAATGGCTTCGTAATCCAGTCCGTGGCGGTCCCGGTTCCTGCGGACCAGGTTCTGCCAGCTGGCCAGGGCATCTTCCCGGACGACCCCGGGCAGCTGATCCAGCGGTCGCTGCAGGTCCAGATCGTCGGGGATGAACTCGCTCTTTCCGGTTTCGATGATACGCCGGGCCTGCTCGGTGATCCGGTTGGTCAGGATCGGTGCGGCCGGGCCGGCATCGGCTCCGTTGTACTTGAAACCGCCATACTCCAGGGGGTTGTGGCTCGGAGTCAGGTTGATGGAAAAGGCAGCCCGGCGCTCAAGGACCGAGGCGGAAAGGATGCCGGTGGTGGCCTCGCCGGCATACAGAATCCGGATGTTGTTGGCCGCCAGTACGTTCATGGCCGCCAGGGCCAGCAGTTCGCCGCCAAACCGGTTGTCGAACCCCACCACGCAGCCCCGCTCCTGCATCTCGGTAAAGTCAGCCACCCCGAGGGCCTCGCGCAGGGCAACGTTTTTTTCAGCCTCCCGGTACAATTCCAGAATGGCGGCAGTGACAAAGGCCACCGAACGGATGTTGAGGTCCTTGCCCAGGATGCCCCGCCAGCCTGAGGTGCCGAAGGTGACCGGGTTGCGTGGTCTGTCCCTGCTGGTCAGGATCTCATCGCGCAGGAACTCGTAGACGCGATCGATGGCTGCCTGCCACCGGGCCCGTTCCTCCGTATCCTCTGCCCGGTTGCGTCCGGCCACCAGCTCCCTGATGGCGCCAAAATAGTCGCTTTCGCGGTGCTCCGGTTTGACATGGGTGGCAATGATCCGGTCAATTGTCTGCAAAATATCCATCTGTTTCTCCCGGCTGTGAAGGCTGGTGACTGGTGCGGGAAGCGGGTTGTCCCGGCTTTCGATCTGGCCCTGGTTCTCTGGTTTTTCGTTGGAACGCAGGCGATCAGCGGAAGGTACGTCTGGTATCTGCTCCATGTTCGGGCCGCTGGTCGCGCTGGGTAATATAGCCCTTTGCCTGCCGGATGGCAAATAAATGAGCGGAGAATCGCGATTTGCCGGCCGTCTTTCAGGGTTGTGCAATCACGTGATTTATGACGTTTGGGTTGACCTAAAAGCAAAAATTTTATAATTAGGGAAGGATATAGAAAAAAGACAGGCGTTCCGGCCGTCCTTTTGAAGTCACAATCTATGTATTTAATCTGAGAGGGAGAGAAACACATGGGAGCACCGAACGAAAAACTTATCCTCTGGTTCGAAGAGATCGGTATCGAGGATGTGCCGATAGTTGGCGGAAAGAACGCCTCCTTGGGAGAGATGTACCAGCATCTCACTTCAAAGGGCGTCAAGGTACCCCACGGGTTCGCCATCACCGCCTATGCGTACCAGTACCTGCTCAAGGAAGCCGGTGTGGAACAGGCCATCAGGGACGCACTGGAAGGACTTGATACCCACGATCTGCGCAACCTGCAGGAGCGTGGCGAAAAGGTTCGGAATATCATTCGCAATGCCGAGTTTCCCGATGATCTCCGCCAGGCCATTATCGATTCCTACCGCAAGATGGAAGAGGAATACGGCGAAGGTCTCGATGTGGCTGTCCGTTCCTCGGCCACGGCCGAGGACCTGCCCGACGCCTCCTTTGCCGGCCAGCAGGAGACCTACCTCAACATCCGCGGCCCCGAGGCCCTGATCGACGCCTGCAAGCGCTGCTTTGCCAGCCTCTTCACCAACCGGGCCATCTCCTATCGGCATGACAAGGGCTTTGGCCAGTTCGATGTCTATCTTTCCATCGTGGTCCAGAAGATGGCCCGCTCCGATGCGGCCAGTTCCGGCGTCATGTTCTCCATCGACACCGAGTCCGGCTTCGAGGATGCGGTTTTCATCACCGGTGCCTGGGGCCTGGGTGAAAACGTGGTCCAGGGTGCGGTCAACCCGGACGAGTACTATGTGTTCAAGCCGACCCTCAAGCAGGGCAAGCGGCCCATTGTCGGCAAGCGGGTGGGAACAAAGGAAATCAAGATGGTCTATAACGACGATCCGGGTGCCGACGAACCGGTCAAGAATGTGCCGACCACCCCGGAAGAGCGCGGCATGTACGTGATCACCGACGACGAGATCATACAACTCGCCAGGTGGGCCTGCATCATCGAAGACCATTACGGCAAGGGGATGGACATCGAGTGGGCCAAGGATGGTGACGGGGTCAATGTGGGCACCGGCGAGCTCTTTATCGTCCAGGCCCGGCCCGAGACCGTCCACTCCCAGGCCAACAAGAACATGATGGAGACCTATGTCCTCAAGGAAACCGGCAAGGTCCTGGTCCAGGGGCAGGCCGTCGGCGCCAAGATCGGCCAGGGTGTGGCCCGGGTTCTCGAGGACGTCAGCGATATCCATGACTTCAAGGCCGGCGAGGTCCTGGTCACCGACATGACCGATCCCGACTGGGAACCGATCATGAAGATCGCCGGCGCCATCGTCACCAACCGCGGCGGCCGGACCTGTCACGCGGCCATCATCTCCCGCGAGCTCGGTATCCCCTGCGTCATCGGCACCGAGAACGGCTCCAAGGTCATCCAGACCGGCCAGGAAGTGACGGTCAGCTGCGCCGAGGGCGAGACCGGCAATGTCTACGAGGGACTGCTCAAGTACGAAGTCGAGCGGCTCGATCTCGACAACATCCCCGAGACCCGCACCAAGATCATGATGAACGTCGGTATCCCGGAAAAGGCCTTCACCGAGGGCCAGATCCCCAACGACGGCGTCGGCCTGGCCCGCGAGGAGTTCATCATCAACTCCCATATCGGCATCCATCCCCTGGCCCTCTACAACTTCGAGGAGCTCAAGGCCAGAGCCGCCTCGGATCCGGAGATCGCCACCATCGTCGAGCAGATCGAGGCCAGGACCACGGCCTACCCGGACGACAAGAAGCAGTTCTTTATCGACAAGCTGGCCGAGGGCGTGGGCCGGATCGGCGCCGGTTTCTATCCCAAGGACGTCATCGTCCGGTTGTCCGACTTCAAGTCCAACGAGTACGCCAACCTGATCGGCGGCCAGCTCTACGAGCCGGTGGAATCCAACCCGATGATAGGCTGGCGCGGTGCCTCCCGGTATTACGACGACAAGTACAAGCCGGCCTTTGAGCTGGAGTGCATGGCCCTGCTCAAGGCCAGAAACGACATGGGGCTCACCAACATCAAGCTGATGGTACCGTTCTGCCGGACCCCGGAAGAAGGAAAGAAGGTCATTGAGGTAATGCGTGAGTTCGGCCTGGTCCAGGGCGAGAACGACCTGGAGGTCTACGTCATGTGCGAGATTCCCTCCAACGTCATCTCCGCCGATGCCTTTGCCGATGTCTTTGACGGCTTCTCCATCGGTTCCAACGACCTGACCCAGCTGACGCTCGGCCTGGATCGGGATTCCGACCTGGTGGCCCATATCTACGACGAGCGCAACGAGGCGGTCAAGACCATGATCCGCATGGTGATCGACACCGCCAAGCGCCGCGGCCGGAAAATCGGCATCTGCGGCCAGGCGCCGTCGGACTTCCCGGATTTCGCCACCTTCCTGGTTGAGTGTGGCATCGACTCCATGAGCCTGATCTCCGACACCATTGTCAAGACCAGGCTGCTGGTGGCAGAGAAGGAAAAAGAGCTGGGCATTGCTCCGAACTAAAGGGGTAGCCGACATTGCAGCAATAAAAAAAGCGGGGCTTCTGGCCCCGCTTTTTTTTGACCTGCCGGCCAGCTCAGGTTTACCGTTACCCTGGTTCCTCCGCTCTGCGGTGAACCATCCCCTTGGAACGGCCCTCCGGGAGGCAGACGATTCAGCACACCGCTCTGCGGTGTAGGAGACCGGTGCCCCTGAAACGACATGTCTTCTGCTGCCATTCGTCACCATGGATACTGTCTGGAGCAACGGATTAAGGCGGGAAAAAAGACGATGGGCGTTATACCGCGGAGCGGTATTCCAGGCTCAGTGGCTTTGATCTGGCTTGGGAAAAAGGACGTTCACCGCGGAGCGGAGGAACGAGGGGTTGGGGGCACTCTGCTGTTCTGGTTCCACAGCTCCGCGGTGTACCGAGAATATTTCCGTATCCGTGCCCGTGCTCGTGCTCGTGAACGAATCAGAGAGGAATTCGTGTACGTGTACGTTAACAAGCACGGGCACGGGGTTGAACCGGGAGTATCCTCTCTCCCGGGCAATATCAGTCAGCAGGGGGTGATTGGGTTTCCGTCACCGACGATCCGTAACCCATCACAGGGTTCGCACCAGACTGATATTTCATGGAAAAAAATGTAAGGCCTCTCAGGCGCCTCATATTTGAGTAGTCGTGGCTGGCCGCAGGTAAGCGACCGGAGGGAGACTCCGATAGCCCCCTCTATGCGGACAGACGCGACCGCTCAAAGATGGGGGCCTGTGAAGCCTTACGACGATCCTTCCTGCCCCTTGATATGAATATCCCGCTGCGGAAAGGGGATCTCGATGCCCTTGTTCCTGAAGGTGGAGTGGATCATCTTGAGCAGGTTGTGAGTTTCCAGCCCCTTCATGGACGGGTCCCGAACCCAGACCAGGAGCTGGAAATTGATCGATGACTCACCAAAGGAACGCACCCGCACCCGCGGTTCCGGTTTTTCCGCCAGTGCGGTGTTGGCCCAGGCCACTTCCAGAAGGGTCTTTTCAACCATCCGCAGATCGCTGTCATAGGCAACTCCCACATCGATCCTGATCCGGAACCGGGGCTGGGGGCTGATTCGTTGACGATTTTTGAGTTGGCCATGATGGCGTTGGGGATGGTGATCATCACATCGTCGCGGGTCCTGATCTTGGTGGAACGGATGCCCACCTCCATCACCTCGCCACGCTCGGTGGCATCCAGAATAATATAATCGCCCACCTTGTAGGCCCGGTCGGCAAAGACCGAGATGCCGCCAAAGAAATTGGCCATGGTGTCCTTGGCCGCCAGGGCCACGGTGATACCGGCGATACCGGCCGAGGCAAAGAGCGGGGTCAGGTTGACATCCCAGATGAGCAGGCCCCAGAGAATGCCGGCAAAGATCACCAGCACCAGGGAGATGTTGCGGACCAGGTAGAAAATGTCCTTGCCGATATTTCGCTTTTCCAGCCATTCCGCCAGGTTGATCTCGTTTAAGTGGTAGATCTCCTTGATAAAGGCGCCCCACCAGAGAATAAGCGTCAGGGTCTTGATCAGGTTGGGGAGCACCGTGCTCCACGGCGAGGGCAGGTCCGGTGGCAGGGTCAGGGCATGCATCAGGCCCAGGAGGATGATCGAGCCCTGGATAGGTTTGTGGAGAATGGAGATGATCTTGTCATCGGTGGCAAAGGGTGTGGAGGCGGCCAGCCGTTTGAGCAACTTGTCGATGAAGAGATCGGCCAGCTTGGCAAGCAACAGGTAGATGCCGATGACGAGTAGCCGCTGGAGCAGGTTATACTGGTTGAGTTCCTTGAGAAAATAAAGGGCCTGGTTCCAGGCAACCTGAACAAAGGTTGAAAAATCCATACAGATCCGAGTCAGGAGCTTTCCGTGGAGGTACCGTTTCTCTTCAGGGGCCGGGCCTCGTCGATGAGCATGATGGGGATGTCATCACGGATGGGATAGATCAGGCTGCACTGGCTGCAGATCAGACCATCTTGTTTCTCGGTCAGGGAGACAGGTCCCTTGCATTTGGGACAGGCGAGGATATCGAGCAGTTCTTTTTTTATCATGGCAATACCAGAGTTCCTTGTGTTGACGGGTTTCCTGAAAGGTCGTATAAACCAGCATAGCCTGCCGGTTTTTCGGCAATGTTTTTCGCTTTTGCTCCGGGCCTCCCCCGGTGTTGCCCGGCTGCGGCCAGCCGCCCGGCAGACTGCATATTAAGCTGGTTTTCTTCCAAATTGCAACGATAGGGTACTTTGAAAAAATAGGATTTTCACTCAATATCAAGGCATGGGAAAAATTTTACCGCAGGCATATACCTGATATTTCGACGATAAAATTTTGAGCATAACGCAGAAATCGCAGAACGATCGAGTCGTCCGGCTGGGTGAAAATACAATTTTTCAAGGTGCCCGATAACGATTGAAAGGCTCATTCATGATCACCAAAAAAACCATTCCTGTAGATCAGGCCGTGGGCATGGTCCTGCCCCACGATATCACCGAAATAGTCAAGGATGAATTCAAGGGCCGGGCCTTTAAAAAAGGTCATATCATCCAGCCCCGGGACGTGGAACACCTGCGCCGACTGGGCAAGGAAAACATCTACGTCCTGGAACTGGGCCCTGGCGAAATCCATGAAAACGAAGCCGCGGCCCTGCTGGCTGAAGCCCTGGCAGGGGAGGGGACACAGTACAGCGACGACGTGGTGGAGGGCAAGATCACTATCAAGGCAGCCTGCGACGGGCTGCTCAAGATCAACCGGGAAGCGCTCCTGGAACTCAACCTCCTGGGTGAGGTCATGTGTGCCACCCTGCACGACAACACCCCGGTCAAGAGAGGCGAGCAGGTGGCAGCCACCCGCCTCATCCCCCTGGTAGGCGAGCGGAGACTCGTTGATCAGGCGGTGCGGATTGCCGGCGGCGGAGAAAAAATCATCCGGGTGCTGCCCCTGAAAAAGGTCCGGGCCGGACTGGTGATCACGGGCTCTGAAGTGTTTTACGGTCGAATCGAAGACAAGTTCGAGAAGGTCCTGCGGACCAAGCTTGCGAAACTTGGCTCCGAGGTCGGCATCGTTCGTTTTGCCCCGGACGATCCGCAGCAGATTGCGGCCGAGATCCAGGCCTGCCTGGACAGTGGTGCCGAGTTGATCGTCACCTCCGGCGGCATGTCCGTTGACCCCGATGATGTGACCCGGCTGGGCATTCGTGAGGCCGGGGCGGAAGACATGGTCTACGGTTCGCCTGTCCTGCCCGGGGCCATGTTTCTGGTCTCCCGCATAGGCCAGGTACCGGTGCTTGGCCTGCCGGCCTGTGGCATGTTCCACAGTATCACTGTGCTCGATCTTCTCCTGCCGCGTATCCTGGCCGGGGAAACTATCGGCCGGCGGGAACTGGCCGACATGGGCCACGGGGGGCTTTGCCGCAACTGTAAAAAATGCCAGTACCCGGTCTGTCCCTTCGGTAAGTGAGGATATCCCGGGAAAACGTGATGCTCCGTGGCCACTTTTTTTGCCTCTGTCTACTGATAGTGCTGCTGGTCCTCACCGTTCTTCCGACTTGGGCCGGACCAGGCTTTCGGCTCGATTCCAGCTTCGGAGCCGACGGGCGAATCGCGGTCCAACTGGGGATGCACGGCGCCAGGGCCCATGCGGTGGTGGTCCAGCCGGATGGAAAAATCCTGCTCGGTGGCTTTTCCGCCAACGCCACCCGGCGCGATTTCGCCCTGGTCCGGTTCAATCCGGACGGGACCCTTGATCTGGAATTTAACCGCGACGGCATGGTGCTCCTGCCGGTGGCCAGCGGCGGTGCGATCCAGGCCCTTGCCCTGCAGGCCGATGGCAGCATCGTTGCAGGTGGTTATGCGGAAAACGGCCTGGACCGGGATTTCGCCCTTATCCGTTTGCGGTCAGATGGCAGCCTGGATCGCCGGTTCGGAAACCAGGGGTTGGAGATCACCCCGGTGGGCAATGGCGACGACGAAATCGGCGCCCTGGCCGTGGACCAGGAGGGCGCTGTGTTGGTGGCCGGGACAGTTTCCGGAACCGCAGGTGACGTGGTGGCGCTGGCACGGTATCGCCCTGACGGTCGGCTCGACCCGGGATTCGGTGCCCGGGGCATGATCCTCGCGGGTGTGGGGCAGGAGGCCCTGGCCCAGGACCTGCTGGTCCGGGAGGATGGTCGTCTGCTGGTGGTGGGTTCGTACCGGGACGGGAGTCAGACCGGCGTTCTGCTGGCAGGTTTTCTCCCTGGTGGTCAGCCAGATCCCGATTTCGGCGATCAGGGGCTGGTCATGTTTGCCCGCCATGGGGAGATTTTCGAAGGGTACGGGGCGGCCCTGCTCGGGGACGGTTCCATCCTGGTAGCCGGTTCCACGGGCAGCCCTGGAAAGCGCGATGCGGCCCTGTTCCATTTCCTCGTTGACGGCCGGCCCGATCCGTCGTTTGGCAGGGACGGGGTCCATGTCATCCAGGCCTCTGGTGACGACGATGTGCTCTACGACCTGGCAGTGGACGGTGACAGGCTTGCCGCCAGTGGCTGGCTGGCCGCCGGATCCGGACGGGATTTTCTTCTGCTTACTTCCACGCTGGAAGAACTTGTTTCCATACCGCCGAAAAAGACCGCTCAACAGGGCAAAAAAAACCGTTCATGGCTCCGGATACGCGAACTGGTGGTGCAGAAATCTCTTCCCCCTGCCTTTGTTCCCGCCGCTCCCGAGGAGGGCACACTGTTTCAGATCGCGACTACCTCTTTCGGGGACGGCGAGGATATCAGTTATGGTGTGGCCATGCAGCTGGACGGCAAACTGGTTGTTGTCGGCGGTATGGGAACAGGTCAGAACGCGGAATTTGCCCTGGCCCGCTACGAGCAACCGCCCACATCCCTGAAACTTGCGGATCGGGATGAGGCCATGGCCGCAGGGCCGCAAAACCAGACCTCGGAAGGAGGCAAAGAACCAGCCCAGGATTCCACCTCCATGGATTCCTGTTTCATCGCCACCGCTGCCTACGGTTCCCTGTGGCATCCGTACGTGACGATCCTGCGCACCTTTCGCGACAGGTACCTGCTGCCCCATGCCCCGGGACGCTGGCTGGTTCAGACCTACTACCACCATTCTCCCGCCCTGGCCCGGCTGATTGCCGGCAATTCCGTCCTGCGCCAGCTCACCTGCGTCCTGCTCCTCCCCCTGGTAGGCTTTGCCTGGCTGCTGATCCACCTCGGTATTCCAGCCTTTGCGGTTTCTCTCCTCCTGCTCATCACCTGGCTGATCCGCAGTTCCTTCCGCCGCCAGGCCGTGTGACTCCCACCCCCTCGTTTTTTTGTCCCGCCATATTCCGTAGCTCCAGACAGCACCATGGTTACGATGGCAGCAGAAGACATACCGTTCCAGGGGCACCTGTCTCCTGCACCGCAAAGCGGAGGAACCAGGGCACCAGAGTATCATATCCTCGTTTTTACTCCTCGTTCCTCCGCTCCGCGGTGAACGACCTTTTCCCAGGCCCGATCAAGGCCACTGAGCCGGGCATACCGCTCCGCGGTATAACGCCCAACGTTTTATTGTCCCGCCATGCTCCAAGTTCCAGACAGCACCATGGTTGGGAAACGGCAGTGGAGACATGTCGTTCCATTGGTACCTGTCTCTTACACCGCGGAGCGGTGTGCTGAATCGTCTGCCTCCCGGAGGGTTGGTCCGAGGCGCTGGTTCACCGCGGAGCGGAGGAACCAGAGTAACCAAGATATCTCCTCGTTCCTCCGCTCCGCGGTGAACGACCTTTTGCCAGGCCCGATCAAAGCCACTGAGCCGGGCATACCGCTCCGCGGTATAACGCCCAACGTTTCATTGTCACGCCATGCTCCAGATCTCCAGACAGCACCATGGTTGGGAAACGGCAGTGGAGACATGTCGTTTCATTGGTACCTGTCTGCTGCACCGCAGAGCGGTGCGCCAAGCCAGTTCCTCTGAGGGACGTTCCGTACCAGTGGTTCACCGCAGAGCGGAGGAACCAGGGTGTGGCCCATTCTCCTCGTTCCTCCGCTCCGCGGTGAACGTACGCCCTCCCGAACCCGATCAAAGCCACTGAGCCGGGCATACCGCTCCGCGGTATAACGCCCAACGTTTTATTGTCACGCCATGCTCCAGATCTCCAGACAGTGCCATGGTTGGGAAACGGCAGTGGAGACATGTCGTTCCATTGGTACCTGTCTCTTACACCGCGGAGGTAAAATGAGAAGGCTGATTCCCCGCGAGCTGTGTTATAAACACGCTCAAGAATAACCGCAGTCGAATGCTGCACAACCTGGGAGAACCAGCCATGCACAATGTAACAATCGGAATGGACCTTGGCGATAAAAATCATGTTATCTGTATTGTTGATCATGCAGGCCGAATCGTGCGTCGAGATACGGTTACTAATACCAGAGAGGCGTTGAGTGAGTTTTTCTCACCCCATAAAGGGGCAACTGTTGCCCTTGAAGCCGGTACCCATTCGGCCTGGATCAGCAGGCTGTTATCCAGGCTGGGCTGCCATGTTTTGGTTGGCAACCCTCGTAAATTACGCGCCATCTGGGACAGCAACGATAAATCAGATACCAGAGACGCTGAAATGCTGGCCCGCATAGCCCGGATGGATCCTGATCTGCTCTATCCGGTCAACCACAGGGGCGAACAGGCCCAGATTGATCTGGAGATATTGCAGGCCAGGGATGTCCTGGTGAGGAACCGCTCCAGCCTGATCAACCATGTTCGTGGCAGTGTCAAGGCGCTGGGATATCGCCTGCCGGGATGCAGCGCAGACAGTTTTCACCGGCAGGCAGATGAACATCTTCCTGAAGACTTACGTGGCGCTCTGGAGCCTGTATTGACAATTATCGGCCAGATTACGTCCCAGATCAAAGAATTTGACAGGGAAATAGAGCGTATCAGTGCGGAGCGATACCCGGAGACCGAATTATTGCGGGCCATAAAAGGAGTTGGTCCTCTGACGGCCCTGGCCTTTCTATTAATCGTGGAAGACCCGGCACGATTTGGCAAAAGTAGACAGGTTGGATGTTTTCTTGGCCTGACTCCCCGCCGCGACCAGTCAGGAGAAACCGACAGGCAGCTTCGGATAACCAAAGCGGGCAACCCCTATCTGCGGAGGTTACTGGTCGGTTCGGCCCAGTACATCCTGGGACCTTTTGGAGAGGATTGCAATTTACGAAGATTTGGTCTTCGCCTGGCAGCCAGGGGAGGTAAAAACGCAAAGCGTCGTGCCGTGGTTGCCGTAGCCAGAAAACTGGCGGTACTCATGCATCGCCTCTGGCAGCACGGTGAGATATATGACCCTTTTTACAAACCGCAATCTCGCCCCCTGGCAAAGGCTGCGTAGAAAACCCGGTTGAACCAGAGAGTGAACAAAGGGAAAAAAGGATGTTTTTCCTTCTGTTTCCAAAGGCAGTTGAGAGTTTTTAATATCTCCCTCAAAAAAACGTCCCGTCCGGAAGACTGCGTGACACCGCTCGGTCCGTCATCAGCCAGTGACATATTCAAAGACCGCCGCGGAGGTTGCAGCTTCCACGACGGATTGTACGATGCATCGAGCTTATGGCTGAGCTCTTTATATGAATGCGAATGGAAGCCTGACGTTACAGGGATTTATAAAAAAAATGGTTCGCCACGTCGAACTTTTCTTGACAAGCCTTCTCATGGAAGCGGTGTGCTGAATCGTCTGCCTCCCGGAGGGTTGGTCCGAGGCGCTGGTTCACCGCGGAGCGGAGGAACCAGAGTAACCAAGATATCTCCTCGTTCCTCCGCTCCGCGGTGAACGACCTTTTGCCAGGCCCGATCAAGGCCACTGAGCCAGGCATACCGCTCCGCGGTATAACACCCCTCGTTTTTTTGTCACGCCACGTTCCCAGGGATGCCAGTAAGAGCGAGGCGGAATTGCGAGGTCCCCCGCCCAAGCCCGGTAAAAATATCTGCAAATCCTCTATGGTGTGGTAAGATAGGGGGTAACCTGATAATGGGAATTGACTTGCCGCTTAGGGGCACAACGCAAAGAGGTATCATGTTTTTTTTCAGAAAACACAGAAACGTTTTGCTGTCTTCCCAGGGGTTCACCCTGATTGAGCTGATGGTGGTCATGGTCATACTCGGCATCCTGGCCGGCCTTATTGTGCCGCGAATCATGGATCGGCCCGAGGAGGCCCGTCGGACCAAGGCTGCCATCCAGATTCAGTCCATCGAGCAGGCTCTCAAGCTTTACAAGCTCGACAATGGCCAGTATCCCACCACCGAGCAGGGACTGCAGGCCCTGGTGGAGCCGCCGGCAGTTGGCCGCCTGGCCAAAAACTGGCGCCAGGGCGGCTACCTTGACAAGGGCAGGGTGCCCAAGGATCCGTGGGGTAATGATTTCATCTACATAAGCCCTGGCCTGCACGGCGATTTCGACCTGATGTCCTATGGTGCGGACGGCGAACCGGGTGGCGAAGGCAAGGACGCTGATATCAATAACTGGGAACTGGAATAATCCTTTGATATGGCAGGGAGCCTGTCCCGGGACCATGCGTCCATCTGTCCGCGCTCATAACAGGCTGTTGAAAAATGTGATAGTTTTTCAACGGCCTGATAACGGCTTTACCCTCCTCGAGCTGCTGGTGGTGATGGTGCTCATCGCTATCATGACCGTCTTTGCCGTTCCCAGGTTGTACACTGCCCTGTTGACCGATCCCCTGAAATCTACGGCCCGCAGACTGATCGGCCTGGTGGCGGAAACCAGCCAGCAGGCGGTCCGTTCCTCCCGGGGTTATTATCTCCACCTGGACCTGGGAGAAGGGCGCGTCTGGGCGTCTGCGGACAAAGAACGCAAAAATATCCCCGGGGACCAGGCTGCCCTGCTCCAGCTTCCCGCCCAGGTGCGGATCCGGGACGTTGTCTCGGTGCACGGAGGCCGGCGCAGCGTGGGGAGCACGACAATCTGGTTCAGCCGTAAAGGTTACGTGGACAAAACTCTCATCCACCTGCAGGACCAGGATGGAAACGAAATGACAGTTCTGCTCTCCCCCTTTTTGTCGGTCACCCGGATATTTGGCGACTATCTTGACCTGGACGATGCACAGGTACGGTAAGGATTGCGGAACACGGCTATGAAATGAAGCACAGGCAGCACACCTTGCGCCCCCATCTCTCACCGGGCTTTACCCTGCTCGAGGTCATGGTGGCGGTCGCCATCATCTCCATTGCCCTGGTAACCCTGATCGGATCCCAGTCCCAGAGCGTGTCCCTGGCCGGTGTCTCCCGGGTCACGCTGACGGCCTCGCGGCTGGCCCGGGAAAAACTTACCGAACTTGCCCTGGCCGATGCTGAGAACCTGGGGGCAGAGTCCGGCCGCTTTGACGAGCCTTTTGCCGACTACGGCTGGCAGGTGGACGTGCAACGGCTGGAGGCGGGAAATCTCGGATTCGAAGACCCGGATAACATGCTGCAGGCCGTGGATCTCCTGATAACCCGGGGCGACCCGGCCAGGGTTGTGTACCAGGCCAAAGCGGTGCTGCTCCAGGAACCGCCAGCCGGGGCCATCCAATGACTGCCCGGCGCCAATGCCTGCGTCTACTGTCAGCCAGCGGTGGCATGACCCTGCTGGAGATTCTCCTGGCCATGGCTGTCCTGGCCATGGTGGTTGCCATGGTCTCCCTCTCCCTTTCCGGCAGCCTCGATGCCATTGAAAAAACCCGCACCGAAGGTGAACTCTATTACCGGGCCCAGATAACGCTTGAGCGAATCAGCGAGGATCTCGGTTCGGCTTTCCCGGGTGATGATATCGATTTTGTCGGCACGGCCGGGGAAGGGGACGGGGAGGCGGCCCGGCTTCTGCGTTTTGGTTCCATGGCCCATATTGTCTTTGACCCGGCGCATGAGCTTCCGGGACTGGGGCGGATAACCTACACCCTGGCCCCGGATACTGATGGGACCGGCTTTATCCTCTACCGCCGGGACACCCTGTTTCGTCCCGGAGAGCCGGACAACGCGGATCAGGCAACGGATCCCGGCTTCCGGCTCTGCGATCGGGTGCGGACGCTTACATTTGAATATCTGGACCGGGATGGCGGGGTCCACGACTCCTGGGATGGCGGTGAAGAGACAGGCGCAGAGAACCTGACATCCGGGCTGCCGGCAGCGGTGAACTGTGTTCTGGAGCTGTGGCTTGACAAGGAAAAGGAACGTTTTCTGACCTTTTCTACCCGTATCCTGCTGCCGGCCGGGCTGCTGCAGTTCAAACAGGTCGGCGGAGGGGAAGGATGATGCGGTTGCGGGACCGTTCGGGCATGGCCCTGCTGCTGGCCCTGTTTGCCATCACCTTCCTGGTGGCCGTGACCCTGCAGTTCAACCGGAGCGTGACTTTTCAGCTCCAGGGCGCGGTCCATTTCCAGGAGACCACCCGGCTCGACACCATGCTGCTGGGCGGGCTCAATATCGCCAGGGCCGCGCTGCTCGCCGATCTCAGGCAAAACGATTTTGACTCTCTCCACGATGGGTGGGCCAGTCTGGATCAGGATGAGCTGACCACCCTGTTCTCCGCCGACATGTTTGAGCTTAAGATCAAGGACCTCTCCGGCCGCCTGCAGGTGAACAGCCTGGCCCAGAGCGAGGCCCAACGCCAGATCTGGGTCCGTTTCCTCAGTTCAGGGAAATTTGGTATCGACTCCGTGGATGAGGCCACCGCTCTGGTGGACGCCCTGGCTGACTGGGTGGATCCGGACAGTGAAACCCGTGACCAGGGAGCGGAAAACAGCTACTACGCCAGCCTTTCTCCGCCCTATGGCTGCCGCAACGGACCGGTCCGATACCCGGAAGAATTGCTCCTGGTCCGGGGCATGACAGCGGAGATTTTGTACGGTAATAAAGAACATTCCGGGATTATTGAGTATTTGACCATTACCGGCCAGGAGGGTACAATCAATATTAATACGGCTCCCGACCTGGTCTTAAGGGCCCTGCATCCAGAGCTGGACGAAGAGACCGTGGCCGAGTTGCTCGAATTCCGCCAGGACCCGGACAACCGTGAGCTGCTGGCAGACCCGGCCTGGTACACCGGTGTTCCGGGCATGGAGGGTATCATCCTGCCGGAAAACCTGATCACCATCCGCAGTTCCTGGTTCCGGATCGGGATCCGGGCCCGTTCCGGGGAGATCGAGCGCCAGGGCACCGGTATCCTGCAGCGGCAGGAGAAGCTGAGCCTGGTGTACTGGAAAGTCGAGTGATTTTTTTTATTCTGTGTCAGAAGACCCTGTCCTCAGGGCAGGGTCACAGTTGAACGGCTTTGTCATAAAACGTAAACGTGCTCGTGAACGTACACGTCCGTTGCAACCATCTGCGCTGCGTAGCCCCGGGATTGTCGCCCGGAGGGCGGGGGTCCTGCATCACTATGAAAATAATCAGATGGTGTTCGTTCACGTTGACGTTGACGAGCACGTTCACGAGTACGGGTATGTTTGTAAACCATGCCCTTTGGGAACGGATTATCATGTTACTGCTGGCACCCAGACGATAATGGCAAAGCGCGTACTTGGCCTCGATGTCCATGATGACATGGTGCATGTTGCCGTCATGGAGCAACGGGGTGGGAAGATACGGATCCTCCAGGCGGCGGCCGTCCCGCTGCAGGGAGAGGATCTGGCCGGTGCGCTGACCCAGGTTGGTCTTGAAAAAGCCCGGTCCCGGTGCGCGGTGGTCAGTGCTGTATCACCTGGCAGCTGCAGTTTACGCAATCTCTTTCTTCCCTTTCAGGAGCAGGACAGGATCGCCCAGGTGCTGCCCCTGGAACTTGAAGAACACCTGCTTCTTCCGCCGGAGAGTCAGGTCATCGATTTTCTGCAGACCGGCCGGCGAGATTCAGGCTCTGAACTCCTGGTTGCAGCGCTGGAAAAGCAGTTCCTGCAGACCCACCTCGAAGCGCTCCAGGGCCAGGGTCTTGATCCGCACACCGTAACCCTGCACGGCTTTGCCCTGGCCCACCAGCTCTGCCAGGCCGGCCTGGATGAGGATTTTCTTCTCCTGGACCTGGGCCTTTACTCCACTACCCTGGTCCTCTGCTGTGGCGGACAGGTCGTCTTTCTCCGTCATATTCCCTCTGGCAACAAACTGTTCTCCGGCACTGTGATGGCCATCGAGGGCGCAGAGGTTGCGGTCGAGGATGAACAGGAGGTCCGGGCCTGTGTTGAGCAAATGTGTACCGGGGTCGAACGCAGCCTGGCCTGGTACGGGACGGAAAACCAGGCAACCTGCACTCCCGGGCGTATCCTGCTGAGCGGTCGCCTGGCGGCCGTGGACTGCGTGGTCGAGGCGGTTGCGTCCTGTTTTGCCCTGCCGGCCCAGCGGTGCGAACTCGCCGCTCTGATGGGGGCAGAGTTGAGCGCAGATGTGGAGGACAGCTGGCGGCCCGGCTGCCACGATCACGTCCTGGCCCTGTTTGCCGGGGCCGGAAAAAAATATCCCCTCAATTTCCGCCGCCAGGAGTTCGCCCCCAGGCGACAACTGCTTGGTTCGCGACTGCAGAAGATAGCGGCCGGGCTGGTCGCGGTTGCTCTGGCCGGTGTCGCTGGTTTCATGTACCTGACGGAGTACCGGAGACTACAGGCAACCTATGAGCGGCTGGACCGGGAAATGCGGGCCATCTATCACCAGACCTTTCCCGAAGACACCCGCATCGTCGACCCCTACCTGCAGATGCAGGTAAAACTGCGTGAGGTCCAGAGTCCGGCCACGGTTCCCGCCTTTTCTGCCGAGAAACGGGTGCTGCGGATCCTGGCCGACATTTCCGGTCGCATTCCGGAGACCATCACCTTCCATGTCTCCCGGATGGTGATCGACCAGGAAACCGTGCGGATCAAGGGGGTGACCAACGCCTTCAACAACGTGGACGCCATAAAGAACCGTCTTGGCAGCTCACCTCTCTACGACCAGGTGGAAATCCTGGCGGCCACCGTCGAAAAGGACAGCGGCATGGTCCGATTCGATATCCGCCTTACCCTCAGGTCCACCTTTCCGCCCGCTCCATCCGTGGCGGTGAACCTGGGGCTGCCGGGAAATACCCCTGGGAGGGCTGAGTGATGGCCCTTGGCAGACGGGACAGAACAGCCCTGATGATCGGGGCGCTGGCCGTGGGGCTCTTTGTCCTCCTGCAGTTTGTCGTCTTTCCGCTGGCCGAGAAGCAGAGGCGGCTTGAGCGCGGCATCGCGGTTCGGGAAAAAGCGGTGCAGGAGATGCGGGATATGCAGAAGCGCTACCGGCAGCTCCATGCCCGGGCCAACAGCCTCCATGCCCGGTTGGAAAAACGGTCCCCGGATTTCAGCCTCTTTTCCTTCCTGGAAAAAATGGCGGCCATGACCGGAGTCAAGGAAAGCATCGTCTATATGAAACCCTCCACCATCCAGGGTGACGGGCCCTTCAGGCAGAACATGGTCGAGATGAAACTGCAGGGTATCACCCTGCAGCAGCTGGTGGACCTGCTCAAAATGGTGGAGGCGCCGGAAAATATCGTCGCCATCAAGCGGATCACCATCCAGGAAAACAAAAAAGAGCAGGGCATGCTGGACGTGATCATGCAGGTGGTCACAGTCGAGCGAGCTGCCGGGACAGGAGGATGACCGGGATGCGGTTTGTTCGCCGGATTCTTGCCATGGCCGGATATCTTCTCTATGGGGTGGTTGTCCTTGTGCTGCTGCTCTGGTGGCTCTTTCCTGCCGAGAGCGCCCGTACCTGGCTCGAGTACCGTCTGCAGGAGGCCTATCCGGCTCTCTCCTGGGAGGTGGGCTCAGTGCGTCTGCAATTACCCGACAGGGCTGTTGTTCAGGATATCAGGGTAAAAGATTGGGAAAACGATAAGATAGAGTGGCTCAGGGTTGAAAGGGCACAGGTTCGGCCAGATTATGTCGCCTCCTTGCGACGCCAGCGACCGGTCTTTTTCTACCGGCTCGAGCTCCTCGGGGGTACCATGACGGGCGAGGTCATCCTGGGCCGCAGCGGCAGGCTGGCCTGTATCGGCAAGCTTGCCAGGCTGCAGGTCGCCGGGCTAGCGCAATTCCAGCAGCTCCTTGGCCGCCAGGTCAGCGGCCTTCTGTCGGGTCGGTACAAGTGTCAGATAGGGCCAACAGAAAAGGGGCTGGGTCAACTCCAGGGACATTTTTATTTTTTTCTGGAAGATGGCAAGGTCACCATGCGTGAGCCGGTGCTCGGGCACAAGGTTTTCCCGTTTCAGAAGATAGAGCTCACTCTGGAGCAGCGGGGCAGGGAGCTTGTGGTCAAGGACGGACAGGTGCGGTCCCGGTTGCTGAAGGCGATCTTTTCCGGAACGGTTCAGCTCCAGCCACAGCTGACGGCATCGTCTTTAAAGTTGCACGGCATGATCACGCCGTTGCCGGAGCTGCTGGGCGGAATCCGCGACGATGCCGCCACCGCTTCGATACGGGAGCGTCTGCAGCAGGGCAAGCTTCCCTTCGGTGTCAAGGGTACCCTGCTCGAGCCGGGAATTCGTTTTCCCGCAAGCCCGTTTCCACCAAAGACCCTGGAGGGACAGCGCTGATCATGTTCCGCGTGGCTATCAGGTTGCTGCTCATTACCACTTTGCTCTACGGCGCGGTGCTGTTTTTCTATTCCCGCCTGGAGCAGCGAATGCAGGTGCCGGAAGCGGCCCTGGACCAGAGGAAAAAGCAGCCCGGCACCATTGTAGCTGCTGATGCGGGGCCTGTTCAGGCCCTGGATTATCAGCTCATCGTCCAGCGCAATATTTTTCAGGCCGTGGTGAACGAACCGTTGCCGCAGAAGGAGAAAGACAGGGAAGAGCCCCTGGAGGCCACCTCTTTGAAACTGGAACTGCTGGGCACTGTTTCCGGCAATGAGCGGGACGCCCGGGCGATAATTGTTGACGAAAAGGAAAAACGGCAGGATATTTACCATGTTGGTGATGCTGTCCAGGGCGCGATCATCGAATCCATCGAGCGGGGCAAGGTGATCCTGCGGGTGGGGAAACGCAGGGAGGTCCTGCTGCTCAAGGACCGGGAGAGCAAAAACGTTGTGGACCGGACCGATATGTTCGGCCGGCCCATGCCACCGATTTCAATAACTCGGCCGGTGGCCCGGCCCAGGATTTCCACTCCGAGAACAGCAGGCAGCAGGTCGTTTCGTCCCCGGCAGGTGGCGAGGCAGGATGTGGAGCAACCGATACCAGATACGGTGTTTCGAGCGGACGAGGAAAGTCCCCGGGACGCGATGGATGGGGACGACCTGGAGGAGCCGGAGATGGCACCGGTCATCATTGAAGCCCGCTGAGGTGTCACGATTGCCCACCGGTACCCGGCTCCCGCGGCAGGGCGGGGCCTGGCGAACTACACAGGAGTATTGGATTGGCTTTTTTTACGAATCATTGGTCGGCTGACTACAGAGAACGGCGCATTGCCAGGCTGTTGAAAAATGGAGCGCGCGCAGCCGTTTTTCAACGTCCTGTCACAGGGTCGGTATGGCCGACTGTCCTGCTTCTTTGCGTCATTTTGCTGGGATCCATTACGGCAACCACGTCCCATGGCGCCGAGCCGGCAAAGCCGGAAAAAAGTGGCCGGTTCATCGCCCTTGATTTCAACGATGTCGATATCAATCTCTTTATCAAGTATATCAGCGAGCTGACCGGCAAGAATTTCGTGGTGGACCGTGGGGTCCGGGGCAAGGTGACTATCATTTCGCCGACCAGGATCTCCGAGTCCGATGCCTACCGGGTCTTTGAATCGGTCCTGGAAGTCAACGGCTACACCACCGTGCCCAGTGGTTCCATCATCAAGATCATTCCCTCGGCCCAGGCCCGGACCAAGAGCATCGCCACCATCCTCAAGGGCAACGCCACCTATCCCGAAGACAAGGTGGTGACCCAGATCATCCCCCTGGCCCATGCCAACCCCGATGATGTGAAAAAGATCCTGGCGCCCTTGGTCTCCAAGACCAGCGTGGTTATCTCCCATACCGAGTCCGGGGTACTGATCATCACCGATGTGCTCTCCAACATCCACCGGCTGCAGAATATCATCCGGGCCATCGACGTACCCTCCATCGGCGAGGACCTCGTCATTATGCCGCTGCAGAACGCCAGCGCCACCACGGTGGCCAAGACCCTGAACCAGCTTTTTATCCGTTCGGTTAAAAAGGGCAGCCGGAGAGAGATCGTCAAGGTGATCCCCTACGAGCGGACCAACTCCCTCATCGTCCTGGCCTCCAAGGTCAATGTCCGGAAAATACGCAATCTCCTGGTTCAGCTGGATTCCAAGGTGCCCCGGGGCGAGGGCAAGATTCAGGTCTACTACCTGCAGCACGCCAATGCCGAGGAGCTGGTCAAGGTGCTGACCAACCTGCCAGATACGAAGAGCGCCGGAAAATCCACCGGCAAGGCACCGCCGATTTCCCGCGATGTCAAGATCATGGCCGATGCCGAGACCAATTCGCTCATCATCCAGGCCCCCCGGGACGAATACCTGGTCCTTGAGGATGTGATCAAGAAACTCGATATCCCGCGGCGCATGGTTTACATGGAGGCCCTCATCATGGAGGTCCAGGTCAGTAAATCTTTTGAGCTGGGGGTCCAGTGGAGCGGGGAGGCTTCTTTCAGCAGTGGTTCCGGGACAATCCTCTCCGGCTTTTCCGGCAGCCAGGATGCCCCCTACGATGCGCTCAACGGGATCAGTGCGGATCCTGCCGTCCTCCCATCGGGCTTCAGCTTCGGGATCATGAAGCAGGGCGTGCGGATCGGCAACATGTATTTCCCCAACTTAAGCGCGGTGGTGCGGGCCTACAAGGACGATTCGGACATCAACATCATCGCCACGCCCCAGATCCTGACCACGGACAACAAGAAGGCCGAGATCAAGGTGGGTGAAAACGTGCCCTATATCGTCAGTAAAAACACCACCACCGCCCAGGAAGATTATACCAATTACGAGTACAAGGACGTGGCCACCTCGCTCTCCATCACCCCCCAGATCAACCAGTCCGACCTGGTGCGGCTCGATATCGGGGTCGAGGTTATCAAGCTGAAAAATCTCAATGATGGCCGTCCCACCACCTACACCAGGAGCGCCAATACCACCGTGGTGGTCCACAACGAGGAGACCGTGGTCATTGGCGGCATAATCGGCCAGGACACCTCCAGTGGTGAATACAAGGTGCCCCTGCTCGGAGACATTCCGCTCCTTGGCTGGTTGTTCAAAACCAGCATAGAGTCGCAGGAAAAGACCAACCTGTTTATCTTTATCACCCCACATATCGTCGAAAACCCGGCCGAACTGGCCGACCTTTATTACAGGAAACGGGATGTCATGGAGTCGGTTCAGCCCGGCTCCAGCGATATCCCGGACAGCTTTTTCTACAACAAGCCTAACCCGGCCCATGCCGCAGCCCTGGCAGACATCGGTTTTGCCAAGCTGCAGAAAAAAGAATTTGACGCCGCGAAACAGTATTTTGAGCAGGCCCTGAAGAGCGATCCCGAAAATGCCTCTGCCCTGTTGAATCTGGGGGTTATTCTGGAACATGAAGGAAAAAAGGACCAGGCCAGAGCCCTGTATGAAAAGGTGCTGAACAGCCCGCCACCCTCAAAGGATGACGACACCACCGGGCAGAAGGAAAAGGCCGCAACCCTGGACCCATTCCGGGAAATGGCCAGGAAGAATCTCGAACGGCTGCAGCAGAAATAGAGCATGCCGGAACAGGCAGACGAGATCTGAAATTGGTCCAGCCAGGCCGGACAATGTGCTCCCTTTGCGGGATTCCATAGCTTTTGAGCTACGGAGCTGAAGAGAGACGGAACAGGCAGAAGGCCTCGTTCCTCTGCTCCGCGGTGAACGAATCCAAAAACCATGGCACCGCTCCCGCGGTGCCCAAATATACCTGGCAAGGAGGGCTTTTAAGCCGCCGAGTGTCCAGAGCGCTGTGGGAGCACTCTGGTACATGAGTACCACAAGAAGGTGAGAGAGCAGTCTGTGAACGAATATTATAAACTGCAGCAGAAAAAAAACGAAATCCTGGCAATTGCCCGGCAGTATGGAATTGTTGATATTCGTGTGTTCGGATCCGTCGCTCGTGGTAATGAAAGCCCACAGAGCGACATTGATCTTCTGGTCAAGTTAGAAGCTGGGTGTTCGTTGCTCGACCTTGGAGGTGCCTTGGTCAAGCTTGAGAAACTTCTGGGTAGAAAAGTTGATATCGTGACCGAAAAGGGCCTGCATTGGTACCTGCGTGACAAAATAAAGAAAGAGGCCCGGCCGTTATGAAGGATGACAGGCTTATCTCATTCATATTCTGGAAAGTATCGATAAAATAGATAGTTATATTGCCGGGCTCGATCTTGATTTGTTTCTGAAAGAGACGATTGTCCAGGATGCTGTGCTCCGTAATTTACAGGTGCTTGCCGAATCGACTCAGCGACTATCAGATGACTTTAAATCCCGCCATACAGCCATTGAATGGTACAAAATTGCCGGGTTGCGCAATATACTGGTGCATGATTATCTCGGGATAGACTTAGAAACCATTTGGGCGGCTGTGACAAAAAATTTGCCTGACTTAAAAGTGGTTGTTCAGGATGCATTGACGTAGTGGGATCCCGAGGGGCAGGGCTATCCCTGCTCCACCCTCGTTTCTCCGCTCCGCGATCCCGTGTCACACGAGAGGATCGTTCCAGCAAAGGTCTGGCGTCACTCCCGCAGGAGCGGGTGTCACGAGGTTTTTCAGGTTGACGGCCATCCAGGGGCCTGGCAGCTGACCCGGGTATCACGTTTAACGTCCACGTGCTCGTGAACGTACACGTGAACGGAAAAGAATAAAAGATTCGTGAACGAGTACGTTTACCTTCACGGGCGCTGTGCTCGTGATGTACTCTCAAACCAAGAGGCAGATGCACAAAATCCGCTCTCAATGAAATCCCTTGGCGAAATTCTCACACAGGAGTTCCATGTGCCTCCTGAGGCCATAGACCAGGCCCTGCAGCAACAGCAGGAAAAGGGTGGCAGGATCGGCGAGATTCTTGTGCAGCATAAAAAGATTAGTGAACACGATCTGTTACTGGCCCGAAGCCACCAAAGTGGCCTGGAAATCAAACATTCCCTTCCGCAGGACCTTGATCATTTCTTTGTCGACCGGATCCCGATCCAGTTCCTGAAAAAGTACAAGATGATCCCGGTGGCAACCAGGGAGGAATCCTTTATTGCCATCGGCGAGCCGCTCTATTTTCAGCAACTCGACGATCTCCAGCGGATTCTGGACTGGGAAGGGGTGCCCACCTTTCTGGCGCCCCAGGAGGAGATCTTCGTTGCCATCAACAGGGCTTATGACCTGGGCCGGGACAGCGCCGACCAGGTGATGCAGGACATGGACGCCGAGGACCCCGAGGCCATCCTGTCTGAAATCGAGGAAACCGCTGACCTGCTCGATGACACCAGCGATGCCCCGGTTATCAAACTGGTCAACCTCATGCTCTCCCAGGCGGTTCGCGACAATGCCAGTGACATCCATATCGAGCCGTTCAAGGACCGGGTCAAGATCCGCAAACGGGTGGACGGGATCCTCTATGATATGTTTTCTCCGCCCAAACATGTCCAGGCCAAGCTGATCTCGCGCATCAAAATCATGGCCCGGATGGATATTGCCGAACGTCGATTACCACAGGATGGCAGAATTGAAATTCGAATTGCAGACAGAAACATTGACCTCCGTGTCTCCACCTTGCCCACCGCCTTTGGTGAGCGGGTGGTCATGCGGCTGCTGGATAAGTCCAATGTCCTGCTTTCGCTCGAACAACTTGGAATGTCGAGACGGGATCTGGACACCTTCATGGAGCTTATCAAAGCGCCGCATGGCATCCTCCTTGTGACAGGGCCCACCGGCAGCGGCAAGACAACCACCCTCTACTCGGCCCTGAGCATACTGAACAGGCCGGATGTCAACATCATCACGGTAGAAGATCCCATCGAGTACCAGATCAACGGGATAAGCCAGATGCAGGTCAATCCCAAGATTGATTTGACCTTTGCCAACGGCCTGCGTACAATTGTCCGTCAGGATCCGGATATTATCCTGGTCGGTGAAATCCGCGATCTGGAGACCGCTGAAATCGCCATCCAGGCAGCCCTTACAGGGCACCTGGTCTTTTCCACCCTGCACACCAACGATGCCGCCAGCGCCGTGACCCGGCTGATTGACATGGGACTGGAGCCTTTCCTGGTTTCCTCCTCGGTCAATGCCATCCTGGCCCAGCGACTGGTCCGTAAAATCTGCCCCAACTGCAAAGAAGCCTATCGTCCGTCACCCGAATACCTGGATCGGGCCGGACTGACGTCGGATAACTTCAAAGACCAGGTCCTCTACCGTGGCCGGGGGTGCCCTGAATGCTTCAACACCGGGTACCAGGGTCGGGTGGGCATCTTTGAACTGATGGTGTTGGACGACACTCTTAAAAGTCTCATCCTGACCACGTCCGATGCGGGTCAGATCCGCAATCAGGCCATTGCCTCCCGGGCCACCGGTATGCATACCCTGCGCCAGGATGGACTCCGCAAGGTCCTGGAGGGCATAACCACCCTTGAAGAGGTCTTCCGGGTGACGTAACATATAGATACAGGCATTAGAATTGCAAGTATACGGCAGGGCAGTCGCTTTCATAAGAATTAGCGGGTGTCATAACTGCTTTTTGGGAAGATAACCTTCAGGTAAAAAGTGACGGTCCATTATGTGTCTCAGGTTGCTGTTCGTGTCGCTGGTACTGGTCTCCTTTTCATATCTTGCTCCTTTACCGGTTGGGGCAGGGGTGCAGGATGGTGGCTTTCTCGTTCATGTTGAAGGTACGGGCCAGCCGTTAAGAGATGTTATTACGTTCCTGGCAGAAAAAGAGGGATACAAAATCGTAATACCGGAGGATTGGAGCTCCATTCCGGTTTACGGTATCTATTCCGATGTAACTATTGATTCTTTCCTGCGCCGGGTGGTCAGGGACAAAAATTTCTCCATCGATTTTGACGAGAGTCGAAAAGAGATCGTTGTACATGATTTCGGCGGCAAGTTGTCTTCCCGAACAGGCAGTCCAACGAAAAACAGACAAGTAGTTGTCTCCTCGCAACAAAGCTACAGTCCTGGGCCGGTAGATCCGGAGACAGGTATTCCAGAGGCAGAGCTTGAAAAATTGCATGCCCGACAGTTGGAGGAATTACGCAGGCAGGGAGAAGATCCTGATGCCATTGATCCCCTTACAGGTCTGCCCATGGCCATTCTCCTGAAGTTACAGGCGGAGCAGATGGAGAAGCTGAACGAGTATGAAAACGATCCGGAGGCTATCGACCCCGAGACTGGTCTGCGAGCTGCGGATCTTAAGAAGTTACATGTCGAACAGATGAAAAAAATAAAGTGATTGCAAGTAATAATAAAAAAATGCCATGGTCGATCTTTTTGCAAATACGTAGGGTAATATGACATGACCTCTCTCTGGGGTGATGGTAATATTTTATAGTGTTATGGGGTTCAATATGGTACACGATAATCCTACTATGATTTTCTTCAGGAGGAAAAAATGATAAAAAAACATTTGATTGTTCTGTTTGTTGTTGCTGCGGCTGTTACACTCGTTTCCCAGAAAAGTTTTGCCTGGACCTGTTCGGCAATGGAAATAGTTCAGGTCAGTCAGAACAGCACCTGGCTGAAAAATGTGAGCGGCGCTGACTGTGGTAATATCGCAAATGGGGAACAGCAGTATTTTGTGCTGAAACCCATCCTGTCCGATAAACTCCTGGCCATTCTTCTCACGGCTACAAGCCTGGACAAGACGGTCTGGGTACATGCTGCCGATGATGTCCAGGGTTCGATTATCGATATTATCTCGATCAAAAAATAATATTGGTACCAATCGTGTCCTTATTGCAAAATTACTTTTAGTCTGGGCGCAGGAAAACGGATAGCCGTCTACCAGGCCGTTGAAAAACGTAGCGAGCGAAGATGAGACAAGGAAAAATGACGCGAAAAAGCGCAGTGTACACGGAGTACATGAGCATTCGGAGTCTCCCTTCGGTCGCTTACCTGAGCCGAATTTTGACGCAGCATCATCAAGTGCAGTAGTTTTTCAACGGCCTGTTATCTGTGGCCTCAAAATTTCAGTTGCAATACGCTGTGTGGTTTTAACAACTGGACAGGCTGGCTCCGTATTTCGCCTTCCCGGCTACCTGTAGTGTTCAGAATTTCTCGCCTGTTTCATCTGGCAGGGCCCCTGAAATGATTTTCAGGCAACTGCCATTTTTTTTCTGTTTCATTTCCCTCTGTCCTCCCATGCATAGTAACGTTTGCCGCTCCAGCACGTCTGCCAAGTGATCGCGATGGTCTTCCAAAGTAAAATTCATGTGACCAGCCACTCATGGATCGTGTAATAATTAGGAGATTCCTCTCATGATCCTGCTGCCGGATACCAGGGAACCCTTTTCGGTTGGCATTCTTGGTCGGGGCATCTATATTCTGAAAGTTTGACTGAGACGGCAGGGGCCGGGCCCCGTCCGAAATCCCTTACAGATCCATTACATGAAAAAACACCGACGCACATGGGCATGAAGGCGCTTGCAAACAGCCTGTTACTGATCAAACAGAAATCTACCGCCGACCTGATTTCCGAAGCCCGACGGGGCTATATCGGCATTCTCTGGTGGGTTATCGAGCCGGTTCTCTATATGTCCGTGTTCTATCTGATTTTTGTCGTTCTGTTCAACCGGGGCGGTAAGGATAATGTTGCCTTTCTGCTCACAGGAATGGTGGCATGGAAATGGTTTGTCACTTCCATACCCCAGTGTGCGGGCTGCATTTCCTCAAATATCGGCCTGATACGTCAGGTCTATGTGCCCAAGGTCATTTTTCCGGGAACAGTGCTCTTGACCAGCACCATCAAGTTTTTGATAGTTTTCCTCTTGCTGGTCGGTTTTCTTATGCTTACTGGTAAATCTCCGGATGTTTCCTGGCTGTCACTTCCTCTCCTGATTTTCGTTCAGATGTTGCTGATGCTTGCCCTTGGCAGCTTTCTGGCCGCAATCATCCCTTTTTTTCCTGACTTGAAATTAATCGTCGACAATGGCATGATTCTGCTCTTTTTTCTGTCCGGAGTGTTTTTTGACGTCAGTTCGGCCCCGGCAAAGCTCAAGGCCTGGCTCTCTTTGAACCCCATGGTCGGGATCATCCAGTCCTACCGTCAGGTATTGCTTGACGCTTCCTGGCCGGACTGGTTCTTCCTCGCCACTGTCTGTACTCTCTCACTGATGCTGCTGGCTCTGGACTGGATGCTTCTGCGGCGATATGACCGTGTCTACGCGAAAATGGTCTGATGGCTGCACACAAGGAAACAGAAAAAAGGCTGGCTCTCCGCCTGCGGAATGTCGCTGTGGCCTATGAACGCCGTTTTGGTTTTTTTCGCAGGCAGAAGTACTGGGCCCTGAAAGATGTATCTTTTGATCTCTACCATGGCGAGACCCTGGGGGTGATCGGGAGAAACGGGGTTGGCAAGAGCACTCTGCTTCGTCTGCTTGCCGGCATCATTGCGCCCGACAAAGGTGAGATAAAAAATTATGGGGTGACGGCCTCTCTCCTCACCCTGCAGGTAGGTTTTGTCCCGCATCTGACCGGCCGGGAAAACGCTGTGCTGAGCGGCATGTTGCTGGGCATGTCGAAAAGAGAGGTCCTGGAACGCATGGATGCCATTCGTGAGTATGCTGATATCGGTGAGTTCTTTGATCATCCGGTCAGGGAGTATTCAACCGGGATGCGAGCCAGGCTCGGGTTTGCTGTTGCGATTCATGTCAATCCCGATGTCATTTTGCTTGATGAAGTGCTTGGGGTCGGTGACTCAATTTTTCGTGATAAATCTACAAAATCAATTAAAAATCTCATCCGGTCACAAAAATCTGTCATTATCGTTTCGCACCAGCCTGCAATGCTCAGGGAGCTGTGTGATCGTATCGTCTGGATCGAAAAAGGAGTTGTCCAGGGAATTGGTGACGTCAAGAGCGTGTTGAACACGTACCTCCAGTCTCTCAAACCAGCCGTTACAGCAACTTCGGACAGTCAGTCATAATATGTCATCAACATTTTCTGCAGACAGGACGGCCGTTCTCGTGGTCGGTATGCACCGCTCCGGCACAAGTGCGCTCACCCGTGGCCTGATGGCCCTTGGCGTGGAGTTGGGAAATGACCTGGCTGGTCCCGCCGAGGATAACCCGAAAGGGTTCTGGGAGGATCTGGCCATACAGGCCCTCAATCGGAAGATCTTTCGAGAGATCGGCCATCGTTGGGACAGCGTGCGGCCTGTTCCAGCCGAGGTTCTTCAGGATGAGGCCCTGGCCTCCCTGCGAACCGAAGCCAAAAACATCGTTCAGGAACATTTCGCTGATACCCCCCTGTGGGGCGTAAAGGACCCTCGGATTTCCCGTCTGCTTCCTTTCTGGATTCCGGTTCTTCGCGAACTGGACATCGAGCCCCGCCTGGTTTTCGCCCTCAGAAACCCGATCAGTATCGCCCGTTCCCTGGCAGCCAGGAACAGCTTCATGGAGGAAAAATCCGTCCTTCTCTGTCTTGGTCACTGGTTCGACATTCTCCAGTCCAGGGATACGAACTCCCTGGTGATCGTCGATTATGACAGGCTGTTGGATTCGCCACAGCAATGCCTCACCGGTATTGCAGACCATCTCGGGATCAGGTTTTCTTCAGGCCTGCGCCAGGAACTTGACGGGTTTTCGAAAGAATTTCTGAGCAGATCGCTTCGCCACTCGCAGGCCTCTGAAAAAGACAACCAGCTCTGGAGGGACAGGGGCGGATGTTTCGGGCTGGCCATGGATCTCTATTCCCGCTTGCTGGAGTTTTCCATCGCGCCGAAAGATGAGAGCAAACTGGACTGGGCACCCCTTTATAAGGAATTTCAGAACTATTATTCCCTGCTGTCCTATGTGGATATTCTTGACAGGACGATACACGAGCGGGAGACCGAACTGGGCGAGTTATCTCAAGTCCATCACAAACAACGAGAGGATCTTTGTCAGGAACTGGAAGCAGCCCGTGGGCAGCTCGCTGAAAAAGAGACGCTGGCAACGAGCCTGGCCCTTGAAAAGGACGATCTTCATCAGGAACTCGAGAGAGTGCGCGGGCAGCTCGCTGAAAAAGAAAAGCAGGCAACGCGCCTGGGTCTTGAAAAGGACGATCTTCGCCAGGAACTGGAAACAGTGCGCCAGCAGCTCGAACAAAAGGAGCAGCAGGTGGAGAGCCTTTCCCGGGAAATAGAAGAGCTTCAGCACCACTACAACTCGCTCCTCTCTTACCAGTCAGGCCTCAAGGACATGCTGGACCGGGAAAGGTATACGGTCCTCAAACCGGTGGCCCGCCGCCTGTACCGTTCCGGCGCCGGTGTTCTCCAGCGCATGCCCCCAGGACTTCAGGCAAATATCAGGCGGATCAAGCAGAGAATCCTTCCCGGCACGTTCACCCTGCAGGTGCCTCCCTGGCCAGGGCCAGGAACCACCCCTGTTGCTGCCGGAAGGCATGACAGCTCTTTTCAGGCGGCCTGTGACGGTGATGGCCGTGATGTGGTGGTCTTTCCGGTCATCGACTACCATTTCAGAGTCCAGAGACCCCAGCACCTTGCCAGGGGGCTGGCCGACATGGGCCACCGGGTTTTCTACCTGTCCACAACCTTTGGCGACGGTGAGCCGGGGGCAACCTTGCTGGAGCAGGTCGGTGAACGGATCTATCTCTGTCAGCTGACCATTCCCGGGCCCCATCCCGTAATCTATGAACAGGTCCCCAATGAGCACCAGAAGCGTTGGCTCCTGGATGCCATGGACCGTCTGATGTGGAGTGTGGGTCTGGGCCAGGTTGTGGCCCTGGTCGATCATCCTTTCTGGCGCCCCGTGGCCATGGCCCTGCCTGATGCCGTGGTTGTCTATGACTGTATGGATGATCACGGAGGTTTTTCAAACAACTCCGAGGAAATACTCCAGGCGGAAAAACAGCTGCTCCGGGAGGCTGACCTGGTCGTCACCACTTCGGCGCCGCTCTCGGAAAAAATAAGCCGGATTCGGGAAAACATCCTGATTCGTAATGCCGCGGATTCGTTATGGTTCTCCGAGCCGCCACCGGCCCTGCTCTATAGCTCTAAGCGTCCTGTTGTCGGCTATTTCGGGGCTATTTCCGAATGGTTCGACATGGAACTGGTGATTCGGGCTGCCAGGGCCTGTCCGGAGTTTGATTTCGTCCTGGTCGGCAGCACGTTCATGTGCGATACCCGGGAAGCAGAGGAGATAGAAAATATCCATTTTATCGGCGAGGTCCCCTATACTTCCCTGAAAGGCTATCTCTACGCCTTTGATGTGTGCATGATTCCCTTTAAGCTGATCGAGCTGATCCAGTGCACCAACCCGGTCAAGCTCTACGAATATCTTGCCGCCGGCAAGCCGGTGGTGGCCACCGATATGCCTGAACTGAGGCTGGTTCGGGAACACGTGTACCTGTCAAAGGATCTGGATGATTTTATAGCAAATATCAGAAAAGCAATGGATTCCGGGAACGATCGGGACGCCATTGAGGCCCGGAGAAAGTTCGCCCTGGAAAACCAGTGGACAAACCGCGTGGAGGCCCTGGAAAAGGCCATCGCCAACCAGTACCCGAAAGTGAGTGTTGTCGTCCTGACGTACAACAACCTCGAGTACACCCGCGCCTGCCTGTACAGCCTGGAAAAACAGACCCGTTATCCGGACTGGGAACTGATCATCGTCGACAACGCCTCTACGGATGGAACCCCTGAGTTTCTGGCCGATTACGGGAAAGAAAATCCCCATGTCCACCTGGTCCTCAACAAAGAGAACCTCGGCTTTGCCGCCGGTAACAACGTCGGGATGCGGCAGGCGACCGGCGAGTATATTATCCTGCTCAACAATGACACCTACCTGACAAAAGGCTGGATGCGGGACCTGGTCCGTCATTTTCAGCAGGACCCGTCGCTTGGTCTCGTCGGGCCGGTCACCAATAACATAGGAAATGAGGCGCGAATAGAAATAGCCTACAATGACATGGAAGAGATGGCCCGGGCAGCACGGGAATACACCTGCCGTCATGCACGCCAGCGTCTCTACGTGGATACGGTCGCCTTTTTCTGTGCCGCCATACGCCGTGATGTAATCGATGCCATAGGGTATCTTGACGAAGATTTCGGCCGGGGTTTTTTCGAGGACGACGATTACTGCATCCGGGCCAGGAAGGCCGGCTTCAAGGTGGCCATTGCCGAAGATGTGTTTGTCCATCATCATCTCTCGGCCTCTTTCAACAAGCTCAAGGAGCAGGAGCGAAAACTGCTGTTTGAGAAAAACAAGGCTGTTTTCGAGAAAAAATGGGGAAAATGGAAGCCCCATACGTATCGTCAGTGATAGAATTTTTTGTTTGGCTGGTATTCGATGTTTAACCTGAACTGGTTTTACTCCTTTGGTTTTTTTTCAAAAAAAAAGGAACCGAGGCCCGAGCGAATCGTAATCATTCACAATCACCTGTTCAAGAATGCAGGCACAACCATCGACTTTGCCCTGCGCAGGAATTTCGGCGAGGGGTTCGTCGATCATCGTGATGATGATAATATGAGGAAAGGGGCCGCGTACCTGGGACCGTACCTGTCCGAAAACCCGTGGATCAGGTCAGTGTCCACCCACCACCTGACCTTGCCGCTCCCTTCTCTTGATAAGGTTCTGCTTCCCCAGATTGTCATGCTCAGGGATCCCATAGAGCGGGTGACCTCTGTGTATAACTTCGAGCGCAGACAGACCGAGGCAACCACCCCGGGGGCCCTGTTTGCCACGCAACATGATCTGAAAGAATATGTACAGTGGCGGATGAATCCCGATGTCGGCAATACCATACGGAATTTTTACATAAGCAGGTGTCTCCCTCCGAGAAAGTTCAAGAAAAAGCCTTTTACTGCGGAGGAATTCGAGCGTGCCTGTGCCTTTCTGCGCAGTGTCCCCTTGCTTGGCCTGGTCGAGCGGTTTGATGAATCCATGGTCCTGATGGAGGAGTTTCTCAGGGAATATATTCCCGAGATAGATCTCTCCTATATCCCGCAGAATGTCGGTCAGAAACGGCAATCCGCCGGGGAAAGAAGAGAACTTCTCAGGCAGGAACTCGGGGAGGAACTGTTCCAGGAGTTGCAGGAGAAGAACAGGGAAGATATCGCCCTCTACGAGTTGGGCAAATCCCTGCTGAGAGAAAGAATTAATAAAGTAGACGACCTGGAGGCGAAATTGCAGGATTTCCGCAATCGGTGCGCACGACTGGTGGCCGCATGAAAAAGCGTATTTTATGTGTGATCGGTACCCGACCGGAAGCCATAAAGATGGCTCCCGTGGTCCTGGCCCTTCGCAAGTGCCCGTGGGCCGAGGTCCGGGTCCTGGCCACGGCGCAGCATCGCCAGATGCTCGACCAGGTCCTGTCGCTTTTTGATATCGTTCCGGATTATGACCTCGATATCATGCAGCAGGACCAGGGACTGACTGAACTGACCTCCAGGCTGCTTCTGGCCCTTGATGATGCCTTCGGAAAGGCTAGTCCCCATGTTGTCCTGGCCCAGGGAGACACCACTACCGTCATGACCGTGGCCCTTGCCTGTTTTTACCGGAAAATTCCGTTTGCCCATGTGGAAGCGGGATTGCGTACCGGTGACCTGGTCAATCCCTTCCCGGAAGAGATGAACCGGGTGGTTGCCAGTCGGCTCGCCGTGCTCCATTTCGCCCCCACCCGTAGTGCCAGAGAAAATCTGCTCCGGGAAAATATCCCGGCAGGAGATATCCACGTCACCGGCAACACGGTCATCGATGCCCTGTTGCTGACCGCGGAGAAAGACCGGGATCCCGGTGTGGACATGGATACCTCTCGCCGCCTGGTTGTCATGACCTCCCATCGGCGCGAGAATTTCGGCGAGCCGATGAAGGAGGCTTTTTCCGCCATCCGGACCCTGGTCGAGCGAAATGACGACATCTGGCTGCTCTATCCCGTTCATCCAAATCCCAATGTAACAAAGCCCGCCCATGAAATTCTCGGAGAGCATCCCAGGATACAACTGGTCGAGCCATTGGACTACGCACCGTTTGTCCAGGTGATGAAGATGGCCCACATGATTATCTCGGACTCGGGCGGGATTCAGGAGGAGGCTCCGGCACTGGGCAAACCCGTTCTGGTCCTCCGCGATGAAACCGAGCGCCCCGAGGCCGTGGAGGCCGGGGTGGTCAAGCTGGTCGGAACCCGGAAAGAATCCATCCTCAGGGAGGCGGAACGGCTACTCCACGATGAAAAGGCGTACAAGAAGATGGCACGCGGCGTTTCACCCTATGGTGACGGCAAGGCCGCTGAACGTATTGTTTCCATACTAGGGAGCTGTCCCCGGTAACCGGATGCATCTGCTCTATTTTTCACCTGTTTCCTGGCACAGCTATCCCCAGAGGCCGCACTATCTTGTCCGCTACCTGCTGCAGAACAGGATTGTTGACAGTGTCCTCTGGGTCGATTCATATCCAACCAGGCTGCCGTCATGGAAAGATTTCCATCGCCCGGGGACACCGGACCGTCTGCCCCCGCCTTTTTCGCTGTCGGGACTCCATATCCTGAAACCCGCGGCCCTGCCGGTGGAACCTGTGCCTGGCGGTTCATGGCTTAACCACGCCCTGTGCTGGAAAGGTGTGCGCAGGCGGATAAAAGAGTATGGTTCGCGGAGCAGGGGAGAGCTGATCGTGGGAACCGGCCGGCCCCATGCGCTTGCGGCGTGGGCTTTGCGCAGGATTCCCCATCGGGCCTCCTTCTATGATGCCATGGACGATTTTCCTGCCTTCTACAGTGACAGTGGTTTCTCGAGAACAAGGATGGCGGCAACGGAACGGAAAATTGCCGGAATGGTCGACCGGGTATGGTATTCTTCACCCCTGATCGGAGAAAAACTGCACGGCCTGAATCCGGATATGGTTCATCTCCCCAATGGCTATGACAAACACAGTTTTCCCGTGGTCAGGCAGAGGGTTTCGGGCAGGCAGGGAACACCGGTTTTTGGCTACGTCGGCACTGTCGGCGCCTGGTTCGACTGGGACCAGGTCCTCCGTCTTGCGGCAGTCGATCCCTGTTATGACATTCGGATAGCTGGCCCATGTTTCGTAAAGGTCCCGGACCTGCCTGCAAACATAACCCTCTACCCGGCGTGTCCCCACGCAAAGGCTGTGGAGCATATCGCCGGGTTCGATATCTGCCTGATTCCCTTCAGGCGCAATGAACTGACCATGAGCGTGGACCCGATCAAATATTATGAATACCGGGCAATGGGCAAGCCGGTTCTTTCAACCCGTTTCGGGACCATGCCGGAACATGCCAGTGAAGGAGGGGTCGCATTCTTCGAGGAGGACAATCTGCAGCAGTGTATTGAGATCATGCTGCAGAAATTCTCTTCAGACAGTCCCATGGAGTCATTTCGCAAGACATGTGACTGGAGCACACGGTTTTTAAAGGTAAAGGACTGGGTTGCCAGTATATGAAAACATCACCTTTAGAAAAAGGCAAGCCGCCGCTTTCGGCGATTATTGTCAATTACAATTCCGGAGAAAGGCTCAAGGGGGCGGTTCGGTCCGTCTTCGATACCGTTCCAAGCTCAGAGGTTATTGTTGTCGACAATGCTTCCATGGATAACAGTATCGATATCCTGAAAGCCAGCTATGTCGACGAGCCCCGCCTGCAGATACGCCGCAACAGTTTCAACCTTGGTTTTGCCACTGCCTGTAATATCGGTGCAAAACTCGCCAGGGGGTATCATCTGCTCTACCTGAACCCGGACTGCGAGGTCCATGAAGATGCGGTTGAGCGAATGCTTGCCTGTCTGAACGGCCACTCCGACGTGGGGATGGTCGGTCCCCTCCTTGTCGGGGAGAACGGTCAGGAACAGGCAGGCAGCCGGCGGTTGATTCCCACCCCGTGGCGCAGCCTGGTGCGTGTTTTCAGGCTTCATGTTTTCTCAGGCCCTTTTTCCCGGTTCTTTGCCGATTTTAATCTGCATAAACAGCCCCTGCCTGAACACCCGATCGAGGTTGAGGCCATATCCGGGGCCTGTATGCTGGTCTCCCGGGAGGCTCAGCAGGAGGTGGGCAGCTTTGACGAGAAGTATTTTCTCCACTGCGAGGACCTGGACCTCTGCATGCGCTTCCGGGCCTCGGGCTGGCGGGTCATGTTTGTTCCCGACGCCAGGGTGACCCATTACGCAGGAACCTGCAGCCGCGAACGTCCCGTGTTCGTCGAGTTTCACAAGCACAGGGGCATGATTCGCTTTTACTGGAAATTCTTCCGGAACCAGTATCCCGGTGTACTGATGTGGCTGGTTGTGGCCGGCGTCTGGACACGATTTGCTCTGCTGGCGGCTTATCACGGGAGTCGCCAGCTGTTCCGGTTGCCCGGAAAGATCTGTGGCTGAGCGGAAAACAGGGGTTCTCGGGGCGACAAGCCTGGTCGGAGACTGTCTGCTGGCCCGGTGGCCGGCCGGTCGGGGCGATGTTGTTGCCTTTTCCAGGCGTCCGGTGCAGGATGATCCGGGGCCGGATCGCCGGATCTCGTGGGTGCGCCTGGCGCAGAAGAGTCTGCCACAGCTCCCGCAGGTCGAAAAATGGATCTGCCTCGCCCCGATCCGGGTCCTGCCGGATTATTTTCCCCTGCTGGAGCAGGCTGGAGCCCGCCGTATCGTCGCACTGAGTTCCACCAGCCTTTTCACAAAAACAGATTCATGCGACCCTGCCGAACGGGAGATTGCCGCCAGCCTGGCCGCAGGCGAAAAACAATTGGTCGAATGGGCTGAACAACAGGGTATCGCCTGGATTATTCTCCGACCCACCCTGATCTACGGCCTGGGCCGCGATAAAAATATTTCGACCATTGCCCGCTTTATCCGCCGGTTCGGTTTTTTTCCCCTTCTCGGGCCGGCAAAAGGTCTACGTCAACCCATCCACGCCACGGACGTTGCCGCGGCCTGTGTTCAGGCTCTGCATCAGCAACAGGTGGCTGACCGGGCCTATAATATTGGAGGTGGTGAAACCCTGGCATATGATGAAATGGTCGGCCGGGTCTTTGCCGCCCTGGGCCGGCGACCGCGTTACCTGGTTGTTCCTGGCCCTGTCTTTCGTATAGTTATCGGCGTGGTCCGCCTCCTGCCCCGTTTCCGGCAAATTTCCATCGGCATGGCCGAGAGGATGAACCGGGACATGGTCTTTGATTACAGCGAAGCGGCAAGAGATCTGTCCTTTTCTCCAGAAACCTTTCATCTTGCGGAGCAGGACCTGCCATCCTGAATAACAGGCGACCCTGTGCTTTCCTCGTGACACGGTTCCACGGTGCCACGCCCCTCCGTTCCAGGGGCTCCTGTCTCCTGCACCGCAAGCGGTGTGCCGAAATTGAATCTATTCGTACAAACCCCGGCTGCGCAAGATCCTGTAGGTGAGCATCTTGATGCCGTCGTTAAAGACAAACCAGGCAAGGGCGTATCCCCACAGGTACATGGCGTATTTCCAGCCGATGGCCGGGATGAACAGACCGTAAACCGCAATGATAGTTCCCAGGATCCGGGTTGAAAAGGTGGCCCAGAAGAGCAGCCATGACGGATAAGGTTTTTTCCAGAACCAGTCATCGATCCGTGTGTTGTAAATAGTTCCGTGGCCGGCAATGACCAGCTTGGCGAACATCAGCGACTGGATCATCTCGTTACTGAATTTCAGTTCGACCAGGATGAAAAAGAGGAGAAACGATGACAGTACTCCGGAGACTCCAAGGGTCGAGGCCACGGTGAGGAGCTCGGACATGTTCCATTTGACCGGCTGCTTCTGCACTTTGGTTCTGTCGTAGGCAATGGCCAGGATAGGGATATCGTTGAGCAGGGCCAGGATAATAATCATCAGGGCCGTGATCGGATAAAAGTTGAATACTACGATGGATAGTGTCATGAACAGGATAATGCGGATGGTTTCAGCTATACGGAATATGGAATAGCTTTTCATCCGTTCGAAGGTGATTCTCGCCTGTTCAATGGCATGGTTGATGACGGTCAGGCCGGGGGCGGTCAGGATGATGTCGGCGGCAGCGCGGGCTGCATCGGTGGCGTTGGACACCGCAAAGCCACAGTTCGCTTTTTTAAGGGCAGGAGCATCGTTGACCCCGTCCCCGGTCATGCCGACGATGTGACCGCCCTTTTGCAGCCTGTCCACCAGCATGTACTTGTCCTCGGGGACCACTTCAGCAAAGATGTCGGTTTCCTCGATCATCTCGATAATGGCCGATTCGTGGGTGTGGAGGAATTCGCGGTTGAGCAGGCTTACGTCATAGAGAGATTTCAATTCCTCCATCACGGAATCGGCAAACTTTCTTGCCTCCCTGGTGGATATCTCCGGCTTCAACTTGTGGTAGATGGCTGTGGTCAGGGCCTGGACAAGGGCAATCAGTTCGGTGTTGGATTTACCACTGAGCTGTTCAGCCCGCATGGTCCGACCGGTAAGTCCGAGCATGGACCCTATTTCGCGGGCGATGGCCATGTTGTCTCCGGTGACCATTTTTACTCTGACCCCGTAAGCTTTCATGTCGTTGATAACCTGGGGCGAATCGTCCCGGGGCGGGTCAATCAGCGGCACAAGTCCGACAATCTCGAGCGGACTGTCGGTATCATCCTGCCTGGCAACGGCCAGGGTTCGATATCCCTTGGATGCAAGGAGCTCGATTGAGTTGGCGATGGCAATGGCTTCACTGTCCGGCAGGTCGGCCATCTCTAATAGGACCTGGGCAGCACCCTTGAAGACCCGAAAGGTTCCATCTCTACCACTGATGGTAGCTTCGGTTCTCTTGTGCACCGGATCGAAGGGAACAAAATCTACCTGCTGGTACTCCTCCAGGTTAAGATCCGGGAAGTGCTGTTCGGCGTAGTGGAAGAGGGGTAATTCGATGGGGTCGTGGTCCTCCCGGCGAGAGGCGAGCAGGGCGTAGAGAAAGAGTTCCCGCTGTTCATGATTGCCCAGCAGCACGGGTTGGGCCACCTGCATTTCATTTTTAGTCAGAGTGCCGGTTTTGTCCGAACAGAAGACATCGACGCCGGCAAGTTCCTCGATGGCGGTGAGCCGTGAGACAATGGCCTGTTTGCGGGCCAGGTTCAGGGCGCCGACAGCCATGGTCACAGACAGGACGGCCGGTAGGGCAACCGGAATGGCTGCCACGGTTAAAACCAGGGCAAACCGTGCGATTTCAATAAAATTTTCATGCCTGAACAGGGCCACCATGAGAATCAGTATGGCCAGGGCAACGGTGAGGATGATAAGAAAGTTGCCGATCTGGAGAACCATTTTCTGGAAATGGCTGCGTTCCTCAAGCGTTGCCCTGGCCACCAGGGCTACAACGGAATGAAAGCGGGTGTTGGCTGCGGTATTGACCACCACTCCCGTCATCTCTCCCTGCTTGATAATAGTATTAGCGTAAGCTATCTCACCGGCTTTTTTCACGACCGGAAGAGATTCACCGGTCAGGGATGACTGGTCTATGGAAAGATAATCACCCTCCAGGAGCTGAACATCGGCCGGGATCACATCTCCGATGCGGAGCTTGATGATGTCGCCAGGCACGAGTTCCCGGGACTCGATAGTTATAAATGATCCGTCGCGCAGGACCGTCACTTTCTGGGCCAGTTTCCCCTTCAGTGCCTTGAGGGCATTGAGAGCACGGTGCTCCTGGAAAAAATCGAGCAGACCATTGATCAGGAGCATAATGGTAATGATGACGAAATCTTCCCATTTCTGCACCATGGCCGACAGTATAGCCGCAATTTCTATCATCCAGGGAATCGGACCCCAGAAACGGCGAAAAATACGGTGCCAGAGCGGTTCTTCCTTTTCACTGATTTCGTTGTAGCCGTATCGTGCGAGCCGCCGGGCCGCCTCCTGGCTACTAAGACCGTTTTTTGCATCGGTCTGCAGTTCCTTCAGGCTTTGTTCACTACTCTGTGCGGCAAATTCATCCGTTGATTTCATACTCAGACCTCGGGCAGGCAAAAGGACAGTGGTCGTCTCAGAAGGCGGGATTGAAGATTTGGCTGTTTTTTAACCGAACAGGCGAAACCTTGACCAGGGATAAAGGAAAGAGAAGTTTTGCCTGTTCGGAGCAGGTCTTTGTCGGCTAACATATCTCGCTGGGATTGTGCCGACTCAGTACTTCCCGGATTTCCCTTTCAATGGCGGACCCGGTAATCACTTTAACCTGTTTGCTTTTTTTATCGGCATAGACCTCCTCGGCGGGAAGTCCGATATTGATAAGATCGTCGACAACGTTTTTCAGTGTATCCTCTGACCCATAGGTGGCTGTAATGACCTTTGCCTCTCCTTGTTCCTTGAGTTCATGGCGTTGTGTTGTCGTGGGGTTGTGCCGCTCTATCACTTCAAAAATTTCTTTTTCTACGCTTGGTGCACAAATTATCTTGATCTGTACTGCAGCAGCGTCAACAAAAAATTTTTCGCTTGGGAGACCGATATTAACCAGGTCGTCGACAATGTTTTTCAAGGTGTTTTCCTGCCCAAAGCTTGCGGTGATGACAGTTGCCATTGTACCCTCCGTTGTCCATTTTAACAGGTTGCTACAGCTTCATTACCTCTAACAGGTACGATAACCATTGCATAATATTTGACAAGTGCGGTATCGCTGCGTATCCTGGATGACCAAGGCGCATTTGCATAGAAATCTTGTTATATTCATCGGTTAAACAGATCCTTCCTGTGCATCGAGTTGAGGAGCGACCAACCCGGCGGCCGCATTTTTCAGTTTCGCCCTGCGAAGCGTTTTGGGAACATTTTCATGGTTGGCCTCTTTGCTCCGCACGAACACGACGACATGACCATTCGCTTACCTGACCATAGGGGAGCGCAACTTACCAGGCCTGCCTGGTCCACCCGGGGGCATTCCTGGTCTTTGAAATCAAAGCCCATGGGATTACAGAGCCTTGATGATAATCACATTCCCAAAAGATTCCGGTAATGGTAGATTCACCTTTCGGTCTATTCGAATGGATGGTCCGGCTGTGATTATCGCCAGCTGTAAATGATCACACGATGAGCATCAGACCAAAATTACAGGGAAAAATGTACGTGTTCAGATGTGCCGCAGATTCTCGTAAGCGTGACCGGCCGCAGGTGAGCAACCGAAGGGAGATGCCGATAGCCTGCCTATGCGGACGGGATCGATCGCGCGAAGATGTGGTGCCTGTGAACACTTGCCGCCGGCTCCGGTATCCGGAATGGATGGGGAGCAGGTGACAGAGATTGCAGGGAAGGTCAGGCTCCAACGGTGGGATACCTGTAACGATCTGCGCGCCAGGAACTCGTCGGAAATCCGTACGAAAGGTTAGTCATGAAACAGGCCGTTCACCTCGGTACGCTCTCGGCGATGAGTATCGGCATTGCGTTCCTGTATCAGTGGTATGTTCTCACGCGGCTTGGCCCGGGTATTGAGACAGATGCCCTGTTTGCGGGCATGACAATACCCCAGTTGACGCTGGCCATCATCAGTGGCTCGCTGATGCATGTGCTGGTCCCGCTTCTTTCCATTGAAGGCGAAGAGTGTCTGCGACGTGACGCATGGAGTTTTTTTGCTCTGATCGGCGGCGCATTCACTATGCTGGCTATGACGCTTTTTGTCACCGCTCCCTGGTGGGTACCTGTCACCGTTCCGGGTTTTTCCGAAGGCGGGATGGACCTGACCGTACGACTGACCCGTATTCAGCTGATCGGCATGGTCTTTTCGGCTGTCAATGGAGTTCAGTGGGCGGCGTACCACGCCAGGCAGAGATTCGTCTGGGCGGAATGTACACCGCTGTTGGCAAGCGTGATCGGCTTCCTGGCGCTGACCTGGGCTCTTCCGCGCTTTGGTGTGGTCGCTGCCGCCTGGATCAGTGTCCTGCGACTGGCCCTGCAGACTGTACTGTTGCTGCCGGGTATGGGGTATCCTGCCCGTCCGGCGCTGAAAAGTGAACTTGTGGTTACATCCTGGCAGCGTATCAAACCATTGATATTGGGAACAGCGTACTACAAGACAGATCCCGTGGTCGACCGTATGCTGTTGTCGATGGCCCAGGCTGGCAGCCTGTCGCTCTATTACCTGGCCCAGAGGATATATGGCGCTGTCAACCAGGTGCTGAACAAGGCTGTCGCAGCCCCTATGGTCCCTCGCCTCAGCAGGTTGCACCAGTCTGGAAAAAGAGATGAGTTCAGGCGACTATATATCCGTAAACTTATCCAGATAGCCGCCATTTCCTGTTTCGGGTTATTCGCTCTTGGCACCGTCGGACAACTTGTTCTTGAATTATTGGTTGGTATTGGCCGGTTGAGTGAAAAAAATGTAACAGATCTCTGGTGGATTATGATGTGGCTTTCAGGTGTTTTCATAGGAGGCGCCCTGGGGCAGATTTCATCTTCCGCATTTTATGCCTGTGGTGACACAAGAACGCCCACCAGGATATCTGTTGTCAGTTTTACGCTCTATATTCCATGTAAGGTCGTATCGTTTTATCTATGGGGGGTAATGGGGCTGGCCCTGGCGACAAGTATCTATTATATGGCTAATTTTTTGATACAACAGTATTTTTTCAAGAAGGGTGTTCTTGCATGAATATGTCCGGCGGCGTATTGCTCGAGGATGTCGGTTGTCCCCTCGGCTGTGCAGGGGTGATAACGTTGTTCTCGAGGGGAAAGATTTACTGCATGATCTTCCGGGCACGTTTACAGTCGTTAAATGCCGCACATGCGGTCTGATGCGCACCAATCCAAGGCCCGCGCCCGAGGCCATCGGTTTCTACTATCCCGATGATTACGGCCCCTACGCAGGGACCCGGGTCCGGCCGGAAGCACCGGGCCGCTCATCCGTCATAAAAAGATTGCTCAGGCCTGTTGTGTCGGCTCTTGTCGACTACAAAACCACTGCACTGCCGCCGATTCCAGCGGGAAACATGCTGGAGCTGGGTTGCGCCTCCGGCTCGTTCATGCACCGCATGGCTCAGCAAGGCTGGCGGGTGGAGGGCATAGAGTTTTCGCGCAAAGCGGCCATGGCGGCCGCTCAGCTTGGGTATCATGTGCATGCGGGACCTCTTGAAACCGCTCCTGCGCCCGGCCAGTTGTTTGATCTCGTTGTCGGCTGGATGGTGGCCGAACACCTGCATGACCCTGTTGGCGGTTTGAAAAAATTGCGTGAATGGACCAGGCCCGGAGGCTGGCTGGTACTATCGGTGCCAAACGCCGGCGCTCTGGAGTTTAAAATTTTTAAAGAAAAATGGTATGCGCTTCAGTTGCCGACCCACCTGTACCACTATACTCCGCGGACGATACGCCTGGTTTTGCAGACAAGCGGCTGGTCTCCGGTAAAAATTCATCACCAGCGTGTGTTGAGTAATCTGTTTCCCAGTGCCGGGTATGTGCTTCGTGACAGAGGTTATGAAAGGGTGGGGGCAAAGCTGATTGGTTTTCCCGAAAATGCAGGAAGGTGGCACCAGGTTCTTTATCCTCTGGCCTGGTTTTTGAGCCAGCTTGGCCAGACCGGTCGAATGACCGTATGGGCAAGGAACGGGTCATGATACGTGTTGCTGCTCTCACCCAGGGGCGTTTTGTGCCCTCGGCGCGGTACCGTGTTCGCCAGAATATCGGGAAATTGAAGCGCTACGACATAGATGTGACGGAATATTTTCCATTTATCAGTGCCTACGCGAAGGTACCTTCAGGTATAGATTCATGGCCAGGATATGCCAGGCTTCCGTTTGTTGCCGCGTGGCAGGGGATGAAAGTCCTGTCAAGGTGTTCACACGTGTATGGCACAGGAAGATATGATGTGACATGGCTGCAGCGGGAGTTGCTGCCCGGGCGGATGACGCTGGAAAAATTCCTCAGGCAGCCTGTTGTATTTGACGTTGATGATGCCATCTGGTTACAGGAAAAGGACAACGGTGCTATCCGCAGGATTGCCGGGATAGCAGGCGCTGTTGCAGCGGGCAATACATATATTGCCGATTGGTTTTCTGCATACAATAAAAATGTTGTCATCGTGCCGACAGGAATAGATGTGGACTCGTTCAGGCCACTGGAAAAGAGTGAAAATGATATTTTTACCATTGGCTGGGTCGGCACAAAGATTAATCAGGTATACCTGAAGGATATCGAGGCGGTACTCAGCCGTTTTATGAAAAAATATGGTGATGCCAGGCTGCTGGTAGTGTCTGATCAGGCACCGGACCTGCCCGGCATCAGGGGCAGAAGCATACAGTTCATACCATGGTCCGAATCCATGGAGGTTCAGTCCATTCAGATGATGGACGCAGGTATTATGCCTCTGGCTGACAACGAATGGACACGGGGAAAATGCAGTTTCAAAATGATTCAGTACATGGCATGCGGCATCCCGGTCGTGGTATCCCCGGTGGGAATGAACGCAGAGGTCCTGGGCAGGGGTGACGTTGGCTTTGGCGCCCGAACCGATGACGAATGGTTCGATGCCCTGGAGTATCTGTACCATAACAGAGATGCGGCGAGGGATATGGGAAAGCGTGGAAGAGCTGCAGTGTGCGCTCATTTCAGTACAGATACTGTTTCGTCAGCAATGGCGGCGCTGTTTGGCTCTGTACTTTGAATCAAAATCTTATTGCCGATGCATGTGCTCATCTTCATCCACTCGTTGTCCGCCGGCGGCGCTGAACGTGTCACGGCCAATCTGGCTAATCATTGGGCCGCGAAGAACTGCAAAATAACCATCGTCACCATGACGGGCCGGGAGCGGGATTTTTTTGAGCTCCACCCGGATGTCCGCCGGATCGCTTTGCGGGCCGATGCGGTCAGTGCCGGTGCGCTTTCGGCAATCAGGCATAACCTCCATCGTGTTCGAGTCCTGCGCCAGGTCCTCAAACAGGAGAAGCCCGACGTGGCGCTGGGCATGATGAACGGTGCCAGCAGCCTGCTGGCCATCGCTGCTGCCGGCACCGGCATCCCGGCTATTGGCTCGGAGCGCACCTATCCGCCTGAATTTCCCGTGGGACGGGTCTGGGCGTGGTTGAGGAGAAGGACCTACCCGCACCTTGCGGCAGTGGTGGCGCAAACCGAAAAAAGCGCGCAATGGCTCCAGGCACGGGCCGGAGTGCGAAAAGTGGCGGTGATTCCAAACCCGGTTTTTTACCCTTTGCCCCTTCAGGAGCCCCGGGTGCAGCCAGTGCAGGCCACGGCTTCCACCCCCGGGTGTAACATCCTGCTGGCTGCCGGCCGCCTGGGTCCGGAAAAAGGATTTGATCGTCTCCTGGCCGCTTTTGCCGAGTTGGCGCCCCGCTTTCCGGACTGGTGCCTGGCTATCGTGGGCGAAGGGAACTGCCGGAGCAAGCTGGAAAAACAGGTTTCCGGGTTCGCCCTGGAAGACCGTGTGTTTCTCCCCGGTACGGTGGGTAACATCGGCGAGTGGTACGAGGCGGCGGATCTCTACGTCATGACATCCCGTTTCGAGGGATTTCCCAACACACTTGTCGAGGCCCTGGCCCACGGCCTGCCCGCGGTCAGCGTGGACTGCGACACCGGGCCGCGTGACATCCTGCGCCACGAAATCGATGGATTGTTGGTGCCCCAGGATGACCACGCAGCACTGGTCGAGGCACTGGCAAAAGTGATGGGGGATGAACATCTGCGTCACCGTTACGCTGCCAGTGCCATTGAGGCCAGGGAGCGTTTTGCAATGGAGCGGATTGGCAAGATGTGGGTGGAGTTGTTTTCTCTCTACCTGGAGAAAAACTCGTGATCACCGCGCTGCGGTGTCACGCAGGTGACCGGACAGCCGACGAAGTAGCGCCAGGCGTTGGTGTCTTCTCTTCAAGCTGAGATGCGGTGGCAATCAGAAAAACAATAATTTTTCCATCACGGATTCAGGAGAAATTCAACCTGTCCGGGATGACACATATTTTCATGCACTTTCAGGAGACGCCATGTGCGGAATCGCCGGTTTCATAGACAGCCGGCAGGGCGGAGGCCCTGCACTGGATAGCATTGTCTCGGGCATGATCGCCGCTCTGCATCACCGCGGTCCGGACAGCCACGGGGTGTGGGTGGACAGGGAAAGCGGTGTTGCCCTGGCCCACAGCCGGCTGGCCATCATTGATCTGACTCCGGCGGGCCATCAGCCCATGCGTTCCGCTTCAGGTCGTCTTGCCCTGGTATTCAACGGCGAGATCTACAATTTCCAGGAGCTGAGACAGGCTCTCGAGAACGAAGGCAACGCTCCGCACTGGCGGGGAAGATCTGACACCGAGGTGCTGCTGGCCGGTTTTGAGGCCTGGGGTGTTGAACGTACCTTGCAGGCCGCTGTCGGCATGTTTGCCCTGGCCCTCTGGGATCAGAGACGGAAAGTACTGGTCCTGGCCAGGGACCGCATGGGCGAAAAACCGCTGTATTATGGCTGGCAGCAGGGGTTTTTCCTGTTCGGCTCCGAGCTGAAGGCACTCAGGGCACACCCCGCCTTCAACGGGGAGGTCAGCCGGGACGCACTGACCCTGTATCTTCGCCACGGTTATATACCGGCACCCTGTTCCATTTACCAGGGTATCTGCAAACTGGCTCCCGGTCATTTTCTCTGTTTAAGCCTGAACGCCGGTAATCCGCAGGAGGTCATAAAACCGTACTGGCAGCTTGGAGACGTTATAGAAAAGGCAAGGCACAATCCCTTTGCCGGGGATGAGAACGAGGCCGTCCAGGAACTTGAGCGGTTGCTGGACCAGTCCCTGCAGGGGCAGATGGTTGCCGATGTCCCCCTGGGGGCCTTTCTTTCCGGTGGATACGATTCCAGTACGGTTGTCGCCCTGATGCAGGCCCGGTCAACCCGCCCGGTAAAGACGTTTACCATCGGTTTTCATGAAAAGAGATACAACGAGGCCGAACACGCAAAGACCGTGGCCCGGCACCTGGGAACGGAGCATACCGAGCTCTACGTGACCCCGGAAGACGCCATGAAGGTGATCCCCAGGCTGCCGCTGATGTGGGACGAGCCGTTTTCGGATTCATCCCAGGTTCCTACTTTCCTGGTCAGTGAACTCACCAGGCGCCATGTAACAGTCAGCCTTTCCGGAGATGGTGGGGATGAACTTTTTTTTGGCTACCGGCGCTATTTCAACGGCTGGCGGATCTGGCGGGTCCTGCGCCGCGTCCCATATCCCGTGCGCCGGGTGATGGCCCTGGCAATGGAGAAGCTGCCGGGACGGTCGCTGGAAAATGGAATGCGGTTTCTGCCAAAACGTTTTCAGGTCCCTCAACTGGCATACCGGTTGCCCAACCTGGCTGAAATCGTCAGCCAGCGGTCAGGTGCGTCCTTCTACCGGCGGCTGGTGTCGCATGCCAAGGATCCGGCAGCGCTTGTCCTCGGAGGCAGCGAGCCTGAAACGATTTTCGACTGCCATGGAAAAATGGTGGATCTGCCGGATTTTCGGGAATACATGATGTACATGGACGCCATCAGCTACCTGCCCGACGATATCCTCGTCAAGGTGGACAGGGCCACCATGGCCGTCAGCCTGGAGGCCCGTGTTCCTCTCCTGGATCACAGGATTGTCGAGTTTGCCTGGCGCCTCCCCATGCGATTCAGGTACAGAAACGGGCACGGCAAGTGGCTGCTGCGCCAGGTCCTGTACCGCTATGTGCCACGGGAAATCATGGACCGTCCCAAGATGGGGTTCGGGGTGCCGATCAGGCACTGGCTGCGTGGTCCTCTGCGGGACTGGGCCGAGGCTCTGCTGGATGAAAACCGGTTGCGCCGGGAAGGTTTCTTTCACCCTGAACCGATACGGAAAATGTGGAGGGAGCACCTGGAAGGACGTTTCCCGTGGCACTACTACCTGTGGGACTTCCTGATGTTCCAGGCCTGGCTTGAAAAAGAGAACAGGTGATGTCTGCCAGGAAGATCGATATAGCGTATCTGATCACAGGGTGTGCGCCAGACCAATATTTCAATGGAAAGAATGCAAGTCGTCTCAGGTGCCCCGGATTTGTGCAGTCGTGTCTGACCGCTATAGCCTCCCTATGCGGGCTGGCGCGACCGTGCAAAGATGGGGTGCCTGTGGCGACTTGCGATATAGCTCTCTATCTGCCTTCCCTGAGCGGGGGCGGAGCAGAGCGGGTCATGGTGACCCTGGCAAACGGGTTCGCGGGCAGGGGAATCGGAGTGGACCTGGTATTGGCCCGGGCCGAAGGGCCATACCTGGATGAAATCTCACCCGATGTCCGGGTTATCGACCTGAAAGCATCCCGCGTTGTCACCAGTCTGCCGGCCCTGGTGCGATATCTTCGCCGTGAACAGCCAGGGGCCATGCTGGCCACCATGGCTCATGCCAATATCATTGCCATCTGGGCCCGGAAATTTGCGCGAATCGCTCCTGGATTGCTGGCTGTGCGGGAGGCCAACACCATGGGAATCAGTGCTGAAAACACGAGGCAGTTACGCGGCAGGCTCCTGCCTCTGGCTACCCGTTTTTTTTATCCCCGGGCAGACGCGGTTATTGCAAATTCCAGGGGCTCTGCCGAGGACTTGAGTCGGCATGCAGGTATTGCGCCGGCAAAATTGCACGTCGTCTTCAACCCGCTTGATCTGCAGACCATTTCTGCCAGGGCGAAAGAAAAAAATGATCATCCCTGGTTCCGGGAGCCAGGGCCCCCGGTTATTCTCGGCACTGGCAGGTTGACCGAGCAAAAGGATTTCCAGACCCTGGTCCGGGCATTTGCGCTGGCAAGGGCCAGGCTCGAGGCAAGGCTGGTAATACTTGGCGAAGGAGAGGACAGGCAGAAGCTGGAAAAATTGATCACCAGCATGAACCTGGAAAACGATATATCACTGCCAGGGTTTGTCAGTAATCCCTACCCGTTCATGAAGCATGCCTCGCTCTTTGTTCTGTCTTCCCGCTGGGAAGGGCTTCCCAATGCCCTTCTCGAGGCCATCGCCCTGGGCACCCCGGTAGTTGCCACCAGTTGTCCCAGCGGCCCTGCGGAAATCCTTGAAAATGGCAGATACGGGCATCTGGTCCCTGTCGGCGATCCTGAAGCCCTGGCCCGGGCCATGGTGGAAACGATTGAAAATCCTCCGGACCCCTCTCTGTTGCGGAAACGGGCGGAAGACTTTTCCTCAGCCAGGATAATTGACCAGTACCTGGAGATTTTGCTTGGGGAAAGTTGCCGGCCGCATGGTCAGCAGACAGGTTGTTTAAAATGAAAAAAAATCCTCTCAGAATTGTTCATATCATAACAGGGTTGGACACCGGCGGTGCGGAGATGATGCTTTGCGAGCTTCTGTCCGCCATGGACAGGACTGTTTTCAGTTCGGAAGTCATTTCACTCATGGATACAGGGCCCATCGGCGAGAGAATAATGCAATCCGGCATACCTGTGCAGGCCCTTGGCATGCGGCCGGGGGTTCCGGACCCGGTTGCCATTTTCTCTCTTGCCCGCAGGCTCCGCCGCGCCGCGCCGGACCTGGTCCAGACCTGGATGTACCACGCGGACCTTATCGGTGGGCTTGCGGCAAAGATGGCGGGCAATCTTCCGGTGGCCTGGGGCATTCATAACAGTGATCTCGATCCCCAGGAAACCAAAAGGTCCACCATCTGGACAGCCCGGGCCTGTGCGGGCCTGTCCCGGTGGTTACCCCGGAAAATCATCTGCTGTGCCGAGGTAGCGCGGAAGATACACGTCGGGATCGGCTATGATGGTTCCAGGATGGTGGTCATTCCAAACGGATTTGATACCGACAGGTTCCGGCCCGATGCGCGAAAACGTGCTCTGGTACGACGAGAACTGGGCATTCATGATCAGGCCCTGCTCGTTGGCATGGTAGGGCGGTTCCATCCGCAGAAGGACCACCGAAATTTCATAAAAGCGGCTACGCTGCTGCACAAAAGATTTCCGGATGTGCAATTCCTGCTCTGCGGAGAGGGTCTTTCCTGGGAGAACCGTGCATTATCGGAATGGATCGATGGTGCCGGGTTGCGAAACCGCTTTCATCTGCCAGGCAGGCGCAATGACATACCAGCCATCATGGCGGCCCTCGATGTCTATTCTTCGTCTTCTTCTTATGGCGAGGCCTTTCCCATGGTCATCGGTGAGGCCATGGCCTGTGGCGTGGTGTGCGTGGTGACGGATGTGGGCGATTCAGGACTGATTGTCGGCGATACAGGAGCTGTTGTCGAGCCACGAAACGCAACAGCCCTGGCTGACGGGATAGAGCGATTTCTGAAGATGCCTGCGCAGGAAAGAAAGGAGCTTGGCTTAAGAGGCCGGGCGCGGATACGGGAAAATTTCAGACTGGATGTGATCGCCGGCTCATACGCAGATTTGTATAGACAGTTGTGTGCATGAGTGGCACCACCGGTAAGGGACCGGATATGATTTCACATAAATATAAATGTATCTTTATACACATACCGAAATGTGCGGGTACAAGCATAGAAGATGCCCTGGGTCATTTTGATGGCTATGAGGGGAGAGATATGCAGGATCACAGAAGTATCAGAATGATTGAGCCTCTCTCTCTTGATCTGGCATTGTTTTTGTCGAAAGACAATGTCATGGAGCTCGCAAAAAGAATATATATAGCTCGTTTTCATAAAAATACAAATACAAATAACAAGATTACAGTTAATAGATCACAGTATAGTTCCTATTTTAAATTTACTTTTGTCCGTAATCCATGGGCAAGGATTTACTCTATGTATAGAAATATTATGAATGATGAAATTCATATGCATAATTATGGTGTTGATAAAAACTGTACATTTAATCAGTTTATAAGTAAATGGGCCGGCAAAAGGATGCTTAGGAGCCAGGTTCATTATCTGAAAAATTTTAAAGGAGAAATCCCTCTTGATTTTATAGGTCGTTTTGAAAATCTTGATGAAGATTTCAAGTATGTATGCCGAAAGATAGGCGCTTGTAATATCTCCTTACCGCATAAAAATAAAGGTTCAGGCGGAGGGTATCGTGCACATTATGATGAGGTGTCAGAAAATATTGTCGCGAACGTTTACAGGGAAGAGATAGAGCTGTTCGGTTATTCTTTTCATTCCTGATCGAACGATATCTTTATCGATGTATTAAAAATGTCAAAAATCTTATTTCTCGTGTCCGAAGACTGGTTCTTCTGTTCCCACTGGGTGCCGATGGCCCTGGCTGCTCTCGAGTCTGGTTTCGAAGTGACTCTGGTTACCCGGCTGTCTGGTAAGAAAAGGCAAATTGAATCGATGGGGGTTAAGGTTATTCCTATCGATATAGACAGGAGTAACCTCAACCCCTTGAAAGAACTCGGCGCCATCACCAGGCTCGTTCGGGTTTTCAGAAAGGAGCAACCGGATATTGTCCATTTGATTTCCCTGAAACTTGTCATGCTTGGCTGGTTCGCTTCCCTGTTTGCAGGTACAAAAAATATTGTGGCAGCCCTTACCGGTATGGGCTTTCTGTTCTCTGCCGAAAACCGTGGCGGATTTATCAGGTGGATGTTCAAGCGGCTTATAGTTGTTATAGCCGCTCGTGGCAGGATACTTGTCGAAAATCCCGATGATCGGAACCTGCTTCAGAAAGCGGGCGTACCTCCGGAACGCATCTGCCTGATCCGGGGAGCAGGAGTTGACCTGGCCCGGTTCTGTCCCGGCCCCGAACCAGAGGGCGTTCCCGTGGTTATGCTGGCGGCGCGTCTCCTCCGGGAGAAAGGTGTGGAAGAATTTGTCGAAGCAGCCCGTTTGCTTGAAGACCAGGGAGTGGCGGCACGGTTTGTCCTGGTTGGCGATCCGGACCCGGCCAACCCGGGGAGCGTATCGAACACAGATATTACGGCATGGACAGAACAGGGAATAATCGAGTGGTGGGGAAAGAGCAATAACATGCCTGAAACCCTTGTCAGGGCCAGTATCGTTTGCCTGCCTTCCTACCGCGAGGGGTTGCCCAAGGTGCTCCTGGAGGCCATGGCCTGCGGCAGACCATGTGTCGCCACCGATGTCCCCGGCTGCCGGGAGGCCGTTAAAGATGGTGAAAACGGTTTCCTGGTACCGGTCCGTGACCCGGAAAGCCTGGCTGAAGCATTGAAACAGCTTATAGACGATGCAGCCCTGCGTCAGAAAATGGGCCGCCGGGGTCGGGAGATGGCGGAAAAGAGTTTTTCCCAGGAAAGGGTCGCTGCACAGGTAACAACCATTTACCGACAACTGCTGGGCCGGCAGGCTGTTACAGAACAGACCTGAGACAGGGAAGCCGGAATTCCGCCGCATCATTCCCTTCCTCGTGGATAACAGCCGAGACAACCATTATGTTTGACAGGTATAATCTTTGTCAGGCATACCGAATATCCAGGTTTGCTAAAATCGACCTTTCCGGGCTTTGTCGAGAAAAAATGAGCCGCAGAGTATTTTTCAGAATGTTATAATGTTGTTCCGGCGCACAGCCGCCGGGGCCTGGGCCGTCGAATCTGACGAAAAAAATTTACGAAGGATACCCGATGGTTCCCTGCCATATCACGGAATTTTGCTTGCCCATGAATCGCTGGTAATCCAGTAACCTGTTACGATCTCGAGTGTTGAGGAATACGTGCGGATGAGTAGAAAGAAAAAGAGAAAGAAAAAAAAACAGGGTTCCACGATCGGAAAATTATCCCCGGATGAATTGAAAAGACGAGGTCAGGGTTACCTGGAGTCCGGCAAGTTCCGGCAGGCCATAGAGTTTTTCCGGCAGGCCCTGAAGAAAGAGCGGCAGCACAAGGACCAGGATGAGTTGCGGAGATTGCTTGCCAGGGCGTATCACGGCAGGATAGAAGAATTTTCTGCTGATCGGATGTACAAGGAGGCCCTGGCGCTGCTGGAAAACATGGAAAGTTTCTGTGGACGGGATGCTGCGGTCAAGACCCGTCTTCTTCTCGATATCAGAAGCGGCCGGTACGCTCAGGCTGCCAGGCTTTTTGCAACGCTTGACGAAAATAAGCTGGAGGCGGGCCAGCGGCAGCGCCTGGAGGAACTGTTTGGGGCCTTGCTGCTTTTCAGCGGTCAACTCGGTGAAGATGATTTTGCCGCCGGTTCTCCTGTGCTGCGCCATTATCCCGAGGCGAAAAAAGCGGTTGCCGCCTACCTGGCCGGCCAGGCGGATATTCTGCACACAGCGCTCAGGAAAATACCTTTCCGCTCTCCCTACCGCGACCTGCGCCTCCTGTTGAGCGGATGTATCCGGTGGCATGACAATCAGGATGAAGCCTTCAGGATCCTTCGCCGAATCAGGCAGGACTCTCCCTATTATCCCTATGTTGCAGGTCTTTTGTCCCGGTATGACGATCCTGTTGAATTTTTTAAGGAATTTGCCCGGGCCGACAGCCGGCAGAAAGAACAACTTGCCAACAGGTATGGGCTGCAAAAGCACCAGCAACATTTTTTCGAGCAGTTGGCAAAACCGGATATTGCCCCTTACCCGCTGTATCAGCTTGTGAAGAAGCACAAGGCATTGTTTACTCCGGCAGAGCACCGTCAAGTGCTGCTTGCGCTTGCACCCTTTTGCCATTCCAGGGCTGTCTCTCTTGTCGATAATTTTCCCGGGCTTGATTTGCTGGAGAAAGTGCGCCTGCTTGCCTTGGCGGCAGAAATTGAACTGCTGCCGGATATAGCCTGTGAATACTGGTATGATTACCTCGGGCAGCTGGACAGGCATGGTGTTGAGGTCGATCCCCTGGTCAGGGCCCTCGTGTTGAGGCACCTGGCGCAATTGCTTGAAAAGATAGGGGAGCCGGAAGATCAGTATGTCAGGCTCGACATGTTGCGGAAAAGTCTCGAATATGACCCGGCAGACCATGAGACATGGATAGAGGCCTATCGCCTGGCCTACCGGATTGGTGAGGAAAAAAAAGGGTATCGAATTATCAATGATGCTGTTGAACAATTACCGGACAATGTGCCCATTCTTCTTGAGGCAATGCGCCGTGCCGGGCAGAGAAATGCGCACAGGAAGGCAGCCCGTCTGGCGGCCAGGGTCCTGAAAATCGATCCGATCAATACCGATGCCATGGATTTCATGGCTCAATCGCACCTGGCCCATGCCCGGAAACTGGCCGGAAAGAAAAAATTTGACCTTGCTGACAGGGAATTGGATGCCATCACATTCCGGGTCAGATCTATCCGTCTCAAGGGACGGAACCTGATCTGCCGGGGAATGCTGCTCCTGTTGCAAAAGGACAGAAAGGGCCTGGACCTGATCGAGCAGGGGCGGCAGGAAAATCCTTCCATGCTGTTGTCCCATGTGCTGGTATCGCTGGAAGGCCGCCTCATGGGAGTCCCTGTCAAGTACCGGCGTGACTTTGACCGTGCTCTGCGGCAGGCGGCAAAGAATGCGGTCGACACCGGGGAATTTCTCAGGCTTATGAAATGGATAGTCTCGTCTCCTGCCGATGAATGGCAGGCTCTCCGGGATGTCGTGGCCACTTTGAAAAAATATGTTTCCACATGTGCCGGTATGGACTGGCAGCGGGATGAAGGCCGGATGATCGGCAAGGCCCTTGACATGGCCGGACTCCATGTGGCCCTTGCGCGGTTCGGCAGGGGTATGCGCAAGCGTTATCCCGATGCTCCGGAGTGGAGGGCCTATGAGCTGATCGGGTTGGTTCAGGGCGGAAATCGTCGAAAACTGCAGTCCTTGACACTGGATGATATCGATGAACTCTTTGAACAGCTTTTCCACGCCGGACAACATGAACTCATTCAAAGGGTGAGTGATCTTCTGCCGGAGCAGGTTGCATGGAATCTGTTTGCACAAGACGATGAACTGTTTCCGTATGACGAAATGATTGAGGAGGACGAAAACGAAGTATTTCCTCTGCCCTGGTCGGCCGTGACCGAGGATGTCGATGACGATGAACCGCACGAAAAGCCGCAGTGGCACCAGATGAACCTGTTCGACGATCTGGAGTGATGACATGCAGACTCCCTTTGATATTCTTGGCATACCTGAAGACTCTGACGATGGTACTGTTAAAAAGGCCTATCTCGCCAAGGTGCGTTCCTGTCCCCCTGAACGGTTTCCCCGGGAGTTTGAAAGAATACGCCGGGCCTATGAACTGATCAGGGATGAAAAGGCAAGGGTCAGGTACAGGCTGTTTCACCTGGAGAGACCGAGGCCGGAAGATATCGCAGGGCTGATTCTCAAGAAGCAAGTGCGGCAGGCCGAGTACTCGTCCGAAGAGATTGAAAAGGGCATGGCTGCCGGCCTGGAAACCTTTTGCCGGTTTTTCCGGCTCGACGCGTATTAGGGAAAGAAGACAGATAATATGGACGAGAACCTGAAGGAGGAACTGGTTGAACGGTTCCGCGATTACCTGGAAACAGGATATGAGCCTGAACCGGCTCAGGAGCCGGTGGATATGTATGCATTGTTCACCGAACTCTCGGGCCTTAAAAACGAGGTGCGGATCGAATCGCGCCAGGTCAGAACAGCCCTGGATGAGTTTCGCCAGGCGTTTATGGCCATGGACGGGGCAAACCAGGACCTGCGGGACATGATGCAGCGCCTGGGCAGACAGAAGGAAGAGCGGAAAACCGGCGAAACACAGTCTGTTCCTGTCCATGGCCTGATGGATCTCTACGACAGAATCCGTTCCGCCATGGAGCAGGCCCCTCCGGAACCCGGCTTTTTCGAACGTCTGTCCGGCGACGGTCGGCAGCGCCGGTGGATTCAGGCCCAGGTACAGGGACAGGAGATGCTGGCCGAACGGGTGCTTGCCCTGCTGAAACAATGCGGGGTGGACGTTTTGCCTGTCGGGGAAACCTTTACACCGGCCACCATGCATGCGGTCGGGTTCAGTACAGATCACTCCCTGCCGGATGGACATGTGCTGCGCGAGGTACGTAAGGGATTCATGCAGGGGGATCGGCTGCTGCGGCCAGCGGAGGTGATCGTCAACAAACATCGGGAGCGTTAGGTGAAACAGAGTGAGATTATAGTCGGTATTGACCTGGGCACCACCAATTCGGAAGTGGCGGTCTATGAAAACGGTTCCGTAACCGTTATCGAGGGCGAAGATGGCAAAATTCTTCCGTCCTATGTCGGCCTGGACGATACAGGGGAGCTGCTTGTCGGTGTTGCGGCCCGGAACCAGTATGTTGTGTATCCCGAGCGGACCGTGAAATCTGTGAAGAGGATGATGGGTACACCGGAAAATATCCGCCTCGGAGACAGGGATTACACGCCCCAGGAAATCTCGGCCATGATTTTGCGGAAACTGAAAAATTCCGCTGAAAAATATCTTGGCCGGCCAGTGAAAAAAGCCGTTATCACCGTGCCCGCCTTTTTTTCGGATATTCAGCGGCAGGCGACCAGGGAGGCGGGAGAGATTGCCGGGCTGGAAGTCGTCAAGATGATCAATGAGCCGACCGCCGCGACCCTGGTGTACGAATCCAGCAACAAGAGCAACAAAAAGGTTCTGGTGTACGATCTGGGCGGCGGCACATTCGATGTCTCCGTTGTCATGATCGAGGATGACGTGATCGAGGTTGTGGCCAGTCACGGCAACAACGCCCTGGGCGGTGATGATTTTGACGCCCTTCTGGAAAAGGTGCTCAGGGAGAGGGTCGCTGAAGAAACAGGGATCCAGGAGCTTGACATACAGGCGCTGGCCAGGATCCGGCGGGCGGCGGAAGATGCCAAGAAACAGCTCTCTTTCAAGCCGTTTGCCAAAGTCGAGGAGGAATATCTGCTGCAGGTCGATGGCGCCCCCTATCATCTGAATATGGAACTTGCCCGGCACGATTATGAAGAGATGATAACTCCTCTTGTGGAGGAAACCATGGATGGTGTGCACGTGGTGCTCAGGGATGCGGATATGGTGATGGCCGATATCGACGAGGTGCTTCTCGTCGGTGGCTCCACCCGGACCCCGCTGGTTCAGGAGCGGTTGGAAAAGGAGTTCGGTTTTGCTCCCCGCCACGAACTGGACCCGGAACTGTGCGTGTCCTGCGGCGCTGCACTGCAGGGCGCCATGATCGGCGGCCTGGAGGTCAGGGCCATCCTGGTGGACATCACGCCGTATACTTTCGGTACAAGCGCCATCGGGGAAGTGGATGGGGCTTTTTCCCTGACAGCATTTGTGCCCCTGATCAAAAAGAATACCCCCATACCGGTTACCCGGAGCGAGGTATTTTTTACTGCTGTTGACGGTCAGAAGGAGGTTGAAGTCAAGGTCTACCAGGGAGAGGCAGCCGATGCCCTTGACAATATTGAAGTCGGCAGATTCAGGGTTACCGGCCTGCAACCCCTGCCGGCGGCAATGAAATCATCGTGACCTTTTCCCTGGATATCAACGGTATCTTGCAGGTCAGCGCCATGGAAAAGGCAACAGGACTGGAAAAATCCATTATTATTGAAAACGCGCTGTCCGACAGAAACGATCAGTCCCTTGCCAGAGCCAGGGCAAAGGTTTTCAGTCTGTTTGGCGACCAGGAAAAGGACGACGTCCTGCCGGAAAACGAATCAGGAACCGGTGAGGTTGACGAAAAGTTAAACAGAGAAGCACAGTCCCTGCTGGAAAAGGCTCGTGGTCTGCTCGATACGACAGGAGAAGAGGATCGCGAAGATCTGGTCAACCTGATAGAGGATGTCAGCAAGGCGCTGGATGCCGGGGATGCCGATGCCGCCCGGGAGGCCATGGAAGAGCTTTCCGAGATTATTTTTTATCTGGAGTCGTAGAACATGCAGCGATGTCCCCATTGCCGGGCCCGCTATAACGGAACTGCCCGGTGCAGGCGTTGCGGAGCCGGACTGGAAAAACTGCTGGAGATAGAGCGGCAGGCAGAGCAACTGGCCCGACAGGCGGTGGCCTGCCTTGGTGCCGGCGATATTGCCGGCGCATCCTCCTGTGCCAGGATCGCGATGCGGCTGCATGCAACCCCGTTCAATCGGGCCCTGGTCGGATTCATCGGCTCCCTTGCGGGTCACCCGGACACAATTGGGGGCCCGGAAATCGAGACAATGTGTTTGCATGGCCAGCTTGATGCCGTGGAACGAGAAAAATGATGAAAAAACTGCCCATAGGAATTCAGACATTCGCCAAGTTGCGCGATCCGGAAGAGAATTATGTCTATGTGGACAAGACCGAGATTTTGCTGCAGTTGGTCGAGAGCGGGGAGTATTTTTTCCTGAGCCGTCCCCGCCGTTTTGGCAAGAGTGTCATGCTCAGCACGCTTTACGAGCTTTTTTCCGGCAACCGCGACCTTTTCAATGGTCTTTACATTGAAGACAAATGGGACTGGGAGCGAAAATTCCCGGTCATCCGCATAAGCTTTGGCGGCGGTGAGTTCCGCACCGAGGAGAAGTTCGACGCTGTTATTTACCATAATCTCAAACATAATCAGCAGTGGCTTGCCATTTCCTGTGATGATCCTCTCGATGACCCCGGGTACTGCTTTGCCGAACTGATCCGCAACGCCGCCTCCCGGTACAAGGAAAAGGTGGTCATCCTCATCGACGAATACGACAAGCCTATCCTGGACCATATCACCGACAGGGAGCTGGCCCGGTTCAACCGCGACAAGCTCAAAGGGTTTTACTCCATCATGAAAGACCTGGATGAGTATATCCGCTTTGTGATGATAACCGGGGTGTCGAAATTTGCCAAAATGAACCTTTTCAGCGGCCTCAACAACCTTGATGATATCACCATCGATGAGCGTTTTGCCACCATCTGCGGCTATACCCACCAGGAAGTGGAGCTGTCCTTTGCCGAGCGGTTGCAGGGCGTGGATATGGATAAGCTCAGGCAGTGGTACAACGGCTACAACTACTTTGGCGATCCGCTCTACAACCCGTTTGATATACTGCTTTTTCTCTCAAAGAACAGGGAGTATCGCCCCTACTGGTGGAGCACCGGCAACCCCAGCTTTTTGATCGACCTCCTGAACGAGCAACGTCGCTATCTGCCTGAGCTTGAAAACTGCGTGGTTGACGACATCATCCTTGACTCCTTTGATGTGGACCATATCGACATTGTCGCCCTGCTCTGGCAGACCGGCTACCTGACCTTTGCGGAAAAGATAGATAAATTTGATTCTGTTGTTTATAAACTGAAGGTGCCGAACAAAGAGATACAAATGTCTCTCAACGCGTTGTTCATAGATTATTTTACAGATCAGCGCAGCGAGAAACTGGAATTGCGCTCCAATCTCTATGACGCCCTGCAGGCAGGCGACCTGGAAACATTTCACAATACCCTCCACGCCCTGTTCGCCGGCATCCCGTACCAGAACTATGCCAATAAAATCATAGAAAAATATGAAGGTTACTACGCCTCTGTGATCTACGCCTACCTCGCTTCCCTGGGCCTGCCCCTTGTGGCGGAGGATGTCTCAAGCAAGGGCAGGGTCGATATGAGCATTATCCTGCCGCAGGCTGTCTATGTGATAGAGTTCAAGGTGGATAATGCGCCTGGCTCGGCCCTGGAGCAGATAAAGGAGAAGGGGTATCACAGGAAATACATGGCTGATGATCGAACGGTCTATATCATTGGCATCGGCTTTGATTCAAACAAAAAAAACATCACTGAATTCGAGTGGGAGAAGGTGTGAAGGGCGTGAAAAAAACAGCGCCGGGTTGCAACCAGAGCTAGTTGCCTGACCGTAAGGCGCCAGGACCATGAATATGAAAAAACTGCCCATAGGAATTCAGACATTCGCCAAGTTGCGCGATCCGGAAGAGAATTATGTCTATGTGGACAAGACCGAGATTTTGCTGCAGTTGGTCGAGAGCGGGGAGTATTTTTTCCTGAGCCGTCCCCGCCGTTTTGGCAAGAGTGTCATGCTCAGCACGCTTTACGAGCTTTTTTCCGGCAACCGCGACCTTTTCAATGGTCTTTACATTGAAGACAAATGGGACTGGGAGCGAAAATTCCCGGTCATCCGCATAAGCTTTGGCAGCGGTGAGTTCCGCACCGAGGAGAAGTTCGACGCTGTTATTTACCATAATCTCAAACATAATCAGCAGTGGCTTGCCATTTCCTGTGATGATCCTCTCGATGATCCCGGATTCTGCTTTGCCGAACTGATCCGCAACGCCGCCTCCCGGTACAAGGAAAAGGTGGTCATCCTCATCGACGAATACGACAAGCCCATCCTGGACCATATCACCGACAGGGAGCTGGCCCGGTCCAACCGCGACAAGCTCAAAGGGTTTTACTCCATCATGAAGGACCTGGATGAGTATATCCGCTTTGTGATGATAACCGGGGTGTCGAAATTTGCCAAAATGAACCTTTTCAGCGGCCTCAACAACCTTGATGATATCACCATCGATGAGCGTTTTGCCACCATCTGCGGCTATACCCACCAGGAAGTGGAGCGGTCCTTTGCCGAGCGGTTGCAGGGCGTGGATATGGACAAACTCAGGGAGTGGTACAACGGCTACAACTACTTTGGCGATCCGCTCTACAACCCGTTTGATATACTGCTTTTTCTCTCAAAGAACAGGGAGTATCGCCCCTACTGGTGGAGCACCGGCAACCCCAGCTTCCTCATAGATCTCCTGAACGAGCAGCGGCGTTATCTGCCTGAGCTTGAAAACTGCGTGGTTGACGACATCATCCTTGACACCTTTGATGTGGACCACATTGACCTTGTGGCGCTGCTCTGGCAGACCGGATACTTGACATTTGCCGAGAAATTCACCCGCCGGGACAGACTCTTTTACCGACTCAAAGTCCCCAACAAGGAGATTCAGCTCTCTCTGAACGAACTGTTGGTTGATTATCTCACCAATCAGCGCCAGGATAAAATACCCCTGCAGGACAGCCTCTATGACGCTCTGCAGGCAGGCGACCTGGAAACATTCCACAAGACCCTCCACGCCCTGTTCGCCGGCATCCCGTACCAGAACTATGCCAATAAAATCATAGAAAGATATGAAGGTTACTACGCCTCTGTGATCTACGCCTACCTTGCCTCCCTGGGCCTGCCCCTCGTGGCTGAGGATGTGTCAAGCAAGGGCAGGGTGGATATGAGCATCATCCTGCCGCAGGCCGTCTATGTGATAGAGTTCAAGGTGGATAATGCGCCTGGCTCGGCCCTGGAGCAGATAAAGGAGAAGGGGTATCACAGGAAATATCTTGCTGATGATCGAACGGTCTATATCATTGGCATCGGCTTTGACTCAAATAAAAAAAACATCACTGAATTTGAGTGGGAGACGGTGTGAAAGGAGCGAAAGATAAGCTATCGGCCCAACCGGGACGGCAACCCAAGGTTGAGCTGGCAGAAGGAATCAGGAACCAGTGTTGCTTCTCACATCAACTGGCTCTGATTTTTCTGAGAATGCGGCAGAATATTGCTGACCGGTGCCACCGGATTTGCCGGCCTGGCGGTCATGAGGCGACTGCAGGCGCGGTGTTTTCAGGCCTTGCAGTAGATCGCTTGTGAAATATGCGGGTTAACTGGTGCTGCAGCCTCCCCATCTGGCTTGTCCCTTCCTTGTGGATAATGGCCAAAACGAACATTATGTTTGACAGGTATAATGTTTGACAGGTATAATGAGTGCGGTCAGTCTTGACTGGTGCCTGTCCATAAAGGATCTTTTCGGAGTCTCGCAGGCTTGCTTACCTGCCCGATTTCTGTGTCGCTACGAAAAATAAAAATGTTTGCAGTTAACGGGGAGGGAGTCGATGCGGTTGCAATTTTTAAACAGGGCAAGGGAAGTTGCCAGACTTGGCCGGGCCTTGAATGCTGCCGACCCGGCGCTGATCGTTGTTTATGGCCGCCGTCGCTGCGGCAAATCGAGATTGCTGCAGCATATAGCCCGGAAACAGGATATCTATTATCTGGCGGATCAGCAGGAAGCCCCTTTACAGATAAAGGGCCTTGCCGCTGAAATCGGCAGACACGTACCGGGCTTTGATCAGGTTGCCTATCCATCCTGGGAGGTCCTGTTCAATGCGCTTTACAACCAGGCCCGTCATGATATTGCCCTTATTCTTGATGAGTTTCCATACCTGGTGCAAAAATCGCCGGAATTGCCCAGTATTCTCCAGCGTCATATCGATACGCAAAAAAATACCATTCATCTGATTATCTGTGGCTCTTCGCAGCGCATGATGCAGGGGCTTGTTCTTGACAGTACAGCTCCCCTGTACGGGAGAGCCGCCGAAATAATAAAGCTCCGTCCGTTGGAGCCGGGGTGGCTTGCGGATGCTCTTGAATGTGATGCGGTCCAGACAGTTGAAGCGTATTCCATCTGGGGAGGGGTGCCGCGTTACTGGGAACTGGCAAAGCAATACTCAAGCACGGAAACAGCCTGCAAAGAACTGGTGCTGGACAGGGACGGCATCCTTCATGAAGAGCCCATGCGCCTGCTGCTTGATGACATGCGGGGAGCCAGCCAGCCCCACTCTCTGCTTGGTCTGATCGCAGGCGGCGCCCACAGGTTATCGGAAATTGCCGGCAGGCTTGGCAAACCGTCAACAAGCCTGACCAGGCCGCTCGCCAACCTGATACAGCTTGGCTACATAAAAAAAGAGGTTCCCTTTGGTGAAAATATCCGTTCGGGAAAGAAAACCCTTTACAGACTGGCAGATCCTTTTTTGCAGTTCTGGTACCGAATTGTCATGCCCAATCAGTCCCTGCTGGAACAGGACCTCATTGATGCAGTTTATGCCGCCTCGCAACAGACGCTGACCATGCAGGTTGCCGATGTCTGGGAAGAGTTGGCCCGCTGGTCAGTGCCAAGGCTGGCAATCGCCGGGCAGCGCTGGAAACCGGCTGCCCGCTGGTGGGGAAAAGGGCTAAACGGCAACCAGATGGAAATCGACCTGGTGGCCGAATCCCTGGATGGATGCTCGCTCCTTTTTGGAGAGGCAAAATGGGAAAAAAAGACAGATGTCCGCCAAACCCTGCACAGGCTGACCAACTCTGCTGAAAATTTCCCCAAAATAGGCAAACGGAAAATTGTCCTGGCCCTCTGGTGTAAAAATCCGGCAGAATCCCCGGAAGACACAGCTGTCTTCAATGCGGCCGATGTAATGGCGGTCTTGAGGTAAAAGGGCTTCTTGACTACATGCTGGCCGCAAAACCCATCATCCACGCCCCCACGACATCGACGCCCTCAGTGGCGCCGGCCTGAGCTGCCCTGGAGAGAATCCGGAGAACCTGAGCCAGGCGATAATCTCATTAAAATCTCACACGGCAGAGGAACGGACCGAAATAGGCGAAAAGGGATACCGCTGGACCAGGGCCAATCGTGATTATCGCTTGCACGCCAAAGATTTTCTCGATGCAGTATCACAATGAGGCCCCCTCTGCAACCAGTCTCCCACCACTGAAATCCCTCCCAAACCCTGACTAACGCATTGAATTTACTCTTGACGTTCATCCCGCCTCCCTGTAATCATAATGCGCTCCTTCAATACAGGAAGACATTGGGTTTACCCGATACTTTCGTACCTGAGGTTACCCCTCGTTCAACCGCTCCGCGGTGACGCCCGACTTCCCAGGTCTGCCTGAAGCGCATGCGGTACGCATACCGCCTGGCGGTAACGCCTCCAAGCCCTGAACGCTTCTGATCACGCGGATGGTTCTGTGGTTGGCGGTTGTACGCCTCGTTCCTCCGCTCTGCGGTGAACGACCGACAACCCCTATCTGCCATGACCGAATGTGACTCACATACCGCTCTGCGGTATAACACCTTGAACCAATACACACACTCATGGCCCTAACGTACGATGCCACTACCTGACGATCAAACAACCATGGTCACCTCCCGTACCCCAGGCTCCCGCACATCCCCCTCGTTCCTCCGCTCCGCGGTGAACGACCGATTGCCCTTATCTGCCATGAGCACCTGCGGTCCGCATACCGCTCCGCGGTATACCACCCCAACCTCCAACACAGCCTCATGGTCCAAGGACACAACGCCACTACCTGACGATCAAACAGCCATGGCCACCTCCCGTACCCCAGGCTCCCCCACATCCCCTCGTTCCACCGCTCCGCGGTGAACGACCGATTGCCCTTATCTGCCATGAGCACCAGCAATCCGCATACCGCTCCGCGGTATACCACCCCAAACCCCAACACAGCCTCGTGGTCCAAGGACAAAACACCGCTACCTGACGATCAAACAGCCATGGCCACCTCCCGTACCCCAGGCACCCGCACACCCTCCTCGTTCCTCCGCTCCGCGGTGAACGACCGATTGCCCTTATCTGCCATGAGCACCTGCGGTCCGCATACCGCTCCGCGGTATACCACCTCAACCTCCAACACAGCCTCGTGGTCCAAGGACAAAACACCGCTACCTGGCAATAAAACAACCATGGTCACCTCCCGTACCCCAGGCTCCCGCACATCCCCCTCGTTCCTCCGCTCCGCGGTGAACGACCGATTGCCCTTATCTGCCATGAGCACCAGCGATCCGCATACCGCTCCGCGGTATACCACCCCAAGCCCCAGCACAGCCTCATGGTCAATCCCAGGCCATCAAGCAGCATAAAAATGGCCACGCAGAACAGCATGCCCCAACAGCCCAAACAATTGCCATATAAGCTCACGCATCTTGGCGCTAAAACAACCGTCACCGGCTCCTGCCATCTCCTGCAGATAAACAACACATCCATCCTGGTGGACTGCGGCCTGGCCCAGGGCGACGACCACACCCTGCCCATGTCCCAATGGCCGGTACCCCCGAAAGACATCGACTACCTCTTCATCACCCACGCCCATCTCGACCACTGCGGACGACTGCCGGAACTGATCCAGCAAGGTTTCCAGGGCGAAATCATCACCACCCACGCCACCCGGGAACTCCTTTTCCCCATGCTCAAAGACGCCATGGCCCTCCAGCACGAGGACGAGGAATCCAAGCAGCACTTTTTCACCCGCCTGGACGACCTCACCTGGGGCTTCGAGTATAACGAGACCTTTGAACTGAAAAACAAGCTCACCTTCCGCCTGGGCCGGGCAGGCCATATCCTCGGCTCGGCCTTTGTCCGGCTGGAATCCAAAGAGCCTGCCTGCAGTATCCTTTTTTCCGGCGACCTCGGCGCCACAAACACGCCGCTGCTTCCTGACCCCGATCCACCACAGCCCTGTGACCACCTGGTACTGGAATCCACCTACGGCGACCGGCTCCACGAAGGCCGCCACGACCGCATCCAGCGCCTGGGCGAGATCCTCACCCGGGCCCTTGCCGATGGCGGCAAGGTATTCATCCCGGTATTTTCCCTGGGCCGCACCCAGGAACTGCTCTACGAGATCGATCGTCTCCGCACCGACCCGGACCTGCGCCAGCAATTTCCGCTTCTCCATTCCCAAAAGATCCCGGTAGTGGTAGATTCACCTCTCGGCCTCACCCTGACCGAGATATTCGAACAACTCTACCCCTTCTGGGACCGGGAAGCACAAGATCTCCGGGCCGAAGGCGACGACCCCCTGGACTTTTCCGGCCTCTACAGCGCCCGAAGCCATCGCGACCACCAGCGCCTCACCCGGATGGACGGCCCGGCCGTGATCATCGCCGGCTCCGGCATGTGCACCGGCGGCCGTATCGTCGACCACCTGGCCGCCGGCCTGGAGGATCCGAAAAACGACGTGCTCTTCGTGGGCTATCAGGCCAAAAACACCCCGGGCTGCATCATTCAGAAATATGCCAACACCCCGGACGGTTATGTCTATCTCGATGGAGAGCGTTTCTCCATCCGAGCCCGGGTGCAACCGCTCAGCGGCTATTCGGCCCATACCGACCAGCAGGGTCTTCTTGACTGGGTGTGCAGCACGGGCCACAAACCGGAGAAAATTACCTTGGTGCATGGGGAGCAACATGCCAGGCAGGCTTTGGCGGAAAAGCTTCAGCAGAGGGGTTATCAGGCGTTAGCCTCGTAACCAGCCTATCGAAATGGAAACTGGTGAGATCGAATGCAAAACGGTCTCTAATCTATCAGGATTTGACATCCATCATGTTATGTTTGAAGGAAAAACTGTTTCGGATTCGAGCCGATGAGCACATGCGAGAGGTAGTGCGGGGTGCGGTACTTGCATTTGCTCTGAAAGTGATAGGTGCTGGCCTGACTTTTGGTTTGAACGTCTCTTTAGCCCGCTTACTTGGCGTAGAAGATACAGGGTTATACTTCTTGGCCCTTTCCGTGACCGCCATAGGCTCGGTGATTGGCCGGGTGGGGCTAGATAACGTACTGCTACGCTTTGTGGCCACCTATGCAACTCATCAAAATTGGTCGGGTGTACAAGGTGTGTATGCCCAGGGGATGCGCATGGCCTTGTTGGTTTCGGCTGCAGTTATGCTCACTGTCTTTGTTGCCGCTCCATGGTTGGCAAGTGCCATTTTTAATAAAGCGGAGCTTACTGATCCTCTGCGCCTGATGTGCCTATCTATCCTTCCTTCTTCCTTGCTTAATCTTCAAGCTGAAAGCCTCAAGGGATTGAAGCGTGTCCGCGATGCTATGTTAGTGCAAGGCATTGGTGTTTCATTATTTGCTCTCTTGCTGCTTTATCCGTTGTCCCAGTTTGCAGGAGTGAATGGTGCGGTGTTGGCTTATGCCGTATCGACGATACTTGTTGCCTTAGTGGGTGCGTGGGCGTTGCATAGAACATTTTGTGGATACGAGGTTGATCGGAAACATTTTTCTCTTCGGCTGCTGTGGGCGAGTTGCAAACCGCTATTGTTGGTGGCGGTGATGAATCGGGCAATTCTTCCTTGGGCGCCCCTATTTATACTGGGTATTTGGGCTACCAGTGCTGAAGTTGGAGTATACGGAGCGGCAAGCCGTGTGGCGATGCTAGTAACCTTCTTACTTGTTGCAGTGAACAACGTAGTTGCTCCAAAATTTGCCGAACTTTACATAAAAGGCGATATGGAGGCGTTAGGTCAAACTGCGCGACGTACAGCACTAATGATTACCTTGTTAGCCAGTCCTATTTTTATGGCGCTTATATTTGGTGGCAGTTGGATAATGGGATTTTTCGGAGTCGAGTTTGAGCAAGGTGGCTTGATGTTGATGATATTGGCGGTTGGGCAGTTGGTGAACGTCATGACTGGGTCCGTCGGTTATTTGTTGATGATGAGCGGAAATGAGATTTCCTTTCAAAAACTCACAATGGTCACAACACTTTTACTGTTGGCACTGACCACTATTTTTGTTCCTCTTTGGGGAGGAGTTGGGGCTGCAATGGCGACGTCAGTAGCTGTTGCTGCAAATAATCTTGGCGCGGTTTGGTTGGTTTGGCGAAAATTGGGTATAAAGGCAATAGTGTTATCATAAGGTGATAGTATGAGTGTGGCAGAATACGTGTACTTGATTATAGGTGGGGCTCCCAAGGCAGGGACATCCTCAATCTACAAATATCTGGCCGATCATCCCCAAATTTGCCCTTCCAGCCTGAAAGAGACGCGTTTTTTTCTTGACCAGGAAGATATTCTGCCTTCGGTAGAGCGATTTGATGGGAACAATCTGGAGCGATACGGTGAATTTTTCACTCAATGCAAAGAGGACAAACGAATAAGAATGGAAGCTACGCCAGACTATTTGTATTCACAACAAGCACTGAATATTTTCAAACTGCTGCCGCTGAGCAAGCTAATATTTATAGTGCGCGACCCGATCGAACGATTGATTTCCTGGTATAAGTACGCAAAACAGAGAGGGTTGCTTGATAATGCGGCATCGTTCGATACCTATGTGCGTATGCAAATAAATCTTGCCAAATCGCCATTGACGCCAGTACATCTTCGAGCACTCGATCAGGGACGGTACGATTACTACTTGTCGATTTTTTGCCAGAACATGAATAAACGGGTGTTGGTCATCCAATTTAATGAGTTGCGTGATAATCCGTCATCTGTGATGGAAAAGATTTGTGATTTTTCCGGGATAGACAGCAACTACTACAATAACTACCGATTTACGGTTGAGAACGAGAGTGTGGCAGTCAGAAACCAGCTGATTGAGAGGCTTTATCTGTCCGTAAGGAGAAAAATTGAGTTCTACGCCCATAATAACAGAACGTTGAAAGCTTGCTCTAGGGTGCCAAATAGAATAATCAAAAAAATGCTATCCATTAACAAGCAGCATGCTGATGACGTTTACATTGATCCAGACACGAAGGATTTATTAATGAAGTATTATGACATCCAATGATAAAAGTTTCTCTGATTAAGTCGTGAGCGGTAATATAGCGGTCGTAATGTCCGTTTCTGCACCGCAATCTGGCTCATTCAGGCTTTATCATACTGTCCTAATGTCACGAAGTCGGGGATATATAATGAACTGATAGTTGCTGCGTAGAATGAATCAGCGGTTTCAACCATTATGAATTACAAAAAAATAGGTGCACTTGTATCGTTGCCGCTGGTAATAGTGGTGACTTTAATTATATTGTTTGGCGATTTTATAACCGCCGTGAGCAACCTGAGTGTATTGTCGATCCTTGATGATGCGATGGTAATGTCAGTGTTTGCCTTGATTGTTTTGGCTTATACATACAGGCTCAAAGTAAGTATCTTGGCGGTGATATGGATATCGACACTTATAGCGCTGACGTTTTGTTCGCTCGGTTCTGTATATTCAAGAGGACTAGTTGTTTCTTTTTTGGCGTCCTTGCTTTATTGTAAGATCTTTCAGTTTTTTGTTGTCGCTAGCGAGGTTAGGACGATAACTATACACAAAGTTATATTTGTCGTTACCGTTGTGCACTTGTTGGGTTTTGCGTTGAATATCCTGTTTCCAGAATTCTTTGTTTCTCTGCAGCCAGATGTTTCATATGAACTGGACACGTCGAGAATTGTTGGTTTTGAGATTAATCCAAACCGTTTCGGCGCACTTTCGACTGTGCTCTTTTTATTTTATATGTTTGTGCGCAAAAACAGGTTACTTTCCTTGTTATTGTTAGCGGGTCTTATTATGAGCTGGTCTAGATCATCTTTGTTACTGTGTGTGCTATCCTCTTATTATTTTTACATAGCGATCAAACAAAAGATAATATATCGTATTTTATCAACATTGTTGATTATTATGGTGCCGGTGATATTCGTGCTGTTTGGTCGAGGGATTGACCAGGATCTGAAAAAAGCAGTCAACACGTATGAAGGCGATCAGAAATACATTCGAGTTGCTATGTTGATTTCTGGCGCAACTCTGGCAAAACAACATTTTCCGCTTGGGACAGGAGGTGGTACGTTTGGCTCACCGCTATCGTTAGGATCAAAAGTTTATGATGAGCTTGGCATTGCCGATTGGTCTTCAGTGAAAAGGGGAACAGGGATACATGACAGTGGAATCGGCTCCCTACTTGGAGAGTATGGAATCATCGGTTTATTTACAGTGCTAGTTCTTCTGTATTGTATGTTTGAAGCGAGCTCGCATAGCATGTTGCGAAGGACTGATTTATTGTTCCTGTTGGGGATAATACTTTTTTTTAGTCTGTTTAGAGCCGTCATTTCCAGTTATTTTTACTCGCTTATAGTGTTTGTCGTCTTCTTAATATTAAATTATATAAGGGAGCAAATGGCAGTCATGGAAAAATCGTTATTACGTGCGTTAGGTGGCCAGAATTGAGAGTGTTATTGTCCCATAACAACTTCGATATAGCTGGAGGGGCCGAAGTTTTTTATCACGAGGTAGGTCGTGTCCTGAAAGCACAAGGGCATCAAGTCGCTTACCTATCCGCAATGAATAATGCGATTGAAACAGAATGGCGCAGTTATTTCCCATCGGTGGCAGCATATAGTACCGGCGGGGTGCTTGCCAAGGCAATAAATTTTCCGCGCATGATCTATAACCGCCGTGCAAAAGAATCAATGGCGCGGCTGATTGAGGACTTTAATCCGGATATTATTCATGCGTTTGCCATTTATGTTCAACTTACGCCGGCCATACTGGATGCGGCACGTGAAGCGGGCGTGCCCGTGGTGCTGAGTTGCAACGACTACAAACATATCTGCCCCAATTACAAGCTCTATCATCACGGGCGTGTTTGTGAAGATTGCAAAGAAGGTAGTTTTTATCGCGCCATTATTAATAATTGTTGTCACGGATCTATTGCTTACAGTGTTGCCAGTGCTATGGAGGCCTATGCACATAATTGGATGAATATCTATCGCAAAAATGTACATACTTTTTTGTTTGCTAGTGAGTTTATGGCGCATAGAACTGAGGAGTTTTGGGGCAAAGAATCTTTCCGATGGAAGATGCTACGAAACCCATTCGATATTACGAAAAACAGCCTGCGTGGCCCGTTGGGGGATTATGCCCTCTATTTTGGCCGGTTGATCGATGAAAAAGGTGTGGATGTGCTACTTGAGGCTGCGGCCCGGTTTCGGGAATTGCCCGTGGTAATCATCGGTGAAGGTCCGGATCGTGAATCACTTGAATCGCGGGCGGCGGAGCTTGGATTGACCAATGTCAGTTTTCTTGGGCCAAAATGGGGTGACGATCTGAGTGGATGGCTGAGTTGCTGCCGGTTTGTCGTGGTGCCATCACGCTGGCATGAAAATTTTCCTTACGTGATTTTTCAGGCTTTCGCGGCGGGCAAACCGGTGATCGGATCGAATCGGGGCGGCATACCCGAATTAATCGATCATGGAGCCCGCGGATTTGTTTACGAGGCAAGTTCGCCCGAGGCGCTTGCGACCGCAATGAGAAAGCTTGGTAATGGAAAAGACGATGTCGTTAAGGATATGGGGAGGCGTGCGCGGTCATACGTGGAGGAGGAGTTTAATGATAAGCGCTTTTACGAAAGATTGATGGGTATCTACGAAGGAGTACTGAGATGAGAGTGCTGGTATTGGGGGGCAACGGTTTTATCGGGTCACACGTAGTTGACCACCTGCTCGCAAAAGGAGTAAAGGTTCGTATATTTGATCGGTCGAAAGCACGATATCGTAGCTCACTAAATAACGTCGATTACCGTTTAGCTCCTTTTGATGACGTACCAGCCCTTGCCGAATCTTTGGAGGGAATTGATGTCGTTTATCACTTTGTTAGTACCACCGTACCGTCCACATCGAACCTTGATCCAATTTCTGACATAGGAGGGAATCTTGTCGGTACAGTCCGCTTGCTGCAGTTGATGGTGCAGAAAAGGGTGAGGCGGATCGTTTTCCTGTCGTCAGGTGGTACAGTTTATGGGATTCCCGACGTGGTCCCGATCCCGGAAAGTCATCCGTTGCGTCCAGTCTGTTCCTACGGAGTGGTCAAGATCGCGATAGAAAATTACCTGCATATGTTTGGGCATTTGCACGGTCTTGAGTATGTGATTCTTCGAGCTTCCAACCCCTACGGGGAACGACAGGGTCATAAAGGCGTTCAAGGGGTCATTGGTACGTTCGCAGCCAAGGTGCTGGCCGGGGAGCCCATAGAGGTATGGGGCGACGGCTCTATTGTGCGTGATTTTATATACATTGGCGATCTCGCCGATCTTTGTGTTCGAGCAGGCTGTACCGGAGGTTCCGGGATAGTTAATGCCGGGAGCGGTATAGGGTATTCGATAAAGGACGTCATTAATGTCTTATCGAAAGTCTCTTCCAGAGACGTGCAGGTGTGTTACAGGGAGGGAAGACCCTTTGATGTTCCGCGGGTCGTTCTGGATATCACAAAGGCGCGAGAATGGTTCGATTGGGAGCCGCGCATCGATCTGAATGCTGGTATCGGACAGACTTGGCAGTGGCTGGAAAAGATAACCCAATGAACCCGGTGCTGTGTGAGGTGGGGGTATGATCGCGCAGGTCGATAAAACCTATATTCGTACCCGACCCTGGAAGTTATGGAGTCGTATGGTGAGCTACGCCCTGTTTGAAGGGCGCCCTTTAACAACCCGTGGGCGATGGGTCAATCCGATCGTTTTCGCACATTTCGCAGTCGAAAAACGTTTGACCCAGTTGAAGCGGGTAGAGAAGCCGGTGTTCATACTTGGCACGGGGCGAAGCGGCACGACGATCCTCGGCGTGGTGCTCTCCATGCACCGGGAGGTGGGGTTTCTGAATGAACCCAAGGCGCTGTGGCATGCGATCCATCCCGAAGAGGACTTGATAGGCAGCTATACCCGAGGAACGGCACGTTATAGGATAGGGGCTGAGGAGGCGACGCTGGAAGTGAAAAAATCGGCCCACCGCCTTTTTGGCGCGTATCTGGCGGCAACCATTTCCCGTCGCGTCGTGGACAAGTATCCTGAGCTGATATTTCGGGTTCCTTTTGTTAAGGCGATCTTTCCGGATGCGAAGTTCCTGTTCCTGTCGCGTAACGGTTGGGATACCTGCCATTCCATCGATGGTTGGTCTCATCGATTGGGTCAGCAGGTTGGTGGTGAAAACCACGACTGGTGGGGCGTAGACCGCCGCAAGTGGGATTTGCTGGTCGATCAAATCGTACCGGAGCATGCCGATCTGGCCCTCCACGCCGATGCGATGCGCACGTGGACGAATCATACCGACATGGCGGCCGTGGAATGGGTCGTGACGATGCGCGAGGGGCTGTCTCTTCTGCAGCAATACCCGAACGATGTGCTGCAGGTGTCCTACGAGAAACTTTGTGCCAAGCCATTGCAAGTGTTGGGTGAAATCACCCCTTTTACTGGGTTGGCTGGCAGTGATATGCCATTTATCCGTTATGCTGAATCGACGCTGAAGCCTGTAGGACAAAAGAAACCTTTTGCGCTTGCGCCAGCCATTGAGAAGCCTTTTTGCGAAGTCATGCAAAAACTTGGCTATGAGGCGTCGCTGTGATGCACCGAGCCTACCAGTTGTTTGTGGTATTGGTTGCGCTGCTGTTCGCCGCCGTAAGTAGTGCTCTGGCGGCGGACGACGACACAGGATCCAGTGTGTATCGACCGCCGGCAAGGATTTGGCATTTCGTGTTGCGTGGAGTGACTCCCGATCGCGCCCGGTGGATGGTGGATCTGGCACGTTCGGCGGGATTCGAAGCTGTTCAGGTTTCGATCACCGATGGGGTTAAGCTTGACCGTGCGCCTTGGCAGGCTCGAGATGACGCCTGGAGTAAACCGGACTTTTTCGCCTGGGTTACCTATGCGCAAGAGAATGGGATGGAGGTCATCCCGGAGTTGGAACTCCTAACCCACCAAGAGAAATTTTTTCAGGGGAATTTTCCTGAATTGATGTTCAATAGAGTGACCTACGACCCTCGGAACGAAGAGACCTATCGACGGGTCTTAGCCCTGCTGGAAGAGCTCATAGACGCCCTGCATCCGCGAGCGATTCACATCGGTCATGATGAGGTGGCGGGGTACAACGTCAATTCCCTGAAGAGATGGTTGGGGCCTGGCGAAAACATGCTTCCGGCCGAGCTGTTCGTGCAAGATGTGCGGCGTATATATAGTTACTTGAAAGAGCGCGGCATCATGACCTGGATGTGGGGAGACATGCTTATTGCCCCGGAAGAGTTTCCGGAGATGTTGGACAAACATCTGCACGGCAGCGTGCCAGGCTATGGTAAGGCGTTACGGGACAAACTCCCCCGCGATATCGTCATCTGCGACTGGCACTATTTCGACGACCAAGCCGAGTTTCCTTCGTTGGCTGTCATGCAGCAGGAGGGTTTTCGAGTGATCGGCAGCAGTTGGAAAAGGGAAAAAACCATGCGCAACTTTAGCCGTTATGCGGCGGGGCAGGGTGCGTTGGGAATGATGGCCACTACCTGGTTTCACGTTCAGCGCAGGGAATGGGCGGTGGTGGAGAGGATTATCCGCACTTCCGGCGAGTCGTTCCGAAGGGATTTTCCCGATTAACATTGATTGCCCTTGTAAGAACTCTATTGAGGTAAACGGGGTTTCCTGTCTCGACAGTATTTTTTTGTTTGCGAGCAGTGGGTTAGGCTCGTTTTTCATACCTGTATCAGCGATTCATCATGCTTCAAGGACATAAGAAACCGGTACAACTTCACATTGTTGGCGTTAGAGGGGTTCCAGCCCAACATGGCGGGTTCGAAACCTTTGCCGCTAAATTGGCGCCTTATTTGGCTAAGGAGGGGTGGAAAGTCACCGTCTACTGCCAGGAAAGCGGAAAGGGGAAGGCGAGGGAGGATTCCTGGGAGGGCGTTCGCCGGGTGCATATACCGGTCGGCATCGGGGAGCAGCTTCGACAATTCTGTTCGATATAAAGGCGATGCGTCGGGCGACCCGCGAAGGGGGAATCGTACTTTCGCTAGGTTATGGCACCGCGGTTTTCTCAGGGGTTTTTCGGCGGTTTGGGATCCCGAATCTTATCAACATGGATGGTGTCGAATGGAGGCGCACCCAGTGGAGCTTGCCAGCAAAAGCTTGGCTCTATATGAATGAGCGCGTCGGGTGTCTCATTGGCAATCACCTGATTGCCGATCATCCGGAAATCGCCAATCACCTCGCTACGCGAGTTCGCAGAGACAAGATCACCATGATACCGTATGGAGCGGACCAGGTAACAAAGGCAGCCGAGGAGCCGATCAGGAAACTGGGATTAACGCCAGGAGAATATGCGCTGGTGATTGCCCGTCCGGAGCCGGATAATTCGATCTTGGAGATCGTAAAGGCGTTTGGTTGTCCTGCCAGTGGTAAGAAGCTTGTTGTGTTGGGACGTTTTGACGTCGAGGGTAGCAGTTATCACCGGTCGGTTGTTGAGGCTGCATCCGAAAGCGTGCTGTTCCCGGGAGCGATATATGATCTGTCGGTGACGCAATCGTTAAGATTTCATGCAGCATTATACGTTCACGGACATCGAGTGGGAGGTACGAACCCGTCTTTGGTAGAGGCTCTCGGGGCCGGCTCACCCGTATTGGCGCACGACAATCCGTTCAACCGATGGGTTGCCGGGAGCGGGGCGCACTTTTTCAATAATGAAACGGACTGCGCACACAAGTTTGCAGAGCTTCTGGAAAATCGACACGAGCAGGAGCGGATGAGAGCCGCTTCCCTAAGGCGTTTCAAAGAACAGTTTACTTGGGAAAAGGTGCTTCAACAGTATAGGGATCTGATTGGCAAATTCCTCCCTGTGTCGAGTGCCAATCCTCCATCCAGGCAAGCGTGAAATGGCAGTTGCCGCTGGGCAGGTCAGTATTTTATAGGCGGCTAAATGACATCGCGAATTGCTGTTATAAAAATGACCTTGCAAGCCTGCCTGTTACTATCGACGATTAACTAATGAATCAACCCCTCCTTACTGATATCAGTTTTTTCCTTCTGGTTTTTTATACGAGTCTATTCTTATCACTTGTCCTTGTCCCGCTATCTGGAAGGGTTGCGAAGTTGCTCGGAGTGCTGGATCATCCTGATCCCCGTAAAATACATCGTAACCCTTTGCCACGAATGGGTGGGGTTGGTATTGCTGCAGCTTTTGTGCTTGGCGTTCTGTTATGCGTTAAGACCCCACCATTGATCCAGGGCGTACTGCTTGGGGCTGGCATTATCGTTTTCACCGGTCTGCTGGATGATTTCTTCAAAATTTCCCCCAAGCTGAAATTTGTCGGCGAGATACTTGCAGTAACAGCCTTTATGATGGTCAGCGGTATTTCTCTGCCTGGATTTGGCGATCTTTTTGGAATCGGTGAGATTCGTTTCGGTTTTCTGGCTCCCGTGTTTACTGTTTTCTGCATGGTTGGTGTCATTAATGCGCTGAATCTTTCCGACGGGTTGGATGGGCTGGCGGCTGGGCTTTCCGCCATCGTTCTTTTTTTTATTGCGGTGCTAGCCTACAGCAACCAGGCATGGTTTTTTCTTGTTTTGGCCTTGTCCGGGCTGGGGGCTATTCTGGGGTTTCTTCGCTACAACACGCATCCTGCCAAGCTTTTTATGGGAGATTCCGGCAGTCTCCTGCTGGGCTTTCTTCTGGCTGCGTTATCTGTTGGCCTGGCCCATGGAGGGGGATTGTATAAGCCAGTAAAACCAATAGTTATGGCCACCATTCTTGCCCTGCCAGTAGTCGATACGCTTCATGTGATGACAGGCAGGCTGCGGCGGGGAGAAAACCCTTTTCTCCCTGATAAGACGCACCTGCACCACAGATTGCTCAGTATGGGGCTGCCCCATCGGGATGTAGTGACCATTATCTATGGTTTATCAGCCGTGTTCGGGGCACTTGGCGTCTTGGGTTCTTCCGGGCCGGAATGGGCGTTGCTTTTAGAAACGCTTGTTTTATGTGGTGGTATTTATGGATTCGTCAGTTGGGCAGAAAAAAATGGTTTAAAAAGAAGTGGTTCGGGGCTCCGGCAGCCCAGGCGTAGGCTGAGCGGTGCCAAAAAGCCGTATCAAGTTACACTGGCGCGCTTGGCCGGGAAAAGCACTCCATATCTGTTGCCTTTATTTCTTCTGTTTTTTCTCCTGCCTGTTCTATTGATTTTTCCGATGCCACCTATCACTGGATACTTTTCCTTTGCCTCCTGCCTGGTAGTTGTTCTGCTGTATCCATGGAAGGGTGGCAGACATGAAATGCCCATGGCCCATGGGGTCTTTTCTGTGATGATTTTTTGCATTCTTCTGCTGTACATGTTTGCGCCCAACAGGCCATCCTGGCTATTCTGGTACTTTGTCGGGTTGAGTGCTCTGGCCTTATTTTGGTCCATTCCCAAAATGCTTTTCACCCGCGAAGGAGTGTATGCGATTCCTTCCAGTTTTGAGCTCATTTTGATTTTGCTGTCATGGTTTGTCCCCGTGGTCTTGGCACCTTTTCTCGGGATTTCCGACAGCGCTCGGTTGACCTTAATGCAAAGTTGTGCCATGGCTGTGCCTATTCTCATGTTGTTCAAGGTGGCAACCCGTAGACATGCCCGGCGAAACTGGCTTGTTGCGTCAAGTTTTGTGTTCGTTTTTGCTTTTATTGGCGGAACTGCTTTTTTTATGAATTGAGTGGCTGGGTTGCGAGTTGGGCAGGTAGAGTTGCATCCTGATTTTTACTGTAACAATTTGTGCGGAGAGTTTGTATCAGCAAGGTGCCGTCGGATATTGGGGTACAACGTATGAACAGTGGCAGGCGCAGTGAGTTGCTGCTGACCGGGGCCACCGGTTTCATCGGCGGAGCGGTCATGGCACGCTTGCTGGCGGATGGAAAGTATGGAGTCAGGGTATCCCTGCGGCAGGCAGGGCAATCGTTGCCGTCTGCGGTGGAGGAGGTGCAGGTTAGTGATCTGGCTGCCGGAACGGATTGGCGGGAGGCGGTGGCCGGGGTCGAGGTGGTGGTACACGCGGCAGCCCGGGTACATGTGATGCGGGAAGGATTTGCCGACGCCCTGGCGGCCTATCGGCGGGTGAATGTGGAGGGGACCTTGAACCTGGCCCGTCAGGCAGTGGCTGCCGGGGTGCGACGGTTTGTTTTTATCAGTTCTGTCAAGGTGCATGGCGAGCAGTCTGGGGAAGGGGGATCGTTTACCGAAGAAGATACACCCCGGCCAGAGGAGCCGTATGCTGTATCCAAGTATGAGGCAGAGCAGGGGTTGAAGGCCCTGGCCGACGAGACAGGCATGGTGGTGGTGATTATTCGGCCGGTGTTGGTCTATGGTCCCGGGGTGAAGGGAAATTTTCGCTCCATGATGCGCTGGCTCTACCGGGGGGTGCCTCTGCCTCTGGGGGCGATTCACAACCGGCGCAGCCTGGTGGCGCTGGATAACCTGGTGGATTTTATCGTGACATGTGTCGATCATCCGGCGGCTGCCAACCAGGTTTTCCTGGTCTCGGATGGGGAGGATCTGTCCACTACCGACCTCCTGCGGCGGATGGCTGCTGCTCTTGGAGTGGTGGCCCGGCTTGTGCCGGTTCCGGAATGGCTGCTGCGTTTCGGGGCCACTATGGTTGGGCAGCGGGCCCTGGCGCGTCGGCTCCTTGGCTCTTTGCAGGTGGACATTGCAAAGGCGCAGGATCTGCTTGGCTGGACTCCGCCCGTTGGTGTGGAGGCGGCCCTTCGGAGTACGGCCCGTCATTTTCTGGAATCCCTCCACTCGTCATGAAGGTGCTGCTTGCCTGCGGAATCGCGGCCGGGCTTTCCTGGCTGTTGACTGCTGTTCTGCGCCGGTATGCCCTGTCACACAGCCTGCTGGATGTTCCCAACCAGCGCAGCTCCCATACTGTACCCACCCCGCGCGGTGGCGGACTGGCCATCGTTGTCTCTTTCCTGGCGCTGACCTGTTTTCTTGTCCTTACTGCAAACCTTTCGATACCTGTTCTGCTTGGTCTTGCCGGGGCCGGGGCCTGGGTGGCGCTGGTCGGTTTTCTCGATGATCGCGGCCATATCCCTGCCCGCTGGCGGTTGCTGGCCCATTTTGCCGGGGCTGCCTGGGCACTGGCATGGCTGGGTGGGTTGCCGTCTATACCGGTACCTGGTTGTCGGCTCGACCTGGGGTGGTCGGGAAATGTGCTGGCGGCAGTGTACCTGGTCTGGCTGCTGAACCTGTACAACTTCATGGATGGCATCGATGGGATAGCGGGAATCGAGGCCATCACGGTGTGTCTTGGGGCGGCGATGCTGGCATGGTTGACCGGTGCAGGTCTGCTGGCCTGGTTGTTGCCGCTGTTGCTGGCCTCGGCAGTGCTTGGTTTCCTGTGCTGGAATTTTCCCGTGGCCCGTATCTTCATGGGTGATGCGGGTAGTGGTTTTCTCGGGGTGACGTTGGGTGTTTTGTCGATTCAGGCGGCCTGGGAGGTGCCCCGGTTGTTCTGGGCCTGGTTGATCCTGCTGGGTGTTTTTATTGTTGATGCCACGCTGACCCTGTTGCGTCGTATGGTGCGGGGAGAGAAGTTGTACCAGGCCCATCGGAGCCATGGCTACCAGCATGCGGCGAGAAAGTACGGTTCGCATCGGGTGGTATCGTTGACGGTTGGGGCCATTAATGTATGCTGGCTTTATCCACTGGCAATGTTGGTCGCTTTGCGATGGTTGGACGGGGTGGTTGGCCTGGTTGTGGCGTATGCGCCTTTGGTATGGCTGGCATTCAGGTTCAGGGCCGGGGAAGAATAATGGTGCCAGTAACCTGAGTTCAGAGCTGCACGGTTTCAGGTTATTGACAGCAATGCAGATTGTGGATAGACTGGTCTTAGACCAGACTGAAAGATAAGGAGCAAAGATTATGGAAACCACAGGCGCTTACGAGGCAAAGACCCATTTGCCCCAGTTATTGAAGAGGGTGGCCAAAGGGGAGAAAATCACCATCACCAGGCACGGTGTGCCGGTAGCTGTATTGCAGGCTCCTGAGGCAGACCGAAAGGTTCCGACGAAAGAGGTTATTGATGAGTTGTTAAAGTTCAGGAAAAGACACGCTCTGCATGGTCTTTCAATCCGTGAAATGATTGAAGAGGGCAGGCGCTGATGGCTGATTTTGTGATCGACAATTCTGTGGTCATGGCATGGTGTTTTATGGACGAGGAAAGCTCGTACGCCGATGTCGTACTGACAAGCCTTGAATCTGCCGAGGCCGTTGTTCCGGCCTTCTGGCCCTTGAAATCGGTAATGTACTGGTGGTGGCCGAGCGGCGAGGCCGTCTCAGCGAAGCGGACAGCGTGCGTTTTCTTGCCTTGATCGGTGAGCTTCCAATTACGGTCATTCAGGAATCCCCTGACCGAATGACAAGGGAAATCGTGGCCCTGGCCCGGAAGCATCAACTGTCGACATACGATGCATCGTATCTGGATCTGGCGATGCGCAAAGGGCTGCCCATTGCAACACAGGATACGGCCCTGAAAAGGGTGGCTTTGGAATGCAGTGTGGAGATATTTGATCCTGCAGGGTTGCAGGGGCAGTTGTCGAAAGATGGTGCAATGTGATTGGGGCGTGGGATCTGGTTTCAACGGTCATCGGGTAATGAAAAAAAGAATGCAACGATATGTGTTCAACCGCTGGGCCGCGTTTGTGCATGATATGCTGTGGGTTCCGCTTGCGCTTATTATGGCGTACCTGCTGCGGTTTAACTTTGACAGCATCCCGCCTGTTCACCTGCAGACACTGTATAAGCTTCTCCTTCTGGCTATTCCTGTTCAGGGAATAATTTTCTGGATATTTGGCCTGTACCTGGGCCTGTGGCGTTTTGCCTCCATTCCGGATATTGTCCGGATTCTTAAAGCTGTCGGCCTGGGAACGCTGGTTATTGCCGTGTCCAGCGGGTTGCTTACCCGTTTCCAGGGTATTCCCCGTTCTGTTTTCATTCTCTATCCTATCCTGCTCACCGCGGGATTATGCGGCTCCAGGTTGTTGTACCGCTGGCTGAAAGATCATCGGTTGACTCTCCATAAGAAGGTCGGTAAACGGACGCTTATTGTCGGTGCAGGTAGGGCCGGAGAACTGCTGGTCCGGGATCTGCTGCACCGGCCGGAGTATGAGCCCCTTGCTTTTCTTGACGATGATCCAGGCTTGAAAAGAAGGGAAATTCACGGGGTGCGGGTTGTCGGTGGAACAGATGAAATTCCGTCGATTGTGCGGGACATGGGTATCGAGCTGGTCATCCTGGCGATTCCCTCGGCCGATAAAAAGGTCCTGAGTCACCTGGTCCACCTCTGTCGCGAGGCAGATGTCGCCTGTCAGACCTTGCCATCAGTGCTTGAGATGAAGGGGATGGAGGTGGAGGCGGGCCGTCTGCGGCCGGTAACCGTCGATGACCTGCTGGGCCGGGAAACCGTGCAGCTCGACCTGGATGCCATTGCCGGATACCTGTCCGGGAAGACCGTGCTGGTGACCGGCGGGGGAGGGTCCATCGGCTCCGAGCTCTGTCGCCAGATTGCCGCCCTTGAGCCTGGCCGGCTGATTATTTTTGATAACGGCGAGTTCAATCTTTATTCCATCGATCATGAGTTGCGCAAAGAATATCCGTATCTGCAGCTCGAGACCGTTCTTGGCGATGTGAAGAATCCGGAACGGGTCAACTGGGTTTTCGCCACCTGGAGGCCCGAAGTGGTCTTCCATGCTGCCGCCTACAAGCATGTTCCCATGGTGGAGTGGAATCCGGCCGAGGGCGTATGCAACAACGTGTTCGGCACCCGGTGCGTCGCCGATGCCGCTGACCGCTTCCAGGCGGACCGGTTTGTCCTGGTGTCCACCGACAAGGCCGTGAACCCGGCAAATGTCATGGGGGTGACCAAGCGCATCGCCGAGCTTTATTGTCAGAACCTGAATCAGCGTTCTTCGGTGAAATTCATCACCACCCGCTTTGGCAATGTCCTGGGTTCTGCCGGTTCGGTGGTGCCGCTCTTCCAGAGACAGATCGAGGAAGGAGGTCCGGTTACCGTGACCCATCCCGAGATTACCCGCTATTTCATGACCATCCCGGAATCGGTCAGCCTGATCCTGCAGGCCGGGGCCATGGGCGAGGGAGGGGAGATCTTTGTTCTCGACATGGGAGAGCCGGTGTTGATCAGGCGCCTGGCGGAGCAGATGATTACCCTTTCCGGCCTGGTACCGGGCGAGGATATCGAGATTGTCTATACCGGCTTGCGGCCCGGGGAAAAGCTGTACGAGGAGATTTTCCACGAGAGCGAAGACCTGAGGACCACCGAGCACCCCAAGCTGCTGCTTGCCAGGAGCCGCCAGGTGGACTGGGAGTGGTTGACGGAGGAGTTTGCCCGGTTACGGCAGGCGGCTGTTTCAAGGGATGTGGGTAAGCTGAAAGAGTATCTGCAAAATATTGTCCCCGAGTACCGAAACGGTGGTCACGGCGGGCAATCCTCTCGTGACAGCCGCTCCTGCGGGGGTGATGCTGGCCTCCATTCCCGTGCTCGTGCTCGTTAACGTTAACGTACACGAATACCTTAATTCTCTCTCGTTCACGTGTACGAGCACGAGCACGTGGACGTGTACGGACGTAGAGGGGGAATCCGGCACAACAGCCCCACTTCCTCAGGGCGATGACCAACTCAAAAAAAAACTTCGTGACATCCGCTCCTGCGGTGTCACGCAAATGATCGGGGAGCCAAGTGGAACGCGAAAAGCCCTGGCCCCGCTCCTGCGGGGTGACGCCAAAACCTGGTCAAGGGCGAACTACCCGGGTGAGATGCAACCCCGGAGCCATCTTGTCATCTCCCAGGTTAGAGTGGGCATCGCAGGAGCGGTGACCGTGGTGATGGAATCGTTCACCGCGGAGCGGAGGAACGAGGGGGTTTTGGGTGTACCGGGCGCTTACCAGCTCTGTAGCACAAAGCCAATGGTATCCCGGGGAGGAAGTATATCGCGGGAACTATCCCGTGAACGTGCTCGTGCTCGTTAACGTTAACGTACACGAATACCTTTGTTCTCATTTTCGTTCACGTGTACGAGCACGAGCACGTGGACGTGTACGGATGGAGAGGGGGAATCCGGCACAACAGCTACCTTTTTCAGGACGATGGGCAACCCAAAAAAACTCGTGACATCCGCTCCTGCGGTGTCACGCAAATGATCGGGGAGCCAAGTGGAACGCGAAAAGACCTGGCCCCGCTCCTGCGGGGTGACGCCAAAACCAGGTCAAGGGCGAACCACCAGGGTGAGATCATTTATAGATCCAATAATTTCGCACCATGAATCACTCTCATGATAAAAACTGAATTGCCGCTTATCTTGTATATAACGCGATATTTATTGTGTGTGATTTGCCGATAATCTGTGCCAAAAAAGATGTTTTCTGGGATCAACGCAAATCTTTCTGGCATAGTGTCAAGACGGTATATTTTTTCTTCTAATTCGAGAATGAATTTTTTTGCATTATTAATGCTGTCTTCGGCAATGTAGAAGAAGATGTGCTCCAGGTCTGTTTTGGCATTGAATGTAATATTGACTTTATATTTCTTTGCCACGTTTGAACTCCTGGAAAAATTCTTTAGCTTCGGAAAACCTTCCTTCCCTGACATCTTCTTCTGCGGGTGCGAGGAGCTTTAACAGATTAAATGCATTTGATATTTTTTCATATTCTTTGGCGTCAACCAATACTGCCTCGGCCTTTCCATTAACAGTTAAAATAACGGGGCGCTTTGTTTTTCGAATTTGATTCAGAACGGAATTCGTATTTCGCTTCAGATCAGTTATTGACCTGATGTCTTCGGTAATGCTAATAGGCATCTTTTCACCTCATACTGATTTTATGGATCTTATATGGTGCTATATTCTACGCTGCCATGATGCGCTTTGCGAGTATTATTTTATGCGCTAACGAGAAGTTTTGGCGTGTTCCGGGCTCTTTCCAGCTCCGTAGTACTAAAACAATGGTAACTCCGGGGAGGGGAAGTATATCGCGGGAACTATCCCGTGAACGTGTACGGATGGAGAGGGGGGAATCCGGCACAACAGCTACCTTTTTCAGAACGATGGGCAACCCAAAAAAACTCGTGACATCCGCTCCTGCGGTGTCACGCAAATGATCGGGGAGCCAACTGGAACGCGAAAAGCCCTGGCCCCGCTCCTGCGGGGTGACGCCGACCTCCATTCCCCTGCTCGTGCCCGGCCTTCAACTCCAGCCGAGGTAATTTCAACTCAGCCTTCATTCCGGCTCGGATTAAATTTTCACGCCGCCCGATGGCAGCATCAGTGTGAACTGGTTTAAAGGCGACTCCAGGAAACCGTGCCGGAGATAAAATTTTCTCGATTCTTCAGACAGCGCATGAACAACCAGCGCCCTCATCCCCGCATATTTTGCCGCCTGGATGGTTCGCAAAACGGCATCTTTCAGCAGCCCCCTGCCAATGCCGTTTTTCTGCCAGCGAAAATCCACTGCCAGTCTTCCCAGAACCATGACAGGAATTGGTTCCGGCATTTTACGTTTGCTTTTTCCAGGCGCCTGCCGCCGAATGACACTACCGGCAGCCAATGCGTAAAAACCGATAACCTGCAGATCCTTACAGGCAACAAAAGTCCGGGAAGCCCCGGACACTTCATTTTTTAGAGCTTGCCTTTTCAGCCAGTCATTGAGCGAAGATACACCGCAATCGAAATCAGCCAGGATATGCGCCGAGGTAATTGGTTCCGGCGCGGTTATTTCTCCCATGGGGATTTACTCGCTAACAGGTCCATCATTACCCCGTTTTCGGCGACAGGGTTACTCAACGCCACTTCAAATGCCTTGAAATCTTTCTCCGTCAAGAGGAAAAGCCGTTGATCAAGCAAGACATTCTCTGCTTCACGGCAAGCTGCCTCCAGCATGAATTCTGATCGGTTTTTGTTCAGTATGGCAGCGGCTCTGTCAATCAGGTTCCGCTGTGCGTCCAGCGCCCTGATATTGATCGGCGCCTTGCGTGTTTCCGTATGTGCCATATTCCACCTCCTGCGACAATGTGTACATACAATCAATATACGAAAACGTATATCGATTGTCAACACGGGGTCAACATTCGGGAGGACACTCATTAAAAGACGCCCCTCGTTTTTCAGCGGCCTGTTACGCTTTTATGGCGTAAGCGATGGTCTGCCTGGGGGAGAGGGCGGTTAAAAAATTCTGGCATGGAACACAGGCGATATTATGTATCCTTAATCGTTCCCTGCCCCGATAGAGCAGCACCGGGGTTGCTTCCGGGTAATCTTCGCAGAAACTGCGCAGTCCTCTGAGCATTTTTCCCTGTACCCGGGTGCTGTTTTTCACTTCAATGGCGTAAAATTCTTTTTCTCCATACAGAACAAAATCCACCTCGACCCCGGATTTGGTCCGCCAGTAAAACAGCTCCCCGGTACCACGGTAGGCTGACCATGCCCGGAGATGCTGGGCTACAAGTCCCTCAAGAGCTGCTCCGTCTATCTCCTGCGGGCTGTCAATGGGACCCGAGGGGCGCAGGGAGCGGAACACGCCGGCATCGAAATAATACCATTTCGGGTGAGCGACCAGGATCCGCTTGGATCGCCGTGCAAAAATCGGCACCCGGAAAGAGAGCAGGAGGTCTTCCAGGATTTGCAGATATCCCTCTACGGTCTTGCGTTGCACCTGGCATTCCCGAGCGATGGCGGCAATGTTCAGGACAGAGCCATGGGAAAAGCTGGCCGCCTCGAGAAAGCGGCTGAACGCCCCGATATTGCGCACAAGACCCTCGGCCTGAACTTCTTCCCTGAGGTATATTGCAACATAGGAGTTCAGGGTTTCCCGGGGATTGATTGATTCCGTCACGAGCGGTACCATCCCGGTCTGCAGAGCTGATTCCAGGGTAAAGGAATCTGCTGTTTCTGCCGCCATAAAGGGGTGCATGGTTTTGACAATGGCTCGTCCTGCCAGCAGATCAACGCCGGTTCGTTTCAGTTTTCTTGCACTCGATCCGGTGAGCACAAATCGCAGACCATGTTTCCTTTCCATGAGCAGGTGCACAACATCCAGCAGTTCCGGGACCTTCTGCACCTCATCAATAATGATAGTTTCAGCACCTGTCCCTTCAATGACTTCCTGCAGCCGTTCCGGCCTGGCAAGGAAGGATCGAAAAATGTCCGGTGCCAGGAGATCTATAAAATGCGCAGAGGGGAAATGCTGGTGCAGCCAGGTTGATTTTCCAGTGCCCCGTGGCCCGAAGAGGAAAAAGCTCTGCTTTGGATCTTGAAAAAAACGATTTCTTATCGCCATTTTTGCTTCCTTTTTGGAGTTGGTAGCTCCATTTTATTGCTTATGTGGTGGTTTTGTCAAGCAGCCGGTTCTTTCTGCACTTGTGACAGCCGCTTCTGCGGGGGTGACGCCGGCCTTTATTCCCGTGCCCGTGCCCGTTAACGTACACGTACACGAATACCTTTGTTCTCATTTTCGTTCACGTGTACGAGCACGAGCACGTGGACGTTCACGGATGGAGAGGGGGACCCCGGGGCAAGAGCTACCATCCCCAGGACGATGGGCAACCCAAAAAAAACCTCGTGACATCCGCTCCTGCGGTGTCACGCAATTGACCAGGAGACCAAGTGGAACGCGAAAAGTCCTGGCCCCGCTCCTGCGGGGTGACGCCAAAACCTGGTCAAGGGCGAACTACCCGGATGAGATGTAACCCCGGAGCCATCCTTTCGCCTTCCAGGTTGGAGTGGGCACCGCAGGAGCGGTGACCGTGGTGATGGAATCGTTCACCGCGGAGCGGAGGAACGAGGGGTTTTGGGCGGATCCGGTACTTCTTCGCCTCCGTAGCTCCACCCTGCGGCGGGCAGGCACAGGGGCCTGCCCCTACGGGTAACGACACAACAGTATCGATGCAGGCGGTATAATGTAGAACTGGATCAGACTACCGTTCTCAGGACGATGGGCAACCCAAAAAAACCTCGTGACATCCGCTCCTGCGGTGTCACGCAAATGATCGGGGAGGCAAGTGGAACGCGAAAAGACCTGGCCCCGCTCCTGCGGGGTGACGCCAGCCTTTATTCTCGTGCTCGTTAACGTACACGTACACGAATACCTTTATTCTCTCTCGTTCACGTTCACGTTCACGTGTACGTGTACGAGCACGTGGACGTGGACGTAGAGGGGGGGCCGGGATGTATGTTTCAAAACGGGATATCGACGTGTTCAGGCTTTTTCCAGTATACCACTGTCTCGTTCAGCGGTAAGAAGCCGGCAATCAATCATCGTCCAAGACACTACTTCCGTAGGCGGACAGCACAGCCTGTTCCATACGGACGATTTCTTCATCCAGCAGGAAATCGAAGTGACTCGCGCGTTTACGTGCCGAGAGTCTGCCATTGTTTTGCAGGCAGAAGCGAATGAAGAGGTCGATCTTCCGGTCGGGCATATCCACGATCTCCTGGATGGCTCTCTTGGTCTCTTCGTAGTTTGCCAGGAATTTGAGTTCGCGGGCGAGCTCCATGTCAATGGTCTGATCTATGAATCCGAAGAGTGCCTCCACCTGGGGCGTCATATTTATATAGCGATACCACCTGGCAGTATCGTTATGAACGGTCATCCGGCCTTCTTCATCAAGCGAGTATTCCACCAGGGCCATAAGATGCCGTGAGAATGCTTCCAGAGAGGCGTCATAGTTGGCAGGATTCTTCAGCATAGATGCCGATATGGGAAACATGACGCTTCCCGGCGTAAAGCCTCGGCGGGCAAGGATGTTGTGAATCAGGAAACGGTGGATTCGACCATTGCCGTCTTCGAATGGGTGCAGGAAAACGAACCCATAGGCGATAACGGCAGCGTGAATCACGGCGGACACCTCGCTCACGTCCATGCGCTTGTGGGCGGCTACCAGGCCCTCCATCAGGTCGGCCAGATCCTCAGGCCTTGGGCCTGCGAAGTGTACCCTTTCCTTCTCCCTGGCGATTGCCTCTCCGACATAATTCTGGTTCGTCCGGTAGTCGGAATCACGAAACCGTGGATCGACAATGCGATTCTGAAGCTCGATCAAGCGCGGTTTTTCACAGAAGTCTTCCTGCTCAGCCAGTTGAAGCAGTGCTACAAATCGCTCGGTCCGGGTCGATGTAGGCTTGATATGTTCGATCTCAAAAGACGACTTTGTCTCCCTGGTGTACAGGTAGCCCAGAGCCCTCCTCAGCAATTCCGGGGAATAGCTGGACACGACCCTGCGGCATCGCTTGGGAAGATCGGCTGTTTCGAAGTCACGAAGGGTATCTGTGCGGCGAACCATTGGGCAAAATCGTCGATCACCCAGTAAATTATCGTTGATTCGCTGACGACGAACCTGGCGGGCCGGGGTGACCGTGTAATATTCATCCGGTTCGAGAAGATCAATATAGTTACCCCGCTTCGCGTCATCCAGCGGGAGCCTTTTACCGGTTAGAAACTCGTACAGATACCACAGTCGCCTGGCATATTTTCCGGTTGGTTTGGAGCGGACATATTCGAGAAAATCTTCCTCTGCAACTTCCCGAAACAGGCTGGCGAGTATCGCGAGATTAGTACCGTCATATTTGAGTGCAAATTCAAGATGATCGCCCAGTGTGTCCCCCGGCCAGTACCTGGGTGGATAAATCTCCCTGACTATACCCTCGCTTGAGTCGATCCGGCGGATTCCGCTGGTAGTCACCAGGGACCTGTGCCAATTCGGAATAACATCGAGATCGTATCGCTCGATAAGTGCCGCATACCCTGCGAGTCTGTAAGTTGATCTATTCTGATCGTTTTCAACCATGGCGTCCTCCGGAAAAACGATTATAGCACAAAAAATATTGTTACATATCGACATAAGTCAAGAAAAATAGCTACAAACGCCGTTCCGCTGTGCTCTACCAGTTCCGCACGTGGATGTTCACGGATGGATGGAGACCGGATACCCGAACCAGCCGCTCGTCTTCCCCCGGGTTCGTTCTTGCCCCAAGACCTCGTGACATCCGCTCCTGCGGTGTCACGCAAATGACCAGGAGACCAAGTGAAACGCGAAAAGCCCTGGCCCCGCTCCTGCGGGGTGACGCCAAAACCAGGTCAAGGGCGAATCACCCGGGTGAGATGCAACCCCGGAGCCATCCTGCCGCCTCCCAGGTTGGAGTGGGCACCGCAGGAGCGGTGACCATGGTGATGGAACGTTCACCGCGGAGCGGAGGAACGAGGGGTTTTGGGTGTACCGGGCGTTTTCCAGCTGCGTAGCACAAAAACAATGGTATTCTGGGGAGGAAGTATATCGGAGTAACCATCCCGTGAACGTGCTCGTGGACGTTCACGGATGTAGACCTGGTCCTGCTGTGCCTGCCCTGTTGCCTTGCAACCGTTGCCTGCTTGCGACCTCTGGACGCGGTATTGTCAATGGTGTTGCGATGTGATATCATTACTGTGATATCATTTATTTCAAGAGGAGGATATTATGCCTGGTTTCAGTTTGCGGGGAATAGATGAAAAGGTACACAGGGCTCTTAAAGAAAGAGCGGAACGTTCCGGGATCAGTATAAATGCCCTTATACTTGACTGCATCCATAAAGGCCTGGGGATTGGGGGTGATAGAAGGAATAAATATCACGATCTCGATCATTTGGCAGGTACGTGGACCGACAGGGAAAAAGAGGAATTCCTTGCCGCTATCAGAGACTTTGAAGTGATAGATGAAGGACTCTGGAAATGAAAAAAATTCTTCTTGATACCAATGGTTATGCAGCCTTTAAAAATGGAGTTGATGATGCTGTCGAGATCATTCGCCTGGCTGAAAAAATTGGTATGAGTGTTGTGGTTCTTGGTGAATTAATTGCTGGTTTTGTAGTCGGGCGGAAAGAATCTCGAAACCGGCTGGAACTGAATGAATTTTTGAGCTCACCACGCGTATCGCTGTTATTTGTGGATGATGAAACTACAGAGTATTATGCCAGGATTTTCAGTCAATTAAGGGGAGATGGACTGCCAATTCCGACAAATGACCTCTGGATTGCCGCCACAGCTTTGCAACATGGTTACGCGGTATTCACTTATGACAAGCATTTCTCGGCTGTGAATAACCTTATTACCTGTCAGACCCCTAGTGATATATTGCCATAGCAGGAGGTTCGTGGATCCTTTCCTTCCGGGTACGTCAGGGCACCGCAGGAGCGGTGACCGTGGATTATGGAATCGTTCACCGCGGAGCGGAGGAACGAGGGGGGTTGGGTGTATCGGGTGCTCTCCAGCTCCGTAGCACAAAGCCAATGGTAACTCCGGGGAGGAAGTATATCGGGGGAAACTATCCCGTGTACGAGCACGGATGGAGAGGGGGAGGACCCCGGACAAGGGCAGGTGGAGTTGCAGTAGTAAAATTTTTTTTCCGTGTGTCCGGTTGGGTTCCCGAGACAAAATCATTGTCTCCCAACAGTTACAGGCAAGAGTCCGGTACTCGTCCCTTGTGATGGAAAACATTGACTTTTGACAATTTACCTGATATTTTTTTTGTAAAGTTAATTGTATCAGTGCAGTCATATTGTTTCTGAAAAGAAAGAGGAGCGTTGAATTGAAGAAAATACTTGCCATACTCGTTGCTGGAGCGTTTCTTTTTGCCTTTACACCTGTTGCCCCCACCCATGCCGCGGCTGAAGGCGGTACTGCAGCAGGTGCAGCGGGCGGTTCCGGGACCGGTGCGGCTGGTTCGGCCGGTGCAGCCGGCGCAGGTGCAGCCGGTGGTACTGCCGCCACCACGGCAACTGCCGCCACCGCCACTGCAGCCGGTGCTGCAGCAGCTGGTATCACCACCACGACCGTTGTCGCTGCCGCTGTGGCCGCTGCTGCCGTGGCGGGTGTGGTCGCCGCTGCGTCCGGTAACGACAATGCCCCGACAGCCCACGCCCACAGTCATTGAGTTGACTTTGTAATGTTCTGGATTCATTCCAGGAATTTTTCCTGGAACGATCCTTTGAAAAAGCTGCTTTTCAGCAGCTTTTTTTTATGGAACTGACTACAATTTCCCCGTGGTAGAACCGAAATCATTCAGCCCGGAGCCCGTTGGCACTTCTGCGTGCCGAAGGGGACGGGCAGGGTAACCGTTGTCTGTACTTGATATGGATGGTAGACGAATTTTGGCTAATTTTTTTGTGTTCCTGACTTCTTTTCTGCTCGCAGTCTTTTTGGGCGCAGGTTCCGTCCTGGCCGGGGAGGTACCATTGCCCGCCGGGATCCCGGCGGGAACGAATATTTCTCCGCAACAGATCCGGCAGTACATGCAAAATGTGCCCAACGCGCCAGCCTTGCTTTCCGCTGCCAGGGCCCAGGGTGAGGCAGGATCCGGCGAGGTGTCGGCTGCTGAAGGTGAGGGGGCAGAAGGCGAGGGAGCCACTGCCGAGCAGAAGGTGGATACGCTACGTCCGGCCGCGTTTTCCTCCATCGAACAGCTCTACCGGCAGCAGTACAACTCGCCCCTGGCCCGGTCGCTTACGCAGTATGGCTACAACCTGTTCCAGACCTCGACCAATTACACTTCCAAGCTGGCGGTCCCCGGGGATAGCTACATCATCGGCCCGGGTGACAAGCTCCGCATCCGCATCTGGGGCAATGGCCAGGATGCTGCCTATACCGGCACCGTCCGCCGGGACGGGACCATCGATGTGCCGCAGATCGGAATCATTCCGGTGGCCGGCACGCCTTTTGGCAAGCTGGAAGATGTTTTTCGCAGCGAGGCGGAAAAGTATATCCAGGGTATCAATCTCAGTGTTTCCCTGGCCGAGCTGCGCAGTGTGGAAATTTACGTGATCGGCGAGGTCTCGCGGCCCGGCCTGCACCTGGTGCCACCCTTTTCCACGGTGATCGGTGGCCTGATCAGTGGGGGCGGGGTGAAGAAGAGCGGTTCCCTGCGGACCATCAAGCTGTTTCGCGATGGTACCCTGGTCCAGGTGGTGGATCTGTACACCCTTCTCCTGTACGGTTCCCGCGAGCAGGATCTGCCGCTCCAGGATGGGGATGTGCTCTTTGTCCCCCGGATCGGGCCAACCGCCGCAGTGGCCGGGGCCGTGCTCCAGCCGGCGATTTATGAACTCACCAGCGAAAAAACTGCTGCCGATCTGCTGGAACTGGCCGGCGGGGCACTTCCCCAGACCTTCACCCGGAAACTCCTCCTGCGGCGGTTTGTCGACAACCAGGAATTTGTCATCAAGGATATCGACCAGCGCAGTGGCTCTGCAGACCTGGCAAAGGTATCCATACAGAATGGTGATCTCCTTGAGCTGCAGTACCTGGGTGCCACCTGGCCGGAAGTCGTCCGGTTGGAGGGCAATGTCTGGGCGCCGGATATCTTTAAGTATCGGCCAGGGCTGAAGCTGTCTGATATACTGACAGATCCCTCCCTGCTCAAGCCGGACTCGATCATCGAGTTTGGCCTGCTCCACCGCTATGACCCGCAGACCACCCGCTACCGGGTGGAGCGTTTTCCGCTGGCCAGGGTTTTTCAGCATGACTATGATGCCGAACTGGCGCCCTATGATCGTTTAGAGATACTCTCCCGCAAGGAATATAATATCAAGGAGCCGGTCCAGTTGATGGGTAGTGTCTGGCGCCCCGGCGAGTATACCTACACACCGGGCCTCACCCTGGGCGACCTGCTGGGGATGGCCGGAGGTTTCCGGTTCGAGGCCGACACCGGCCGCATCGATCTCAGCCGGCAGGAGATCCGTAACGGCGAGGTGACCACCATCAACAAGACGCTTTCGGCGGACACCAATGGTGATTTTCCGCTCCAGCCCTATGATTATATCTATGTTCGCCATGTGAAGGACGCGGCCAGTTTCAAGAGTGTCTCCATTACCGGCGAGGTAAAGTTTCCCGGCACCTACCGCATCCGTGATGGAGAGCGCCTTTCCGACCTGATCGAGCGGGCCGGGGGCTTCACCGACAAGGCCTATTTCTATGGTGCCTATTTTGTCTCGGCCAAGGCGAAGTTGATCCAGCAGAAGAGCATAAACAAGATGATCGACGACCTGGAGCTGCGGGTCCAGTCCGTTCTTTCCGACAAGGCCCAGACACTGGCCACCGACAAGGATGCCGCTCTGATCGCAGGTCAGCAGCAGGCCCTGAAGGGGCTCATCGGTCGCCTGCGGCAGGTCAGGGCCACCGGCAGGATGAGCATTACCCTGGGGCCCCTGGCCTCGATCAAAGGTACGGATTTCGACTTCGAGCTCCACGAGGGTGACAGCCTCCATGTGCCCCAGAAGCCGAACTTCGTCTCTGTGGTTGGCAGCGTGTATAATGCCAACTCGTTTCTCTACCGTGAAAATTTATCCCTGAAGGACTACCTGGACAGGGCTGGCGGGCCGACCAAAACAGCGGATAGGAAGGCCGTGTACGTGGTCAAGGCCAATGGCGAAGTATTGGCCTCTTCCCAAGGCAGTTTCTTCAACAGCTTCTGGAACTACAAGCCCATGCCCGGCGATACCGTCGTGGTTCCGGAGAATCTGGACCGACTGCCGTACATGCAGCTCATAGGAAATATCTCGGATATCCTATTCAAGATCGCCACCACTGCAGGTATTATCTTTGCGATTTAATCGTATTCCGCGACAGGATCCCTTCCCGCGATCCCGTCGCTTGTTTTTGTCGAAAGGGTTCAGAAGAGATAATGTCAGAAGCACCTAAAGAAAAAGAGATAATTTATGCCTACCCTCCCTTTCCCATGGAAGGGGTGCAGGAAGATGAAATAGATCTGATCGAACTCTGGCGCATCCTCTGGGCCGGAAAATGGTTTATCCTGTTTTTTTCCCTGTCCTGTACCCTGGCTGCCGGGCTGGTGAGCATCTATGTCCTGCCGGAGGAATACAAGTCGTCCGCCACCCTGATCCCCAACCAGCAGGATCAGTCCGCGGCCAGCAGCCTGAGCGGGCTGATCGGCAACCTACCCCTGCCCATTGCCCTGCCCGGCCAGGGTTCGAGTAATATCATGTCGTTTCTCCAGAGCCGGACCTTGAAGGAACGGCTTATCAAAAAGTATGATCTCCTGCCGGTTCTCTATAAAGATATCTGGGATCCCGAGACCCGGAGCTGGATGGTGGAGGAGCCGGAGGATCAACCCACGGTGATAAAGGCGTTACAGGGGGAGGTGCTGGATAATTTTTTTACTGTCAACCAGGATAAGAAAACAGAACTGATCAATCTTGCCTGGGTGGGTGAGGATCCCGGCTTTTGTGGCCAGATGCTGGAGCGGGTGATAGGGGAACTGAATTTTTTCCTGGACAATGAATACGTCTCCGATGCCCGGCGGGAGCGGGAGTTCGTCGAGCAGCAGCTTGCCGAGGCCACCAGGGAGCTGGAATACTGGGAACGCCAGGTGCCCAGCGAGCAACTCACCCTGTCCAAGATCACCCGGGAGCGCCTGGCCTCCCAGGCCGTGTACACCGAGCTGCGCAAGCAGTTGGAACTGGCCAAGATAACCGAGGCCAAGCAGCTGGAGACCTTCAAGGTCCTTGATGCGCCCTTTGTGCCGGAACAGCCGTTCAAGCCGAAAAAAGCATTGATCGTCGCCCTTGCTTTCTTTGTTTCCGGTTTTATGGCTGTCCTGCTGGTGTTTTTCCGTAACGCTCTTCGCAATATCAAGCAGAAAGAGACTCCTGGTGGAGAGGAGTGAGCCGACAGGATTTGTTGCCATGCAGTTGATGGGGCGTTTGCTGGTCCTGTTGCCTGTTCTCCTGTCCTGTTTTGCTGCCATCCTTGCTGTCCCGGCTCGTGCGGTCACCAAGGCCAGGCCCCTTGCCTCGCTCCAGTCCTTTACCGGGATCTGGGATATGCCCACGGCCCGGATCCTGCCGGACTGGTCTGTTCGCTTCAAGTATGGCAAGGCCGAGCCCTACCGCTATTACGGCGTTGCCCTGGGTGTCTTTGACCGGCTGGAGTTTCATGGGCAGTTTACTGAGACGTCTTCTGTCATAGCCTTCCCAGGTTATGGTTATGGCTATCATAAGGATCGTAATGCCGGTGCCCGGCTGGTCCTTTTACAGGAAAGTTCTCTCTGGCCCCAGGTAGCTGTCGGGGCCTATGACCCCATCGGTACCTCCCTTTTTCCTTCCCGCTATCTTGTCGCCTCCAAGATGTTTGGCAACCTGGACCTGACCCTGGGTCTTGGCCAGGGGCTCTTGGGTGGCGAGTCCCTGGACAACATTGCCCGGCAACGCCAGGGCGAAACGTTTGACACCACCTTTCTCCTTTCCAGCCCGTTTCGCCAGACCAGCCTTTTTGGCGGCATCGAGTACCATTATTCCCCGGACCTGACCCTGTCGGCGGAATATTCCTCATTGAAATACGAGGACATGTTCGGCTCTCCGCAGGCGGCCCGCTGGCCCGTGAACCTGGGGCTCAAGTACCGGTTGGGCAACCATGTGTATCTCCAGGGTGGCTTCATGCGCGGTCAGGAATGGAGCCTTGGCCTGTCCGGCGATTTTCCCCTGGATCCGGAAGGGCTTTTGCCCTGGAAAAAAGAGGCGCCCTACCTGGCCACGGAAAAGAAACGGTGGCAGGCGTATGAGGCGGATAATCGTCAGTTGGCAGCCCTGCTCGCCAGGGAAGTACGCAATGACGGTTTTACCGGCGTGGAAACCGCGGTTAGGGATCATGCCATCTGGATAGAATTCAACAACAGTAAATATCTCTCCCATGCCAAGGCCCTGGGCCGGGTTGCCCGGGTAGTCGATGGTATTGCCCCGGAACGGATCACCACCGTGTATCTGAACCTGGTGTACCTGGGCCAGGTGCGGCAATGTCTCCGGGCCAGCCGCCAGGAGTTGCGGGCCTTCCTGGATGGCCGGCTGGACAAGGAAGCCTTTCTCACCTTTGCCGATCTTTCCCTGTACAACCGCCGTCAGCAGCAGGCCTTTTTCACCGGCGAGGAGGAAATCGGCAGCTACCGCGTCCCGGACAGCCTGTTTGACTACAGCGTCGACCTGAAGGTGCGAACCTTTCTGAACAACAAGGAGGGGTTTTTCAAGAACAAGATCTTCCTCCGGCCCAGGGCCTCGGTGAATCCCTGGAAAAACGGGACATTCTACGGTGAGCTGGAATTTACCCTGCTCAATGAATTTGACGAAGTCCTGTTCGCTCCCCTTGAACCCGAGCCGACCCGGACCGACGTGGTCCTTTATGAACGTGAATCCCGGCCACGCATTTCAGTGCTGGCCTTTGACCAGCATGCCTCCCTGCCTTTCAATGTCCTGGGGCGTTTTTCCGTTGGTCTTTTCGAGAGTGAATACGCCGGGTTCGGGGCCGAGGTCTTTCGTCTGTTCGATGATGGTCGTTTCGGTCTCGGTTTCGAGAGCGAGGCGGTGTGGAAGCGGGATCCGGAAAATAATTTCAAGCTGAGCGATACCATTACCAAGACCTATGATTCCCACTTTCTCAACTTATATGGGTTGCTCTGGCCGGACCAGGGCATCGAGGCCGGGTTGAAGATAGGTAAATTTCTCGCTGGCGATATGGGCTTTCGCCTGGAACTGCGGCGCAGTTTCAAATACTTCACCATCGGCGCCTGGCTGACCAAAACAGATACCAGTGATTTTATAAACCCGGATAACAGAGATGCCAGTGAAAAGGGCGTGTTCATCCGCATTCCCTTCTCCATCTTCAGTGACCGCGACCGAAGGGGAAATATCTATTATACCTTCTCCACCTTCACGAGGGATCCCGGCCAGACGGTCCGCCAACCCAGCCGGTTGTATCCCATGGATCCCTACCAGTCGGTCGAGTACACCAGGGAGACACTGGAGGATATGAGGAAGAATTGAAGAGCAGGTTGTTTGGGTATCGGTTTTTACAGCAAATGGCGACGGAGTGTGGAGAGTCCAGGGTCGGCAAGGCCGATATACGGAGCAGCGAATTTCCGTGAACGTGAACGTGCTCGTCCACGTGCTCGTGAACGAATGAAAAGGGAAATCGTGTACGTGTACGTTAACGTGTACGAGCACGAGCACGGGTACGGGTTACGAGCACGGAAAGATAATTGAAAAGTAATGCTGTTCATCTGAAAGAGTGTGCTTCCAACGATACATGGAATTCATAAAAACCATCTTTGCAAACCCTGTACTCCTTCTTGCTCTTTTTCTCCTGGCAGGATGTGCCGGTTCCGAATCCTGGCAGAAGCCAGGAGGCACACAGGCGTCTTTTAGTCTTGATTCGCGGGAATGCCGGCTGATTGGCGAGAAGATTGCCCAGCTGCACAGCGAGACAGGCAAGAGTGTTGACCCGGTCTATACTGCCCGGGCGTATGAAGAGTGCATGAGGGCAAAAGGCTGGCGGCGGCAGCTGCAGGCTGGGGAGCCAGCCTGGCCGGACGTGGCGGCGCAAGCTGGCAGCGGGTCATTGCCTGCCCTGGCCCAGGTCCACGAAGGTCATATTCTGCTCGGTTTTGGCCAGCGGATTGTGGTGCCACCGGGCTTCCGCATGCTGCCGGCCCAAAAGATGCGTGTCGGGCCCACGGTCATGGAGCAGTTCTTCTGGCAAAACGACGCCGGTACCGTTATCGTCCTTATTTTCCAGGAAAACAACCAGACCTCCTTCGAACAGATCGGCTACCCTGTCAACCCTCCCTATTCCCTCTACACTTCCGGCAGCGGTGCCGGTGGCCTGCTGCAATGGGCCGCCTTCTGGGGCCAGATCAAGGATGACTGGGTCATGGGGCTTGGTGCCTACTATCACGTCTCGGACAGCCGGCGTGTTATCACCGTCATCACCTCGCCCCTCGGGCCGCCGGAGTCCACCCCGCCGCCAAACGTCACCCTGAGCCGGGAACAGTATCACCAGATTGACGCCTTTGCCGATCAGTGGCAGAGCTGGCTGGAAAAACAGTTTCCCCACGGCCCGGGAATGGTCTCCAGGTTGAAAAAAATTATTACTCCTTCGGTCAAGTAACGCCACTTCAGCGGCTCAGCTGGTTCATGGGAAAGAGGTCAAGTCTGCCTTTGGCTTTTTGCTTCGGTAGGTATCTCCGGTAGGAATTCCATCGCTGGAACCATCCCGTGCTCGTGAACGTTCACGGATGGAGATCGGGACCCCGGGGCAAGGGCAGGTACAGGGGGCTACCCCTACGAACCGGTTCAACAGCTACCATCCCCAGGACGATGGCCAACCCCAAAAAAACCTCGTGACATCCGCTCCTGCGGTGTCACGCAACTGACCAGGAAACCAAGTGGAACGCGAAAAGCCCTGGCCCCGCTCCTGCGGGGTGACGCCAAAGCCTGGCCAAGGGCGACCTGCCAGGGTGAGATGCAACCCCGGAGCCATCCTTTCGCCTCCCAGGTTAGAGTGGGCACCGCAGGAGCGGTGACCGTGGATTATGGAATCGTTCACCGCGGAGCGGAGGAACGAGGGGGTTTGGCGTGTAGCGGGCGCTTTCCAGCTCCGTAGTACAAGAACCAATGGTATCCCGGGAAGGAAGTATATCGCTGGAACCATCCCGTGCTCGTGCTCGTGAACGTTCACGGCTTTAGATCGGGACCTTGGACAAGGGCATGTCCGGCAACAGGTTCGTGTTTTTTATCGCCAAGGCTTATTCCGATTGGTACACTGCAGGCCTGTACATGGTCTGTTACAGTTTTGCCTGTCCGCAATGGAGCTGTCATGAAGAAACTTCCCATAGGAGTTCAGACCTTTGCCGAGATCCGGTCTGACAATTATTGCTATGTGGACAAGACGCCACTGATTTACCGGTTGGCCGATCAGGGGAAGAGTTATTTTCTTTCCCGTCCGCGGCGCTTTGGCAAGTCTCTGCTGCTGGACACCATTGCCGAGGCGTTTGCCGGCAGCCGGGAGCTGTTTACCGGACTGTATCTGGAAAATCACTGGGACTGGGACAGGCGGTATCCGGTGGTGCGTATCGATTTTGCCGGTGGGGTGATACAGAGTACAGGTCGGCTTGCAGAGCGGATCCGGCAGCAGTTGGATGAGAACGCGTCCCAGTGGAATATTACCCTGTCACGTAACGACCCTGGAGATTGTCTGGATGAACTTATCCTGCGCCTGCACGAATCCCTCGGCGAGCGGGTGGTGGTGCTGGTCGACGAATATGACAAACCGATTCTCGATAACCTGGAATCTCCCGAGTTGGCTACAGAACTTCGCGATGGCCTTCGTAACCTCTACTCGGTGCTCAAGGCCCGGGACGCCCAGCTGCGGTTTGTCTTTCTCACCGGAGTTTCCAAATTCAGCAAGGTATCGCTTTTCAGCGGTTTGAACAACCTGGAGGATATCACCCTGGACAAACGGTATGCCACCATCTGCGGTTATACCCACAGGGATGTGGAGGAGGTCTTTGCCGAATACCTGGAGGGGGTGGATCTCGAGGAGCTGCGGCGCTGGTACAATGGCTACAACTGGCTTGGCGAACCGGTGTACAATCCGTTTGATGTGCTGCTGTTTTTCGCCAAGGATAAGGAGTATCGCAACTACTGGTTTGAGACCGGCAACCCGTCTTTTCTGGTCCGTCTTGTTGAGGAGCGGCGTTACCCTGTTCCCAACCTGGAACGGGTGATGGCGAGCGACGAGTTGTTGAGCAGCTTTGACGTGGGGAGTCTGGAGCTTGAGACGCTTCTGTTCCAGACCGGCTATCTCACCATTAAGGAACGCCACCGGCTGGGTAACGAGTATTTCTACACGCTCACCTATCCCAATCGGGAGGTGAAACGGGCCCTTACCGGGACGATTCTGTCAGCATTGGCCAAATCGGCTGGAGAGAGAGCCCGTTACCAGATGGCCCTGTACCAGGCCCTGGCCGCCGGCGACTGCGCTGTCATGCGGGATATCTTTCACGCCTTTTTCGCCTCCATCCCCCATGACTGGTATAGAAAAAACCAGCTGGCTGGCTACGAAGGGTATTATGCCTCAATTTTCTACTGCTATTTCACCGCCCTTGGCCTGGACGTGATTGCCGAGGACACCACCAATGCGGGCCGCATCGACATGACAGTACGGATCGAGGGCAAGATCTATATCATTGAATTCAAGGTGGTGGACAAGGGTGCGGAAACAGGGAGTGCCCTGGCCCAGATCCGGGAAAAGAGGTATGCGGACAAGTACCGTGGCCAGGGCGAGATCTACCTGCTGGGGGTGGAGTTCGACAAGGAGAACCGCAATATTGTCGGCTTTGAGTGGACAGCAGCAGAAGGACTGTCATGAAGAAACTTCCCATAGGAGTTCAGACCTTTGCCGAGATCCGGTCTGACAATTATTGCTATGTGGACAAGACGCCGCTGATTTACCGGTTGGCCGATCAGGGGAAGAGTTATTTTCTTTCCCGTCCGCGGCGCTTTGGCAAGTCTCTGCTGCTGGACACCATTGCCGAGGCGTTTGCCGGCAGCCGGGAGCTGTTTACCGGGCTGTACCTGGAAAATCACTGGGACTGGGACAGGCGGTATCCGGTGGTGCGTATCGATTTTGCCGGCGGGGTGATGCGCAACAGGGCAGAACTGGATGAGACAATTATTGCCATGCTGCGGCAACAAGGTCTGCGCTTTGGTATCGAGCTGGAGCAACGGTTGGCTCACCTGGTCTTGTCAGAGCTGATTGAACGTCTGCATGAGACTTCAGGTGAGCGTGTTGTGGTGCTTGTGGACGAGTATGACAAGCCGATCCTGGATAACCTGGAATCTCCCGAACTGGCTACAGAGCTGCGCGATGGTCTCCGTAATCTTTATTCGGTGCTCAAGGCCCGTGATGCCCAGTTGCGGTTTGTTTTTCTCGCCGGTGTTTCCAAGTTCAGCAAGGTATCGCTTTTCAGCGGCTTGAACAACCTGGAGGATATCACCCTGGACAAACGGTATGCCACCATCTGCGGCTATACCCAGCGGGACGTGGAACAGGTTTTTGCCGAATACCTGGGGGGTGTGGATCTCGAGGAGTTGCGGCGCTGGTACAATGGCTACAACTGGCTTGGCGATCTGGTATACAATCCGTTTGATGTGCTGCTGTTTTTGCGGAACAAGGATTTTCGCGCCTACTGGTTCGAAACAGGCAATCCGACGTTTTTGATTAATCTTTTGTTGCGGAAACAGATTGCAGCGCCACGGCTCGGTCAGATGCTGGCAGGGGAACAGCTCCTCGGTAGTTTTGACGTGAACTATATTGAACCCGAGGCCCTTCTCTTTCAGGCTGGTTACCTGACCATCAAAGAAAGACGACAACGTGGCGGTCGGACCTCGTACAGGTTGGGTTTTCCAAACCTGGAAGTGCGTATGAGCTTGACAGAGACCCTTTTGCAGGTCCTGTCACGCAGCGGGGCGTCGGATCGGGAACTGTTGAAAGACCGGGTTTACGAGGCCCTGGCCGCGGGCCGCCTGGAAGAGTTGCGGGAGATTTTTCACTCCTTTTTCGCCTCCATCCCCCACGACTGGTACCGCAAGAATCAGCTGGCTGGCTATGAAGGGTATTACGCCTCTATCTTCTACTGCTATTTCACCGCCCTTGGCCTGGACGTGGTTGTCGAGGACAGTACCAGTGTCGGCCGTATCGACATGACCGTGTTTGTCGAAGGCAAGATATATATCCTTGAATTCAAGGTGGTCAGCAAGGGGGCGAAAACAGGCAGTGCCCTGGCCCAGATCAGGGAAAAGAGATATGCGGACAAGTACCGTGGCCAGGGCGAGATCTACCTGCTGGGGGTGGAGTTCGACAAGGAGAGCCGCAATATTGTCGGCTTTGAGTGGGCAACAGCCCAAGGACTGTCATGAAGAAACTTCCCATAGGAGTTCAGACCTTTGCCGAGATCCGGTCTGACAATTATTGCTATGTGGACAAGACGCCGCTGATTTACCGGTTGGCCGATCAGGGGAAGAGTTATTTTCTTTCCCGTCCGCGGCGCTTTGGCAAGTCTCTGCTGCTGGACACCATTGCCGAGGCGTTTGCCGGCAGCCGGGAGCTGTTTACCGGGCTGTACCTGGAAAATCACTGGGACTGGGACAGGCGGTATCCGGTGGTGCGTATCGATTTTGCCGGCGGGGTGATGCGCAACAGGGCAGAACTGGATGAGACAATTATTGCCATGCTGCGGCAGCAAGGTCTGCGCTTTGGTATCGAGCTGGAGCAACGGTTGGCTCATCTGGTCTTGTCAGAGCTGATTGAACGTCTGCATGAGACTTCAGGTGAGCGTGTTGTGGTGCTTGTGGACGAGTATGACAAACCGATCCTGGATAACCTGGAATCTCCCGAACTGGCTACAGAGCTGCGCGATGGACTCCGTAATCTTTATTCGGTGCTCAAGGCCCATGATGCCCAGCTGCGGTTTGTTTTTCTCACCGGAGTTTCCAAGTTCAGCAAGGTATCGCTTTTCAGCGGCTTGAACAATCTGGAGGATCTCACCCTGGACAAACGGTATGCCACCATCTGCGGCTATACCCAGCAGGACGTGGAGCAGGTCTTTGCCGAATACCTGGAGGGGGTGGATCTGGAGGAGCTGCGGCGCTGGTACAATGGCTACAACTGGCTTGGCGAGCCGGTGTATAATCCGTTTGATGTGCTGCTGTTTTTCGCCAAGGAAAAGGAGTACCGTAACTATTGGTTTGAAACCGGCAATCCGTCCTTCCTGGTGCGGCTCGTCGAGGAACGGCGTTACCCGGTTCCCAACCTGGAACGGGTGATGGCCAGCGACGAGTTGTTGAGTAGCTTTGACGTGGGGAGTCTGGAGCTTGAGACGCTTCTGTTCCAGACCGGCTATCTCACCATTAAGGAACGCCACCGGCTGGGTAACGAGTATTTCTACACGCTCACCTATCCCAATCGGGAGGTGAAACGGGCCCTTACCGGGACGATTCTGTCAGCATTGGCCAAATCGGCTGGAGAGAGAGCCCGTTACCAGATGGCCCTGTACCAGGCCCTGGCCGCCGGCGACTGCGATGTCATGCGGGATATCTTTCACGCCTTTTTCGCCTCTATCCCCCACGACCGGTCATTCGCTCCGCTCACCACCTGGTACCGCAAGAATCAGCTGGCTGGCTATGAAGGGTATTACGCCTCTATCTTCTACTGCTATTTCACCGCCCTTGGCCTGGACGTGGTTGTCGAGGACAGTACCAGTGTCGGCCGTATCGACATGACCGTGTTTGTCGAAGGCAAGATATATATCCTTGAATTCAAGGTGGTCAGCAAGGGGGCGAAAACAGGCAGTGCCCTGGCCCAGATCAGGGAAAAGAGATATGCGGACAAGTACCGTGGCCAGGGCGAGATCTACCTGCTGGGGGTGGAGTTCGACAAGGAGAGCCGCAATATTGTCGGCTTTGAGTGGGCAACAGCCCAAGGACTGTCATGAAGAAACTTCCCATAGGAGTTCAGACCTTTGCCGAGATCCGGTCTGACAATTATTGCTATGTGGACAAGACGCCGCTGATTTACCGGTTGGCCGATCAGGGGAAGAGTTATTTTCTTTCCCGTCCGCGGCGCTTTGGCAAGTCTCTGCTGCTGGACACCATTGCCGAGGCGTTTGCCGGCAGCCGGGAGCTGTTTACCGGGCTGTACCTGGAAAATCACTGGGACTGGAGCCGGCGCCATCCCGTGGTGCGCATTGATTTTGCCGGTGGGGTGATACAGAGTACAGGTCGGCTTGCAGAGCGGATCCGGCAGCAGTTGGATGAGAACGCGTCCCAGTGGAATATTACCCTGTCCCGTAACGACCCTGGAGATTGTCTGGATGAACTTATCCTGCGCCTGCACGAATCTGTAGGTGAGCGTGTTGTGGTGCTTGTGGACGAGTATGACAAACCGATCCTGGATAACCTGGAATCTCCCGAACTGGCTACAGAGCTGCGCGATGGACTCCGTAATCTTTATTCGGTGCTCAAGGCCCGTGATGCCCAGTTGCGGTTTGTTTTTCTCGCCGGTGTTTCCAAGTTCAGCAAAGTGTCGCTTTTCAGCGGCTTGAACAACCTGGAGGATATCACCCTGGACAAACGGTATGCCACCATCTGCGGCTATACCCAGCGGGACGTGGAACAGGTCTTTGCCGAATACCTGGAGGGGGTGGATCTGGAGGAGCTGCGGCGCTGGTACAATGGCTACAACTGGCTTGGCGATCTGGTATACAATCCGTTTGATGTGCTGCTGTTTTTGCGGAACAAGGATTTTCGCGCCTACTGGTTCGAAACAGGCAATCCGACGTTTTTGATTAATCTTTTGTTGCGGAAACAGATTGCAGCGCCACGGCTCGGTCAGATGCTGGCAGGGGAACAGCTCCTCGGTAGTTTTGACGTGAACTATATTGAACCCGAGGCCCTTCTCTTTCAGGCTGGTTACCTGACCATCAAAGAAAGACGACAACGTGGCGGTCGGACCTCGTACAGGTTGGGTTTTCCAAACCTGGAAGTGCGTATGAGCTTGACAGAGACCCTTTTGCAGGTCCTGTCACGCAGCGGGGCGTCGGATCGGGAACTGTTGAAAGACCGGGTTTACGAGGCCCTGGCCGCGGGCCGCCTGGAAGAGTTGCGGGAGATTTTTCACTCCTTTTTCGCCTCCATCCCCCACGACTGGTACCGCAAGAATCAGCTGGCTGGCTATGAAGGGTATTACGCCTCTATCTTCTACTGCTATTTCACCGCCCTTGGCCTGGACGTGGTTGTCGAGGACAGTACCAGTGTCGGCCGTATCGACATGACCGTGTTTGTCGAAGGCAAGATATATATCCTTGAATTCAAGGTGGTCAGCAAGGGGGCGAAAACAGGCAGTGCCCTGGCCCAGATCAGGGAAAAGAGATATGCGGACAAGTACCGTGGCCAGGGCGAGATCTACCTGCTGGGGGTGGAGTTCGACAAGGAGAGCCGCAATATTGTCGGCTTTGAGTGGGCAACAGTCCAAGGACAGTAACCCGCCTGTTCCTCAGCGGATCAGCTGGTTCATCTCGAAGATGGGCAGGAGGATGGAAACCACGATGAAACTCACCACCCCGCCCATGACCAGGATCATGATCGGTTCGATGAGCGAGGTCATGGTCAGAATTTTTGCCTCCACCTCCCGTTCGTAGTTGTCCGCCACCTTGCCCAGCATCTTCTCCAGGGCGCCGCTCTGCTCCCCGACTCCGATCATCTGCACCAGCATGGGAGGAAACCAAGGGCTTTTTTTGAGGATCTGCGAGAGGCTGCGGCCTTTTTCCAGTTCCCGGGTCGCGTCGTCGATGGTGTCGGCGAGGATAGTGTTGTTGAGGATGTTCTTGACGATCTGCAGGGCCGTGACCAGCGGGACGCCGGACTCCAGCAGGCTGGACAGGGTCCGGCCCAGGCGGGCCGAGGCGATCTTGATATTGAGGTCGCCAAGCAGGGGCAGGGTGAGCTTGAGCCGATCCCAGAGCTGCTGGCCGGTGGGCCGGGTGATGAAGAAGCGGATGGCGGTGACAGCGGCGACAATGAGCAGGATGAGCAGCCACCAGTAGTTTTTGAAAAACCCGCTCAGGCTGATCAGGATAATCGTCGGCAGGGGCAGGGCCTGGCTGGTTCCTTCAAAGACTTTGGTGATGCTCGGGACGATAAAGGTGATGAGGAGAAACAGGACCAGGGTACCGACCACGGCCATGAACAGGGGATAGGTGAGAGCGGCCTTGATCCGGGCCTTGAGGGCCTGCTGGCTCTCACCGAATTCGGCCAGCCGTTCCAGCACAACATCCAGGGAGCCGGAGGCCTCGCCGGCCCGGACCATGTTGATGTAGATCCGGGAGAAAAGGCGCGGATGTTCGGACAGGGCCGCGGTCAGGGAGTTGCCTTCGTTGACGCTGTCCTTTATCTGGGCAATGATTTTTTTGAGGCTCTTGTTGGTGGTCTGCTCGATGAGGCCGTTCAAGGCCTGGACCAGCGGGATGCCCGCGCCGAGCAGGGTGGCCAGCTGGCGGGTGGCGATGTGGATCTCCTGCTGCCGCACCCGTTGCCCCAGTTCGATGTGCAGGAAGGACGTCCTGCCGGATTTTCCTGCCTGGGGTGTGGTCTCGGTGATCTCCACCGGGTACTGGCCCCTGCTCTTTATCTTCTGCCGGGCCGCGCTGACAGAGTCGGCGTCGATAATGCCTTTTGTTTTCTTGCCGCTGCTGCTGAGCGCGGTGTATTCGTAGACAGGCATGTGTGTAGTCTCTGGGGCTTGGCAGTGGCTGAGGTTGGTCTTCCAGTCTGGCCTTCTACTGCAGTATACCGGCAGGATCCGGGCATGGAAACGGAAAACATACTCCCTGAATTGAGCGATTCACCCATCCGGAGTCTCCGCTTACCTGCAACACTTTAAAAGAAAACCAGTTGTAATTGTTTGTGATTACTACCAAAGCTCAGCTGTCACCGATATGAGGGATAACAACATTGCTTCTTCTCTCTGCCTGTGGAAAAAACCTGGCTGCTCAAAGTACGCTTCTGCAGGCAACAAATAAAGGCTACCTTGAAAAACTCGTGATCACCGCTCTGCGGTGTCACGCAGGTGACCGGGTAGCCGACGAAGTGGCGTCAGGCCATGCCCCGCTCTGCGGGGTGATGAAACGTTCAATTCAGGTACTCCTCTCTTTTCCCATGGTTTATGATATGATATAACATCCTGGCCGAAACAGGTGTATCGTAGATCCATGGCTCAAAGGAGGGCTTGCAATGAAAGTTACCATTGAATACTGCTCCAAATGAAACTATAAACCGCGTGCCTCCAGTCTGGAGGCCGAGTTGAAGCAGGTGTTCGGTCCTGATGTTGACGTGGAGCTGATCGCCGGGTCCGGTGGCGTCTTTGAGGTCAGCCGGGACGGCGAACTGATTTTTTCCAAAAAAGCCTTGAACCGGTTTCCGGAAGAGGGTGAGATCGTCGGGCTGCTCAAGGGCTGATCAGGATTTTCTCGGTTTATTCTCCAGGCACTGCGATATGCAGTGCTCGCAGTCGATCCTGGTTTCTCCTTTATCAAAGAAATCGCTGAATCCCTGGATGAGATCCCGGCCGCCCCGGGGGCAGACCTCCAGGAAGCGGGTAAACTGGACAAGCCGGTCAATGATTTCCTGGGGAGCGGCATGTTCTATCTTGCAGGCCCCTTCCTCGGCAATCTCCTGGTCGATGGCCAGGACATCGATGAAGAATTTTTTCAGGGCCTGGTGCCGATGGACCACGTCCTCAGCCACTGTCCGGCCCAGGTCGGTCATGGTGATGGCCTCGTACGGGGTGTAGTTGATGAGCCCTTTCTGTGACAGGGAGCGCAGCGCCTCGGTCACAGAGGCTCCGCTGACTCCCAGGCGGGCTGCGATGTCCTTGCCGCGGGCCTCCTGTTTTTCGCAGGTGATGTGATAGATGGCTTCGATATAGTCTTCAAGGCTGGCGCTGAGCCGTTTGGTCGCTCCCATGGGCCACTCCGGATACAGTGTAAAATTTACAAGAATAATCACGAAGATACAGGGTTCATTTTTCGGAGTCAAGTTCTTTGTCCGCTGATGTCGGCCGCCTGAGAGCGTCCGATGCCCGCAGAACCCCTCGTTCCTCCGCTCCGCGGTGAACGATTCATCACCACGGTCACCGCTCCTGCGGTGCCCACTCTAACCTGGGAGGCGTCAGGATGGTTCCGGGGTTGCAACTCACCCGGGTGGTTCGCCCCTGCTCGGGTTTTGGCGTCACCCCCGCGGGAGCGGGGACAGGATTTTTGCCTCTCCGTCGGCCCTTTGGGCATGCGCGTGACACCGCAGGAGCGGATGTCACGAGGTCTTGGGGGAAGACGAGCGGCTGGTTCGGGTATCCGGTTTGCGTCCGTGACCGTCCACGTGCCCGTGCTCGTACACGTGAACGAGAGAGAATAAAGGAATTCGTGTACGTGTACGTGCACGGGTACGTTAACGTTCACGAGCACGTTCACGGGCTGGTTCCTGCGATGTGATCCCTTCAGTGGATACCATCGCTTTTGTGCCACGGAGCTGGAAAGCGCCCGGTACATGCAGAACCCCTCGTTCCTCCGCTCCGCGGTGAACGATTCATCACCACGGTCACCGCTCCTGCGGTGCCCACTCTAACCTGGGAGCTGGCAGGATGGTTCCGGGGTTGCAACTCACCCGGGTGGTTCGCCCCTGCTCGGGTTTTGGCGTCACCCCCGCGGGAGCGGGGACAGGATTTTTGCCTCTCCGTCGGCCCTTTGGGCATGCGCATGACACCGCAGGAGCGGATGTCACGAGGTTTTTTTGGGTTGGAGATCGTCCTGAGGAAGGGGGGCTGTTGTGTCGTATCCGTAGGGGCAGGCACGGGGGCCTGCCCCTACGGCATGAATCCACAACGTGATTTTCAGATGCCCTGGCATCATTTCAACGTCGACCCTGGAAAGACAAATGCTGCAGGAACTGCACATAGAAAATCTCGCCCTGATCGATTCGCTGCACCTGGATTTCAGTGGCCAGGACACAGGGCTTATTGTTTTCACCGGTGAGACCGGGGCGGGTAAGTCCATCATCCTCCAGGCCCTGCATCTGCTCACCGGCGGCCGTGGAAGTGCGACCTGGATCCGGAGCAACTGCGACCGGGCGGTTATCGAGGCCTGCTTTCTCCTGGGATCCGAGCAGCAGGAAAGCCTGGAACTGTTGCGGAAGCATGGGCTGGAAAACGACGGTGAGTGCATTATTCGTCGGATACTCAGCCGGACCGGCCGCAGCAGGGTGTATGTCAATGATCACCTGGTTACTGCCAAGCTGGCCGGTCGGCTGGCCACCAACCTGGTCTCCATTGCCAGTCAGCACGATCATCAGGAACTACTCAGCAGCCGGCGGCACCTGGATTTTCTCGACAGTTTTGGTGAACTCTGGCCGGAGCGGCAGGAATTTGCCTCCCTGTATGCGCGCTGGCAGCAGCTGGCCCGCAGTCTCCGGATCCTGCAGGAAAAAGAGCAGGACAAGGAGCAGCGGCGGGATTTCCTCGCCTTTCAACTGCGGGAGATCCAGGAAGTGGACCCGACTCCGGGCGAGGATGAAGAGCTGTCCCTGGAACGGGACCGGCTCAAGTCCTCCACCACCCTGGCGACCCTGGCGGCCAAAAGCCATGAGCTGCTGCACGGGCGGCTGATCGAGCACCTGGCCGAAATTCGAAAGAACATGGAGCAGGTGGCCTCGCTGGACGAGAGTGCCCGGGAGCTCAGTGAGCGGATCACCACGGCCTGTTACGAGGTCAAGGACCTGGAATCGGCCCTGCGGGATTACCGGGACACTATTCCCATGGATCCGGGTCGGCTGGAGGAGATCAACGGTCGGCTGGCTGCCCTGAAGACTCTGCAGCGCAAGTACGGGCCGACCCTGGAAGAGGTGTTGGAGTTCGCGGTCCGGGCCGAGGAGGAGCTGCAGACCCTGGACAGCATGGAGCAGGAGCTTGCGCGGCTGGAAAAGGAGCTGGAGGTTTTGTCCTCTGAGCTGCGATCCAGGGCAGCGCAGCTGACCAGGAAACGGCAGAAGGCAGCGGCCAGTTTGAAAAAGGCCATGGAGCGGGAGCTTTCTTCCCTGAGTTTCCCCCAGGCACTGTTCAGCGCTGCGGTGGAAAGTGATGCCGAAAATATCCAGGCCACCGGTCAGGACCAGGTCACCTTTCTTTTTTCCGCCAATCCCGGTGAGGAACCCAAGCCGCTGGTCAAGGTGGTGTCCGGCGGTGAGCTGTCCCGGTTGATGCTGGCCATGAAATGTCTGCTTGCCCGGCGGGATCAGGTGGAGACGGTCGTCTTCGACGAGGTGGATGCCGGAATCGGCGGCAAGGCTGCCGAGGCCGTGGCCGGAAAGATCAGTGAACTGGCCGGGCATCACCAGGTGTTCTGTATTACCCATCTGCCCCAGATCGCCGCCTATGCCACGGCCCATTACCTGGTGGAGAAACAGGTGCTGGAGGGGCGGACCAGTACCTCTATCCGGATGCTGGATGGGGACAGCCGGGTGCTGGAGCTTGCCCGGATGCTGGGCGGCAATTCGCTGACAGACCAGACCATGGCCTTTGCCCGGGATCTGATCGAGCGGGCCGGATGAGGCGGTAACGTCGTAGAGGCAGGCCCCTGTGCCTGCCCTGTCTCGATGCCTGCTTCGTAGCACATAAGCGATGGTATCCGAAGGGACAACATCGCGGGCGCCGTGCTCGTGCTCGTTAACGTACACGTACACGAATTCCTTTGTTTACTCTCGTTCACGTGTACGAGCACGAGCACGTGGACGTTCACGGGTTACCTCTCTGTGGGCAACGTTATTTATTTAAATCTTAACTGACTGACCTCTATCTATGTCTGAAATTACAGCCCTTGGCCTCTATTCCGGGGGCCTCGATTCTCTTCTTGCCTGCCGGGTAATCGCGGCCCAGGGGATCCGGGTCATTGCCCTGAAATTTGTCACCCCCTTTTTTGATCACGACCTGTTGACGCGGGAAGAGGAGTTCCAGCGCGAGGTCATGAGAAAACACGGGGTCGATGTCCGGCTGGTGGATTTGAGCGAAGGGTATATCGAACTGCTTCGCAACCCGGCCCATGGCTATGGCAAGCATTTCAATCCCTGCATCGACTGCAAGATCTTCATGCTCACCCGGGCCCGGGAGTTGATGCCCCGTTACGATGCGTCCTTTCTCTTTACCGGTGAAGTGCTGGGTCAGCGGCCCATGTCCCAGCGGCGCGATACCCTGAGGGTGATCGAACGGGACTCGAAATGCGAGGATATTCTCCTGCGGCCCCTGTGCGCCAAACGGCTGGATCCCACCCGGCCGGAGCGGGAAGGGATGGTGGATCGGGAAAAACTCTACGGTTTTTCCGGTCGCGGGCGCAAGGACCAGATGGCCCTGGCGCGGGAATTCGGCATCACCGAATATCCGGCCCCGGCCGGAGGGTGCATTCTTACTGATCCCAATCTCGGCGCCCGGATCGAACGTTTTTACCAGGGCCATTTTGCTACCGGCCGGGAGAGCATCGAGGTCGGCGATATCAAGTTGCTGCAGGTGGGCCGTCAGTTCCTGCTCCCCGGTGGTACCTGGCTGGTTCTGGGTCGTAAACAGGCGGAAAATGAGAGAATCAAGAAGCTTTACGAGCCGGGTGACTGGCTGCTGAAGATGGAAGACCGGCCCGGACCTACAGGCCTGCTGCGGCGGGCCGAACAAACCGTGGCCGGCACAGAACAGGAAGAGGAAATTCTGCGCCTGGCCGCAGGCCTGGTTGTCCGGTATGGCAAAAAAATACACGGCGAAACGCCTCCGGCCACAGTGCGGATCTACGGCGAAGGCAAGGAAGAGACCATGACCGCCCATCCCGTGGACGGCACCGATTTTGCCTGCTGATTCCTGGCCCGCCCCTTCTCCTGTCTCCCAGAAAACCTCGTGACATCCGCTCCTGCGGGGTGACGCCAAAGCCTGGTCAAGGGCGAACCACCCGGTGAGATGCAACCCCGGAGCCATCCTGCCACATCCAAGGTTGGAGTGGGCACCGCAGGAGCGGTGACCGTTGATTATGGAATCGTTCACCGCGGAGGTAAAATGAGAAGGCTGATTCCCCGCGAGCTGTGTTATAAACACGCTCAAGAATAACCGCAGTCGAATGCTGCACAACCTGGGAGAACCAGCCATGCACAATGTAACAATCGGAATGGACCTTGGCGATAAAAATCATGTTATCTGTATTGTTGATCATGCAGGCCGAATCGTGCGTCGAGATACGGTTACTAATACCAGAGAGGCGTTGAGTGAGTTTTTCTCACCCCATAAAGGGGCAACTGTTGCCCTTGAAGCCGGTACCCATTCGGCCTGGATCAGCAGGCTGTTATCCAGGCTGGGCTGCCATGTTTTGGTTGGCAACCCTCGTAAATTACGCGCCATCTGGGACAGCAACGATAAATCAGATACCAGAGACGCTGAAATGCTGGCCCGCATAGCCCGGATGGATCCTGATCTGCTCTATCCGGTCAACCACAGGGGCGAACAGGCCCAGATTGATCTGGAGATATTGCAGGCCAGGGATGTCCTGGTGAGGAACCGCTCCAGCCTGATCAACCATGTTCGTGGCAGTGTCAAGGCGCTGGGATATCGCCTGCCGGGATGCAGCGCAGACAGTTTTCACCGGCAGGCAGATGAACATCTTCCTGAAGACTTACGTGGCGCTCTGGAGCCTGTATTGACAATTATCGGCCAGATTACGTCCCAGATCAAAGAATTTGACAGGGAAATAGAGCGTATCAGTGCGGAGCGATACCCGGAGACCGAATTATTGCGGGCCATAAAAGGAGTTGGTCCTCTGACGGCCCTGGCCTTTCTATTAATCGTGGAAGACCCGGCACGATTTGGCAAAAGTAGACAGGTTGGATGTTTTCTTGGCCTGACTCCCCGCCGCGACCAGTCAGGAGAAACCGACAGGCAGCTTCGGATAACCAAAGCGGGCAACCCCTATCTGCGGAGGTTACTGGTCGGTTCGGCCCAGTACATCCTGGGACCTTTTGGAGAGGATTGCAATTTACGAAGATTTGGTCTTCGCCTGGCAGCCAGGGGAGGTAAAAACGCAAAGCGTCGTGCCGTGGTTGCCGTAGCCAGAAAACTGGCGGTACTCATGCATCGCCTCTGGCAGCACGGTGAGATATATGACCCTTTTTACAAACCGCAATCTCGCCCCCTGGCAAAGGCTGCGTAGAAAACCCGGTTGAACCAGAGAGTGAACAAAGGGAAAAAAGGATGTTTTTCCTTCTGTTTCCAAAGGCAGTTGAGAGTTTTTAATATCTCCCTCAAAAAAACGTCCCGTCCGGAAGACTGCGTGACACCGCTCGGTCCGTCATCAGCCAGTGACATATTCAAAGACCGCCGCGGAGGTTGCAGCTTCCACGACGGATTGTACGATGCATCGAGCTTATGGCTGAGCTCTTTATATGAATGCGAATGGAAGCCTGACGTTACAGGGATTTATAAAAAAAATGGTTCGCCACGTCGAACTTTTCTTGACAAGCCTTCTCATGGAAGCGGAGGAACGAGGGGTTTTGGGTGTACCGAGAGCTTTCCAGCTCCGTAGTACAAGAACAATGGTATCCCGGGAAGGAAGTATATCGCGGGAAGCATCCCGTGCTCGTGCCCGTAAACGTTAACGTCCACGAATTCCTTTCTTCCCTCTCGTTCACGTGTACGAGCACGAGCACGTGTACGTTCACGGATGGAGAGGGATAATCCAGCACAACAGCTATCTTCCTCAGGACGATGGCCAAACCCAAAAACCCTCGTGACATCCGCTCCTGCGGTGTCACGCAATTGACCGGGGACCCGGCGGAGCGGGAAAAGTCATATCCCCGCTCCTGCGGGGTGACGCTGGCCTCCATTCCCGTGCTCATGCTCGTTCACGTGAACGTTCACGGACGTAGACCAGATACCCGAACCAGCTGCTCGTCTTCCTCCGGCCTGCTAAGCCTTCATTCTTTTTCTCTCCCACGCTCTGCACCCTGCTGGTTCGCTTTCGAAACTTGCGATTTAGTTGCATGACGAGTAATATTACTCAGTGAGTGAGTATTTTTGCACTGATGTTGATCCAGGGGAGGGAGATTAAGCCTGTGCGGTACACATATGAACGGAAAATTGTGACAGAGATTCTCCAGGGGCTGAGAAGAAAGAAAAAACTCCTTCACATTATCACCGGTCCAAGACAGGTTGGCAAAACCACGGCAGCGTTACAGATTGCTGAGAAATGGCAGGGGGAGGTCATTAATGGCTCAGCTGATTTACCTTTGCCGCCAGGGCCGGAATGGATTGAGGCCCAGTGGGGCAGGGCTGTCAGGCTGGCTCGGAAGAGGAAAGGCAGTGAGGATGTCCTTCTGATTCTTGATGAAATCCAGAAAGTGCAGGGGTGGAGTGAGGTCGTCAAATTTCTCTGGGATGAGGAATGCAGAAATCCTGTGGGGCTGCAGGTACTTTTGCTTGGATCCTCTTCTCTTTTATTGCAAAAGGGACTTTCAGAAAGTCTTACAGGTCGTTTTTTTCTCTATCGCTGTCCCCATTGGCAGTACTCCGAAATGAGAGATGCCTTTGGCTGGGATTTTGAAAAATGGATTTTTTATGGAGGCTATCCCGGTACAGCGGACTTGATAGATCAATATGAAACCTGGCGTGCGTATGTAACAGATTCCCTGATCGAGACTGTGCTGGCAAGAGATATCCTCCAACTGCAGACAGTTGCCAAACCGGCATTGTTGCGGCATCTTTTTTTACTTGCCTGCGGTGTTCCGGCACAGATTCTGTCGTATAATAAAATGCTCGGTCAGCTTCAGGATGCAGGAAACACCACGACATTGTCCCATTACCTGAAATTGCTTGAATCAGCTTTTCTTGTTTCCGGTCTTGAATTGTTCAAACGGGGGAAATTGAAAAAAAGAGGGAGCAGTCCGAAATTAATCATCTGGAACAACGCCCTTATCAGCGCGGTGACAGGCGTTTCTTTTGAAGAGGGCATCTCCGATTTTTCGTGGTGGGGAAGGCTGGTGGAAAATGCAGTGGGAGCATACCTGTTGAATCAGCTGGCCGGGCTTCCCTATACCCTCTATTATTGGCGCCACCGGGGACATGAGGTTGATTTTGTCCTCGAGACCCCAAGAGATCTCTGGGCCATTGAAGTGAAATCTGGAAAGGCTCAAAAAAAACAGGGCCTGGCAAAATTCTGTCAGTTGTACCCGGAAGCCAAGCCGCTGCTCATCGGGCACGGAGGATTGAGTTTCGAAGATTTTTTCCTGAACCCACCTGTTACGAGTTGGTAGTACCTGGTCTTGGCGGGAGATTTATGTAGCGAGGGGGGGCGGGATTCAAAAAACCCTCGTGACATCCGCTCCTGCGGTGTCACGCAACTGACCGGGAAGCCGGCGGAGCGGGAAAAGTCATATCCCCGCTCCTGCGGGGTGACGCCAAGACCAGGTTAAGGGCGAACCAGCCGGGCGAGATGCCACCCCGGAGCCATCCTGCCGCCTCCCAGGTTGGGCAGTACATCGCAGGAATCATCCCGTGAACGTGCTCGTGCTCGTGAACGTTAACGTACACGTCCACGAACTTCTTTCTTCCCTTTCGTTCACGTGTACGAGCACGATCACGTGTACGTTCACGGATGGAGAGTGGGAATCCGGGATTTCAAAAGAACCTCGTGACATCCGCTCTGCGGTGTCACGCAACTGATCGGAGAGCCAGGTGGAACGCGAAAAGCCCTGGCCCCGCTCCTGCGGGGTGACTCCGCTATGTTGATTTATTCAACACAGCAACCAGTCATACCACCGCAGGAGCGGTGACCGTGGATTATGGAATCGTTCACCGCGGAGCGGAGGAACGAGGGGTTTTGGCGTGTACCGGGTGCTTTCCAGTTCCGTAGCACAAAACCAATGGTATCCCGGGAAGGAAGTATATCGCGGGAACCATCCCGTGCTCGTGCTCGTACACGTTCACGTGTACGTTCACGGACGTAAACCGTATATACACAACCCAGCTGCTAGTCTTCCTCCGAGTTCGTTCTTGCCCGCCCCCAAAGCCTCCGGAAATCCCAGCCGCTGGGGTTTTGGAACACCCGCAGATCAAACTGCTCCACTGCGGCCAGCAGGTGGTCGAAGATGTCGGCCTGGATGGCCTCGTAGTTGGCCCAGACCTTGTCGCTGCTGAACACGTAGATCTGGATGGGCAACCCTTCAGGCCCTGGCTGCAGGTGGCGGACAAGGAAGGTCATGTTGCGGTTTATCTTGGGATGCTGTTTCAGGTAGGCGATGATATAGGCCCGGAAGATGCCGATATTTGTCTGCCGTCGGCCGTTGATGACCACCGAGGTGTCCACCCCGTGGGCCTGGTTGTACTCTTCGATTTCCTTTTGCTTGTTGCGCACATACCCGCTGATCAGCTGGATCCTGGCGAAATCCTCCAACTCCTGGTCCGAGATGAAGCGGATCGAGGTCATGTCGATGTTTATCTGGCGCTTGATCCGTCGGCCGCCCGATTCCTGCATGCCGCGCCAGTTCTTGAACGATTTCGAGATCAGCGCGTAGGTGGGGATAGAGGTGATGGTCTTGTCCCAGTTCTGCACCCGCACGGCGTGGATGGAGATGTCGATTACATCACCGTCTGCCCCGTGCTCCGGGCTTTCTATCCAGTCGCCGACCCGCACCAGGTCGTTGCCGGTGAGTTGGATGGAGGCCACGAAGCCGAGGATGGAATCTTTGAAGACCAGCATGGTGACGGCGGTCAGACCACCGAGGACAGAGAGCAGGCCCCAGGGGGAACGGTTGGTGAGGATGGCGATCAGGAAGATGAAGCCGAGCACGTAGGTGACGATCCGGGCCGCATCTATATAGCCGCGGATGGTGGAGCCCCGTTTACGCCGCAGGGAAGAGTAAATGTCGTTGATCGCCCCCAGGGTGGCGGTGGTGCAGCGAATGGTGACAATGACAAAACCGGCCATGATGAGCCGGCGGATGATATCGGTCACCATGTGGCCGGTGGCCAGCAGCAGGTCCTGGGCCAGGTAGAGGATCACCATGGGCACGTACCAGGACAGCTTGTGGAACACCTGGTTGTGGACCAGGGCATCGTCCCAGGACGGCCCGGTTTCCTGGATGATCTTGATGACCATCCGCACCAGGATGCGGCGGGTGAGCCAGGTGGCCAGGACCGTGATCAGCAGGACGCCGCAGGCGATGATGACGTAGGCCAGGAGAATGGCGGTCTCTTCCCGGACCCCCATCTGGCCGAGCCAGGCGATGATGGTTGTGTCGGTCATGGTATTATTTTATATCTCCCTGAACCACTGCTCCACCTGGGATCGGGTGGGCAGCAGGCCGCTGCTTTTGACCTGACCGTTTATCATCAGGGCAGGAGTCCTGGTGATCCCGGCCCGGCCGATTTCGTCCGGGTCATGGATCTGTTCGATGTCGGCGGCCACTCCCATCTGGTTCAGTACTTCGATGACCAGGGTCTGCAGGCTGTTGCAGCTCACGCAACCGGGACCGAAGATACGTATCACCAGGGCCTGTTCTTCCATCCCCTCGCCAGCACCGATGAAGCGCAGATATTCCCGGCCCAGGGCCTCCCGGTAGTCCTTTTCCCGGCCCGGCGGGATGTAGTTTTTTCTTTTGATGGCCTGAAACAGGTGGTCCACAGCCTCTTCCCGGGTAAGTTGCCTGGAGCCCAGTTCGTTGAGGGCCACATCCAGGCCGATCAGACCGATAGTTGATGCGCCGATGCGTATGGTTCGTGTTGTTGCTGCTTCTGTCATGGTGGTCAGTATTCTTTTTCTATGTCTTGGTCTCGACAAAAACGTCCGTTATGGGCGGACTCTATTTGAGACTGTAGAGGATTTTGTGGAAAAAACCAAGTCCTGGCTGGTATAGTGGCGCCATGTGGGAGCATGGAGAGGAGACAAGAAAAAACATTGCCGGTGATCTGCTGCGGGAGCTGTTTCCGGCCGGGATCCTGACGGCTCTGGCCGGGATATACGCGAAACGTCGCGGTGCTGTCTATCTCACCGGCGGGACAGTTCGGGACCTGCTCATGGGACGCACCCCGGCGGATATCGATCTTACCGTTGATCACCGGGCCCAAGCCTGGGCTGCGGATTTTGTCCGGGAAACCCGTGGCACCTACGTGGAACTTGGCCGGGACGAGGATGCGGCCCGGGTGGTCTGCCGGGAGGTGGTGGTGGATTTCACCTCGTTTCGTGGTATGGCGGATCATATCGAGGCCGACCTGCGGGAACGGGACGTGACCGTGAACGCCATGGCGGTGGATCTGTGTCCCCTGCTGCGTGGGGGAGGGGCAGGGGAGAATGGGCAACCACAGGAGCCAGGGCAGGCACGGGGGCCTGTCCCTGCGGAGATGGCGGGGGAATGGCTGCCGGTGATTGATCCCCTGGGCGGGGTGGAGGATCTGGAGAAGAGACGGATCCGGGTGACCTCCAACCGTGCGTTTCGTGATGATCCGCTTCGTCTTCTGCGGGTATTTCGTTTCAGTGCCACGCTGGATTTCACCATTGACGACGACACCCTCGACCTGGCCCGCCGACAGCGGGATACGTTGAACCGGGTGGCCCCGGAGCGCATACGGCATGAGCTGAACCTGATCATGGCCAGTGACCGGGCTTTTCCTTCCTTTGGCTCCATGGCCGGGATCGGCCTCCTGTGGGAGGTCGTTCCCGAGCTCCAGGCCGGGGTGGGCATGGAACAGCCGGCCAGCCATCACCTGGATGTGTTTGCCCACTGCCTGGAGGCTCTGCGCTGGATGGAACGGATCGTCGAGGATCCGGGCCGGTTTTACCCCGGTCAGGCCGAAAGAATGGGTAGCTATCTTGAAGGTCCGCGCCGGGTGGTGCAGTTGAAATGGGCCGCGCTCCTCCATGACGTGGGCAAGCCGGTGACCTTTACCATTGACGAGGACCGGGGTGGGCGTATCACCTTCTACAACCATGATCAGGTCGGGGCCCGGATCTGCCGCGACATCGGCCGCCGCCTGCGCTGCTCCAACGAGGATATCCTGGTGATTTCCACCCTGGTCGCGGCCCATATGCGGCCTTTTCATCTGAGCAATGTCATGCGCCGCGATCAGGAGGTCAGTCTCAAGGCCTGCCTGCGGTTGATCCGCTCCCTGGGTGAGCATCTGCCGGGGTTGTTTCTGCTGGGCATGGCCGATGCCCTGGCCGGTCGCGGCGATGCCCGGCCCGAAGAGATGGAAGCCGAACTGGCACGGCTTTTTGCCCGGGTGGAGCAGGTGCGCCGCGAACACGTGGAACCGGTACGCCAGGGCAAGCCGCTGCTCACCGGCAGGGACCTGATCGAGGAACTCCATCTGAGCCCGGGACCCATTTTCAAGGAAATCCTCGAGGCCGTGGAAGAGGCCCATATGGAGAAGAAGATCCACACCCGCGACCAGGCCCTTGTCCTGGCCAGGACCCTGGTCGAAAAGAGGTAGCGGTTGTAATCACCTTTGGGCTCGAATTTTTTTTACAAGGGAACTGGAAACAGATATCTATGCGTAAGGTCAAGGATTATTACTTTGAAAAGGCCAGGAAGGACAACTATCCGGCCCGGTCTGTGTACAAGCTGGAAGAGGTCCAGAAAAAGTACCGTTTTCTCAAGAAGGGGCAACGGGTGCTGGATCTCGGTTGCCACCCGGGAAGCTGGAGTCTGTATGCGGCCCGGATCGTCGGCAGCAGGGGCGTGGTGGCCGGTGTGGATCTTTCGCACACCGATCTGCCGACGCAAAAAGGCCATGCTGAAATCTGTTGGCTCTGTTATGATGTCTATTCCGATGAACTGCTGGAACACTTGAAGAAAACCTGGCCTGGCTTCCATGTCCTCCTGTCGGATATGGCGCCCAGAACTACGGGCAGTCAGTACGCCGACCACCAGCAGTCACTCCGACTCGTGCGCCGGGCCCTGGATATCGCCGCTGTGCTGCTCCATGAACGGGGCACCTTCTATGCCAAGGCGTTCCAGGGGGAGGATTTTCCGGAACTGCTCAAGGAGTGCAAGCCTCTTTTTGAAACCGTCAAGGTGGTCAAACCGGACAGCTCCCGCCGGGAAAGCCGGGAGGTGTTCATCCTGGGGCGCGGTTTCAAGCCCAGAGAGGCCAGGACAAGGCGACTTTCGAAGGAAAATCAATAATAAAATTTAACCTGTTCAACTTTAACTTCAGAAAGAGGGTAACGTGTCTGGACATTCAAAATGGAGCACCATCAAGAGGAAGAAAGGTGCCAATGACGCCAAACGCGGTAAGATTTTTACCAAGCTGATCAAGGAAATTACCATCGCCGCCCGGATGGGCGGGGGTGATCCCGAAGGAAATCCACGGCTCCGCAGTGCCATCACCGCAGCCAAAGCCCAGAACATGCCCAAGGACAATATCGAGCGGGCCATCAAGAAGGGTACCGGCGATATGGAAGGGGTGGCCTACGAGGAGATCCTGTATGAAGGGTATGGCCCGGGTGGCGTAGCGGTCCTGGTGGAGACCATGACCGACAACAAGAACCGGACCGTGGCAGATGTGCGGCATTTCTTCGCCAAGAGCGGTGGTAACCTGGGTGAGTCCGGCTGCGTGGGCTGGATGTTTGACAAGAAGGGTACCATCCTGGTGGACCGGGAAGGGGTCGATGAGGATGAACTCATGGACTTGGCCATCGAGGCCGGGGCCGAGGATGTGATCGAGGAGGAAACTTCGTTCCAGATCCTCACCGAGCCGGAAGACTTCAGCGAGGTGGTGGATGCCCTGGAAAAAAGCGGCATCACCATTGTCGAGGCCTCCATCTCCATGGTGCCCAAGAACACGGTGGAAGTGACCGAGGAGAAAAAAGCCAGGTCGCTTCTCAAGTTGCTGGAGAACCTGGAAGACCATGACGATGTACAGAAGGTGCACGCCAACTTCGATATTCCCGATGAACTGATGGAGCAGCTGTCGTAGGTGGCCGCGGACGAATCTTTTTCGTGCGATCTGTGTCGGCTGCCCGGTCGGTGGTTGGTTGCAGCTGAGTAATGGGAGCAGTAAAGATCATCCGGATCCTGGGCATTGACCCTGGTTCCCGGGCCACCGGCTATGGCGTGATCGAGAAAAACGGGCCCCTGCTCGGTTTTGTCACCTGCGGTACCATCCGGACCCGGGAAAAGGATTTTTCCCGGCGACTCTTTGAGATTCACCAGGGATTGCGCGAAGTGATCAACTGCCACCGGCCCGAAGTGGCGGCGGTGGAAGATGTCTTTGTGGCAACCAATCCCCGCTCGGCCATGAAACTCGGCCAGGCCCGGGGGGTGGCCGTGGTTGCGGCCATGCAAAGCGATCTGGAGGTTTTTGACTACACGCCGCGGATGGTCAAGCAGGCCGTGGCCGGATACGGTCAGGCCGACAAGGCCCAGGTGCAGCGCATGGTCCAGGTTCTGCTGGAGCTTTCCGGCATGCCTTCCAGTGACGCCGCCGACGCCCTGGCGGTGGCCATCTGCCACGCCAATCACATGGATTACATCAGAAAAAATTGTTGACCGTAAGGACCAGGTAATCCCTGCCAATGATAGCCGCGCTCACAGGAACCATCTTTCATAAACTGCCTGGCAGTGTCATAGTCGATGTACGCGGGGTGGGCTACGAGGTCCAGGTCTCGGGTCGGACCTATGACCGGCTGCCTTCCACGGGTGAAGAAACCTTTCTTTACATCCATACCAGTGTCCGGGAGGATGCCATCACCCTGTACGGCTTCAGCGAGCCCGAGGAAAAGGAGCTCTTCCTGCTCCTGAACACGGTCTCCGGGGTCGGGCCCAAGCTGGCCCTGTCCATCCTTTCCGGGATTTCCGCGGCCGAGCTGTGCGAGGCTATCAGCATGAAGAATCTCTCCCGCCTGGTTGCCCTGTCCGGAGTGGGCAAGAAAACAGCCCAGCGGTTGTGTATGGAACTGGGCGAAAAGGTGGGCGCCCTGGCCGGTGGCTGGGATGGGGGCGATTTGGAAACCGCCGCTCCGGCCGCAGTGGAAGGACATGCCATGCAGGACGCGGCATCGGCTCTTGTCAATCTCGGTTATCCCCAGAACATGGCCTGGCAGGCCCTGCGCAGTGTCCAGCAACACGATCCCGAGGCAGCGGCTGCCATGAAGGTCGAGGAGCTGATCCGTGAGGCGCTGCAGGTGCTGGCCCGATGAGATTTTTACCTATTGTCTGTTGCGTTTCGGGACCAATTTATGAATTTTGAGGAAGAGCTGACAGGAAAGCGGCTGGTTGCCCGGCAGGAGCTGGCAGACGATGTGGCGCCGGATACCGACCTGCGGCCGCGGAGCCTGGACCAGTATATCGGCCAGGAACAGGTCAAGGAGTCGCTGCAGATTTTTATCCAGGCCGCCCGCCAGCGGGGTGAAGCCCTGGATCATGTCCTGTTCCACGGCTTTCCAGGGCTCGGCAAGACCACGCTGGCCTATATCATCGCCCACGAGATGCAGGCCGGAATCAAGGTGACCTCTGGTCCGGTGATCGAGCGGCCCGGTGATCTGGCCGCCATCCTCACCAGTCTCCAGGCCGGGGACGTCCTGTTCATTGACGAGATTCACCGCCTCAACCACGTGGTGGAAGAGATCCTCTATCCGGCCATGGAGGACTACCAGCTCGACCTGGTGATCGGCCAGGGACCGGGGGCGCGCTCGGTGAAAATGGATCTGCCCCGTTTTACCCTGGTCGGGGCCACCACCCGGACCGGTCTTCTGACCCCGCCGCTCCGGGACCGGTTCGGGGTGATTCTGCGGCTTGACTTTTATTCTCCGGAAGAGCTGGTGACTATCATCAAGCGTTCGGCCCGGCTGTTCGGAATAGAGATCGACGACGACGGGGCCATGGAACTGGGCCGGCGTTCCCGGGGGACGCCGCGGATCGCCAACCGGCTGCTCAGGCGGGTGCGGGATTTCTCCGAGGTGGGTGGCCACAAGGTGATTACCCGGGAGGTGGCGGACCGGGCACTGACCATGCTGTCTGTCGATCAGAGCGGTCTGGACGAGATGGACCGGCGTATTCTCCTGACGCTCATCGACAAGTTTCAGGGCGGTCCCATCGGGCTCGATACCTTGGCCACGGTGGTGTGCGAGGAAAAGAATACCCTGGAAGACGTGTATGAACCCTTCCTGATCCAGTCCGGTTTCCTGGTCCGGACCCCCAGGGGACGCATGGCCACGGCCGCGGCCTATGAACATTTCGGGCGGCCGATGCGCCGGGGAAAAGGGCACCAGCCGGGACTTTTTGAGTAAACGGGGGGTGTTCTTGCGCAGCACGGTTGTTTTTTTCGTGTCCGTTCACGAGCACGAAAAGTCCAGTAAGCTTACGGTGACAAGATGAAAAAACTCACGGTCAAGGATATTCGGGAAAAAAAAGGTGGCGGTCTGACCATGCTCACTGCCTATGATGCGCCCATGGCCCGGCTGCTCGAGCAGTGCGGGGTGGACATGCTGCTCGTCGGGGATTCGCTGGGGATGGTGGTGCTTGGTTATGACTCCACTGTGCCGGTGACCATGGAGGAAATGCTCCACCACTGCCGGGCTGTGCGCCGGGGGCCGGTCAGACCATGGTGGTCGGCGACATGCCCTTTGGCTCCTATCAGGTCAGTGTTCCTGATACCGTGCGTAACGGCATTCGTTTCCTGAAAGAGGGTGGCTGCGATGCGGTCAAGCTCGAGGGCGGGCGCGAGGTCTGTGGCCACGTTCAGGCCCTGGTTCGGGCCGGAATCCCGGTCATGGGCCATCTTGGTCTGACTCCGCAGACCGCAGGCCAGCTGGGTGGCTACAAGGTGCAGGGACGGGATATGGATGCTGCCCGCAGGCTGGTGGAGGATGCCCTGGCCCTGGAAGAGGCCGGTATCTTTGCTCTGGTGCTCGAGTGCGTACCCGGCGGCCTGGCCCGGGTGGTCACCTCCCGCCTCCGCGTGCCCACCATCGGCATCGGCGCCGGTCCGAACTGCGACGGCCAGGTGCTGGTCACCAATGACATGCTCGGCCTGTTTGAGAAATTTACCCCCAGTTTCATCAAGAAATACTGTAATCTGGCCCCCCAGATCAAAGATGGGGTTGCCGCCTATCTGCGCGACGTGGCTGAGGGGACCTTCCCAGCCAAAGAGCACACCTTTGCCAGCGAGCTTGACTTTTCCTCCCTGCTGGAAGACCCGGATATCCCCACTCCCTCCTCCTCATAATCCCTGCACCCTGCAAATCCTCGTGACATCCGCTCCCGCGGTGTCACGCGCATGACCAAGGGTCGACAAAGCCCCTGCAGTTCCGCCCCCGCTCCTGCGGGATGATGCCAAAACCCGGTCAAGGGCGAATCACCCGGGGGAGATGCAACCCCGGAGCCATCCTGCCACCTTCCAGGTTGGAGTAGGCACCGCAGGGGCGGTGACCATGGTGATGGATCGTTCACCGCGGAGCGGAGGAACGAGGGGTTTTGGGTGTACCGGGCTCTTTCCAGTTCCGTAGCACAAAACCAATGGTATTCCCGGGAAGGAAGTATATCGCGGGAACCATCCCGTGCTCGTGCTCGTGCTCGTACACGTTAACGTACACGTACACGAATTTCTTTATTCTCTCTCGTTCACGTGTACGTTTACGGATGTGGTCCGGTTACTCTGGCCAGCAAACTTTCCATCTCCGTCGCACCCAGGCGATGGTATCCCCCTGAAGGGATAACATCGCGGGCGTTATCCCATCCACTCCTTTTTCTCCCCCACTTCGCACCCCACTTTGTACCCCACCTTGTCCCACCTGGCTGGAATGGCTGATGGGAGCATAATTTCAGGTTTTCGGGTCCCTTTTTTTTCTCTTTTAAGAACAGGCAGTTCCTGTCTGGCATGCCCTGGGGAGGCTTACAGGCAGGTGCTGCTGGCTTTGACCGCAACCACTCTATGTAGTGTTCTTCCTGGTTTTATCACGCATCATATTGTGCTTTTCTCTGTTTTTGTCTTTCTGGTCAACTGACTGAAATTATGTCCTAATTTTTCTTGACTCCCAGGGGCTGCTGGGATAGAACCATAACTAGGTGGTGTAAAGTGGTGCAAAAGGCCTCAAAATGGTTTTCCGGGGTCACGGAGTGCGGAGAGTGGTTTGAACAAGGACAGGGTCGGAGAACTCAGATTTCGCAGCAGGTCCGAGCATACGCTCGATGCCAAGGGGCGGCTCAATATCCCGAGCCGTTTCCGGGAAGTGCTGCGCGAGGTCTATGACGAGACCCTGATCGTCACCAACTGGCAAAAAAGTCTCAAGGCCTATCCCGTACCCGAGTGGGAGATACTGGAAGAGAAACTGCTCACCGAAGGCCGGATGCAGCCGGGGTTCGGTGATTTTGTCCGTTATGTTATCTCCGGTGTTACCGAATGTCCCCTGGACAAGCAGGGGCGCATCCTTCTTCCCGGTTCACTGCGTACCGAGTTTGGTATCGGCAAGGAAGTGGTCTTGAACGGCATGCTCGATCACTTCGAGATCTGGGACAAGACCGCCTGGCAGAACGAAACCCGCCGGACCAGGGAAAATTTTCAGAATTTCGAACAGGGACTTTCCTCGCTGGGGATCCTGTAGCCGGGGAGGATATGGGCTCTGCTCCGCACGTATCTGTCCTGCTCGGCGAAGTGCTGGCGTATCTGCAGCCGCAGGGCGGCGGGGTGTACGTGGATGGAACCCTTGGCCTGGGCGGACATGCCGAAGCCATCCTCGAGGCCAGTGCCCCCGGCGGCCGGGTGATCGGCTTTGAATGGGATCAAGAGGCCGCGGCCCTGGCGGCGGAGCGGCTGGCCCGGTTCGGAGACCGGATTCGGATCATCCCTGCCTCGTATGCAGAGCTTGCCGGGCGCCTGGAAGAGGCCGGGGAATTGCCCGTTGACGGATTGCTGCTTGATCTGGGGGTTTCCTCCCTTCAGCTCGATCGGCCGGAGCGGGGTTTTAGCTTCCGCCACGACGCGCCGCTTGACATGCGGATGTCAGCGGATCTGTCGCTGACCGGGGCGGATCTTGTCGCCCGGCTCGGTGAAGAGGAGCTTGCCGATGTCTTCTACCGCTTCGGCGAGGAACGGCAGGCCCGTCGCATAGCCCGTTTTGTGGTCGAAGAACGGAAAAAAACACCGATCACCACCACCAGGCAGCTGGCTGAGCTGGTGGCCCGGGCCATCCCGCGGAAATATCATCCCCGCCGGATCCATGTGGCCACCCGGGTGTTTCAGGCCCTGCGCATCGCGGTCAACCGGGAGTTTGACAATATTGTCCAGGTGCTTGCCCAGGCACCGTCTGTCCTCAAGAAGGGCGGAGTGCTCTGCGTGATCACCTTTCATTCGCTGGAAGACCGGATAGTCAAGCGCGGGCTTATGGACAACCCGGCCTATGAGCTGGTGACCAGGAAACCGGTGGAACCATCCCCGGAAGAAATCCAGCGAAATCCCCGGGCCCGCAGTGCCAGGCTCAGGGTTGCAAGAATTGTGACTACCCTCGATTCAGGATTACGTGACTGACAAAAGGAGGAAGAGATCATGACGCCAGGTATGAATATCAGAGTATATCGGCCAGGTCCTGTTCATCTTGGCATGCGGCAGCAGGTGTCGTCCCGCAGTGATGAACTTCTTCCCCGGCGGTTGCATCGGCCGGTGGCCATTGTTGTTGTGCTTGGCTTTGTGGCCGCGCTCGGGGCCGGGCAGCTGATGCAGTGGCGGACGGGATCGGCCCTGCGGGTCATGGAGCAGCAGCAGAGCCGGCGGGTCGAGCTGGGTGAGGAGAATATCCGGCTGCTGGCTTCCCGGGCCAAGCTGGCCTCCCGGCAGTATGTGGAAGCCGTGGCCGCAGTTCGTTTTGATCTCCATGCCCCTGGAAAAAACCAGGTGCATCGGGTCAAGATGTAGGTCTGCTCAGCCCTGCAGGTCTGTGATTGCGGAGTTTTTGCTTACCCGGAGTCTTCGCTTACCTGCATGGAAACTGGTGGTGCAGATAAGAAAAAATGATACGGCCTCCCAAGACACGGAAACGTAAAAAAAGGCAGTTCTGCCTGTGTATACTGCTTGTCTTTTTGCTGGTAGCAGCTGGATCTTTCCTGTTCAGATTACCTCTCTCCCTCCAGGATATCGGCAGAATAATCCAGCTCGCTGCCGGCAGTTTGTCAAAGACAGACCAAAGGCCATCTTCTTCAGCGGACATCGAGTCCGCTGAACCTGTTTTGAGGGGCACGGTGTATGATCGCAGCTACCGGGAGCTGGCGGTCAGCTATCCGCTGTTTGGCCTGTATGTCCGGCCGGCCGAGATCGAGGATAAAAAAGAGATTGCCGGGCTCCTGGCCCGCCTGACCGGTCGTTCCCGGGCTGAGATCGACAGCCAGCTCCGTTCCCCCGGCATACGGTCAAGATCGCCGACAACCTGGAGCAGGCCGCGGCCCGGGAGGTCTGCGCCAGCCGGCTACCCGGGGTGTACTGCCGGCCGGCCGAGGTCAGGTATTATCCGGCCCATGCCAGCGGTGCCCATGTGGTAGGTTTTTCAGGAGATGGGGTAGGGCTGGCCGGAGCCGAGTCCATCTATGACATTCTCCTGCAGCCTGGCGAGCTCCAGGCCGCGGATGTGCCGGAGATCGACTTTGGCGGCCAGGAGAGTTTCGGCGGCCGTGGCATGGATGTGGTCCTGAGCCTGGATCTTGAGCTGCAGAAGAAGATAGAGCAGGAGCTGGGCCGGATGCTGGAACAACAGGCCGCCGACCGGGGCATGGCCCTGGCCATGGAGGTCCGTACCGGCAGAATCCTGGCCATGGTGAGCCTGCCATCGTTTAATCCCAATCATTTCTGGCAGGCTGATGATCCGGCCCGCCGTAACCAGGTGGTCAGTGAACCCCTGGCAGAAGACCTGGTTCGGCCCCTGCTGGCCCGGGCCGGGGCGATCAGCAGCCAGGGTCCTTTTGGCCCGCCATTGCCGCCGGAAGCAGTCGCGGCTCCGGACCTGGGGTTGACCGCCGGGGATGTGGCGGAAGCCGGAGCCCGTTTCGGGCTCCGTAACCCGCTGCCGGGCCGGTCGTCTGTCTGCGACACACCGTCTGTCTTCGACACACTGCCGTCGGTGGCTGTGGTGGGGGCTGCCGGCCAGAATAATGTCGCAGGGCAGGGGATCACCCTTCTGAAGGTGGCGGCGGCGGCCAGCATGATCAATGGCGGTCGTCGGGTGGAACCTGTTTTCCTCGAGGCGGTGTATGACCGGGCAACAGGGCGGACCTATACCCGTTCGGAAAGTTATGACCGCAAAAAACGTCGCCAGGTGGTTGACCCGGTCCTGGCACTCAGGCTGCGTCGGGAACTCCTGTCCACCATGCAGGGCAGCGGGACCATGGCCGTGTACAGCCGCTCGGGCCGCCGTACCGAGGTGAAGGACCAGACAAGAATAACTGTCCTGCAGGACCTGGTTCTCGGGGTGACCCCGAGGAAAAACCCCCAGGTTCTGCTCTTGCTGGTTACCAGTCGTGACTCTTACTACCCGCTTCCCGGAGAGGTCGATACCAGGGCCCGGTCTCTGGCCGACCTGGGGATGGAACTCCTGCCGGACATCCTGGAGAGCAGCAGCCAGACCCTGGTGGCAGACCATCCCGCCGGCCGGGATGAAGCCAACTACAAACGGTTTCTTATCGCCAGCCATATCGAGTACCGGGAAGAAAAAAAGAAATACGCTCCTTTACCCAGGGAGGCCATGCCGGAGGTGGTGGGCTTGAGCCTGCGCAAGGGATTGCAGCGGCTCGATGGCAAGAAAATACTGGTCCGGATCCAGGGCAGCGGCCGGATAGTCGGCCAGCGCCCGGGTCCCGGAGAGCCCCTGGCCGCCGGTCAGGAATGTGTGTTGACCCTGGAGCCGGTTATCTGAACCAGGGACCTGAATTCTTGACCAGACGATGCACTCCGGTGGGGGAGATATTCCCTGTAACCGTTTGAATCCAATATGGAAAGCATGAAACTTGATGCCCTGATAGATTCCCTGCCCCGGGACCTGGTGCTCCAGGTGCAGGCGGACAGCCCTGCTCCGGAAATAACGGCCATTGCCGCCGATTCCAGGGCGGTGGAGCCGGGCAGTCTCTTTGTCGCCCTTGCCGGAGAGCGGGTGGACGGGCACGATTTTATCTTCCAGGCTGTGGCCCAGGGAGCAGCCGCGGTGGTGGTCGAGCGGGAAGTACCGGCACCGGGCCCGGGTGTAGCGATGATCCGGGTGGCAGACACACACCTGGCTCTTGGTCTGCTGGCAGCGGCCCTGCACGATCATCCGGCGCAGAAGATGGTGCTGATCGGCCTCACCGGCACCAACGGCAAGACCACCACTTCCTGGCTCATGGAAGCCATGCTCACCCACCAGGGGAATCGGGTGGGGGTGATCGGGACGGTTAATTACCGCTATACCGACGCCAGCGGAGAACAGGTCCTGCGGGAAGCACCGTTGACCACCCCGGATCCGGTTCGGCTCCAGGGTCTGCTGGCGGAAATGGCAGCGGCCGGGGTGAGCCACGTGATCATGGAGGTCTCCTCCCATGCCCTGGTTCAGAAACGGGTGGCCGGGCTCAGGTTTGATGTGGCGGTCTTTACCAACCTCAGCCGTGATCACCTGGATTTCCACGGTGACATGGAATCCTATTTTGCGGCCAAGAAGCTGCTCTTCACCCGTTACCTGGCCCCGGACGGAGTTGCGGTCATCGCCATGGGCGATACGGTGCAGGACTGGGGACGGCGGCTGTATGCGGAGCTGGAGGCAGTGTGTCGAAGACAGACGGTGTGTCGAAGACAGACGACCGGTGGCTATCGGCTGCTTGCCTCCGGTTTCACGGCCGACTGTCAGCTGCGCGGGCGCATCGAACAGCAGGGGGTGACCGGCAGCCGCCTGGTCATGGAGTGTGTCGCAGACAGACGGTGTGTCGAAGATAGACGACATGAGACCACAAGGGTGGTACTCGACACCTCCCTGACCGGCACATACAACATGGCCAACCTGCTCAGCGCCGCCGGGGCCGGCCTGGCGCTTGGCCTGGACCTGGAGCAGGTGGCCGCGGGTCTGGCCACGGTGGGGCAGGTTCCCGGTCGGCTGGAACGGGTCAGCCTGGAAGGGGGGCCTCCGGAACTCTTTCCCACCGTGTTCGTCGATTATGCCCACACGCCCGATGCCCTGGCCAGTGTCCTGGCCACCCTCCGTCCCCTGGCCCGGGGCAGGCTTGTCTGCGTCTTTGGCTGCGGCGGTGACCGGGACCAGGGCAAACGACCGGAGATGGGCCGGATCGCGGCCGAGCTGGCCGATCTGGTGGTGGTGACCTCGGATAATCCGCGTACCGAAAATCCCTTTGTCATCCTGGCCGCTATCGAGGAAGGTATACGGGAAGGCGGGCTCGCCAGGTACCCAGTGGCAGAGCTCTTTTTCCGTCAGCGGGGCTATATCCTGGTGGAGGATCGGAAGAAGGCCATCCATCTGGCCTGCTGCCTGGCTGAACCGGAAGATATTGTCCTTGTCGCCGGCAAGGGACATGAGAGCTGCCAGATCATCGGTCCGGCCGGGCAGGCCGGGAGCCGACGGTTTTTTGACGACCGGCTCGAGGCGCAAAACGGGCTCATGACCTGGAATCCGCGCCTGGTCTGCGCCGCGACCAGGGGTCGGGTTGTGGCCACCGGTCCGATTGAAGCCATGACGGGCCGGGTCTCCACCGACAGCAGGACCATCCAGCCCGGCGACATCTTCGTCGCCCTGGTCGGTGAGCGGTTTGACGGCCATGCCTATGTCCAGGCAGCGGTGGAAAAAGGTGCGGCCTGCGTCGTGGTTTCGCGAACGTGCCCGGATACCGGGGTTGTGACGGTCCGGGTCAAAGACACCCTGCGGGCTCTTGGCGACCTGGCGGGATTTCGGCGTCGTTTGGCGGGCCGCAGATGCACGGTGGCCGCCATCACCGGCAGTTCCGGCAAGACCACGGTCAAGGAGATGACCGGTGCCATTTTCAGCCGCCATCTCGAGCCGCCGTGGGAGGTGCTCAAGACCCGGGGCAACTTCAATAATCTGATCGGCCTGCCCCTGTCGCTTCTTCCCCTGCGGGCCACCCATCGGCTGGCTGTCCTGGAGATGGGTATGAACCGGCCCGGTGAAATCGAGCGCCTCACCGGGATCGGTGATCCGGACATCGGCTGTATCACCAATGTCCAGGCCGCCCATCTGGAAGGCCTGGGCAGCGTGGAAGGGGTCATGGAGGCCAAGGGCGAGCTCTTTGCCGCCATGCGACCCGATGGTGTCTGTGTGGTCAATTACGACAACCCCCATACAAGGCGGTTGGCCCGGCGTACCGGGAAGCACCAGATCGGTTTTGCGGTGACCCCTGCGGGCAGAAAATACAATCCCGAGGTCCGGGCCACCAGGGTGGCAAACCTTGGGGAAAAAGGCGTCCGCTTCACCCTCCATATCGGCCCCTGGAAGGAGCGGCTCACCGTGGCTGCGCCGGGACTGCACAACGTGAGTAACTGCTGCGCCGCAGCTGCCATCGCCCATGCGGCCGGGATAGCGCCGGAAACCATTGTTCAGGGGCTTGTTGCCTATCGGGCGGTGGATAAACGGATGCAGCTATACCGGCTGCCCGGCGGTATCCAGGTGGTCAACGATGCCTACAATGCCAATCCCGCCTCCATGGCCGCGGCCCTGGAAACCGTATCATCCTTTGGCAGCAAAGACTGCCGACGGGTGGCGGCCCTGGGTGACATGCTGGAACTTGGGGACGGAGCCCGGGAGGCCCATGCGGAGGTGGGCCGTCGGGTGGCAGAGCTTGGTTTCGATCTCCTGGTCGTCACCGGCCGGTTTGCCGATACCGTGGCCGAAGGGGCCCGGATGGGCGGCATGGATGCGCGGCAGATCCAGGTCTTTACCGATACCGACACCATGGCCGGCTGGCTCCATGCCCTTATTATCTGCGGCCGGCTGACCGGGGACGACTGGATCCTGGTCAAGGGCTCACGCGGGATGCGTATGGAGCGAGTGATCCACGGGCTGGAGGACCGGTTGAGCCTGCAAACAGGCCAGTTGAGTTGAACAGGCGGTCCACCGCCATTTCACACTGTTGAAAGGATGGTTTCCCCCGGGAAACCATCGCCGAGATAACCACAACACAGAAAACAGAACCCAGCATGCTCTATCATCTGCTCTATTCGCTGCACACCACCTTCAGCGCCCTGAACGTGTTTCGCTATATCACGTTCCGGTCCATCGGGGCGACAGTCACCGCCTTTCTGCTCGTGGTCTGGCTCGGCCCACGGTTCATCCGCTGGCTGCAGGCCCGGCAGATCGGCCAGGTGGTGCGCAGTGACGGACCCAGCAGCCATTTTTCCAAGCAGGGCGTGCCGACCATGGGCGGGGTCCTGATCCTGGCGGCCATGGTGGTCTCCACCCTGCTGTGGGCGGACCTGACCTCGGGTCTTATCTGGCTGCTGCTGGGGATCTGTATCTTCTTCGGCATGATCGGCTCCATCGATGACCTGCGCAAGATAAGAAAACAGAACACCCGGGGACTCTCGGCCCGCGGCAAGCTGGTGCTGCAGATGGCCGGGGCCTCCATGGTCGGGCTCTATATTCTCCTGCATCCGGAGTATGACGGCACTCTCAGCCTGCCCTTTATCAAGAATTTTCATCCTGACCTTGGCTGGTGGTATGTGCCCTTTGCGGTCATGGTTATCGTCGGCGCATCCAACGCCGTCAACCTCACCGACGGACTCGACGGCCTGGCCGCCGGGCCGGTGGTGATCAGCGGTGGTGTGTACCTGATTTTTTCCTATGTGGCCGGTAACGCGGTGGTGGCCAGCTACCTGCAGATTCCCTATGTCCAGGGTGCCGGCGAGGTGGCCATTTTTTGCGGCACCATAGTGGGTGCCTGTCTGGGATTTCTCTGGTTCAACGCCTATCCGGCCGAGATATTCATGGGCGACGTGGGCTCCCTGGCGCTGGGCGGTACCCTGGGCGCGGTGTCCATTATCATCAAGCAGGAATTTCTCCTGGCCATTGTCGGCGGTATTTTTGTGCTGGAGGCGCTGTCGGTGATCCTCCAGGTCGGTTACTTCAAGATCTCCGGCGGCAAACGGATCTTTCTCATGGCGCCGTTCCACCATCATTTTGAGAAAAAGGGCTGGCAGGAACCCAAGGTGGTGGTCCGGTTCTGGATCATCTCCATTATTCTGGGTCTGATCGCCCTGGCCACCTTGAAACTGCGCTGATGCTGGATCCGGGTCCTGGTACAAAGGTAGTGGTTATCGGCCTGGGAAGTTCAGGCCTGGCCACGGTGCGTTTTCTTCGCCAGCTCGGCGCTTCTGTGGTCGTGTCCGAGTCTCGGCCCGTGGAGGCGCTTGGCCGGGCGGATCTGTCCCTGCTTGACAGACTCGGGGTCGAGTTGGAGAGCGGCGGGCACACAGGGAAGTGTATCGAGGATGCCGACCTGGTGGTGCCCAGTCCCGGGGTGCCCCTGGATCTGGATGTTCTGGTTTGTGCCAGGGAACGCGGGATTCCCGTGGTCGGCGAGCTTGCCCTGGCCAGTGGTCGTCTGAAGATGCCGGTGATCGCCGTGACCGGTAGTAACGGTAAGACCACGGTCACCGGGCTCATCGGCACCCTGCTGGAGACCGGCGGCCTGCATCCCTTTGTGGGTGGGAATATCGGCCGGCCGCTGCTGGAGATTTTTCTCTCTGGAGAAAGGAAAAAGAAAGAGAAGTTTGAGGTGGCGGTCCTGGAACTGAGCAGCTTCCAGCTGGAGCTCAGCGGTGATTTCCGGCCCGATATCGGGATACTTCTCAACTTGAGCCCTGATCATCTCGACCGCCATGGCACCATGGAGCGTTACGCGGCGGCCAAGGCCAGGCTCTTTGCCTGTCAACGTGCAGGGGATACGGCGATCCTGGGCTTCGATGATCCGCTGGTCATGGAAACCCGGGTGGTGGCGGATGTCAGCATGCTTGGCTTCGGCGAAAAAGAGTCGGCCCAGGCTCGGGTGCTGCCGGACGGTGTCCGGTTGCACGGTGTTATCCACGGACAGATGGTCGACGAGAGCTACCCGCTTGCGGGAACCCGACTGAACTCGCGGATTAACCGGTTCAACGCGGCAGCGGCCATTCTGGCGGCCAGGGTGGCTGGCTGTCCGCCCCAAGCCATTGCAGAGGGTTTGCAGAGGTTCACTCCGCCGGCGCACCGGATGGCCGAGGTGGCCACGGTAGGCGGTGTCCGATTTATCAACGATTCCAAGGCCACCAACACCGGGGCGGTGATCGCGGCCCTTGAAAGCTGTGACGGACCGGTGGTGCTTATCTGCGGCGGGCGCAGCAAGGAGCGCGATTTCAGGGTTCTGCGCGAAAGCGTGGCTGCCAGGGTGAAGCACCTGGTGCTGATCGGCGAGGCGGCCGATGCCCTGGAAGAGGCCCTTGGTGACCTGGTGCCGTCTGTCCGGGCCGCCACCATGGAAGAGGCTGTGGCAAAGGCTGCGGCCCTGGCCGGGGAAGGGGGGACGGTACTTCTTTCACCGGCCTGTGCGAGTTTTGACATGTTTGCAGGCTACGGTCAGCGCGGGGAGGTTTTTGAAAACGCGGTCCGGGCCCTGCAGTCAGAGAAGAGAAAAGAAGAGAGTGAAGGAGAACCAGGAGATGGTTAAGATTTGTTGTGCCTGCCAGCGGACAGAGCTTGGCGGCACCTGGATGGAAGGGATTGTCCTGTCGGCCGATGAACGGCTCACCCATGGGTACTGCCCGGAGTGCTTTGCCGAGGTTATGGAAAACCTGCAGGCCTTCATTGCCCAGCACCAGCTTGGCGTGGGAGCGGGATGTCTGAGTTCGACCGGTAATCTGACCACATGCGGATTATCGTAACCGGAGGCGGAACAGGGGGGCATCTTTTCCCCGGTATTGCCGTGGCCACGGCCATGCAGGAGCGGATTCCCGGCTGCCGGGTACTCTTTATCGGCACCGAGCGGCAACTCGACCGCACCACTCTGGGTGGCTATGATTTCGAGCGGGGCACCATCTCCTGCATGGGACTCAAGGGTATGGGGATCGGCCACCGGTTCCGGTCGCTGGCTGTTTTACCAAAGGCGGTGTGGCAGGCCGGAAGGATCCTGGCCCGGTTCAGGCCCGACCTGGCCCTGGGGGTCGGCGGCTATGTGACCGGCCCGGTGCTGGTGGCGGCAAAGCTCGGCTGGGGCCGGCGGAGGATACCGGTCTGCATCCATGAACAGAACTCGGTCCCTGGCCTGGCCAACCGGATGCTGGCCAGGATAGCTGACCGGATTTTTCTCTCCATTCCCTGCGATTATCCCTTTCCGCCGGCGCGTACCGTGCTGAGCGGTAATCCGGTCCGGCGGGAAATTGTCCAGGCAGCCGCCGAGGAGCGACCCCAACCGGTAACACCTGTGGTGCTGGTCCTGGGCGGCAGTCAGGGAGCGCATCGCCTCAACATGGTGATGCTGGAGGCTGCTCCTGAACTGAAAAAAAGGCTGGCTGATGATTTCATGGTCATCCACCAGACCGGCAGCCGGGATCAGGATCGTGTCCGGGCGGGCTACAGCGCCCTGGGGATTCGGGCCGAGGTGGCGGATTTCTTCCAGGATATGGCCTCGCTCTACAGCCGGGCCAGCCTGGTGGTTTCCCGGGCCGGGGCCACTACCCTGGCCGAGCTGGCGGTCATGGGCCTGCCGGCCCTGCTGGTGCCCTATCCCCATGCCGCCGATAATCACCAGGAAATCAATGCCCATTACTACGCCCGGGGTGGTGGCGCCAGGGTCTTCCTGGAAAGGGAGCTCTCCGGGGCCATCGTCGCCGACCAGATTGGGGATCTCTTGCAAGCCCCGGAGAAATTGCATACTATGGCCAGCTGTATGAAAAAAATGGGTCGCCCCGATGCGACGTTGTGTATCGTCGAGGAATGCCTGCGTCTTGTGAACGCGAATCGCTGAGAACTGTCTTGTATAACAAAACAAAGCACATACATTTTGTCGGGATCGGCGGGATCGGTATGTCCGGGATCGCCGAGCTGCTGCTCAATCTCGGCTACCGGGTCAGCGGCTCGGACCTGAACCGTTCAGACATCACCCGTAAGCTGGAATCCCTGGGCGGGATCATTCACACCGGCCATGACGGGGCCTGGGTCGAGGGAGCGGACGTTGTGGTTACCTCGTCGGCCATCTCTGCGGATAATCCCGAGGTTCTGGCCGCCCGGGAGCAGCAGATTCCGGTCATTCAGCGGGCCGAGATGCTCGCTGAGCTCATGCGGCTCAAGAAATACGGTATCGCCGTGGCCGGCAGCCACGGCAAGACATCGACCACCTCGCTCATCTCCACCATCCTTACCGAGGCCGGCCTGGATCCCACCGTGGTGGTGGGTGGCAAGGTCGATAACCTGGGGGGCAACGCCAAGCTGGGCGAGGGCGAGTTCCTGGTTGCTGAAGCCGACGAGAGCGACGGTTCCTTTCTCAAGCTCTCGCCGGTCATCGAGGTGGTGACCAATATCGATCTGGAGCACCTGGACTACTACCGGGACCTGGACCATATCAGGGAGACCTTTCTTGAGTTCATCGACCTGATCCCCTTTTACGGGGTGGTGATCTGCTGCCTGGATGATCCCAATATCGCCAGCCTGTTGCCCAGGATCAAGAAGAGAAAGATCACCTATGGTCTCACCGAGCAGGCCGACCTCCATGCGGTACGCATCGAGACAGGGGTCGGCGGCTCCGAGTTCACGGTCCGCTACCGTGGCAGGGATCTTGGCCGCATGCGGCGAAATACCCCGGGCCGGCATACGATCTACAATACACTGGCCGCCGTGGCCGTGGCCCTGGAACTGGAAATCGATTTTGAAGTCATTGCCCGGGCCATGGCCGGCTTTGCCGGGGTGGAGCGGCGGCTGCAGTTCAAGGGAATGGAGAACGACGTCCTGGTAATCGATGATTATGGACACCATCCCACCGAGATACGCGTCACCCTTGATGCGGTTCGCGATGGGTGGCCCGAGCGGCGGCTGGTGGTACTTTTCCAGCCCCATCGCTACACCCGGACCGCGGCCCTTTTTGATGAGTTCACCACCGCCTTTCACCGGGCCGACGTGCTGCTGCTCACCGATATCTATCCGGCCAGCGAGGAGCCCATTGCCGGGGTGGACAGTGAAGGGCTGCTGGCGGCGATAAAGCGGCATGGCCACCGCCAGGCCCATTACCTGCCTGAAGGTGAGGAACTGCTCCGGCGGCTGGACGAGTTTGTCCGCCCGGGGGATCTGCTCCTGACCCTGGGAGCCGGCAATATCGTCCGCACAGGGGAACAGTTTCTGGAACAGTTGCGGAGCAGGTGAGGCATGAAGCCTGGCGAGCGGTGGGAATTTGCGGCCTTCTGGAGCGGTGAGGTGCTCTGGGACGTCTCCATGGCCAGGTACTCCACCCTGCGCACCGGGGGGCCGGCCGAAGCCCTGGTGACGGTTACGCACCTGGCGGAGCTGAAAAAGCTGCTGGCCTGGCTTGAAGAGCGTTGCATCCCCTGGCGGGTGGTGGGACGCGGCTCCAATATCCTGGTGCGAAGCAAGGGGTTTGCCGGGGTGATCATCCAGCTGCGCGGCGAATTCAACCACGTTATTCGACTGGAAGAGAGCGTGGAGATGGGCTCGGATCCGGTCTTTGTCCGGGCCGGAGCCGGCTGCTCGGTGGCCAAGCTGGTGGCCTGGTGCACCAACCATGCCCTGGGCGGGATGGAGTTCATGGCCGGGATCCCTGGAAGTGTCGGCGGGGCCGTGCGGATGAACGCCGGTGCCTGGGGGCGGGCCATGGCAGACAGCTTGCGCTCCATCATCCTGATCGATCGCCTCGGCCAGGTGATGGAGGTGGATCACTCGGGGCTGCGACCCGGCTACCGGCGAATGGAGCTTGCCCAGGCAAGTCTTGACGATCTGATCGTGGTGGCGGCCACCTTTGTGCTCAAGCGGGGGCGCCAGCGGGAAATACTGCGCAAATGCAGGGAAAATCTGAAAAAACGCAGGGAAAAACAGCCAGCCAACATGGCTTCGGCCGGCTCGTTTTTCAAAAACCCCGAAGGGGACTCCGCCGGTCGGCTGATCGACGCCGCCGGACTCAAGGGGCTGCGGCACGGCCAGGCCATGGTTTCACCGGACCATGCCAATTTTCTGGTCAATATCGGTGGAGCCACCCCGGAGGATATTCTCTCCCTGGCTGGCGAGGTCCGGGAGCGGGTTTATCAGAAGTTTGGCATCTGGCTGGAGCCTGAAGTCCATATAATCTGACCTGAATCCTGCAGCTGGCCGGTAACCGGCAGGCACGTCTTGCCGGGGCAGGTTGAGGCTACCCTGAACAAGGAGCGTTTTTTTTATCTGACATATGGCCCCGTACACTCCGAAATTTTCATCCACCCCGCCCGGAAGGTCGGGAAGACTCGGCAGGATGTTGTCGGCCTGCACGGGGTGGCTGCGCCGTGTGCGGGGTGCTTCCAGCGGTCGGCCGTATTCGCAGAACCTTGTGGCCAGTGCCCGGCGATCGTGGAAACTGCGGCGGATCTCCAGGGGCGGGGTGATGTGCATGGTGGTGACCCTGCTGCTTGGCTGCAGCGGGTATGGGGCCTACCGGGTCCTTGCCGGCTCGGACATCTTCAAGCTGGTGACCATCTCCGTCCAGGGTAACCGGATGGTTGAGGACCAGGCCGTCATCGACCTGGCCGGCATCGAGCGGGGTATGAATCTCCTGCGTCTGGATGTGGATCAGGTGAGTAAGCGTATTGCCGGACATCCGTGGATCGACGCGGTGACCGTGGTCCGCTCCTGGCCCTCGGCCCTGGTGCTGACCGTACAGGAACATCGGCCGCTGGCCATGATCAATTTCGAGGGCCGGGACAACCTGTCCGGGCTCTACTACGTGGACAGCGATGGCGAGGTCTTTGCCCGGGTAGTCAGCGGCTATGAGCTGGATTTTCCGGTCCTGACCGGCATCCAGGATGATCTGGAACAGGATGGCATGCAGATTGTTCCAGGCACCCCGGCGGCCCAGGCCCTGGATTTCCTCCGCCTGGTCGCCCGCAGGGGCAATCCGGTTCTCCCGGTCCAGGTGATCTCTGAAATTCATGTCACCCCGGAGCAGGAACTTGTCATGTACCTGGTGGACCGGCCGTTTCCTATTTATCTGGGCAGCGGAAGAATGCGGACAAAGTATGCACGGCTGGTCAAGATCCTCGACCGGCTGTACCAAAAGAAGACCATGGAACAAGTTGCTGAAATTCGGATGGACTATGACGAAAACAAGGTCCTTGTTGCAAAAATGGAGCTGTAGTGTGTTGGAAACAGACGGTGTGTTGGAGATAGACGAATGACCAGTGTGAAGGATGCACACGGTGCAGATGGCCAGGAAATGGGCGAGCTGATCGCCGGCCTGGATATCGGCACCACCAAGATATGCGCGGTCATCGGTGAGGTCTTTCCGGACCGGGTCGATATCATCGGTGTGGGCACGGCCGCTTCCTCGGGCATGAAGAAAGGGGTGGTGGTCAATATCGAGTCCACGGTCAAAGCCATTCTCCAGGCCTTGAGCGAAGCCGAGGAAATGGCTGGCTGTGATATCGAGAGTGTCTACGTGGGCATTGCCGGCAACCATATCAAGGGATTCAACTCGCCGGGTATCATCGCCATCAACAACCAGGAAATCCGGCAGAAGCATATCGAGGCCGTGATCGAGGCCGCCCGGACGGTAAAGATTTCCGACAACCAGCAGATCATCCACGTCCTGCCCCAGGAATACATGGTGGATGACCACACCGGGATCCAGAATCCGCTGGGCATGACCGGGGTGCGGCTGGTGACCAATGTCCATATCGTCACTGCGGATGTGACCTCGCTGCACAACCTGATGACCAGCTGCAACCGTTCCGGTCTCCAGGTGGCTGATATTGTTCTTGAATCCGTGGCATCCTCCCGGGCGGTCCTGAAGCGGGACGAGATGGAGCTGGGGGTGGCGCTCCTGGATATCGGCGGTGGGACCACGGACCTGGCTATTTTCTGTAACGGGACCATCAAACACACCTGGGAACTGGCGCTTGGCGGCAACAACCTGACCTCGGATCTCTCCATCGGGTTGCGGACGCCGCTCCAGGAAGCGGAACAGTTGAAGTACCTTTATGGCGGGGCCCTGTCGTCCATGGTCAAGGACAACCATATCATCGAGGTGCCCACGGTGGGCGACCGGAAACCGCGCAAGGTCTCCCAGCGGGTCATGGTGGAGATTCTCGAGGCACGGATGGAGGAGATCCTCGAGCTGGTGAACAAGAACATCTGTTCCTCCGGCTATCGCAACCGGATCAACGCCGGCCTGGTTCTGACCGGCGGCACCGTGCTGCTGCCCCATATCGTGGAAATGGCCGAGCAGATATTCGATATGCCGGTGCGGATCGGCTATCCCCAGGGGATCGGTGGCAAGGTGGAAGAGGTGGAATCACCTCGTTGCACCACGGCGGTGGGGCTGGTGCTCTATGGCAGCGAGGAACGGAAATATGGGCAGAAAAGCCGCAGCGGTGTGGTGCAGCGGCTCCGGGAATGGATGAAGAACATCGTCTGACCGGGTCGGACAAGCTGCAGCAGCGGGGAATTTTTTTCCGCGGAACAGGAAAAAGAAGTCCCTGTCCGGCCGGGTGAGACCGGGAAAGAGGGAAATAAAATTCACTTAATTTATACTTTAGTCTGAATTACATTAATGGTATAGTTTGTCAAGATCAGGATACCAGAGTTGAGTTCGAGGGGGAACCATGCCGTTTAGAATGGCGGAAGAAGAATCGGTAGCAGTCATCAAGGTAATCGGAGTCGGGGGCGGTGGCGGTAATGCCATCAACTCCATGGTGGAAAACCGGCTCAAGGGTGTCGAGTTCATCGCCGCGAACACGGATTTGCAGGCCCTGGAGAAATCCCGGGCCGATATCCGCCTCCAGCTTGGCCCCGGGATTACCAAGGGTATGGGTGCCGGGGCGGATCCGGAAAAGGGCCGGGAAGCTGCCCAGGAGAGTCAGGAGGATATCCAGAATGCCCTGGCCGGGGCGGATATGGTCTTCATTACCGCCGGCCTTGGCGGCGGTACCGGCACCGGTGGGGCGCCGGTTATTGCCAAGCTGAGCAAGGAGATGGGGGCGCTGACCGTTGCCGTTGTCACCAAGCCCTTTTACTTCGAAGCCAGGAAGCGGATGCGTAATGCCGAGGCAGGTTGGGAAGAGCTGAAAAAGTATGCCGACACTATCATCACGGTTCCCAATGACCGGCTGCTGAGCCTCATGCAGACCAACTCCACCTTGGTCGACATGATGAAGATGGTGGACAACGTCCTGCTGCAGGCGGTCAAGGGCATCACCGACCTCATCAACCTGCCCGGACATATCAACGTGGATTTTGCCGACCTGAAAACGGTCATGAAAGAGGTGGGACCGGCCATCATGGGCTCCGGTGCGGCCGTTGGCGAGAACCGGGCCGCCGAGGCGGCCAAGCGGGCCATTGACAACCAGCTGCTTGAAGATGTCGGCATCGACGGCGCCAAGGGCATCCTGATCAATATTTCGGCCACCGAGTCCAGCCTGACCATGGCCGAGTTCATGGAGGCCTCGGCCCTGATCCAGGACAAGGCCCATGAGGATGCCAATATCATCATCGGCGCTCTGTTCGACGAGGGTCTGGGTGATGAGCTGCGGGTCACGGTGATTGCCACCGGTATCTCCTCCATCGAGGACAGCGAGACCATTTCGTCGCTCGATGTCAGCCGCAGCCGCCGGCAGGAAAAGGCCAAGCCGCAGCAGACCACGGTGCTGCCCCTGGAAGAGCGGGTGGTCGGGGCCGAGGATCTGTCGCCCAAGGCCGTGAGCCCGGCCAAACCAAATCCCGTGCCCAGGACCCGGTCCATGCCCACCCCTATCTTTGATGAACATGAGCATGACGACTGGGACGAACCGGCCTATATCCGCAAAAAGGCCAACTGAGCCGGAGCCGGACCGCGGTTTGACGTAGTCTCCCGGCCGGAGTGTATCCTCTGAGATTGCCTGTTTTCATAATCTGTCATTTCAGCCCGGACATGGTGTCCGGGCTTTTTGCTTTGTGCTGCAGGGAACCATGACATCCTGGCTTGATCGAGAAACAGGGACCATTGTCAAAAAATGGAAGGGCCGTCTGCCGGTGGCCCTGCTCTATCCCAACACCTATCCCCTGGCGGTATCCAACCTGGGACTGCAGCTGGTCTACCATCTGCTGGGCGGGCTCGATTATGTGGTCTGCGAGCGGTTTGTCTACCCCGAGGAGCCGGGCCCGCTCCGTTCCCTGGAATCCTGCCGTCCGCTGGTTGATTTTCCCGTGGTTCTCGGTTCCATCAGCTTTGAACACGATTATCCCCGCCTGATCCGTATGCTGCTCGCCGGCGGTCTGGAGCCCCTGGCCGCCAGGCGGACCGGGGAGGTGGGACCGGGCAGCCCCTTGGTGGTTCTGGGCGGGGTCGGGGTATTCATGAATCCCGAACCACTGGCCCCTTTTGCCGATCTGATAGTACTCGGCGAGGCCGAGCCGGTCCTCGGCCCCCTGATCGAGATCGTGGATCAGGCCTTGGCCGCGGCCACACCACGGCGGAAGATGCTGGAAAATATCTCCTCCACCCTGGGCGGCTGTTACGTACCGGAGTTCTACGACTTCGAGTACGGGGAAGACGGCCGGGTACGGCGGATCCGGGCAGAAGCGGGACGGGAGGAACGGGTTACCAGGGTGATCCATCCCGATACCGGGATCGCGGCCCATTCCCGGCTGCTCTCTCCGGATGCCGAGCTGGGGATGTACATGGTGGAGCTGGGACGGGGCTGCAGCCGCAGCTGCCGGTTCTGCGCCGCCGGGTTCATTTACCGGCCTCCCAGGCTCTGGAGCGGCGAGGCCATCCAGGAGAGTCTGGAGGAACGTCCGGCCTCGGTCAATCGGGTGGGGCTCCTGGGCATGGAGATGGCCGATCCGGAGGTGCTTGACCGGATTACCGCCTACCTGCATGACGAGGGGTGCAGTCTGTCCTTTTCCTCCCTGCGGGCCGACCGGATAAACGATCAGCTCCTGGCTCTGCTGGCCGAGTCGCAGCTCAAGTCGGTGGCCATCGCCCCGGACGGCTGTTCAGAACGGTTGCGCCGGGTCATCAACAAGAACCTGACCGAGGAGGATCTGCTCTCCGCGGCCGTGGCCCTGGTCGGAGCCGGGATCGTTCATCTCAAACTCTACGTCATGATCGGCCTGCCCACTGAAACCCGGGCGGACCTGGACGAGATGATCTCCCTGGTTCACCGGATGCACAGGGAAATCCTGCCACTCGGCCGTCGACGGGGCCGGGTCACTGAACTGACCCTGTCGGTCAACTCCTTTGTTCCCAAGCCGTGGACCCCTTTCCAGTATCTTCCCTACGGCGGCCTGGAGAATGATGAGGCGTCCCTGGACCGGACCTGTTCCCGGGCGGTGTCAGCCCTGAAAAAGAAGATAAAATATCTGCGTGCCGGACTTGCAGGGCTGGCCAACCTGCGGATCAAGGTTGACCGGCCCGAACGGGTCCTGCAGCAGGCGGTTTTTTCCCGGGGGATCGTCGGCTGGCCCCGGTTCTGCTGGATATGGCCGCAGGTGAAACGTTCAAGCGGGCCATGAAGAAACATGGGCGTGCGGCATGGGAATACGCGGTCCGCCCGCGGGCACGGGACGAGCTCTTTCCCTGGGACGTGGTGGACCATGGAATTGATAAACGTTATCTCTTCCAGGAACTTGAAAAGGGGCTGGCTGAGCGGTCCACTGCTCCCTGCGATACGGATATCTGCCGTCGCTGCGGGGTTTGTGGTGGCATAACTCCCTGATATGTTGTTTTATGTGTGAGGTCGGAATCTTTTGTGTTCCGGGCCTGGCCGGGCCCAGTCACCCCTTTGAGTGCAAAGGCACGGGTACGCGAATTTCTGGATCAGAACTGTGAGAAAAAAGGCACGTAAAAACCTCTCCCTTGAACGGCTATGGCAGGCGCTGGATGGTCTCCGTTTCCGGGTCGATCCGGGCCGGCTCTTTCAGCGCCGTTCCCGGGGCAACCGGCGACGTCAGGTCGTGGAGACCGGTCGGCAGCCGTTTCAGCTGGTCAAGTACTTTGCCTTTACCAGTCTTTCGGTGATCCTCGTCGCCTCGCTGGTGCTTTCCTGGGCGGTTTCCAACAAGGCCCGCCAGGTGCTCCTTGCCCGTAGCGAAGCCTATTCGCTGCTCTTCGCGGAAAACCTGAACCGCCAGGTATTCCTCCAGTTTGTCCTGCCCACCGTGGTCCGCTATGGCCGTATCGCCCTGTCCAACGAGGAACAGTTTGCCCGCCTGGACATGATCGTCCGCAACATAACCCGGGGTATGGGGATCGATTCGGTGACCATCTTTGATTCCCGGGAAAATATTATTTCCTATTCCACCAGGCCGGAACTGGTGGGTAAACGGAATGTGGGCGGGATCGAATACCAGAAGGCGCTTCAGGGTGAGAACTCCACTGTGCTGGAAAGCCAGGGAACTATTTTCAATCTGCTCCCCGGCACCCCACCGGTCACCTGCAAGCTCAAGACTTATATTCCCTTTCGTCAGGAGCACCAGTTCGGTGAACGCAGCGGTACCATCATGGGCGTGATCGAGGTGGTCAAGGATCTTTCCGGCGACCTCCGGGCCATCATCGAGATGCAGGCCCGGATCATTGTTTTGTCCCTGGCCATCATGGGCATGCTGTTCGGGGTGCTCAGTCTGATCGTGGCCCGGGGCAAGAGGATCCTGGAGGAACGGGCCGAGGAACGGCGGCGCCTGGAAGAGAAACTGCACGAGGCCCAGCGGCTGGCGACCCTTGGCAAGATGGTGGCCGCGGTCTCCCATGAGATCAAGAATCCCCTGGGCATTGTCCGCTCCACCGCCGAAATTCTGAGCAAACGGATCAGCAAGGTGGCGCCGGGCAACGAGCACCTGGCCGATATCATCGTCGAGGAGACCACCCGGCTGGACAATATCGTTCGCGAGTTTCTCGACTTTGCCCGGCCCCGGGACCCGAAGATGCAGAGAGGTTCCCTGAACGAGCTGATCCTGCGAGCCACCCGGTTCATGGAACCGGAGTTTGAAAAACATGGCGTGGTCCTGAACCTGCAGCTCTATCCCCATCTTCCGGATGTGGTCATGGACAGTGAGCAGATCTACCAGGTTCTGCTCAACATGATGTTCAACGCGGTCCAGGCCATGCCCGAGGGCGGAACCCTGACCCTCACCACCCGGCCCTGTACCCGGGGCGCCGGGGTGATTCTGGAGGTGGCGGACACCGGGGTGGGTATGGAACGGGAGAAGATGGAGCAGATTTTCACGCCCTTTTTCACCGACAAGAATCGGGGTACCGGCCTCGGGTTGGCCATTGCCAAAAATATCGTCGAAAAACATGGCGGCCGGATCGAGGTGGAGAGCCGGCAGGGAGAGGGCAGTGTCTTTACCGTTTATCTTGGCTGTGAAAAGATCCCTGAGCCGGAAATGGAAACCGGGATCGGGCAGGAATGATGGCTTCGCGTCGTCCGAGTTCCCCCCGGAAAGAGCAGTGGGCAGCGGCCCTGCGGGTTGATGAGCTGAGCTTTCATGACCGCGGTCCCTATAGTTTCACTGTGGAAGCCGGGCAGTGCGTTGGTCTGCACGGGGCTTCTGGAGCCGGCAAGACCCTGCTGCTGCGGGCCATGGTGGATCTGGATCCCCACCAGGGCACGGTCTGGCTTGGTGATACCCGCCAGGAGGAGATTCCGGCTCCCCGGTGGCGGCGCCGGGTTGGGCTGCTGCCGGCCGAGAGTTTCTGGTGGTACGACTTGGTCGGCGAGCATTTTTCCCGGCCACCGGCCAGCGAACAGCTGGTCAGGCTTGGTTTCGGTCCCGAGGTACTGGGCTGGCGGATCAGCCGGCTTTCCACCGGGGAAAAACAGCGCCTTGCCTTTCTTCGTCTTCTGGCCAACCGTCCCGAGGCCCTGCTGCTCGACGAACCCACCGCCAGCCTGGACGCAGCCAACATAAAGCGGGTGGAGCAACTTGTCCTGGAGTACATGCAGAGCAGGCAGGTGCCCGTTCTCTGGGTCAGCCACGATCCGGAGCAGCTGCAGCGGGTGGCCGACTGGCGACTGTTCATGGACGGGGACTCCGTTCTGCACCGGGAGGCATGAACATGGGGGTGATACAGCTTTCTCCTCTGGACCTGGTCCTGGCCGCATCGCTTGTTTTGCTCCTTGGCCTTACCAGCTACCGGCTGGGGCTGGGGCTTGAACGCCGCCTGGCCATCTCGGCCCTGCGGACCACGGTCCAGCTCCTGCTCATCGGCCAGGTGCTGCGGCTGGTCTTTGCAAATGGCAGTATCTGGTTCGTCCTCGGTATCGCCACGATCATGCTCGCCGTGGCCGGCCGGGAGGTCATGGCCCGGCAGAAATACCGCTTTCCGGGTCTTGGGGGCTGGCTGCTGGGTACCGGTTCGATGTTCATCTCCTCCTTTACCGTGGCCCTGCTGGCCCTGACCGTTATCATCGGCAATGATCCCTGGTACTCCCCCCAGTACGCCATCCCGCTCCTCGGCATGCTGCTGGGCAACACCATGAACGGGGTGGCCCTGTCCATGGACCGGTTCACCGAGACCCTCTGGCAGCAGCGCCAGGTGGTCGAACAGAGGCTGCTGCTTGGGCAGAGCAGCCGGGAGGCCGTGGATGAGATCCGGCGCTCGGCGGTCCGTTCCGGCATGATTCCGATTATCAACTCCATGGCCGCGGCCGGTATTGTCAGCCTGCCCGGGATGATGACCGGTCAGATACTGGGTGGCTCCTCGCCCATGGATGCGGTGAAATACCAGATCCTGATCATGTTCCTGCTCTGCGGCGGCACAGGGTTCGGAACCATGTTCGCCGTGGCCTGGACCTGCCGCCGTCTCTTTGACGACCGGCACCGGCTGCGGATCGACACGCTTTACACGCAAAAATAAAAAACAGGATATTCATGAAGGTCAGGTTTCAGATCGGGCTTGCCTGTATTCTCGTGTTCTTCGGGGCCATCGTCGCCCTGATCACCTATTTTTACGAAAAAAGTTTCTTTGAGGAAGAGACCTTCCAGAAGACCCAGCTGGTCATGGCCGCGGTGGAATCCACCAGGACCTACGTCCATACCACCCTGCGGCCGCGGATGTTTGAGGAACTGGGGCCGGACCGTTTTGTCCTGGAGGCCATGTCTACTTCCTATATCTCGCGGGTGATCATGGATATTTTTCATGAAAAGCTGCCCGAGTTCAATTACCGGCGCAGCGCCATCAATGCCCGTAATCCTGATTTTGAAGCCACCCCGAGAGAGCGGGAGATGATTGCCTGGTTCCGGGACCATCCCGACGAGGAGTTGTGGTTCGGTATGCTCAGGGATCAGGGTGAGGACCGGTTCGTCCAGTTCCGGCCGGTGGAGTTCTCTGCTGAATGCCTGCACTGTCACGGCGATCCAGCCGATGCCCCGGCAGAGATCCGGGCCAGGTACGGGACCGATCTGGGTTTTTACAAAAAGGAAGGTATGATCGGCGGCGTTCAGTCGATATCCATTCCCGCGGGCAGCCAGATGGCCGCCATCCGTGAGGCCGCCCTTCAGGTGTTCAGCTTCATTGTCCTGGTGCTGCTCTTTCTCTATGCCATTATCTGGATATTCTTTGACCGGGTGGTGGTCCGCTCCCTGCGGTCGGTCCTGACCCTGTTCCGGGACAGCCTGGGCGACCGGGAAGGGGAGAAGATTTACCAGCTGGCCCGCAAGGGCGATGAACTGCGAGATCTCCATGTGGCGGCAGAGCTGATGGCCAACCATCTGGCGGAAAGTCGAAGAAAGCTGGAACAGTATGCCCGCCACCTGCAGTCCATGGTCGAACAGCGGACCGAGGCCCTCAAACGGTCCCAGGAGCGGCTGCACCACCAGGTCCGGGCCCGGAACAAGGAGCTGGCCCTGCTCAACACCATTGCCGGTCTGATCACCCAGGCCAGGACCCTGGGAGACCTGCTTCCGGCCCTGCTGCAGGCTGCGCTCAAGGTGATTCCTGCCCGGGGAGCCGGGATCTATCTCTTTGACCGTGGGCAGCAGCAGCTGGAGCTTCGCTGCCAGGAAGGGGACCAGGAACTGGCCCCGAGGCTGGAAATCGATGCGGCCTCCCTGAGTGGCACCCGGGTTACGGATCCGGACGCCATTGCCCGGCTGGTGGCCATCGAGGGGTGTGGCAATATCCGCTTGACCGGGGAGGGAGAAAACCGGGAACTGGGAATCCGGGTCCCGCTGTGCTGCCGGGAACGGCTGCTGGGGATGATGATTTTTTCCGGTATCCAGCTCGAAGACCTGGATGACGCTCTGCAGGCGCTTCTGATCTCCATCGGCCGACAGATCGGTATCACTCTGGAGAGCCTGGAGAGTATTTCCCGGCTGCGCTATTCCAAGGAGCTGTTGCATACGGTTTTCGACGCCATCACCGATCCCATGGCCCTGCTTGACAAGAGCGGTATCGTGCGGATGGTCAACCGGGCCTTTCTGGATCACTGTGGCATGGAAGAAGAGGACATATACGGGCTTTCCATCGAGGCGCTGCCCTGCAGTGTAACCCTGCCCTTTGCCCGCTGTTTCCACAACCTTGATCCCGGTGCCCTCCCTGAATCGACCGAGGTCACCCTGGAGAACGGGGCCGTGTTTGCGGTTTCGCTCTACCCGGTGAAATTTGCCAGCGCCGCCGATGAGGCCATTGTCTGTTTTGCCCGCGATATCACCGAGCAGCAGATGGTGGCCCGGCGAATCCGGCGGACCGAGCGGCTGGCGGCCGTGGGCCAGCTCGCCGCAGGGGTGGCCCATGAGATCAACAATCCCCTGGGTGTTATTCTCTGCTATGCTGATATTCTGAAAAAGGAGATCGGGACCGGTCAGGCCGCTGAAGACCTGGAGGTCATCGAGCGCCATGCCCGGACCTGCCAGCGGATTGTCAGCGATCTGCTCAACTTTGCCCGCAGCCACGAGTCCAGCCGGGACCTGGTGGATATCAAAACCATTGTGCACGATGTGCAGCGGATTCTCAGCCGGCAGATGCAGCGGCAGGGGATATCGTTTGAGCTGGACCTGGCCCCGGATATCCCGCCTTCCTACATGGACCGGGAACGGATCAAGCAGGTGCTGGTCAACCTCCTGATCAATGCCATCCAGGCCATCGGCGAAGACGGAGAAGTCCATGTCGCCGCCCGGGTGATTTCCTCCTCGGACTCCAGTGATTCCCGGGCCCTGGAGATCCGGGTCCGGGACAGCGGCTGCGGCATCAGCCCTGATAGCCTTCCCCTGATCTTTGATCCGTTTTTCACCACCAAGGGCGTGGAGGAGGGTACCGGCCTGGGGTTGTCGGTCAGTTACGGGATCATCGAGGACCACGGCGGCACCATCACCGTGGAATCAGAACCTGGCCAGGGTACGGTGTTCATCATCACCCTGCCGGTGATTGAGGAGGTAACGGGGGATGAAAAAAACTGACGTGCTGGTTCAGGGAAGAATGGGAGGTGAGCGGTGGTGTCCCGGGGAAGGGATAACATCGCGGGCGCCGTGCTCGTGCCTGTTAACGTTCACGTGCACGAGCACGTGAACGGGGCGTGTTGTCCGGTACTGATATGCTGCGCAACTCCCAAAGCCCTGATATTCCCTGAAGAGACCACATCGCTTAGGCCTGCTCAGACTTTGATGCCCCGATCCTGCAGGTCGGGGACGGTGAGATTGTAGCGCTCCAGCAGGCGGATGATTTTGTTTCTTGGCGGGATGTTGCTGAGAAACAACAGCCCGATGAGGAGGAGGAAGAACAATCGGCTGACATTGGAGCTTCCCCGCATGGTACTGATCGCCAGGGGCAGGAAGAGCACCCCCATGTAGAGCATGCGCTCGTAGGCGGTTTTCACCAGCAGCCGCAGTTCGGCCAACCCCTCCTCATCCAGTTCCGGGACCTTGTCCGGTGTCAGGCTGGCGAGTTGGCTGCGCCGTTGCTGGAACAGGTAGATAATGGCTGCCCCCACAAGCAGGTAGAGAATGCCGCTGGTCATTTCCGCTGTCATTTTCCGCTCCCTGTGCCCCGGCCGGTCCGGGACCGGCCGGGTTTTTTTACTCTTTTAAAGGATCAATTGATGGTTGCCCCTGCCAGGGATGCCATGTTGGGGATCTGCATCCCGTGGTGGAACAGGTAGGCGATGATGACCGCCACCGGAATGATGAACAGGAACAGGGCAACAAAGTAGACCCAGACCATCTTGCCGAATTGGGCCTCGGCCAGTTTCTTGAAATCAGTGATAATACCAAGGCTCATGAAGGTCAGCATGAAGAAAAGCTTCCGCATGCCCTTTTCCACCGGCACGGCACCGGCCTTGGCGGCCTTGAGCACCGACATGCCGTCCGCGGCCCCGGCCTGTCCCGGGCCGAAGAAGATGCCCAGGTAGATGAACCAGGCCGCAAAGTAGCCCAGGACAAATTTAGGAAACCGGAACCAGACTTCCGAGAACGGGACCCGGTCTCCCTCGTGCTTTTCGATCTTGTATACCCAGACCAGGGCCAGGATAAAGGCCCACAGGCCGATGAACATGTCGATCCAGATCTTGGTCATGACTGCGGAGGTGGTGATAACACCGCTCATCCAGACCACCTGGCCGTTGGTCTCCTGCTCGACCTTGGTCCGCATGAACTCATCGAGCAGCTCACCGGCCGCTGCGTCGGCGCCATCGGTCTTGACCGCCATACCCATGGCCGAACCGGCGACCAGCGGATCACTGGTGCCCGGCCAGACATGCGTAAAGACACCGGGCAGGATGACCAGCTCGATGACCGCATAGACAACTACCAGGGCCGATACCATGATAGATACCACCGGCCGGGCCCGGACCGCGCCACCGGTGGCCACAGCGGCGGAAACACCGCAGATGGAGATGGCCGAGGCCAGGACTGCGGCTGTCTTTCTGGGCAGTTTGAAGATGAGCCGGGAGATGGAGTAGACGCCCGGCCAGAAGATAAGATAGGCGACAACCGTGGCCGCGGCCCCGGCGGTGAACAGGTCAAAGGTGAGGTTGGCCATTTCATGGCCGATCTGGGCACCTTTGCTGCCGAGGTGGGCGGTCTGGAGAACGGCCTTGATCGGCAGGTAGCCGACCTTGACCCCCAGAAATACTATGGCGGTCTTGATGAACCACTCGGGCTTGGCCGCCTCGCTCAGGTAGCGGGCCAGGGGTTTGAAGAAGTTACCTATGATCAGGCCGACAATGAGGGCCAGGATGAACGAGGCCCCGCCGCCCAGGGAGAGGGTAAACATCTGGGGGAAGTGACTCTTCTTCAGGTCAACCACCGAGGCGGAGAAAAAGGCGTGGTGGCCGATGAACCAGACAAAATAGGTCAGGAAAAAAATGATGGTCCAGCCAACCACGTACCGTTTCACATCCCATTTCTGGAAATAGGCGCCGATGGTGGTCGCCACGGTGAAAACGACATAGGTTACCAGGATGGAACCGATGGGTCCCAGGGCCTTGTAGGTATCCTTGGCGGTCAGACTGTACTTGCCGCCCAGGGCGTAGAAGGCCTTGTCAATGGTGACGATTTTCTTGGCAATGGCCCCGTCGGGCAGGCTGAAGACCCATTTCTTGGGATAGGCGATCCAGCCGACCAGGTCGATGCCGGCCAGGGTGAGCAGGCCAAGGCCAAAAAAGGTGAGGCCGAGCCACACTGCCCACCAGTCTTCGGTTGTGAGCATGCCTGAGTACCAGGCGCGTTGTGTTTTTGCCATTTTTCTATTCTCCTCCCTTCATGGTTTGTTCTTGAAACATAACCGGATATGATGGGCCGGGAAGGACCCGGACGCCGCCTTCCGGTTACAGCTCCGGTGAGCTCAGCTGTACCTGAGCGGCAGTTCAAGAATCCGGTTGAAGTAATGATTCATGAATGGCCGCATCCAGCCGGGAATCATCTCGTTGTCACTGGTCATGAAGACCTCGAGCGGTTCCTGTTTCCACGCGTGTTCCAGGGCTGATTCCAGCTTGCGGTCCAGCTCGTCGAGTGTGGGGGCGGACAGTGAGGCCAGCTGGTCACCGGACAGGGTCCAGTTGCGGCCATCGTGACCAAGGATCAGTTCAATGGTTTTTCGGTTCTTTTCGGTTCTCTTTATCTTTGCTTTCCATCGGGTGAACATGGCTGTTCCTCTCAGTGGAGAATGGATGAGGGGACAAGCATCAAGCCGACGACCAGGGCAATGGCCGCGGCGATCAGCGAGCCCAGGACCAGCTTGGTCTCCACCGGTTCCCAGGGCTCGGCGCCTTCGAGAACACTGCTGGTGTCCATTTCGCCACCGGACAGGGTCCCGGATCCACTGGAATCCATCTGTTTCTTCTCTGTCATGACTACCTCCGTCTTAAAGCATGGTTTACGATTTTCCCGTCCGCTCGATGCGCGCGGTACGGGCGTTTTATCTACAGCCTGGAAATAGCAATAGGTATGCCGTCCCGGAGACGGTATGGGATCAGGTATTTAACTCTTTGATAGGATGAATAAATTTTTTTGATCAACCGGGAGGGCGGGTCGGGAAAAGGACTGTGGAAGGGAAAAAACAGCAGTATTCAGATGACAGTGTCAGATTTTTTTTGCAGGCAGGGGGGATCAGGACCGGGCGGTGCGGAACTGCTGGGCCGAGATGTTGTATTTGCGGAGCAGATGCTGGAGGGACTGGCGTTCCAGGCCGCATTCCCTGGCAGCCTGGCTGACATTGCCGCCGGTGCGTTTGAGCAGTCCGGTGAGGTACCTGGTGCTGAACAGCCGCAGGGCCTGGTCCTTGGCGCTGCGGTAGTCCATGTTGAGCAGGGCCTCCATGTCGGTCTCGTCGCAGGTACAGGGATTGTCTTCCAGGGCGAGGTCCTGCGGCTGTATGACCGGGCCGGGGGCGAGGAGCACGGCCCGTTTGATGGTGTTCTGCAGTTCCCGGACATTGCCGGGCCACCTGGCCTGGCAGAGTTGGCGCACGGCCTCGGGCGAGAGGGTCTTGGGTTCCCGGTTCAGTTCCCGGCAGTAGCGGGTGAGAAAATGTTCGGCCAGGAGCGGAATGTCCTCGCACATGGAACACAGGGGCGGCATGTGGAGGGTGATCTCGCTGAGCCGGTAGTAGAGGTCTTCGCGGAACTGGCCCTGGCGCATTTTCTCCTGGAGATCCTGATTGGTCGAGGCGATGATCCGCACGTCGATCCTGCGGGTCCTGGTACCTCCCACCGGGCGGATTTCACGCTCCTGGAGGACGCGAAGCAGTTTTGTCTGCAACCCGATGGGCAGGTCGCCGATTTCATCGAGAAACAGAGTGGAGCCGTCGGCGGCGGCAAAGAGCCCGGGATGGTCCTTGTCCGCGCCGGTGAAGGCGCCTTTTTTATGGCCAAACAGTTCGCTTTCCAGCACCGCTTCCGGCAGGGCCGGGCAGTTGACGGCGATCAGTTCCCGGTCGCCCCGGTCGCTGAGCCGGTGGATGGTCTTGGCCGCCAGCTCCTTGCCGGTTCCGGACTGGCCGGTGATAAGTACCGAGATATTGGAGGCTGCCACCAGCTTGATCACCGACAGAACCTGGCTCAGGGCGGGACTCTGGCCGATGAAGCGCCCGGTTTCGCGCTGGGCCTTGATCTGGCGTTCCAGGATGACGTTTTTCTGGAGCAGGTGGCGTCGTTCCAGGCAGTTGCCGATGAGGTGGAAGAGCTGCTGGTGGTTGAGTGGTTTGGTGATGAAGTCATAGGCTCCCTGCTGCAGGGCCTTGACTGCCTGGTCTATGGAGCCGTAGGCCGTCATCAGGATGACATCGGTTCCAGGGAATTCGTCCCGGATCCGCTGTAGCAGGGTCATGCCGTCCATGTCCGGCATGCGGATGTCAGAGAGGACAATCTGGACATCCTGGCTCTGGAGCAGGTCCAGGGCCTTGTGCCCGCAGTCAGCGGTCAGGACCTCGCAGTCCAGCGAGCTGGCGGCAAGACGCTTGAGTCCGGCCAGCAGGTCGATCTCGTCGTCAACAATGAGCAGGGTATCGGCAACCATAGTTTAGGGGGCCATCAAAGATGAGAATCCAGGTTTGTACCAGTATGCATTGTACGCAACCTGATCCCGGTTGACAAGGATCCCCTTTCGCGGCAAGGTAGCCACCAGGTGTGATTTCGAACAGCAAGAGGCGCGAATTGGCAGCAGGGAAGACCAGAAAAATAAAAATACTGTGGATAACCGGTCTGTTCACTGTCGGGCTGTTTTTTATCTTTCTGCCTGCCATTCTCTCCTCCCCGGTGGTCCTGGACCTGCTTCGCCAAGAGCTCCGTTCGCGCCTGGCCATCACCCTGGAGCTGGGCTCCTGCTCCTTTGGCTGGTTTCGGGGCCTGGAAATCCGCAACCTGACCTGCCAGAGTCCGGAGCTGGGTGTACGGGTTATTGTTCCCCGGATGACCGGTAGCCGCGGGCTGCTTGCCCTGGTTGCGGCGCCGAAAAATCTTGGAGTCTTCACCCTCGAGCAACCGGTTTTTCAGGTCGAAACCCGGCCCTGGACCCTGTCTCCGTCCCGGAGTACCGGGCAGAAGGCCAGCGGCGAGGCCGTCCAGGAAACCGGGTTTCTCCCGCCCTGGGACGATCTGCTGGTGCAGCTTCGTATAATCGATGGCGCCATCCAGCCTGCGAGGCAGCCCGCGGAGCCCCCGGATCGGTTCCGCCTCCAGGCCGCCCTGGAAAGCGGCACCATCACCTTTTCCTCTTCCGTGCTTCTGGCCCTGGGCGATGGCCAGGTGGTCACGGTCAGGGGACGTGTCAACCTGCCGCCCGCCCACTTGGGGCTGAACGGTGATGCCCTGGTGATCAAGGCCAGTGTCAGGGCGCGTCATTTTGTCCTCACTCCACTGCTGGAGCAGCTTTCCAGGCGTACCGGATGGCCGGTGAGCGGTGATGGTTTTCTGGATCTGGACCTTGAGTACAGCTATTCGGGCTCCAGGTACCGGCTGGAGAGCCAGGCCAGGGTCAAACAGTTCTCTCTGTCCTGCCGGCAGGAGAACATTCTGCCCCGGAGCCCTCTCGAGGGCCGGTTGATCCTGGATGGTGCAGGCGGCTGGCCAGGGGCGGGATTACCCCTGGAAGGACGACTGCAGCTTGAATCCTGGCCTGGCCGGTTCTGGCTTGATCTTGAGGACTTCTCTGCCTTTGGTCCCATGGGCATGGATGGTCGCTGCCGGCTCGGTCTGACCATGGATCTGGAGCGGCTTGCCACCATCCTGCACCAGGGGCAATGGCTCGACCCGGAGGTGCGTCTTGATGGGAGGCTGCAGATGCAGGGTACAGGCTACCTCGAGGATGGTCTGCTGGTGTTGCCGCAGCTGCAGCTGTCCGTGGAGCAGCTGGTCTTCCGTGATCCTCTCGACAGTGTCGAGGAACCACGTCTCGTGGTCCAGGGTGGCCCGGAGGTGGGTCCCGGTCCGGTGGTCATGGCGGTCGGCCCTCTGACAGTGGCTGCGGCCATGGAACCCTGGTTCCGGGCCGGCGCTGGCCATACGGCGGTTGATTTGACCGGTCATACTGTGTATCTTCGGGGATTACGTGTTCAAACCAGTGCTGGAACCATCACCCTGGATGAGCTGGTTTTTGACGACTGGTCCCGCTTCCTGCCCGGAGCGGTCCAGATATTGAAAGAACAATCTGATTACCATCAATCTTCAGCATTGAAACCGGTATCGGTGGCTGAATTTCAGTGGTAATCACAAAGAACAATGAGCCCGGTCCGCGGACCGGGAATCCGTCTGGAGCCCCGGGCTGGAGGCGGACCTCCGATCACCTTGCAACAGATGTCATGGAATCATTGAGCAGACTGGCCATTATCGGCATGGGCGGCTTCACCGGCGCGGTACTGAGATACCTGGTCAGCGGCTGGGTTCAGGACCGTTCCGGGTCCATCGTCTTTCCTTTTGGCACCATGGCGGTAAATATGCTCGGCTGTCTGGTCATCGGCCTGCTTTCCCAGCTGGTGGAAACCAGGGGCATGCTGTCTGTGGAGACCCGCGCTTTTGTGCTCATCGGTCTGCTTGGGGCCTTCACCACTTTTTCCACCTTTGGCAACGAAACTCTGAACCTGATCCGGGATGGCCGTATAGGGCTGGCCACGGCCAATGCCGGCTCCCAGGTTATCATCGGCCTCTTGATGGTCTGGTTTGGCCGGATGATAGCATCCGGTATGTGGAGGTGATCTATGGAACTGCCCAGAGAAGGATACATGCTGCGGGTGATCATTGGCGAAGATAACCGGTGCGAAGGTAAACCGCTCTACGAGTGGCTGGTGCTCAAGGCCCGGGAATGCGGGATTGCCGGAGCAACGGTGATCCGGGGTATGATGGGCTACGGCGCCAATTCCCGGATCAAGACCGCATCTATCCTCCGCCTGTCCGAAGACCTGCCGGTGATTGTCGAGTTCATTGATACCCGGGATATGCTGGAACAGTTTTTCGAGATCATAGATCCCATTCTCGACGACGGCCTGGTCACCTTTGAAAAAATGCATATCCGTCTGTACCGGGGGAGGCGAACCGGCCCGGGCGCCTGATGGCCGATCTCTGCACCCTGTACCCGGCTGCTCTTTCAATCCGGGTTCTCTGTTTTTTTGAGTTTTCCGTAACTTTTTCTTTTTTGCACAGGAGGAGAAAATGAGTGAGGTCAAGAAAGTTCTCATCATCGGCGGGGTGGCTGCCGGACCCAAGGCGGCTTGTCATCTGAAAAGGGTCAAGCCCGGATGGGAGGTGACCGTTGTCGATCAGGATTCTCTCATATCTTATGGCGGCTGCGGCATTCCCTACTATGTCTGTGGTGATGTCTCCGACGAATCCGAACTCCGTTCCACCTCGTTTCACATGATCCGGGATGAGAAGTTCTTTGCCGATGCCAAGGGGGTCACGGTACTGACCCGGACCCGGGCCCTGTCCATCAACAGAGAGGAAAAAAAGGTACTGGTGGAAAATCTGGACACCGGCGAGCAGAGTGAGCTGCCCTATGACAAGCTCATGCTGGCCACCGGCGCCCGACCGGTGGTCCTGCCCGTTCCCGGCACGGATCTGGACGGGGTCTTCACCATCTCTGATCTCCACAAGGCCATCGAGATCAAGAAAAGGATCGCCCGGGGCATGGTGGAAAAAGCCGTGGTTATCGGCGGTGGTGCCATCGGCGTGGAGATGGCCGAGGCCCTGACCGACCTCTGGGGGGTACAGACTTCTCTGGTGGAGTTCATGCCTCAGCTGCTGCCGCGGATCGTGGACTGGGAGTTCGCCGCCATGCTCAAAACCCATCTGGAAGAGAAGGAAGTGGCGGTCTATACCGGCGAGGGTGCAACTGAGCTGATCGGCAACGGGGATGGGCACGTGGTGGCGGTCAAGACGCCGGAGCGGACCCTGGAGGCTGATCTTGTGATCATGGCCGCCGGCGTGCGGCCGCGCAGCGAGCTGGCCAGGGAGGCCGGCCTTGCTGTGGCCCCCTGGGGCGGTATCGTGGTCAACCGCAGGCTGCAGACCACGGATCCCGATATCTATGCCGCCGGTGACTGCATCGCCACCACCAACCTGATCACCGGCAAGGAGACCTATGCGCCGCTGGGTTCGCTGGCCAACCGGGAGGGGCGCATTGTCGGCGACAACATGGCCGGCATCCCGTCCACCTTTGACGGGGTGGTCGGCTCCTTCATCATGAAGGCCTTTGATCGGTGTATCGCCGCCACCGGCCTGACCTACGAGGCTGCCCTGGCCGAGGGGTTCGAGGCGGATTATGCCCTCACCGCCCCCTCGGACCGGGCCCATTTCTTTCCCGGCGAGGCCATTGTCGTCTACCAGATGGTTTTTGATAAACGGACCAGGAAGGTCCTGGGGCTGCAGGGATTCGGGATGATGAACGATTCCATTTCCGCCCGGATCGACACCGCGGCTGCCCTCATCAGCAAGGGGGCGACCATTGAGGACTTTATCACCGTGGAAATGGCCTATGCGCCGCCTTTTTCCGCCGCTGTCGATTCAATTAATGCGGCGGCCTTTGTGGCCGATAATATCTGTGCCGGCCGGCTCAGGAAGGTGTCCATGCGCCGTTTCCTGGCCTGGATGGAGGACTTCTCCCGGGAACCGGACTGGGCGGCCCTGGACATCCGCCATCCGCTGGAAGCCACGCCCTTTGTGGAGAAATTTGGCGCCGAGCGGTGGGTGGCGGTGCCCTATGCCGAGGTCCGGAAACGGTACCACGAGATTCCCGACGACAAGACCCTGATCATCCTCTGCGACGCCGGTACCAGGTCCTTTGAGGTACAAGTCTTCCTTGACCATCTTGGAAAAACGAATACCATGGTACTAAGCGGTGGTTTTAACGTGATCCGCCGCATCGGGGTGGACTGGATTCCGCAGCAGTAGGCCTCGGCCAGCCCCGGGGGCGGTTGACCGGCCCCCGGGGCGAGATAAACTTTCCAAGGAAAAGGAGTGGATGAATGGCAGATGTGAATCCCGAACACATGGTTCAGGAGATCCGGGACAATATCAAGACCGGCGACACCCTCAAGGCCCGCCTTGTCCTGAATCATCTAGCGGATGTGGACAAGACAACCCAGAACCGTATTCTCTACGAACTGTCCAGGGCCGAGCCCAGGTTCAGTGTTCGGCTTCTCAATTATCTGCTCACCACCCAGCCCGAGCTTTGTGAATCCCTGCCCGTGGTCCGGGAAACCCTGATATCCCACCTGATCGCCTATCCGGAGGTGCTCATCGAGAGTTTGCGCGACCCACAGATCGAGGATAAGACCATCATGATCGAGACCGCCGGTGAGCTGCGGCTCGAAGAGGCGACCCAGGCGCTGATCGATCTGCTCGGCGAGACCGATGATTCCCTGCAGATCAAGCTGATCATCGAGACCCTGGGGCTGATCGGCGATCCCCAGTGTATCAATACCCTGACCGATTATCTCTACTCGGCGGACCGGGAGCTGATCATCACCGCCATCCATGCCCTGGGAATGGTGGGCACCCCCACGGCCATGCATCGTCTGGCCGAACGGATGGGGACGGATAACGAGCTCGATTTTCTGATCCTCGGCATCTTTGCCGATGTCCAGGACTCGGTCTCGCTGGAAAAATTAAACGACACCCTCCGGTCCCATTACGCCCATATGCGGACCTATGCCAAGGAGGAGCTCATCCGGATCGGGGTCAAATCGGTGCCGGTGCTCATTGAAAATCTCAAGGAAGAGGACGATGACCTGCTCATCCATACCCTGAACGTACTCGGAGATATCGGGGATGAGAGCGCCATCATGCCGATCCGCAAACTGTTGAACAGCGAGCCGCGCAACCCCAACGTCCGGTTTGCCGCCTACGAGGCCCTGGCCAGGCTGCCGCTGCGCAAGGGCGCCTACACCCTGGCCGCCGGGCTGACCGATCCCGAGGACCATGTCTGCATTGCCGCGGCCCGGGCCATTGATCGGAATTTCAACGAAATTCTGGCCGCGGGAATAAAGAACCTGGTCAAGAACGACAGCGACGAAGCGCGCCATATCGTCAAGATCATCGTCAATGCCCAGGTGGACAATGTCTTCCTCAGCCTGGCCGGAGAAGAGTATTTTCAGGAAAAGGCCCTTATCTATCTGCCCCATGCCCACAAGGATATTCGCGACCACTACGTACGACTGCTCAAAAAACATGGTCTGGACAGCTTTGCGGCCCGGATCGGTGACGGGACCGTCGATGCCGCCGGCAGACGGCAGAAGATCTGTGCCGTGGATGACTCACGGATGATCCTTAACATCTACAAGGCCACCCTGCATGAGCTTGGCTTTGAGCCGGTCCTGTTCGAGTTCCCGGCCGGGGCCCTGGAGTGGCTTGAAAAGGAGAAACCGGCCCTGGTCCTGACCGACCTGAATATGCCGGAAATTACCGGTATTCAGCTTACTGAAAAGATCCGCGAGAAGTATGGGCCCTCAGAGCTGCCCATTATCATGGTGACCACCCAGGGGGATGCCCAGGATCATGAGGCGGCGCAGAAGGTCGGTGTGAACGATATCCTGATCAAGCCCTTCAATGCCGAGTCCCTGAAAAAGGCCATGGGTAAATATATAACGGTTTCCTGAGCCGGGACCGTCCTGCGAAAGGCAGGGAAGGAAAACAATAGGGAAGCGGATTACCGGACGGTACCCGCTTTTGTCGTCAATGGAGTATGGGGCCGTTGTGCGAACCGGTTTCGGCCCTCTGGCTGAGCCGGTTCCTGATGGTGCCGCCGGCGTCGGACAGGACCAGATCGGCCAGGAAGCAGATTGCCCTGGCCGAGGGATGGGAACGGAATTTTTCCGTATTCATGATCTCCTGGATGGAAACCGGTGTGTCCGCCTGCCATATCCGGTGGAGAACTGTTTCCATGTCCATGCCGGACATGCGGAGCCGGGCCAGATCGGTGGCGTAAAAGCCCATGGCAGGATTCTTCCTGGTGATTCGCAGGACCAGTTCCTGCAGGTTTTCCAGAGGCTCCCTGAGTACCAGGGCCGATATGGTGAGCCAGTGCCTGGTCTGGTCGCTGATGACCTGTTTCATTTTTCTTCTCTCCCCTCCGACATGGTTTCTCTCTGTCAGACTGTGATGTCCCTGGCCGGTTGTTGCCCGGACCGGTTCAGGACCTGCTGGCCTCCTTGCCGATTTATTATGCCGGACGGTTCTCACAAAATTATCACATTTCCCGGGGGTGAGGATTTTTTTTGGGTCTGCTGCTTACTTTCTCCCGGAAGGGATATGGTGGAACCTGGTGGCTGATTCCGGCTGGGAGCCGGTCGAGGACAGGGTCTGGTCAGCTGCCGCTGTTGAGGAGACGGGCCAGGTCTTCGAAATGGCGGCCCACCTGCTCGGGATGGTGGGCATCGGAGCCGGCAGCCAGGGGAATGGCACGGTCCCTGGCTCTGGCGATGATGTCCGGCGAGGGATAGGGAAGGTCGCGGATGGGAAAGCCGGAGGTGTTGATCTCCAGGGAAATGTTACGGGCAGCCATGAGATCGAGCAGAGTGTCGATCTGGCGCTGGTGGGAGGGCAGGAGCCGATACCCTGGATGGTGACGCATGACCGCGTCCAGGTGGCAGAGCACGTCGCACTCCAGCTCCTGTACCGCTTGAATGAGACCGCTCAGGTAGTCGCTGGTCACCTGTTCGACGCCGATTCGGCCCAGGGCTGTCATGTTTTCCCGCCTCCGGCTGACCAGATTGTAATGACGCGAGCCCACGCGGTAGAAATGGTAGGAAAGGCCGATCCGTTCAAAGGGCCAGCGCGCAAGCCGGGCCTGCATGAGGTCCACGGCCTCGGGATTATAGCCCGCCTCTACCCCCAGCTCAATGGTGAGCTGGCCGCCATATTTATCCTGCAGCCGGTAACCTTCGGCGAAATAGCTGTTGAAATCCTGATCCCGCAGCCAGGTTCGCTGCGGATAGGAGATATCTGCTTCCAGGTGTTCGAGAAAGGTCAACCGCGTCAGGTTGCGCTTGAGCGCAGCCCGGACATAGTCTTCCATCTCGCCCCGGGCATGGTTACACAGCAGGGTGTGGACGTGGGTATCGGATGTGAGATCGCAGTCAGTCACGAAACAGGGCCTGGTATCGGCAACGGGAAGAGAACAGGGTTACGCTTTCTTCTGCCACGTACCACCAGGTGGAAAGGGGGCACCGGCGATGTTCAAGGCCGGCTGACGGGGTGATTCTGGAATCCAGGTGATCGGCAACCGCCGACTCAGGCATTGCCCCGGGGAAAGAAATGGATCACTCCATCAATGTCCGAGGTGTCACAGATGTCACCGAGTTCCAGTTCGATTTCAATGAAGTCTTCCATCCCTTTCATCTCAAGAGAGAAGGAGGGACCATCGGGCAGATGGTAGATCAGCGTTTCCACCTTGCTCAGGTCAATGGGGGTGGTAAAAATTTTTTTCATTTGTGGGTGGTATATTTAAGGTCTGAAAATCATGTTTCATGAGAGTGGAGTAAATATATATACTTTTCATGGAAATGGCAAGGAGTCCCCGCCCTGGCTGGTGGAAAGGCCATCCGAATTTTTTTATCCATTCCTCTGGCCAGTGGTCTTATCGTTTGACAGAAAACAAGGAGATGGTACAATAAAAATTTGTGTTTTCTGCCTGCTTTCAAAGAGCTGCGGGCGGGCCCGGCCGAACTCAGGTCGGAGTGAGACAGTGTTTCGGCGGGGAAACCACGTGGGGGCAGGACCAGGAGATGCGAGCTGTCATGGGCTTGCCTCTTTTGGCCCGCAGACGGGATATCCCCTTGATTCTGTTGCCAAAGACAAACCTTTATAAAGGATACTGCATAGCATGACAGAGACAAAAAAGAGTTTTATAAGCAAAGAAAAAGATTTTACCAAGATAACAGACAAGAATCCCTCTCATATCCTGCCGGAGAAACTGACCCTGGACTCCCATCTCCAGTTCCAGTGTCATCCCGGTGTTTCCTGCTTTACCGCCTGCTGTCATAATATCAAGATCGTCCTCACCCCGTACGATATTCTTATTCTGCGGAAACGCCTCGGAATCCCGGCCCATGAATTCATCATGAAATACACCGAGCCCACATACCTGGAAAAGACCGACATGCCGGGTGTCCAGATCAAGTTGACCGAAGAGAAAAAGGCCTGCCCTTTTGTGACGCCCGAGGGATGCACGGTCTATTCGGATCGTCCGTCCGCCTGTCGGTACTATCCGGTGGGTATGGCTGATTTCCATGAAGGGGGCAGCAACGACGCCAAGGAAGAGAAGTTTTTCTTCATTGTCAAGGAGCCGCACTGCAAGGGTTTTGAAGAGCCCAAGCACTGGACCATCGGCGAATGGCGTGCTGATCAGGGCGTGGATTTGCGGGACGAGATGAACAAGGAGTGGCTGCGTCTGGTCATGCGCCGCAAGTCCTTTGGCCATCAGGCCTCCCTGTCCGAGGCTGCCAAGCGGATGTTCTTCATGGCCTCCACCGATCTCGATTCCTTTCGTAAGTTCATCTTCGAGAGTTCCTTCCTCGACACCTACGAGGTGGACCAGGAGACTTTGGACAAGATCCGGGAAGATGATATCGAGCTGATGCTGTTCTCGTTTAAATACCTGGCCAACACTCTGTTCGGGGCCGAGGGCCTGAAGATCAGGGATGAGAAGATCAAGAAGAAGGTAGAAGAGATCAAGAAACGCCAGGACGAGGCCCTGAAGAAGGCCGAGCAGGAGTACCTGGAGCTCAAGGCCGAACGTGAGCGGTTGAAAAAAGAACAGGAAAAACGGGCCAGGGAACTGGCCGCCCAAAAGGAAGCCAAAGGCTGATGCCATCTCCCTGCGCTGCTTGCAGGTAAGCGTAGACTCCGGGTAAGCGTAGACTCCGGGGTAACTGCTTCTGGCTCCCCCGTCCCGGGCGGATCAGCAGCAGGCATCATACTGCACAAAAAAAGCCCCTCCATTGCTGGAGGGGCTTTTTTTAGTTTGCCCGGCATGGCGGGCAAACCCAGCCTGTGTTAAGCAGGCGTCACCCTGACCAGGGGGAAGACAATCCGAGTCGTAAGGGCGTTGCTGGTAACGGCAGGGTCTGAAGGAAGCGATAGGAGGTGAGCGGCACATAGCGCAAGCGAACCTGATTCGGCGTATCAGGAGGGTAAGCGTCCTAAATAGCGCGAAGCCCGATACCTGGTCAGTCCTGATACGTGATTGAGGATGCGGTCGCTCACAGGGAGTTCGCCTTAACCGGGGAAGCCTTGCACTGTTTCCGCATTAAGCGGAAAAAGAGAAGCACAAGGAGAAATCCAAGGCGGATCGAAGCGGTGTGAGGTGGCAGATGATTCCGTAGTAGTGATGAAATTCCGGCCTGTGAAGCCTGGTAACAGTGTGGAGGATAAAACCGGGATGACCCAACGGCCTGGTTCGTTGGGGGCAGTTATGAGCCAAAAGCCATATCTGTTGCGAAGGGATGAAGTTTATTTGAAGGTTTTCCGGAATCTATGGACACCTGGCAGACTGAACACAAGCCGTCCGACGGGACGGGGCACGCTATCGGCGGTATGCCGTGACAGGTCCTCTGCCGATTTTGGCCGTTCATCGGAGTAGATGGGAGTGTTGATCGTATATTGCCCATGAGGATAGAAAGCGGTCGCGCCCATTGAAGAACCGAAGTCTCCACGTGGAAATAGAGGAAGGGAAACGCAGGACAGGAGCATGGTTGACGTCTGGTACAGCCTATATGATCGAATGCTGAGCCGGGAGAACCTGGTCAAGGCATTCTACAAGGTGAAATCCTCGAAAGGAGCTGCCGGTATAGACGGCCAGTCCATCGATGATTTTGCCGGATCACTTGCGACCAATATCGATCATCTCCTGACGGAACTGCAGGACAAGAGCTACCAGCCGCTGGCCGCGCGACGGGTGGAGATCCCGAAGCCGAACGGCGGGAAACGGCTACTCGGCATACCTGCAGTCCGTGACCGTGTGGTACAGCAGGCCCTGCTGGATATACTTCAACCAATATTTGACCGCGATTTCCATCCGTCGAGCTACGGCTACCGTCCTGGTCGGAGTTGTCACCAGGCAATCAGCAAAGCCACGATGTTCATCCGGACGTACGAGCGGAAATGGGTAGTGGACATGGATCTGTCGAAATGCTTCGACACGTTGAACCATGACCTGATCCTTGCCTCGTTCCGTCGCCGGGTCAGTGATGGAAGTATTCTTGGTCTGCTGGAGAAGTTTTTGAAAAGCGGAGTTCTGACAGGAGATGGTTGGCAGGCCAGCGAGGTCGGCAGTCCGCAGGGCGGAGTTATCAGCCCGTTGATTGCCAACGTATACCTTGATTCCTTCGATCAGTTTATGAAGAATCGTGGCCACCGCATCGTCCGCTATGCGGACGACATCCTGATCCTGTGCCAGTCAAAGAGCGCAGCCGAAAATGCACTGAACCAGGCCAGTCGTTATCTTGAAGAAGAACTGCTGTTGACCGTCAACCAGGAAAAGACCCATATAAGCCACAGCCTCAAAGGGATTAAATTTCTCGGAGTTTGTATCCACTCCGTGATGACCCGAATACAGCGAGGCAAGGTGAGGGCCTTCAAGGCGAAGGTCAAGGCGATGACCCGGCGTAACTCCCCGGTGAACCTTGAGAAGGTGATAGCCGATCTCAACCGGTTGCTGAGGGGTTTTGCCAACTACTTTCGGATAGCGAACTGCAAGGGAGAGTTTTCTCGGCTGATGAGGTGGATCAGAAGACGGCTGCGTGCTGTTCAGTTGAAGCTGTGGAAAAAGCCGCGCAGGCTACACCGCAGACTGAGACAGCTGGGCTATAGAGGAGAGTTCAAAAGTATCAAGATGGACTCCTGGGCCAATGCAGCAAGTCCACTGAGCCATTATGCCCTTCCCAACAGCTGCCTGCATGGGGAAATGGGGCTCTTTGACCTCGCATCTGTACAGACCGGAATTTCTGTTTCAGTATGAAGGAAAATAAACAGGAGCCGTATACGAGGCCCGTACGTACGGTTCTGTGAGAGGGATGAGGCAAGCTTAATTACCTTGCCTCACCCTACTCGATTTATCTGCTGTTGGTCAGCAGGGGAGGATCAACCCTCTTCCAGGGCTTTGTAACGTCCCATCAGGAACTTCCAGGAACGTTCCACGTCCTTCTGGGCCTGCTCCATGAGCTTGTCGGCCATTTCCGGGTTGGTCATCTTCAGCATGCGGTAGCGGTTTTCAGCCAGCGCATACTCGGCAAACGGAATGGTCGGCTCCTTGGAGTCGATGATGAGCGGGTTCTTGTCCTGCTCTTCAAGCTGCGGGTTGTACCGGTACAGCGGCCAGTGGCCACAGGCAACCGCCTTTTTCTGCTGCTCAAGACCAAAGGCCAGGTTCAGGCCGTGGTTGATGCAGTGGGAGTAGGCGATGATCAGCGAGGGACCGTCGTATGCCTCGGCCTCGTTGAAGGCCTTGACAGTCTGCTGCGGATTGGCGCCGAGAGCCACCTTGGCAACGTAGACATTGCCGTAGGTGGAGAAGATCATGCCCATGTCCTTCTTGGGCATCTTCTTGCCGCCGGCAGCGAACTGGGCCGTGGCTGCCCGCGGGGTGGACTTGGACATCTGGCCACCGGTGTTGGAGTAGACCTCGGTATCCAGGACCAGAACATTGACGTTCTCGCCGGAAGCCAGCACATGGTCCAGACCACCATAGCCGATATCGTAAGCCCAGCCGTCACCGCCGATGATCCAGACGGATTTCTTGACCAGGTAATCGGCCACGTGGTAGAGGCGAACGGCAACAGGGTTTTTGTTGCCTTCCAGCTTGGCCTTGAGCTTGCCCACCCGGGCCCGCTGCTGTTCGATCTCGTCCTGGGTCTTCTGGGAGGCCTCGATCATCTCGGTGGCCATCTTCCTGGTGACCAGCTTCTCGGCCACCGCGGCCTCCAGCAGCTCGACCGCCTGGTGGGCCAGCTTGTTGACCGACTGGCGCATACCCAGGCCAAACTCGGCGTTGTCCTCGAAGAGCGAGTTGGACCAGGCTGGACCGCGACCGTCGTTGCGCTTGCAGTACGGGGTGGTGGGCAGGTTGCCACCATAGATGGAGGAGCAGCCGGTGGCATTGGCGATCAGCATCCGGTCGCCGAACAGCTGGGTGGCCAGCTTGATGTACGGGGTCTCGCCGCAGCCGGCGCAGGCACCGGAGAACTCGAACAGCGGCCGCTTGAGCTGGCTGCCCTTGATGGTGGCCGGGTTGATGAGCGAGTTGTCCACCTCGGGCAGTTCCATGAAGTACTTCCAGTTCTTGGATTCCCGTTTGCGCAGGGTCTCGGTGTTGTCCACCATCTGCAGGGCCTTCTTCTTGGCCGGGCAGACACCGACGCACAGCGTACAGCCGACACAGTCCTCGGTGGAAACCTGGAGGGCGAACTTCATGCCCTTGAACTGTTTGCCCACCGCGTCTACGGTCTTGAAGCTCTTGGGCATCTTCTTGAGATCTTCCGGCTTGACCACCTTGATCCGCAGGCAGCCGTGCGGGCAGACCAGGGAGCACTGACCGCACTGGATGCAGTTCTCCGGAATCCATTCGGGTACATGGACGGCGATGTTACGTTTTTCCCACTGGGTTGTTGCGGTGGGCCAGCGACCGTCGGCCGGGATCTGGGAGACCTTGAGCTCGTCACCCTTGCCCTCGATCATCTTGGCCGTGACTTCCTTGACAAAGTCCGGAGCCTCGTCCGGTACCGTGGGCGGAACTTCATGGCCGGTGATCTTGCCCGGGATTTTGACCTCGACGATGTTGTTGATGGCTGCGTCAACGGCATCGAAGTTCATCTTGACGATCTTCTCACCCTTCTTGCCGTAGGTCTTCTTGATGGCATCCTTAATCGCCTTGATGGCCTGTTCCTTGGTCAGGATACCGGAGATCAGGAAGAAGGCCGTCTGCATGATCATGTTGATGCGCGCACCCAGGCCGATGGCCTCGGCCAGCTTGATGGCATCGATGATGTAGAATTGGGCTTTCTTCTCGATCAGCTGCTTCTGGACCTTGGCCGGCAGCTTGTCCCAGACCTTGTTCTTGGGATAGCTGGTGGTCAGCAGAAAGATACCGCCTTCCTCCAGGTTGGACAGCATGTCGTACTTGTCCAGGAAGGTGAAGTTGTGGCAGGCGATGAAGTTGGCCTTGTTGATCAGGTAGGGAGCCTCGATGGGGTTCTGGCCGAAGCGCAGATGCGACACTGTCATGGACCCGGACTTCTTGGAGTCGTAGACAAAATAGCCCTGGGCGTAGTTGTCGGTCTCGGTGCCGATGATCTTGATGGTGTTCTTGTTGGCACCGACCGTACCGTCGGAACCCAGACCGTAGAACATGGCCCGGAAGACGTCCTTGCCCTCGATGTTGAAGTTCTTGTCATAGTCGAGGCTGGTGAAGGTGACGTCATCCTGCGGTCCGACACAGAAGTGGTTCTTGGGTGCCATGGCGGTCATGTTGTCGAACACGGCCTTGACCATGGCCGGGCTGAACTCGGCCGAACCCAGACCGTAGCGACCGGAGAGGACCAGCGGCATGGAGGCGGCCCGGTTGGCCTCGAAGGCCTCGGCAATGGCGGCCCGGACGTCGAGATAGAGCGGCTCGCCGGCGGAACCGGGCTCCTTGCAGCGATCCAGGACCGTGATCCGCTTGACCGTGGCTGGCAGGCTGTTGACCATGGCTTTAGCGTCAAAGGGCCGGAAGAGGCGGACGATGACCACGCCGGCCTTCTTTCCCTGGCTGGCCAGGTAATCGATGGTGGCGGCCACGGTTTCGGCGCCGGAACCCATGATGACAATGACGTCTTCGGCATCCGGAGAGCCATGGTAATCAAAGAGTCTGTACTGGCGGCCGGTGAGTTTGGCGAACTTGTCCATGGTCTCCTGGACGATGCCGGGTACAGCCTGGTAGTACTTGTTGACGGTCTCGCGTCCGGTGAAGTAGACATCCGGGTTCTGGGCCGTACCGCTCATGGTGGGCCGGTCCGGGGTCAGGGCCCGCTCGCGGTGGGCCAGTACGAGCTCTTCGTCGATCATGGCCCGCATGTCGTCGTAGGTGAGCTGCTCGACCTTCTCGATCTCATGGGAGGTCCGGAAACCGTCGAAGAAATGCATGAACGGGATGCGGGATTTCAGGGTGGACTGGGTGGAGATCAGGGCGAAATCCTGCGCTTCCTGGACGTTCTGTGAGCAGAGCATACCCCAGCCGGTCTGGCGGGCAGCCATGACGTCGCCATGGTCACCGAAAATGGAGAGTCCCTGGCAGGCCAGTGAACGGGCGGTGATATGGAAGACCGTCGGAGTCAGCTCACCGGCAATCTTGTACATGTTGGGCAGCATCAGCATCAGGCCCTGCGAGGCGGTAAACGTGGTGCACAGGGCACCGGTGAGCAGGGAACCGTGCAGAGAACCTGCCACACCACCTTCGGACTGCATCTGGGAGATGACTGGAATGGAACCCCAGATGTTCTCCTGTTTGGCATTGGCCTTGGCATCAGCTTCAGCCGCCATGGGGGACGAAGGAGTGATGGGGTAGATCGTGATAACTTCACTGGTGGCGTAGGCAACATGGGTACATGCCTGGTTGCCGTCAATGGTGACCATTTTTCGCGACATAAAAACTCTCCTTGACTTACTTAAGTTGACGTTTACCGGCAGCGCTCGCTGGTGCCGGCAAATCTAACGGCCCCTCTGAAAACCCGTTCTTCTCTCCAGCCCCGGTACCAGGGTCATCTTTTCCCTTTCTTCATCCAGCGCGTGTGGCCGTCGGTCGGGGAAAAGGTTGAGCTGGTGTGAATCCGGACAGAATTCCTGCTTTTCAGACAGACCTGAAACAGGTTTTTTCTTCCCTTCAGTTGCTCTTTGTTGGCAGATTTTTCAGGTCGTCCTTGCCATGGTACACTATGCGGTAGCTTTCCAGTTTGCCGATGGCTTCTTTCAGGGTGTCGACATTGGCGTCATCGATGGAGACCCGGATGGCCACCCGTTTCATCCCCGGAGGTGCGTCATCGAAGGAGGTGAGGATGGAAAGGACTCTGGCATCCTGCTTGCGCAGCAAGTCGATGACCCTGGAGACGGAACCGGGCTTGTCGGGCATGTCGATGACAAACTGGTGGGCGCCGTCCTGGATGCCGGTGGCATGGATGAAGCCGCGCAGGATATCGGTTTCGCTGAGCAGGCCAACGAGGTTTCCCTCGGCATCGAGGATCATGATTCCCGAGATCTTTTCCTTGAGCATGACCAGGGCAGCCTTCTCCAGGGTATCGTCCTCCTGCAGGCTGATACACTTGTCTGTCATCACATCCTTGATTTTCATCTCGGCGAGCAGGTAGTACATCTCGTGCAGGTCGACGTCCGAGGTGGTCGAGGGTGAAGCCTCCTTGAGATCACGGTCAGTGACAACACCAACCAGTTTGCCGTGGGACATGACCGGCAGCCGACGGATATTGTTTTCTTTCATGATCCGTGTGGCCCGCATGACAGAGGTGTTGATGTCCACTGTAAGTATGGCCGTGGTCATCCAGTCTTTGATCAGCATGGAAACCTCCTTGGTTGGTTAGTGCCTGTCCATAAATGGTCTTTTCGCCCGATTCCTGCGTCGCTACGAAAAATAAAAATGCTCACATATTCCTGATATGCTGCGCTTTTTATTTTTCTATGCTCCTTGAACTCGAACGAAAATTCTCATTTATGGACAGGCACTGGTTAAGTCGTCACAGAAAAAGATCCAGGGAATGCGGCAGCAATGACCGGGAAGTGGCAGTTGCCGGCAATAGGTCTGGAAAAGTACCGTAATCCCCCATTATAGAATATTGGTTTACTTCTGGCAACAGTAATCGTCTGCCAACCTTGTGCATTTGCGTGGGAAAAAAGGCCATTTCTCATTTGGTGGTACGGAAAAACAGCTTGTTGCGTTGTTGTGGAGCGGCTGGTCGTGCAGGTAGCAGGGTGTTTGGTTTTTGTTCAGGAGGCAAGGGTCGAAAAAAGGGTTGCAGGGGAAAAATCTTCGTGCTCTTCATGGTTCTGGTGGTTATATGAAGGTCCTGTTTTTCCATCAAGGAAACAGAAATGTGATGAAAAATAGTTGCGCGGCAAAGTCATTCTGGAAATATGCGCCATCTGCGCATCCGGGAGTTGTCTGACTGATCCAATTATGAAGCCCTTTACTGATCCGGAAATAAAAGCCCTTTCGATCTGGCTCGAGCATCAGCACGACTTTGTGTTTCTCGAAACCACCCGGATGGGTGACGGGGAGCACCGGTCGCTGCTGTTTACCGGTGCCCGGACCTGGCTGGTGTGCCGGGCCGGGGAGAATGCCGAAGTTTTTCTGGCCCAGGCTGCCCGCTGGCAGGCCCGCGGGTATGTCCTGGCCGGCTGGATCGGCTATGAGTTTGGCTACCTCCTGGAGCCGGCCCTGCAGCACCTCGCCGCCGATCTTCCCCGGGACAGGTGGTCGCCGAGCTCGGAGTCTTCCGCGAGCCCAGGATCTATGACCATCGGACCTCCTCATGGTCTTCGGAGCCGGATATCCCGATGGCGGCCGGAGGGGAACAGCAGTACAGGGTCAGTGAGGTACGCCCGGCCATTTCCCGGGAGGAATACCTCCGGGCCATCGATGCCATCAAGAGATACATCCGCGCCGGTGATACCTATCAGGTCAACTACACCCTGAAACTGGATTTTTCCTTCCAGGGTTCGGTGGCGGCCCTCTATCGTACCCTGCGGCGCAACCAGTCTGTTGGTTTCGGGGCCTGGCTGCGGACAGGCGGCCGGGATATTCTCAGCTTTTCTCCGGAGCTTTTTTTCCGGGCCCGGGGCGAGCGCATCACCGTGCGGCCCATGAAGGGTACCCTTGCCCGGGGGCGGACCACGGCCGAAGACGCCGGGGCCGTGCGGGCGCTCAGAACGGATGTCAAGAACCGCAGCGAGAACGTGATGATTGTCGACCTGTTGCGTAACGATCTCGGACGGTTGCTCCATGACTGCGGTGGCGGTCGAGTAACGGTGCGCTCGCTGTTTGACGTGGAGACCTATGAAACGCTGCACCAGATGACCTCGACCATCGAGGGCCTGGCCACTGCAGGTCACCTTCCCGGTCTGACCCGGCTGCTCCAGGCCCTTTTTCCTTGCGGCTCGGTGACCGGGGCGCCCAAGATCCGGACCATGGAGATCATCCATGAACTGGAAAAAAAACGGCGTGGAGTCTATTGCGGCGCCATCGGCTGGGCCGGAATGGATCATGCGGTGTTCAATGTGCCCATCCGCACACTGGTGCTGGAGGAGGGCCGGGGCGAGATGGGTATCGGCTCGGGAATTGTCCATGATTCGGATCCTGAAGGTGAGTGGGAGGAGAGTCTGCTCAAATCCCGGTTTCTGACCCGTCCCCGGCCGGATTTTCAGCTCATCGAGACCCTGCTTTGGGAGCCCGGCCATGGGTTCTGGCTCCTTGACTATCACCTGGACCGGCTCCGGGATTCGGCCATTTACCACATGTTTGTCTGTGACCCGGTGGAGATCCGGCGGGCACTGGAACAGGAGGTTGCCGGCAGGGGGACCTCGTGTCGGGTCCGGCTCCTGCTCCACCGGGACGGCCGTGTGGAGGTGAGCTCGGCGCCGGTCTCCTGGTCTCGGCCCAGGAGATACCTCCAGGCGCGGCGGGAGGACCCCCTGCCCGGGGTCTTCTTCTCCGAAACCCTGGTCGATAACAGGAAAACCGAGTTTTTCCACAAGACAACCCGGCGGGAGCTCTATGAGCGCGAACGGGCGGTCGCTGTCAGCCAGGGGTATTTCGAGGTCCTGTTCTGCAACCGGCAGGGCGAGGTGACCGAAGGGACGATTACCAACGTATTCCTTGAACTCGAAGGCGAGTTGGTCACCCCGCCGGTTCACTGCGGGCTGTTGCCCGGGACCTTCCGCCGCCTGCTGCTCGAGAAGGGCCTGGTCCGGGAGCAGGTGGTCTTCCGGGAGGATGTCTTTCGGGCAGAGGCCGTTTATGTGGGCAATTCGTTGCGCGGATTGGTTCAGGTGAAGGTGGTCGGTTCGGATTGCTGATGACTATCCTGCTGTTTTGCCGTATTTTATGTCGCATGCTGTGGAAAGTGATTTGCCGGGGGGCTTATTTTTGATATAATTCAATTTTTTTTCAAAATAACAACAGTAGACAGGCCGGTTGACGAAGATGCACAGGTCGGATGAATTGATCCTGCAACGGATTCAGGACGCATTATACAGGGCAGAGGAAGAGCATCTCTCACCCCTGGCATGCAGAAGCTGTGAGGCCCGGTGGCGACATCCCGATACCCGCCTGGATTATCGTCAGTCGTTCGCCCGCGATGCTGACAGAATACTGCATTCCCGGGCCTATTCCCGCTACATTGACAAAACCCAGGTTTTTTCCCTGGTGGACAACGATCATATCACCCACCGGGTTCTGCATGTGCAGATGGTCTCACGGATCGGGCGGACGGTGGGGCGTTTCCTCGGCCTGAACGAGGATCTGATTGAGGCCATCGCCCTGGGACACGATATCGGTCATCCTCCCTTTGGCCACGAGGGGGAGCGTATTCTGGACAAACTCTGTCGGGCCCATGGCCTGGAGGGGTTTCAGCACAACATCCAGTCTGTCCAGTTTCTTGAGCGCTTTGAGCGCAAGGGCGCCGGCTGGAACCTGACCCTCCAGGTGCTCGACGGAATCCTCTGCCATGACGGGGAAGTGCATAACCCGCGGCTTGCCCCCTGCCGGGACAAGGACTTTGCCAGGCTGGACCAGGAAATCCGGGACAAGGGACACAATCCCCGTCTGGCCCTGCGGCCCATGACGCTCGAGGGCTGCGTGGTCCGGCTCTGCGACACCATTGCCTATGTGGGGCGCGATATCGAGGACGCCGTCGAGCTGGGCCTGATCCGCCGGGACGAAATCCCTGAGCGGTGTTCCCGTCGTCTGGGCAGCAGCAACGGCTCCATTGTCTACAACCTGGTCACCGATCTGCTCCTGCACAGTCATCACGTCCGAGAGCGTTCCGCCTGCCGTGGATCGGATCAGGACTGGATCGGTCTTGGCGAGGAGACCGCCGAGCTGTTGCTTGAACTGAAAAAGTTCAACTACGAACGAATTTACAAGAATCCGTCTTTTAAGCCGGATTTCGAGAAGATACACATCTGTTACGAACGTCTTTTTGCCCACTATCTGCGTCAGCTCGAAAAGGATTCCACGGGACGCGGTAGCGGCCGGGATTTTTTGCAGACCATGTCTGAAGCCTATTTGCAGGATCATCCGGCGCCCGCTGTTGTCAGGGATTATCTTGCCGGGATGACAGATGATTTTTTTCTGCGTCAGGCCCAGGAGATTGGCTGTCGCATACCGGAGCGTACATGTTTACCAAACTGAAAATCTTCCTCCCGGGTGAAAATACCCGGCTTATCATCACCGCGGCCTGCATCGGGCTCATGGCGGGACTTGCGATCATTGTCTTCCGCAGCGCGGTCGACCTGGTCCATGAATTGATCTTTGTTCAGGGGTATGAACTGCTCCGGATAGGGGAGGGGGGCTGGCGCCGTTATCTGTTGCCCCTGCTGCCGGTGACCGGGGCCGTGCTGCTGATTCCGCTTTCCCTGCTCTTCCCCGGCGAAGTGAACGGCTACAGCTTCACGAACTTTCTGCGCCGGGTCAACCTGGAAAACGGTGTTATCAAGGCGCGGACTATCTTCATCAAGATCGTCTCCACCGCCCTGACCATCGGAACCGGTAATTCAGCCGGGGTCGAAGGACCCATCGCCACCATCGGCGGGGCCCTTGGTTCCCAGATCGGCCAGCAGACCCGGGTCTCCGGTTCCCGGATGAAGGTTTATATCGCCGCCGGCTGCGCCGGGGGATCGCCGGTATCTTCAACGCCCCCATAGCCGGGATATTCTTTGCCGCGGAGATCGTTCTGCTCGGGACCTACGAGATTTCCTCCTTTGCCGCCCTGGTTATTGCCTCGGCCATGTCCACCGTGGTCTCCCGGGCCTATTACGGTGAGGTCCCCGCCTTTCCCATTCCGGACTATCACATGGTCAATCCCTTTGTCGAGATGCCGCTTTATACCATCATGGGCCTCATCGTCGGCATGCTGGCCGTGCTCCATATCCGCTTTTTCTACTGGGTCCGCGACTGGTTCCGGGACCTGCCGCTCCATCCTCAGCTCAAGCCGATCATGGGCGCGGTGCTGGTGGGGCTCATCGGTATCGGTTTTCCCCAGGTCATGGGTGACGGATATGAGGAGATCGAAAAAGCTCTGGCCGGGCATGGCATTATCTGGGTCATGATGGCGCTGGTGTTTCTCAAGTCCATTGCCACCGCCATTACGCTCGGGTCCGGCGGGGCCGGCGGTGTGTTTGCGCCCTCCCTGTTTATCGGCGCCATGCTGGGAGGTGCCTTTGGCGGTATCATGCATCAGTACCTGCCCCAGTACACCGCCACCTCCGGGGCCTATGCGACCATCGGTATCGGCGCCTTTCTTGCCGCCTCCACCCATGCGCCCATGACCGCCATCTTTCTGCTCTTCGAGATGACCGGCAACTACATGATTATCATCCCGGTCATGCTGACCTCCATCCTCGGTACGGTCACCGCCACCAAATTCTATCACGACTCCATCGACACCGTGGACTTCACCCGCGAGGGGATCAATATTCACGAGGGCCGCGAGGTGGCGATCATGAAATCGATCAAGGTGGGCAAGGCAATCACGGAGGATGTTGATTTTATTAGTGAAAACGCAAATATAAATCATCTGCTCGAGCTCTTCAGGATGGCCAAGGACAGCTTCTACTTTCCAGTGGTCAATGAACGGGGTCGGATGGTGGGCGTGGTCTCCATGCAGGATGTGAAAAATATCCTTCACGATGAAGAGCAGCGCGTCTGTTACCTGGTGGGGGCCATCTGCAGTCGTGATGTCATTTCTCTTACTCCGGATGATAATCTCTACGAGGCCATGCAGCTGTTCGATCTCAAGGGCATCGAGGAAATTCCGGTGGTTGAGTCCAGGGAGGATCCCTGGGTGCTTGGTATGCTCAAGCGCAGAGATGTGATTGCCGCCTATAACCACGAAGTACTCAAGCGGGGCATTTCGGAGAAGGCGGACTCGATCCGTATGGTCTGTTCCACCTCCTGATAACTGCAAAGACGTGAGGGGTGGCTTCAGGGGGAGTGCGTGCTGGCGTGGCTCCCTTTTTTTATGTCGGCAAGGGGAACAGGCCTGCGGGCCGGGCGATGTTTCATGCTGTGATGAAAAAAATCACCATTTTTGAAATCCAGTGATTACTATATAATCTGATTATGGAGATAATAAAGAACGGTACCGGACGATTGCGGGTTACCCTGTTCTCTTTCGGGTTCAAACACGGTCATCCGGAGGCTGACCTGGTCTGGGATGTACGGTTTCTGCCCAATCCCTACTGGGTGCCTGCCCTGAAGGAATACAGCGGGCTTGAACAGGAAGTTGCCCGCTATGTCCTGGACAATGAGGCCGGCCAGGAGTTTCTCCGTCTGGTAGAGCCTCTGGTGCAGTTTACGCTCAACCATCACCACCGGGCAAAGCGGGAGATGATCCGGCTGGCGATTGGCTGTACCGGAGGGCGTCACCGCTCCGTGGCCGTGACCGAGTTCCTGGGTCGTGCCCTGGCCCGCCGGGATTATTGCGTGGAGGTGTTTCATCGCGATATCGACAAGCGGTGAGCAGTGGTGACCGGGAGGCCCTTCACGGGAAAAAGACAGGGGACAGGGTTATGGTTTCGGGAAAACAGGTTTTCATATGCTCGCGCTGCCGGGGCGCACTCAAAGGCAGGTGCCGACTCGGTGCCCGGTCCGGTTCCGGCTCCGAGCGGCCCGGATGGGGGTGTTTTTCGTTTCGGAGTCTGCTCTTATCTGCTATGACGCAGGTATCGGGTAACGGAAAATGTCAATGGATCGACTCGAACAAGGGAGGTAGCAAAATGAAGGAGTTGTTGAAGAATATGCTGTTCATGGGTGCAGGTGCCGCATTCCTTACCAAGGAAAAGATTGAGGAGCTGAAAAACGAGCTGGTCGACAAGGGCAAACTGACCCAGGATGAAGGTAAGGAACTGGTCGATGAATGGATGAAGAAATCAGAAACCCTCAAGGATCAGTTTGAACTCAAGCTGAACCAGATGGTGGCCGACCAGATCAAGAAAATGAACCTGGCCACCGCCGAGGATATCCAGGAACTGCGCCGCAAGATCGAAGAACTGCAGGTGGCCATCAACGCCAGGGCCGAAGAGTGATACCTGGATAGAGCGGTTCTCAAATCCGGAGTCTCCGCTTCGCTCCGCTTACCTGCTGCACCTTGCGTCGTTCCATGCAGGCCAAACTGCATCGAAAGATCTCAAAACCGGCATTTCATAAACTTTTGTGATTACCATCAATCTTCAGCATTGAAACCGGTGTCGGCCTCGCTTGTTTCACGGGACGCCATAAACCCGTCCCTGGGGGCTTGACTGTGGCCATCCAGGCCACAGACACCCGTGCAACAAGCGAGGCCGACACCTTTATCCATCGAAGACTGAATTTCAGTGGTAATCAGATAAACTTTTGCGGCTCCGGGCTCTGGAATGTATTGTTCCCGGAGCCTGGAATCCAGGACTTAATCCTGCATGTTCAGTATCAGAAAACTCGGAGCCATAGGTCGGACGTACCGTCATCTGAACCGGTACCAGCGAATCCTGCGGGTCCTGTTCAAGTATGGTTTTGACGACCTTGTGGAGCGGTTGCACATAGACCAGTACCTGGAGACGGGTCTGCAGATGATCAACCGCAAACCCCGGGACCAGATAGAAAAACATACCCGTCCCGAGCGGTTGCGCATGGCCCTTGAAGAGCTGGGGCCGACGTTTATCAAATTCGGCCAGCTGCTCTCCACCCGGCCCGATTTCGTTCCGCCTGACTATCTCACCGAACTGGCCAAACTCCAGGATCGGGTGCCGCCCTTTTCCTACGAGGAGGTGGCCCAGATTTTCCAGGAGGAAATGGGCCGGACACCGGAAGAAATCTTTGAATACTTTGACGCCGAGCCCATGGCCGCTGCATCCATCGGCCAGGTACATCGGGCCCGGACCCTGGCCGGGGAGGAACTGGTGGTCAAGGTTCAGCGGCCGGGTATCGAGAATGTCATTGCCGTGGACCTGGAGATCCTGGCCCACATCGCCCAGCTCATGGAGCAGTATCTCGAAGAGGTGCAGGGCCACAGGCCCTCGGCGATCGTCGAGGAATTCGCCCGCAGCCTGTCCCGGGAGATCGACTTCACCATCGAGCTCTCGTCCATCCAGCGTTTCGCCCGCCAGTTCGAGGGCAACCCCAATATCCACGTGCCGGCGGTCTACAAGCAGCTCTCAACCGAGCGGATCCTGGCCATGGAATACGTCGATGGCATCAAGGCCTCGGAGCTGGAGCTGCTGCGCGAAAAGGGCTATGATCTGAAGCTGATCGCCAGGAGGGGCTCCATACTGGTCATGGAACAGATATTCGTTCATGGCTTTTTCCATGCCGACCCCCATCCGGGCAACATCTTTGTCCTGCCGGGCAACGTGATCTGTTTCATCGATTTCGGCCAGATGGGGCGTCTGAGCCGCACGGACAAGGAAGATTTCACCGACCTGGTCCTCAGTATAGTGGCCGGCAATGAACGCAAGGTGACCGACGGGGTCCTGCGGCTGACCATTCATCACCGGGAGCTCAACCGGGATGCGCTGAGCCGTGATCTCGGCGACCTGATCGACCGTTACCTCTACCTGCCCCTGGGGGAACTGCAGGCCGGCAAGATGCTCCAGGATCTCCTGGACCTGGTGGCCCGGCATGAGCTCTACCTCAAGCCCAATCTCTATCTGATGATGAAGGCGCTGTCCACAGTGGAAGGGGTGGGGCTTATGCTTGATCCGGAGCTGGAGCTGATCACCCTGGCCAGACCCTTCATGCGCCGCATCCAGATGGACCGGTTGAAGCCGGGCCGGATAGCCGAGGAGGTGGGGGAGACCGGTTCGGAATACCTGCATCTGATCCGGGAACTGCCCGAGGAGCTGCGCTCCATTGTCAGCCAGATGCGCCACGGGCGGATGAAAATGGAGTTCGAGCACCGGGGGCTGCAGCCGCTGCAGGCGGTGCTGGACCGGGTATCCAACCGGATCGCCTTTGCCATTGTTCTGGCCTCGCAGATCATCGGTTCGTCCCTGGTGGTGCTTTCCGATATTCCGCCCAAGTGGAACGGCATTCCCATCATTGGCCTGATCGGTTTTCTCATGGCCGGAGTCATGGGATTCTGGCTGCTGCTCTCTATTATCCGCCACGGACGAATGTAGACAGGATAGGTGCTCATGAAAGATATCTATTCGGAAATACTGGCCCTGCAGGAACGGGGTGAGGCCGGGGTCCTGGCCACCCTGGTGGAGCGGAGCGGGTCCGGCTCCCGGCCGGTGGGGACCAAGATGCTGATTCTGGACAACGGCGAAACCGTGGGCAGCCTGGGGGGCGGGCTGCTGGAGGCCGAGGTTATCCGCCACGGTGCCGAAGTGCTGGAAAGCGGCGAGCCCCGGCTTGTCACCATCAGTCCTCCGGGAGGTGAAGAAGACCGGTGTGGCAGTCGGACAGTGGTCTTCTTGGAGCCGATTCTGGCCGGCAAGAACCTTATCATCTTTGGCGCCGGTCATGTGGGTCGGGCCGTCGCCGGGATGGCCATGCTGGCCGGATTCCAGGTAACCCTGGTCGATGACCGGGAGGAAGAGATTGGCAGCCAGGTGGGCACTGACGCCAGGTTTCTCCTGCGCAGCGTGGAACATTTTTTCGCCGATATCAATGTGACTGCCAAGACATATCTTCTTATCTGCACCCGCAGTCACACCATGGATCTAGAGGTCCTGCGCCAGGCCCTGCGGACCCCGGCAGAGTTTGTCGGCCTGCTCGGTTCGCGCCGTAAGCGGGAAAATTTCTTTGCCACTCTGCGTCGCGAAGGGGTCGCAGAAGACGAGCTGCAGCGGGTTGTCTGCCCGGTGGGGCTGGCCATCGGCGCGGTCACCCCGGAGGAGATCGGAGTTGCCGTGGTGGCCCAGCTCATCGAGCGGTACCGGAAAGGGAGTTCCTCTGCCGGGACCTATGTTCCGGCCACGCAGTAAGCGACAGGGGGAGAAGCCCGTTTCGGCTCCGGTCTTGACATGGCCTGAGCCGGACCTATAGTTTACCTGGATATCATCCGACCTGTCCGTGATTTCGGAACGGTTGATTCGAAAATCGCCCCCGGGGTGTGGTGTTGCCAGGGTGATTTTCATGGTCTGTTGCCGCTGGACTGTGCCGAAACCCGGAGTCTCCCTTTGGTCGCTTACCCGGAGTCTCCTTTTGGTCGCTTACCTGGCCCAGCCATGCTGGTTTAGCCGCAGACAGCCGGTGCGCCAGAGGAGCGGTGATAGATCCCTGCGCGGTCTGGAGTCGTCCGGCGGTCGAGGCCAGGTTCTCCATCCTGCGAAAACAGCTTGCCACAGGAGTCCATGTCCGAACGTATAGGTTTTATCTCCACACGATTTGCCGGTACCGACGGGGTGTCCCTGGAGTCGGCCAAATGGGCCGAAGTGCTCTGGCAGGATAAACACCTCAGTTTCTGGTACGCAGGAGTTCTTGACCGCGGCAGAGATGTATCCATGTGTGTGCCCGAGGCCTATTTCGGCCATCCGGAGAACGAGTGGATCAATCGACGTATCTGGGGGCAGACCAGGCGTTCTCGCAGGGTTACCCGCCGTATCCGCGACCTGGCGGAGTATCTCAAGGGAACCCTGTACGATTTTGTCGACCAGTTCGACATCTCCATCCTGATCATCCAAAACGCCCTCACCATTCCCATGCACCTGCCCCTGGGGGTGGCCCTGGCCGAGTTCCTTGCCGAAACCGAGATGCAGGCCATTGCCCACCACCATGATTTCTACTGGGAACGCAGTCGGTTTCAGGTCAATAATGTTCCGGACTTTCTGGATATGGCCTTCCCGCCGCGGGATGTCAATCTTCAGCACGTGGTGATCAACCAGGCGGCCAGGGAAGAACTGGCTCTGCGCAAGGGGATATCCTCCATGCTGGTCCCCAATGTGTTCAATTTTCATGAACCCCTGGACTACAAGGACGATTACGGGGCCGACATCCGTGATGAGATGGGCCTTGGTCCCGATGACCGGATGATTCTGCAGCCAACGCGGATCGTCCCGCGCAAGGGCATCGAGCATTCCATCACCCTGGTCCAGCGCCTCAAAGATCCCCGCTGTAAACTGGTTATCTCACACGCTGCCGGTGATGAAGGCTCGGACTACCTGGAACAGATCATCGAACTGGCCCGTATGGAAGGAGTGGATCTGATTCTGTTTGGCGATCGGGTGGGAGATCGGCGTCATATCAACGGCGAGGGGAAGAAGATCTACGTGCTCCATGACCTGTATCCCCACGCCGACCTGGTCATGTATCCCAGTATCTACGAGGGGTTTGGCAATGCCCTGCTGGAGGCCTTCTATTTCAAGGTGCCCATTATAGTCAACCGGTATCCGGTCTGGGTCCGTGATATCGAGCCCAAGGGATTTCAGGTGCCGGTCATGGAAGGGTTTGTCAATAAACGGATCGTGGAGAATGCCCGTCGCCTGCTTGAGGATCGGTTATACCGACAGCAGATCGTCGATTACAACTACGAACAGGGAAAGAGATACTACAGCTACCCGATTCTCCGGTACTGTCTGCAGACACTGCTCAATAATATCAAGTATGGTATCTGACCGGGAAAAGATGCCTGCCAGGGAAGCGTAACCGTATGTGGAGACTTATCAACACCTTCAAGGAGCGCTTGAGGCCACGGCTGGAGATGCTCTATCCGGAGCATAACACCGACCGGTTGCTGGAACGGATCGCGCTCATGGCCAGCCGCTACAACTACCTGGAGGAGCGCTGCAGGAAAGACCAGCCCTGCTGGGACCAGACCAGTGTGCTGTTGATCACCTATGGTGACATGCTGCTTCATCCGGAAAAGAAGCCTCTTTTCACCCTGCATCGCTTTTTGAAAAAGCATCTCTATTACGTGGTCTCCGGCATCCATGTCCTGCCCTTTTTTCCCTATAGCTCAGACGATGGCTTTTCGGTCATCGATTACCGGCGGGTCAACCGGGAGTTGGGAACCTGGAATGATATCACCAATATCTCCAGGGATTTCCGCCTGATGGTGGACCTGGTCATCAACCATGTGTCCAGCCGCTCCCACTGGTTTGAGGATTATGTGGGTGGGGTCGCCCCGGCGAGGGATTATTTTATCGAAGTGGATCCGGATACCGACCTGTCCATGGTGGTCCGGCCCCGGACCACTCCGCTGCTGACCCCGGTGGAGACCATTGCCGGCAAGCGCTGGGTGTGGACCACGTTCAGTCCCGACCAGGTGGATCTCAACTATAAGAATCCCGATGTGCTGCTGGAAATGCTCGATATCCTGCTCGGTTACGTGGCCAGGGGTGCGGCCATTATCCGGCTGGATGCCATTGCCTATCTCTGGAAGGAGATTGGTACGCCCTGTATCAATCTGCCCCAGACCCATGAACTGGTCAGGCTGCTGCGGGACGTGGTGGACAATGTGACCCCCGGGGTCCTGTTGCTGACTGAAACCAATCTCCCCCATGAACAGAATATCAGTTATTTCGGCCAGGGTGACGAGGCCCATCTGGTCTACCAGTTCAGCCTGCCGCCCCTGCTGCTGCATACCCTTCATACCGGGTCGGCCCGCCACCTCCGGCAGTGGGCCGCGCAGCTGGAGCCGCCACCCGATGGGTGTGCCTTTCTGAATTTTACCGCCTCCCATGACGGCATCGGGGTGCGGCCCCTGGAAGGGCTGCTGCGCCCCGAGGAGATCGAGCACCTGGTGGCGACTGTCCGGGCCTGCGGTGGTCTGGTCTCCTGCCGTCGGGACGAGGACGGGGTCGAACAGCCTTATGAACTCAATATCACTTATTTCGATGCCCTCAGGGATCCGAAGAACCCGGATGACGAAGAGCTCCATGTCCGCCGCTTTCTCTGTTCGCAGATCATCATGCTGGGTCTGCGTGGTATCCCGGCGATCTATTTCCACAGCCTGACCGCCACCGCCAATGACCTGGAGGGGGTCAAGGCCACCGGACAGAACCGGGCCATCAACCGGCGACGGTGGCATGAAGAGGAGCTGCGTGAGCTGCTGGAAGACCCTGAGACCGTGACCGCCAGGGTGTTCCATCGCTACATCGAACTGCTGCGCCTGCGACGCAGGCAGACCGCCTTCCATCCGGACGCGGAACAGGAAGTTCTCGAGCTGCCGGATTCCCTGTTCGGTATTGTCCGGATTCCACCCCATGATCGGGTGATCGTCTGCCTGCACAATGTGAGTCCGGCAGATCAGGAGGTCTCCATGAAAAAGCTCGGTCCGTTCGCAGGCCGCTCCACACTGCATGATATCCTTTCCGGTAAGGAGTTCCACGACACCGTGAAGCTGGAACCATACCAGTGCTGCTGGCTTACCTGAAAGAGCCACCGGTACAGTCAGCCCCGAAACCTGAAGGCTCAGCTGGAGGGAACCATGGGTGACATCACCACGCAGGAGTTCATCTGTCAGAGACACACTGTCCAGATTACGGAGCACAGGCCCTGGGGAAGGTTCACTGTGCTGGCTGACGAAAAGGATCACAAGGTGAAACGGATCGTCGTTCTGCCCGGTCAGCGGCTTTCCCTCCAGCGCCACCGCCATCGCCAGGAACACTGGCTGGTGGTTTCCGGCCGGGCCGGTGTGACCCTGGATGACCGGTTCCTGGTTCTGGGGCCGGGAGAATCGGTGGATATTGCCCGGGGGGCTGTGCACCGGGTGCAGAACGACGACCAGGAGGACCTGGTCTTTATCGAGGTCCAGCTGGGCGATTATTTTGGTGAAGACGATATCGAACGACTTGAAGACGACTATGGCCGGAGCCCGAGGTAACAATGCAATGGAGAAAACAGCCAATGATGCCATGACGTCCCTTGCCATGGAAAAGATACTCGACCAGGTCCGCAAGCTGCCCCAGGCGCTGGAACCGTACAGGGAAATGCTGCTGGCCAACGTGGTCATGATCGGCGAGATTCCGGGGCCCACTTTTGGCGAGGAGGACCGGGTCAATTTCCTGGTCCAGCGTTTCACCGAATGCGGTCTCCAGAACTGCTCGACCGATGAGGCCGGCAACGGCCTGGCCATTCTGCCCGGCACCAGCGGGGAAAAATGCCTCCTGGTTTCGGCCCACAGCGATACCCCCTTTCCGGCCACCATCGATCACACCTATACGGTCAGTGGTGGCAAAATTCGTGGTCCCGGGGTGGCCGATGATATCCTTGGTCTGGCTGTGCTCGCCACTCTACCCACCATCCTGGAGGGACTGGGCTTACGATTTTCTTATGATATCGTGCTGATGGGGGCCACCCGCAGTCTGGACATGGGAAACCAGTCGGGTCTGCGGTTTTTTCTAGCCAATACTGATCTGCCGCTCAAGGCCGGTATCGCGGTGGAGGGGGCCTCTCTGGGTCGGCTCCATTTTCGCTCCATGGCCTCGCTTGGTGGCACCATAAGCTGTCATGTGGACCGCAAGGTGAGTCAGCGCAGTGCCATCGATGTACTGAACCAGATCATAACCAGGCTGCGCGAGATCGACATGCCCCGGGAGAGCAATACCGCGCTCATCCTGGGGTCTATCAGCGGCGGCGCCTCCTACAAGGTGCCGGCCCGTAATGCCCGGCTCAAGTTTCAGCTCCGCTCCGACTCGGACGAGATCGTCCGGGAGGTCACCGGCCGGATCAATCGCATTCTTGACGAGATGGCCCTGCAGGCCGGGGTTTCGGCCCATCTCGAGGTGATCGCCCGGACCCGGTCCGGCGGGATCAGTTCCAGCCATCCCCTGGTGGTCCAGACCCGCAGGATCATGGCGGTCCTCGGGATAGAGCCGCGCTATTCCATCTACTCCTCCATCATGTCCGGATATGTGGAGCATGAACTGCCGGCCCTGGGCGTGGGGATCACCAACGCCGATAACGTCAACTATGAGGATGAATTTGTGGAGATCGAACCGATCATGACCGGGGTGGCTCAGTTGATCGGCATACTGCTCGCCATCGATGGAGGGTGCTGTGTTTAATATAGGCAACTGGATCGAGACCAACACCTTTCACCACCGCCAGTTCTGGGATCTGCTGCGGCTTATCAGGGAAAAGGAGAAACAGGGCCTGACCATTTCGCTCTGCATCCCGGCCCTGAACGAGGAGAAGACCATCGGCAAGGAGGTGGTTCTGTTCAAGTCCGAGCTCCAGGATCGCTACCCGCTCCTGGACGAGATCGCGGTGATCGATTCGGGCTCCACCGATCGGACCAGGGAAGTTGCGGCCGACTTCGGCGCCGATGTCTACCTGTCGGCCGATATCCTGCCGGAAATGGGCTTCAAGCGGGGCAAGGGCGAAAACCTGTGGAAGGCGATCTACCAGCTCAAGGGTGATATCATTGTCTACGTGGATGCGGACATCAAGAATATCCATCCCCGGTTCGCCTACGGGTTAGTGGCGCCGCTTATCTACCGGCCCGAGATCAAATATGTCAAGGCATTCTACGATCGGCCGCTGGCCCTTTCCCGGGAAATACGGCCCTCGGGTGGCGGCCGGGTGACCGAGATCCTGGTCCGGCCTCTCTTTTCCCTCTTCTTCCCCGAGTTGACCGCGATCATCCAGCCCCTTTCCGGTGAATATGCTGTCCGTCGCGAGATCCTGGAGCGTATTCCCTTTCCGGTGGGTTACGGGGTGGAGACCTCCCACCTCATCGATGTATACCAGGAGTGGGGCCTGGAAGCCTTTGCCCAGACCGATCTTGATCAGCGGGTCCACCGGCACCAGCCGACCCGGGATCTCGGCAAGATGGCCTTTGGCATTCTCCGGACCTTTTTGAAGCGACTCAGGGAGCGCGGCATTGTCGGTGACCTGCCGGAACTGACCGCCAATCTCCGCCAGTTCCAGGTCCAGGGCGATCACTACGAACAGGTGATCCATGAGATCTATGAAGAGGAACGGCCGCCCATGATCGAGATTCCCGCCTACCGGGAAAAATTCGGTATCCATTGACAGCCGGGGCTCCCCGGAGTTCCCATACAAACAACAGAGCCTTGGTATCCCGCGATGCGTATTGCCATAGTCCACTATCATCTGCAGCCCGGCGGCGTGAGCCGGATTATCGAGCACACTGTTCGCGGTCTGGCCAGTGTGTCGAAGACAGACGGTGTGTCGAAGACAGACGACTACAGGGTTTCTCTGGTGGTTCTGACCGGCAAGGCTCCACCGGACCCTCTGCCGATCCCGGTCCGGGTCCTTCCAGGACTGCTCTATGAAGGGGTGCGGGACCCGGTGTCGCCGGCCCGGCTTGAGCAGCAGATGGTGGATGCCGCCACCGATGCCCTGGGCGGAGTGCCGGATCTCTGGCATGTCCATAACCACTCCCTGGGCAAGAACCTGGCCCTGCCCGTGGCCCTGCATGGCCTGGCCGAAAAGGGGCACCACCTCCTGCTCCACATCCACGATTTTGCCGAGGATGGCCGGCCGGCCAACTATCACCTGATGCTGGATAAACTGGCCGGTCATGATCCGGCTACCATGTCCCGACTGCTCTATCCCCGCGGTGCCCATGTCCATTACGGGGTGCTCAACCGGAGGGATTGTACTTTCCTCCGTGAAGCCGGGGTTGATGAGGCATGCCTGTGGCGGCTGCCAAATCCTGTCCAGCTGCCAGACTCGCTGCCGGCCGGAGAGGACCAGGTGGTTTCCGAAGCAGTGTGTCGAAGACAGACGGTGTGTCGAAGACAGACGGAGCACCTCTGGCTTTATCCCACCCGGGCCATCCGGCGCAAGAACCTGGGTGAATTTCTCCTGTGGGCGGCGGTGGCAGGTCCCGGCCACCGGTTTGCCACCACCATGGGGCCGGAGAATCCGCGGGAACGGCCCCGGTACGAGGCCTGGAAGCGGCTGGCGGCCGAGCTGGGGCTGCCGGTGGAGTTTGAGCTCTCACGTCGTCCGGGACAGAGTTTTGAAGGATTGCTCAGGCAGGCCAGTGCTCTTGTGACCACCAGCGTGGCCGAGGGATTCGGGCTCGCCTTCCTGGAGCCGTGGTTGGCCGGGCGGCCGGTCTGCGGCCGGGACCTGCCGGAAATAACCGATGAGTTCCGGGATGAGGGGGTCCGCTTACCGCTGCTGTACCACCGGCTCGGGGTGCCGGTGGAATGGCTGGGCCGGGGCAGGATCCGTGACCGGGCCTGGGCTGGTCTTGAGCGGAGCCTGGAAGCCTATGGTCGTCGGCCGGCTCCGGACAGCCTCGAGCGGCTCCTCGAGGCCTGGATCCAGAATGACCGGGTTGATTTCGGGCGGTTGGACGAGGAGATGCAGGAGATTGTCCTGCGCCGGGTGGTGGCCGATCCGCAGGAAGCCGGGCATCTTGAACCCACCTTTTTTCCTGATCCGGCAGCCTGCCGGGAAGACATCGCTCACAACCGGGAGATTCTTGCCGCCAGGTACAGCCTGGAAGGTTATGGAACCAGGCTCATGCAGGTGTACCAGGCCCTGGCCGGAAGCACGGCCACTAAGCTGGATCAGCTGGATGGTGAAATCCTGCTGAACCGGTTTCTGGCCCCGGAAAGATTGACCCTGCTGCGGGTGGATTAGGGAGACGGACAGGTGGAACCCAGGTCGCAACAGTTGATGGCATCCATGCTCCGGCCCCTGGAGCCGGTTCCCACCGGATATCCGGTGCGGCTGCAGTCGCTCTCTGTCCGGGCTCTGGTCTTTGATCTGTACGGAACCCTGTTTGTGTCGGCCGCCGGAGACGTGGGAGTGGACGCGGCCACCGATAATGTGCTTTCCCTCATGCGGGCCGGACGCGACGCCGGCATCCCGTCCCTGGATGGAGCAGCAGTGGCCGGGGAGGGGATTTCCCTTCTCCATCAGCGCATAGAACAGATCCACCTGCGGTGCAAGGAAGCCGGGATTTCGTATCCCGAGGTGGATATCGTCGCTGTCTGGTTCTGGGTCCTGGAGCGTCTGGGAATCTCCGGGGTCCGGGAGGAGCAGGTCCGGCTGCTGGCGCTATCCTATGAATGCCGGATCAATCCCATCTGGCCCATGCCCGGTCTGTCCACAGTTCTCGGTGAACTCCGCGACCGGTCCGTTGTGCTTGGCATTCTCTCCAATGCCCAGTTCTATACCCTGGAACTCTTTGAATATCTGCTCCATGCACCCCCTGAGCGGTGTGGTTTCAGTCCGGATCTCTGCCTGTGGTCGTTTTGCGAGGGTGAGGCCAAGCCCTCGGCGCACCTCTTTACCCGCCTGTCCGCCCGGCTGGGTCAGGCGGGTATCGCTCCGACAGAGGTACTCTACATCGGCAATGACATGCTTAAAGATATCTGGCCGGCCCGGCAGGTCGGCTGGCGAACCGGGCTTTTTGCCGGCGATCGCCGTTCGCTCCGGTTGCGCGAGGACGATCCACGGGTGCGCGGAGTACAACCAGACATCGTGCTCTCGGAACTCGCCCAGATACTTACGTGTATCTGAATTTTTTTACTCAGGTAGCTCTTTTCGTTGCACCGCTCTTCGGTGCGATGCAGATGTACTCCCTACCCCCGATCCAACGCTCTGAAGGACGGCATACCGCTCAGCGGCGTAACTCCCTTTTCCCTCACGTAGCGTCATGGACAGGAACCAGGTTAGCAGCATAGATTTCCCCTTGCTCCACTCCTGTCGAACTTGAGGTTATCCCTTGACCCACAGGTAACACCGCACTGTCAGCACTGCATAGACTGCCAGCCAGAGCAGGATACCTCGGAGGTAGAAGCTTTTTTTATTTTTGTTTTTATCTCTCTCCTGCAGGGGAATACAGAGCAGGAGAACTACCAGTGAGGACGGCACGACCACCCCGGCCCAGAAGGGTGGAATGTAACGCAGGAGCTCCTGGAGGCCGAGGAAGAACCAGGGGCCGGCGATATGCAGCATGCCGAACCGTTCCGGCTCCATGGGGGCGGTGAGAAGGATGGAAGTGGCCAGCAGGATGAGCGTGAGACCGGCATGGTCGCGCCAGCGGGCCCTGTAGCGGCGCAGGTGGGGCCAGACGCACCAGCCGCCAAGTACCATCAGGCCGATCAGGTGGTTGGCGTAGACCCGCTTGAAGCCACCGGTGGACAGGGCAAAGAGCAGGTTGTTGATCAGGGGGCCGAGCCCCGGCACGGCCAGGGCGATGTGCTCGCCAATGGTCCCGGCAGCCATGCCCGTGGCGTCTCCGCGGAGGATATAGCCGGTGAACAGGAGGAGAATGGCCACCGGCAGGGAGAGGGTGAGTCGTATCCAGCTGGCCCGGTTGAATATGGTTTCCCGGTTGTTCACCAGGATGGCGGCGAAATGACAGACAAGGAGGAGAAAAAAGGCCTGGCTGGAAAAATAATGCAGGGCCCGCCAGAAGGAACCGAAGGGAATGATCAGCTCCAGGGTGGCAGTGGAATAGAAGGGCTCGGCAACGTCGTACTGGAGGGAAAGGACAATGCCGGAGAGTACTGAAATATAGAGGCTGATCAGCGACATGCCACCCCAGGGAAGGGCTGTCAGCCCGGTGAGGACGGGTCGTGGCAGGGCGGCAAGGAGGCGGCGAAGAACTGGCGGTGCGGTGGTCCTCATAGGGTCACGATATAGCTGATAACCGTTCCGTCACTGTCTCTTTTTATCTCCACCGGGTAGGAGGGCAGGTCCCGCCTGGCCGGACCGGCTATCCGCCGACCCTCCGGGGTAAATCGGCTCTGATGGCAGGGGCATTCTATGAGCTGCCTGTCTTCAAGAAAGTTGACCCGGCATCCGAGATGGGTGCAGATCCGCGATACGGCATGGGCTTTGGTTTTGTTGTCGCCAAAGAGGAGAAAGTCGCGGTCGATATGGACACCGCTGGCAGGCAGAGGGGCCTTGACGGTGACGTAGCGCGGTTTTGGCGGGACGGAAAAGCCAAGGAAGCGGAAAAGCGGCCAGGACAGGAGCACAGCGGCAACGGTGGTGGCCCAGGTGAGCAGGCGACCGAGAAATGTTCTGCGGTTCTGGCCCCGCCGGGCCTCCCGGGAGCCCATGATCAGTGCTGGCTGTATTTCTGTTTCAGAGCGGCCTGGACATGGGCCGGCACCACTCCGCTAACATCGCCGCCATGTTTGGCCGCATCCTTGATGATGGACGAGGAGATGTAGATCCAGCGGAAACCGGTCATCAGGAAGACCGTCTCGATTTTTCGCTGCAGTTTCCGGTTCATCAGCGCCAGCTGGAACTCGTAGTCAAAATCGGATACTGCCCGCAGGCCCCGGACAATGGCACAGGCCCCGCGTTCCATGGCATAGTCCACGGTCAGGCCGCTGGTGGCATCCACCTCTATGCGGTCGTTTTCCTTGCTGAAGCATCTCCTGATCAGGTCGATGCGTTCGTCCAGGGTAAAGAGCGGGGTTTTCTGGGCGTTGATGGCCACGGCGATGATGATTTTGTCAAAGAGCCGCAGCGCCCGCTTGATTATGTCCACATGGCCATTGGTGATGGGATCAAAGGTACCGGGATAGATGGCTATGGAACTCGGCTGTGTTCGACACACTGTCTGTTCACTGGTGTGGGGCGTGGTCATGGTTTTCGAGCCTGACTCCTGGGTTCCTGTCATAAAAAATAAGAAAAATTATTTGTCTTCCACGAGTTATCTGGTTGCGGGCAACACCCGCTTTTGAGGGTCTTTGAGGTTAGCGGTTGGGCGCCTGGGTGGCCGCCTCATAGATCCAGATTCCGGTTTCTCCATATCGGCGACTGGTTCTGAGCTTGAGAGCGGCTGTGACTTCGGGCAGCACAACACTATGCCGTTCTTCCGCCACGAGCAACCCTCCAGGAGCCAAAATACCGGCTTTTTCTACCATCATCACACAGTGGTGTGCCAGGTTTTTTTCATAGGGAGGATCGAGAAAGATCAGGTCAAACCCGGGTGAATCGGCCAGGGGCCGGTGGAGTTTCCTGAAATGTTTCTCTTTTGAGAGATCGAGGCGGACCAGTGTAGCCCGGGGAGAGGCAAAACATAGTTCCAGGTTGGCAGCTGTCAGGGTCAGGGCGTGGCGGGAGCGGTCGACGAACACCGCATGTCGGGCGCCCCGGCTCAGCGCCTCTATGCCCAGGGCACCGGTACCGGCAAAGAGATCCAGGACCAGAGCCCCGTTGACCCGATCGCCAAGGATGTTGAACATGGCCTCGCGGACCCGGTCCGAGGTGGGTCGGATGGTATCCTTTCCTCCCGCAGGACCGTGCAGTTTCCGGCCTCTGGCTGTGCCGCCTGTAACGCGCATGGAGGGCTTGCAGTCGTTCGTCAGGGAGAAATAAGCTCCCTATAACGGCTCTGAGTCTTCCAGGTCGCGGCTTTTTGCCCGGGTGGCGAACTGGTACATGGCCATGGCTGGGCCGGAGAGAACATAGAGAAAGGCCACTGCAAAAAGGGTGACAGGTGGTTCCGTGGCCAGCAGGATGATGAACAGGATCATGCCCACAACCATCTGGAAGCTCTTGCCCTTGCGGTAGGTCGGCTGCTTGAAGCTCAGGTACCGGTGGGTGGAGACCATCAGGTAGGAGAGGACGTAGACCAGCAGGAGCAGGGAAAGATGCTTGACGGTCTCGGTGGCGCCGAGAAAATGGGCAAACATGACCGTGGTGGCGATCATTCCGGCGGCAGCCGGGCAGGGAAGGCCGACGAAATCGTGGCTGGCAGAGTTGTCTTCAACAGCAGAGTTGAACCGGGCCAGTCGCAGGGCAGTGGTGGCCACATAGAGGAAGGCAGCCAGCCAGCCGTAGCGGCCATAGGGCAGCAGGGCCCAGAGATAGGCGAGCAGGGCCGGGGCCACGCCAAAGGAGACCAGGTCACAGAGCGAATCCAGTTCCATGCCGAACCTGGACGTGGAGCCGGTCATACGCGCCACCCGGCCATCAAGTCCGTCAAAGATGGCGGCCACCAGGATGGCAATGGCTGCGGCAAAGAAGTTGCCGTTGATGGAGGCCACTATCGAATAGAAACCGGAAAAGAGGCTGCTGCAGGTCAGCATGCAGGGCAGCGGATAAAACTTGTTTGTATGGGACGTGTCCATGGCGGGCTCCGCTACTGTCGGGTTATGGGTTAGGAGATGCAGGTTTCGGTGGTCTTTTTTTTACATTGTACCAAGTCTGGTCTCCCCGGCCCGTACTTTCTGGCCTTTGGTAACCTCGAGACGGGTCTCCGGGGGCAGGTAGAGATCAACCCGGGAACCAAACCGTATCAGGCCATACCGCTGACCAGGACGGACCCGGTCCCCCTTTTCCGCCCAGCAGACGATGCGCCTGGCAATGAGACCGGCCACCTGGACGACAACATATTCAAGTCCGGTGTCGGTCCTGATGGTCAGGGCACAGTACTCGTTGTGCAGGGTAGCCCTGTTCTTATCCGCCGAATAGAACTTCCCCGGCTGGAGCGAAATCCGCTCGACCACGCCGCCATAAGGAATCCGGTTGACATGGACGTTGAATATATCCATGAAGATGGAAAGTTTGAGCATTCTTCCCTGGGCAAAGCGGGGGTCTTCGGTCTCTTCGATGAGAATGATCTTTCCATCTGCCGGCGCCACCACCGCGTTGTGTTCCTCCGGGACTATGCGGCTCGGATCCCGGAAAAAAAAGGTGACAAATCCGGTGAAGAGCAGGCCGATGATGGCCGCCATGTCGTAGGCGAGCAAGGCAAGTACCAGGGTGGCAAATCCACTGAAACAAATAAATGGTACGCCTTCTTTGGCAAGAGGTAGGGCAGGTTTCTTCATTACTACAGATTAGCAAAGTCGTTTCATGCGCACAACCTGAATCCTGTTTCAGGGCCGGGCAGAGAGGGAATTTTGCAAAGCCTTGCCCGACTCGCGACCGGGTTGGTTGTCATGGCCCGGGATTTTCATTCCCTTCTGGTTGATTTCAGGGAGTTCTCGAGTGCCAGGGCTATAAGGGATTGCAGGCAAAGAAAAAAGGCACAGCCACGGTCGGCCATGCCTTGTTTCTGAGATCTGCAGGAACACGGGATTATTTTTTCGGGGCCCGTGCCATGGCAATGGTTCCGGTGCGGATGATCTCCTTGATGCCGATGGGGCGCAGAATATCGATAACCGCCTTGATCTTGGACTCGGATCCGGTGACTTCCACCGCATAGGTGGTGGGGCTGACATCCACGACCTTACCCCGGAAGATGTCGATGATCCGCAAAACCTCGGCCCGGGTGGAGGCCTCGGCCTTGACCCGGATAAGGACCATCTCGCGCTCCACATACTCGCCTTCGCTGATGTCGGTAACCTTGATGACATCGATCAGCTTGTGCAGCTGTTTGCAGATCTGTTCGATAATGGCCTCGTCTCCGCGGGTGACCAGGGTCAGGCAGGATACCTTGGGGTCCAGGGTCTCTGCCACGCAGAGGCTTTCGATGTTGAAACCCCGGCCGCTGAAGAGACCGGTGACCCGGGAAAGAGCACCGGGTTTATTCTGAAGCAGTACTGAGAGTGTATGTTTCATGGATCTATCCTGTAGTAGACTGAAGCTTAGTCGTAAAAGGGCCGTTTCGGTTCGCCGGCTGGGTTACACCAGCAGCATCTCAGTGGTGGCCTTGCCTGCCGGTACCATGGGGAAGACTCCTTCCTCGCGGTTGATGTGGAAATCCATGATGACCACATTATCCGTCGCCAGGGCCTCCTTGATGACCGGCTCAACTTCATCCTTGGTCGTGGCCCGCAGTCCAACGGCCCCGTACGCCTTGGCCAGGTCAACGAAGTCCGGGGTCACCTCCATGGGAGTCGCGGAGTAGCGGCGGTTGTAGAACAGTTCCTGCCACTGGCGAACCATGCCAAGGTAGTTGTTGTTGAGGATGGCGATCTTCACCGGTGCTCCCCACTGCTTGGCCGTGGCCAGCTCCTGGATGTTCATCTGGATGGAACCGTCACCGGCGATGTCGATGACCGTGGCATCCGGCATGGCCAGCTTGGCGCCGATGGCCGCCGGCAGACCGTAGCCCATGGTGCCGAGGCCGCCGGAGGTCAGCAGGTGCCGCGGTTTGTTGAACTTATAGAACTGGGCAGCCCACATCTGGTTCTGGCCGACCTCGGTGGTGATGATGGCGTCCCCGCCGGTGAGCTCGTTGATCTTCTCGACGACGAACTGCGGCTTGATGATATCGCCTTCATCCACATAGGAGAGCGGATGCTTGTTGTTCCACTCGGCGATCTGCTCCAGCCAGGGCTGATGCTTTTCAGACATGGCCTTGCCGTCAAACTCCGGGTAGTCGTCGAACCAGGAATTCATGGCCCGCAGGGCATGCTTGCAGTCCGCGACGATGGGGATATCCACCACGACATTCTTGGAAATGGAGGTGGGGTCGATATCGATATGAATGATCTTGGCGTGCGGGGCAAAGGCATCGAGCCGGCCGGTCACCCGGTCGTCAAAGCGGGCGCCCACAGCGATCAGCAGATCGCTCTTGGCCACCGACATGTTGGCGGCATAGCTGCCGTGCATGCCGAGCATACCAAGCGACAGCGGATCTGTGCCTGGAAAGCCGCCCAGACCCATGAGGGTCATGGTGACCGGAATGGTCAGCTTCCTGGCCAGCTCGGTCAGCTCATTGTTGGCATTGGAGAGGATGACCCCGCCGCCGATATAGAGGATCGGCCGCTTTGCCTTGAGCATGGCCTTGCATGCCTTTTCCACCTGGCCGGGATGGGGATCGACGTTGGGCTGGTAGGTCTGCATCTTGACCGGCTTTTTCTCCGGATAGGTGATCATGCTTGCCACAACATCCTTGGGCAGGTCGATGAGGACCGGGCCGGGCCGACCGGAGGAGGCCAGGTAAAAGGCCTCACGGATGGTCGGGATCAGATCCTTGGGATCATTGACCAGGTAGTTGTGTTTGGTGCAGGGGCGGGTGATACCGACAATGTCGACTTCCTGGAAGGCGTCGTTGCCGATCAGGGCCCGTGGTACCTGGCCGGTGAGCACTACGATGGGAATGGAATCCATGTAGGCTGTGGCAATGGCCGTAACGCCGTTGGTGGCTCCGGGGCCGGAGGTCAGCAGCGCCACTCCGACCTTGCCGGTGGCCCGGGCATAGCCGTCGGCCGCATGCACGGCGCCCTGCTCGTGCCGGACCAGGATGTGTTTGATGTCGGAATCCAGCAGTTCGTCATACAGATCGATGACCGCACCGCCCGGGAAACCGAACATGAGATCAACCCCTTCCTCTTTCAGGCATTTAACGATTGCCTGCGCACCTGTCATTTTGCTCATCGAGTGATCCTTTCTTCGATTTGACGTGAAAGTATATGGTAGTAAAAGCAGCAGCCCGAGGCTGTATTTCGTTCAAACTGCGACGGGCCCAAACCCTGTCCGGCAGGAGGCCAGACCAGTGGCGGGCGTTGTCAGCGGGAACTTCCGGACCAGCGGTGCCGGTGGAGAATAGCCCTGAAATATATATAGGTTGCTGGGTGCTGTCAAGCAGGAACCCCTTGTTTTGTGATAAAATTTCCCAACTGCAGCCGGGATGTTTTTTGTGAGAAGGCCGTTACCTGTCAACAGGTGACAAATTTTGTCAAGTTGAGAAAAATTGTCACAAAGAAGCTGCCGTTTTTTGTGGTCTGGATGGATGTGGCTGGGGGAGGCTAAAATAAGGTTCGCTTAACCTTACAAAATTAAAGGAAATAAAGAAACGGTTTTCTGGGTTCTGTTTCTGGCATGCCTGTTGCTACATCTTGGGCAAGTCACAAGTTATCAACCTGGAAACCAAACCAATCAACAGACAAACTTTGAATACGCAGTCAACCTACTCTAATCAAGGAGGAACCAATGCTGAAGCAGATAAGGAACCACAAAAGGAAGAACGGTGAGAAAGGCTTCACCCTTGTCGAACTCATGATCGTTGTCGCGATTATCGGCATCCTGGCCGCCATCGCCATCCCGCAGTTTACCAAGTACCGGGCCCGGGCGAACAACTCTGCAGCATTGTCTGATGCCAGAAATTTTCGTACCGATATGGAAGGGTACTTTGCAGAATGGCAGCATTACCCCAATTAATGAGTTGACGTGGAAAAAACATTCAGATTGCTCTATTGTTACATAGTACAGGAGAAAACCTATGATTAAGAAAAAAATAGTCTTGATTGCTCTTGCAGCTGGTATTATTGTGGGTCCCTATTCTCTGGCCTTTGCAGATGTTAATGCAGATGATCAGAGCGGCACCGTGACCGTTGCTGATACAAATGGTGGCGGTAACGGTATCTCTGTTGATCTGTCGCCGGGTGTCATAATGAGTTATTATTCGGCAGATGATGAGTACGCCTTCACTACAACCAACACTAATGCTGATACAGATAATCGCCTTGAGTACGCTATTTATTCCGGCACAACTGGATATTATCAGGCGACAAATGACAACACGGCTGATGAAACTGAGTGGGACAGTGCTGATCCTGACGGATCTGATCCGTTCGATAACGATAGTTGGACTTACATGGGCAGCAGTAGCTCCGGAACCTGATAAAGAATAACAAGAATCAACACAAAAAAGCTCTTTCCGCTTGCTGTGGAATGAGCTTTTTTGTGTTTGCCAGGCAAACACGGCCTGCGGTACACAGACGTCACCCCGACCAGGGCGAAGAAATCCGACTCGCAGATAAGCGCAGACTTCGAGGGCGTTACTGGCAACGGCGGGGTCTGAAGGAAGCGACAGGAAGTGAGTGGTACATGGCGTGAAAAAGTGTAACGTCTCACTTGATTATGTGCCCTGCCGCGGGCCTTATTCTTTACTCCGTGCAAGGCTCATGCTTCAAGGTTTGCTGCTCTCTGATCTTGACTGCTTCCTCCCACTAAAAAAGAATGCTTGACAGGATTTTTTGGAAATCTTTTGCACTCTCATTCTTTTGGTTCGTTGGTGAGATGTACCTGTAGTGTCGTCAACTCCGAAACTTGAGTAGCTATAACGCCATGAACTCGCCTGCATCGATTGTTGCTCTCAAGCATGTGAGGAAGACCTACCCGGCCGGGCTGCGGAAAAAAAATTCCGCTCTCGTTGATCTTTCTCTCTCAGTTTTTTCCGGTGATGTCTTCGGTATTGTCGGGACCAACGGTGCCGGTAAGAGTACAGCCCTCAAGATCCTCATGGGTTTTGTCCGTCCGGACAAAGGCTCGGTGACCCTGGCAGGTTATGGGCCCGAGGATCCCGCCAGCCACGCCGTAGTCGGATACCTGCCGGAAAATCCCTGTCTTTACGGTCACCTGACCCTTTCTGATCATTTTATCTATGCCGGGACTCTGGCCGGCTATTCCAAAAAGAAAATCAGAGAACGATCCCTGGAACTTCTGCAACGGGTCGACCTGGAGCATGCTGCGAAAACACCGATTCGTCGCTTTTCCAAGGGGATGACTCAGCGGGCGGCGCTGGCTTATGCCATGTTCCATCGACCGGAGATTCTTATTCTCGACGAGCCCATGTCCGGACTGGACCCGCTCGGGAGGCAGCTGGTGGTGGAGTTGATCCGGGAGTATAACCGAGAAGGGCATACGGTCCTTTTCTGCTCCCATATTTTGACCGATGTGGAACGGATCTGTAACCGAATCGGCATCATGCACCGGGGAGAGCTTGTGGCGGAAAAATCCCCGGCCGAACTCCGGGAGCAGGAGGAGCGGCTGACACCGGCAGGCGGGGCGGATATCTCCCCGCTGGAATCCTTTTTCTTTAGAATTGTTTCCAAATCCCCGTGATACAACGAATCTGCGCCACAGCGCTCTTGACAGTCAAGGAAGGGATCCGTCAGCGGATTCTTTACGGTGCGCTCCTGTTCGCCCTGGGGGTCTGCTGCTTCGCGGTCCTGCTCAGCGGGCTTTTCATGCGTGATCTCTCCAAGATCATTCTTGATTTCTGCCTGGCTTCCGTAACCCTGGGCGGACTTCTGATTCCTTTCTTCCTGGCAATCAATCTGCTCTCCAAGGATATTGAACACAAGACAATCTTCACCATTCTCTCCCGTCCCGTTTCCCGGGCTGAATATATTCTTGGCAAGTACTGCGGCCTGCTAGTCCTGGCCGCACTGGTGATGGTGCTCCTGACCGGGGCCACCTTTGCAGCTGTCTGGCTGGGCCGGTTGCTGTACGGGGCCCGTTTTTTCGCCTCGTTTTCCCCTGGTGCCGTGTTGGTCGGGGTGCTGGGTAGCTGGCTCGGGGTAGCCCTGCTGACCGCGCTTGTGGTGCTTTGGTGCACGCTAACCACCAGCTCCTTTCTTGCCACCTTGCTCACCATCGCCACCTATCTGATCGGCCAGTCCATCGACGATGTCACCCGTTTTCTTGCTGCGGACATACCAGGGGTGGAGATTTCGCCAGTCACCCGTGGTGTCGTTACCGCGGCCCGTTATGTATTTCCCAACCTTGCTGCCTTTGATATGAAGATGCAAGCTGCGCACGGCATTGTCATGGCCCCTCTGGAGCTCCTGACCCTTGTTGGCTATGGAACCACCTATACCGCCGCAGTGCTGGCTTTGGCGGTACTTGTTTTTAAACGGAGAGATATCGTTTGAAAGCAACCTGTCGGGCATGTGTCATACTGCTGCTTGGTGTGGCTGGTTTTGTCCTGCTGACGCCGTCCGTCTACCGCGTCCGCGGAACATATTTCCATGAAACCATCAGCCGGATCGGTGAGCTGCCACCGCCGGTGGCCAGGCTGCTGACCCTGGAATACCCGGGAGTGGTGGCAGACCTGCTCTTTCTGAAGACCATATCCTTTATGGGGCTTAAGATCGGAGAACACGGCCAGCCGACCCGCGAGGAGTGGCAGCGTATTCATGAAATGCTGCAGTTGATCACCGAGTTGGATCCCCGGTTCTGGGACCCGTACCTGTTCGCCGAAATGATGCTTCCCTGGCAGGCGGGAATGTTCGACGAGACAACCGCCCTGCTGGAAAAGGCGATCCGGCACCGTCCAGACGACTATCGACCCTATTATTTTCTCGGCTTCAATGCCTTTTACTTTCAGAAAAAACCAGCGGTTGCAGCCAAGTACCTGCGAAAGGCGGCGCAATATACGGATGCTCCGGCATACATAAAAGGGCTTGCCGGCCGGTTTAGCCTCTATGGCAATCAGACAGCCCTGGGCATCGGTTTTCTCTCCGATCTGCTGCAGAACACCAGTGATCCGCGGATCAAGGCGTATCTTGGCAAAAGGCTGGAGGCGTTGAAAAGGATATTTTTCCTCGAACAGAAAGTGGCGGCCTACAAGGAAAAATATGGCACGATGCCCGCTTCTCTCGAGGACCTGGTTGGGGTCGGTCTGTTGACTGAAATTCCCCGGGATCCCTATGGCGGACAATTTGTGCTCCTGAAAAATGGTCGGGTCTACACCACCAGCAAACTGGTTGATAAAAAAAAGAATAAAGATGAATAAACCTGTGTTTCGGTGCTTGTCTGTTCTGGTGGAATCGCGACTGGGTCCAGGGCCATTTTTCGAGGGCGGATGACAAAAGAGGGCTTTTCTTGAGGTGCCACGGAAAAGACATGGACAGGTCCTGGTTTTCGTCGGCGGTGATCCTCTGTCTGGTTTTTCTCTATGTTGCCCTGGTTCCGACCACCAGGCTGCTTCCTGCTTTAGGGACCTATGACGAGAAACGGGTCCTTGAATGCATCCTCCTTGTGCTGGTCTGCACGGTCGTTGCCACCACCCCACCCCTGTGCCGCGCTTGGCTGCGGCTGTTTTTCTCCCTCTCCCCTGGTGCCCGGGCTGTTCTCGGGGCTTGCGTGCTGCTGGGTTTTCTCTCCTCCCTGGTCGCTGTTTCCGTTCGCTACGCTCTCCTGGAGCTGACTCTCTTTGTCTGTCTGTTTATCGCCTCTCTTTCCATGGCGGTTGTCCGGCAGGAGTTGGGCCGATTCTTTGACCGAGTGATAGTTCTAAGTGTTTTGGTGGTTGGCTGGGCCTACCTGGCCGGTTTCGTGGCTTTTTATGTGAGTGTTCTTGCCGGGTCACTGTCCTTTGAACAGCGGGCCCTGTTCTGGTCTTTTTCCAATATTCGCTTTTTCAGCCAGTTCCAGACCTGGACCCTGCCCCTGGTGGTCCTGCCCTGGTTTTTCCTGGGCAGGTACCCCCTGGTAAAGCTGATTACCGTGCTTGCTGGTTCGTCCTGGTGGTTTCTTTTCTTTGTTTCCGGAACCAGGGGCACCCTGGTAGCAATGCTGGCGGCAGGAGTGCTTGTGGCCGTGGTTTTCGGTCGTCGGTCCTGGCCATGGTTCAAGTTGCAGGCGCTCGTGCTTCTGGCAGGGCTTGTGGCCTATGTCCTGATTTTTCTGGTTCTGCCCGAGATCCTCTCTGTGGACACCTCTTCGGTGCTGGCCCGGAGCATCAGGCGCGATCTTGTCCATTCCCCGGGTCGCATGACCCTCTGGGCTCTGGCGCTGGATATGATCCGGCAGCATCCTCTGCTCGGGCTGGGTCCAATGCATTTCGCCTGTGATTCCAACCTGGTGGCCTCCCATCCGCACAACGCTCTCCTTCAGCTGGCCAGTGAATGGGGGATGCCGGTGGCCGTTACCGTGCTGCTCTTTTTTGTCCGGGCGCTTTTTCTGTGGATACAGAGCGCTCAAAAGGTACTGAACAGGGAGGAAGACCAGGAAAAAATGGTTTTGTGTCCGGCCCTGCTTGCTTCGCTGAGCGGCGCGGCTGTACATGCTCTTGTAAGCGGACTTGTTGTCATGCCTTTGAGTCAGGTGATGCTTGTTCTGGTTGCCGGATGGATGCTCTCTCTGTACAAAGGGGAGATGCAGGAGCCTTCCCGCTGGGCCGGTGAGATCTGGAGAAAAGGCAAAATATGTGTCCTGGTGGTCCTGGTGCCAGTTTTCCTGTTTGCCGGCCTGGCAGTGCTTTCATGGCCTGGTGACCAGGCCCGGCAGCGCTTCCTTAGCTCACCCTTTGCCCATGTCCACCGGATGCCAAGGTTCTGGCAGCAGGGCAAAATCTGTCTCGGAGTTCCGGACATTATTGACCCGCGGATCGGTGGAAACCGCCAGGATCATCAGTCATGCTCAAAATCAAGATAACCCTTACCCTGGTGGTGCTTCTTGTCCTGGCCATGGGGCTTGTCAACCTGGTGCTGATCATGTTCTGGCAGCGGCAGGGGATGCATCAGGAGATCCGGCACGCTGAAACCATGGTGGAATTTGCCCTTGACCAGGGGCGGTCGGGGATGGACGCTCTCCTTGGGCGTCTGGTCTTCGGCGGGAAAGCCGACTGCGCCGGTTACCGCCTGGATGGCCGCAAAGCCAGGGTCTCGGGAGAAAGCTGGTGCCGGGCCGGAGCACTGACCCAGGTGCTTGACGAGGCGGCCGTCACCGGCCGGGAGGTGATCAGGGCCGTGAGCCCCCTGCAGGGTCTGCTGCAGGGAAGTCGGCCTGTCGTTGTCCTGGCCAGGCCGATCCCCGGTGATACCTCAGGTGGAGCAATCGGTGTTGCCGTGGCTCTGGATGAGCTGGCCGCGGCCCTGGGGCGGGCTGAAAGGGTCATGCTGGTCTACATGGGCGTCAACCTGTTGATACTTGGTACCATAGGTTTTTTTCGGATCAGTAACTATGTCCTGCGTCCGGTGGGGCGGTTGGCCCGGCTGGCGGACCGGTACGAGGACAGCGAGACCAGGCTCTTTGCAGAACAGAGTGGTGCAAGCGAGTTCGCCCGGCTGGCCACGAGCCTGAACAGCATGCTGGCCCGCATCGGACGGGACCGGGCTGCCCTCGAGCAGTCGGTGCGGGAACTGGGCCTGGCGAACCGCAGGCTCAAGGAAAAGCAGCAGGAAATGATCCGGGCGGAAAAGCTGGCCTCTGTGGGCCGTCTGGCTGCCGGGCTTGCCCATGAAATAGGCAATCCCCTGGGGATCGTCCAGGGCTACCTGGGATTGCTGCAGCAGACTGAGGCCATGGGCGGAGACCAGAAGGAATATCTCCGCCGGGCTGAACAGGAACTGGAGAGGGTCACTCGTCTTATCCGTCAACTACTCGATTTCGCACGGGTATCAAAAGGTGAGCGGCGTGAGGTATCTGTCCACGAACTGCTGGCGGCGGAAAGGGCGATGGTCCGGGACCTGCCGCTTTTTCATGGAATGACACTTGCCTGTCATCTGGATGCGGAAAGAGACAGGGTGGTTGCCGATCCCGGGCAGCTGCGCCAGGTATTTCTCAACTGCCTGGTCAATGCCGCCGATGCTGTAGCGGCAAAAGAGGAGACGGATCCGTCAGGGCACATCGTGCTGCGGACGGAAAACCGCTCGGTTTCTTCCGAAGACGATGAGAGGGAGGTTGTGCTGATAACCATTGAGGATAACGGCGTGGGGATTGCACCTGGTATGCTTGATACTGTTTTCGATCCTTTCTTTACCACCAAGGAGCCTGGCAAGGGTACCGGTCTTGGCCTGGCGGTTTCTCTTGCCATTATCGAGGGGGCAGGGGGGGGCATGAGGCTTCGGGGCCGGGAAGGCGAGGGGGTGACTGTCGAAATCGAGCTGCCTGTGGCCGTGAAACAGGCAGGTGATATGGAACCGAAAGGCCAAGGGTCATGAGCCGTAGCGAGTTGAGCGATTCAAGACAACGGATTCTGGTCATCGATGACGAGGAAAACATGCGGCATATGCTGTCGGTGCTGCTGGCCGGTCATGGTTATGTGGTGGACTGCGCGGCCGATGGCCGGGAAGGGTTGGACATGCTCGGCCAAAAGCAATACCAGTTCGTGCTCTGCGATATCCGCATGCCGCGCCTGGATGGAATGGACTTTCTGAGGGAATCCCGAGATATTTCCCATGGGGCGACCATTATCATGATGTCTGCTTTCGGCACTGTCGAAAGCGCGATCGAGGCCATGAAGGAGGGGGCCTATGATTATATCAGCAAGCCGTTCAAGGCCGATGAGATCCTTCTGACCTTGAACAAGGCCCGCGAGCGGGAGCGGTTGCGGCAGGAAAATGTCCGCCTGAAGAAGCGGCTGGCCGATCTGGAGAGCCGGCAGGGGTTCAAGGGCATGGTGGCCAGGAGCAAGGCCATGCACGAGGTGTTTTCCCTGGCCCTCAAGGTGGCTCGCCATACCACCACCGTGCTGATTACCGGTGAGTCGGGAACCGGCAAGGAGCTGATCGCCCGCGGCATCCATGCTGAAAGTCCGCGCCGGGACAGGCCGTTTCTGGCCATCAACTGCGGCTCTATCCCGGAAAACCTGCTGGAAAGCGAATTTTTCGGCTCCATGCGCGGCGCCTTTACCGGCGCGGACCAGGATAGGAAGGGGCTTTTTGAGCAGGCTGAAGGCGGAACCCTGTTTCTTGATGAAATCGGTGAGCTGCCGCTTGGTATGCAGGTCAAGCTTCTTCGGGTGCTGCAGGAGCGGACAATACGGCGGATAGGTGGCTCCCGGGAGATACCGGTGGATGTCCGCATTCTCTGCGCCACTGCCAGGGATCTTGCCAAGGAGGTGCAGGCGGGACAGTTTCGCGAAGACCTCTATTTCCGTCTCAACGTGGTGGAGATCCGTTTACCTCCTCTGCGGGAGCGGGTGGAGGACATCCCGCTGCTGGCAGAACATTTTCTCCACAAGGTCAACGCAGCGACCGGGCTTCAGGTCAAGGGTATTTCACCCTCGGCTGTCAGCCGGCTGGTCGCCAACCCGTGGCCGGGGAATGTGCGTGAACTGGAAAATGTCATCGAAAGAGCTGCCATCCTGGCTGAAAAGCAGATCATCCTCCCGGAAAACCTGCCCGATACCCTTGGTTCCAGGCCTGAGAACCGGCGGATCGACGATTTCTTCAACACATATTCCCTTAAAAAAGCCAAGAAGATCATGGAAAAACGGTTGATTGCCCGGGCCCTGGAGGCGGTGGGCGGTAACAAGAGCCGGGCGGCCGAACTCCTCGAACTCAGCTATCCCTCGCTGCTGGCCAAGATCAGGGAATATGGTCTGCAGAACAACTAAAACAGTTCTCCATTCCACAGCGTTTCTGCAAATATCCGCGCGGGAAGAATTTCTATGTTGTCATCCGTTACCCGTGGCTTGTCCTCGCAGCAGACGATGATCCTGCGTTTTATTTCCGGGTGGTCGATCTGCAGGCTGCGCATTCCTTTCATATGTTGGGATGAAATTTTTTTTGCAGCCTTTGCTTCGATGGCAATCTCCATGTCATTGACAATGAAGTCCACCTCTGTGCCGCCTGCAAGTCGCCAGTAGTACAACTCTGCATACGCTTCACTGTACATGTTGTAGGCGACAAGTTCATGAAAGCACCAGTTTTCAAAGGCCTTGCCGAACAAGGGAGATCCCTGTTGCAGGATTCCCCGTTTTGCCAGAAAGTTGACGATTCCCACATCTGTAAAATAAAATTTCGCAGCTGCGGTAACTCTTCTTTTGGGTCGTTTGCGGAAACTTGGCAGCCATCTGCCGAGCAGGGTATCTTCAAGAATCTGAAAATATCCTTTGATTGTCTGGCTTGATACTCCGCAATCCCGTGCAATGGTGGAAAAATTGACTGTTTCCGTGTCCGACAGTGCCGCCAGATTCAAAAAATCCGAAAAAACGGGCAGGTTTCGTACCAGGCCCTCTGCCGCAATTTCTTCTTTCAGGTAATCCGATACATAGGCGTTAAGCAGTCTGCGCGGTCGTTCGGACGTATATATTCTGGGAAGATACCCATGATTCAGTAGTCTGTTCAGGTCGAAATCAGGGAACAGTTCCGCCGAAACAAAACCAAAAAGTTCATAGCGGATCGCCCGTCCTCCCAGCAGGTTGGCATGTCCCCGTTTAACCTTTCTGGCGCTTGATCCGCACAGTCCAAACTGGACGCCGCGATTTTCATGGAGCCAATGCACTTCATCCAGCAACTGGGGAAGTTTCTGCACTTCATCAATCACGACAAAGGGCATTGGGCCGTTTGTTGGCAGTTCCTGACGGAGGAGTTCCGGATTGGTGAGATAGCGCCGGAACTCTTCAGCTTTCAGAAGGTCGATCCAGTAAGCATCAGGATAGGATATCCGTAGAAGCGTTGACTTGCCGGTTTGTCGTGGACCCCATAAAAAAAAGGTTTCTTCGCCTGCAGGTGGCAGCTTGAGTTTTCTTGGAATCATGTATTTTCTGCTGAAGATATTTTAAGTTATACTTGAAAATATCATGAAATTTTCAAGTGTCAATGTAGAATTGGGTGTTGATGGCCGGTTGTCGGCGGCAGCTTTGCGCTTGATTCGGAGTGACCTCTGTCTCCTTTGGGAAGAGAGCTGATTGTGAGAGGAGTTGTATTAAGATTTTTTATAGATAACTTTTTGTTGTAAACTTTTTTAATATTTTCTCTCGTTTTTTTGTCATCGGTGAACATGGTGTGGGCCTGAAAATGTTAGGCCGCCTGGTTCCAGTTGACTGATAAGACAGAAAAAACAACTTCTCGTCGAGTAATCTGTATCCTGCTTGTCTCTGTGGCATTGTTTTTGTAGGCAACAAATCAGTGAGGGATTGCGTACCAGCGTACTAGATAAGGAGACTGAGTCAGTGCTCGTCGAAATCACCCAAAAAACAAAAAGACAGCGTATACCGGTCGACAGATCCGGATTTACAGTGATCGAGATCATGATCGCTCTGGGGATCATGGCTATTATGGCTGCCTTTGTTGCCCCTGACCTGTTGGACTGGTTGCCCAACATGCGGCTCAAGTCTGCGGCACGAGATCTGTACGCCAATATGCAGAAAGCTCGAGGCCTGGCTGTCCGCGACAATGCGGACCGGGCTATCTATTTTGATACGGCCAATGACCGTTATTTCCTCTGTACGGACAAGGGGGCGGATGACGACTGGACGACCATAGCCGATAACACTGTCCTGGCCACCGTCACCCTTGCATCTTATGGCAGTGGTGTCGCCTACGGTCATAATGTCAACGCTACCCCAGTCGGCACGACATTCGATGACGACGTAACCTATGCCGGTGACGTCTTAGTCTTCAACTCACGTGGTACGGGCAGCGCAGGATATGTCTACCTCGTCCATCAGGATGCCTCCACCACCTATGCGGTCGGCACCAGGTCCAGTGGGGTGATCAAGCTTTTGAAGTGGAATGGGAGCAGCTGGCAATGAGCAACGCTACTTTCAAGGCAGGCTTGGGCAATGGGGGATTTACTATCGTCGAACTGATGATCACTCTGGTCATTTCCGGCATCATTGTCGCAGCCATTTATTCAGCCTACATCGTGCAGCAGCGGACCTACACGGTACAGAACGCGGTTTCCGAGATGCAGCAGAATCTCAGGGCGGGGCTGATGCTGATGACCGATGAGATCCGGATCGCCGGTCTAGATGAACAGGGTACCGCCGGGGCGGGTATCACCTCGGCAACTGTGGCGAGATTGAACTTCACTCTGGACAGGGACGGCGACGGTTCGTTGGGTGGAACGAGCGAATCGATCAGTTTCGGCTTTCGGGATGCCGATGATGCTGACGGGGACGGCATGGTCGATGACCTCAATCAGAACGGCCGTAATGACGATGCTGCCTCCCTGGGTAAAGATACCGGTGGCGGGTATCAGTCCATTGCCGACAATATTCAGGCCATCGAATTTTATTATCTCCTTGCCGATGGCACCGAGACGACCGCGCCGGCCCAACTCGATCAGATCCGGGCGGTACGGGTTTCAGTGCTTGCTCGGGCCGGCTACCCTGATCCGGATTTCACCAATAGCAGGACTTATACGACAGCATCTGGAGCCAGTTGGGGACCTTTTAATGATAATTATCGACGCCGTCTTCTGATCATGTCGGTGCAGTGTAGAAATCTGGGATTGTAATATGAAGTTTCAAGCAGGATACGATGAAGCCGGTTTTACCCTGGTTGAGTCGATCGTTGCATTGCTGATACTTGCGATCGGAATTTTGTCGCTCTACACCATGGTTACGACAACACTCAAGGGAAATTCCGCGGCTCAGGCAATGACCGTGTCGTCGACCGTACTTGCCGACAAACTGGAGGAACTTATCTATCTTTCCTACGACGACAGCCAACTTGATACCGATGCGGCGAACAATCCACATACCATTACCACCGGTTTGCCTGAAGGTGTGATATCTCTGTCGTGGACAGTGACAGCCTGGAGCAGTGACGGTATTGACAACGACGGTGATGCCGATGTGGATGAATATGACGAACGGGGCCTTAAAACTATCAATCTATCCGTTATCTATAATACCATTGCCGGCCAGAAGACACACAGTATAGAGTTTATCAAGGCGGAAATATTTCAATGAGCGAGAAAGAGCATGATGGCCATTTTCCCGTGGTCGATAACGAGAATGGTTTTGTCCTTGTTCTTGCCCTGGTCATGTTGCTTGTCCTGACCCTTCTGGGAACCTTTGCCACAAGGAACACGACGTTTGAGCTGCAGATAGCAGGCAATGAGCGGGTGAGCAGGGATGTTTTCTATGCGGCGGAAAGCGGCTGGATGCGGGCTTTTCAGTGGCTTGAGAACTGGGGATCCTCTTCTGCGCCGCCTCTGCTCAACGGTATCAATGCAGCCCAGGATTTTCCCTTGGTGGCCGAGGTGACCGACCAGGACTTCGGCGGTGCGTCGTATTCATATACCGTGGCCAGAAGTTCGACGCCCCGGAAGGTTCCCGGCTACAGCAAACAGTATCTTAAGTTTTCCTATATCATTACAAGTACTGGAACCCGTGGTCAGAGTGCCAGCAGGCAGGTGACTGTCGGCGTGGAAAAGGTTTCAAAATAGAGGGGATCGGTCCATGAAACCGAAGTATATCTTGTGGTTAGTCGTTTTCTGCGTGCTTGTTGTTTCGGCCGGTACCGGTGACGCTACAACGTTTACCAGGAAAGTCATCCAGGATTCTGACGATGCCGTTGAACTTTCTGCAGGCAATATCTGGAAGTACAGCCTCGATCTCTACTTCGGTGATTACGGACTCTATGCAGGATATTCTTATGCTCTCTCCGCAACTGGCATTCGGTTCACCAACGTCACTGTGCCCGCGGGAGCGTTTATAACTTCGGCGCGCATAGAGCTGACCAGGAAGTCCAGCAACGACAATCTGGATGTGGTCATCGCCGGACAGCTCGATCCCGATCCGGCGACATTCGAATACATCACCAACGATATTACCTCCCGTGTGCAGACTGCGGCTACTGTTGCCTGGAAACCGGACCGATGGGTTCCGGGTAACTATAATATCGTCACTCCGGACCTTGCAGCCATCGTCCAGGAACTCGTTGACCAGCCGGGCTGGTCAAGCGGCAACGCAATGGCATTTATTTTCACAGGTACAGGCAGTGCCCGGGTGAAGGGGTACGGCGACGGCTCAAGCATCCCGCGGCTTGTGATAGAGTATGAACTGACGGCGGTCCCGAGGATAACCACGGATCCCGCAGATCAGGTTGGCGTCAGCACCTATGAGGGAATCCAGGCCTCGGATACCAGCTTCGTCTTGACTAATACCGGTAGCGCGCCGTTGAATTTCTCCATCAGCGACAACGTGACCTGGCTGAGCTGCAGTGTCACCTCCGGTACTCTGGCTGCCGGGGATTCCGTCGTCATTCCTGTTCAGTATGCGGGCTCGGAGTTGGAAAGTGTCGGCAGTTATCAGGGAATCATCACCATCCATGACGACGATGGTATACTTGCCGATTACGAGCTCACCGCCACTCTCCTGGTCAAGGAACTGGTGACCGGGCCCATCTGTGGCGATGTGCCTTTGTATGCCCAGAACCTGGTCAACCCCGCCATGCTCATCGAGCTTGATGTTTCCGGTTCGATGGACAGTACCATGTATGTGCTCGATTCGGCCAATGACCCTAAGACCCCGGACCTGCAGCCCATTGTCCAGGAGATCGTCAACCAGGCATCATGGGTCAGCGGCAACGCCATGGTTTTTATGATCGACGACCTTGGCGGTCAGCGGGAGGCCATATCCTACGATCAGGCCTGGTATGCCTCTCCCCTGCTCCACGTGGAGTATGATAACGGCGGTACGGTTGAGATCTTCGAGACCAGGGTGATCGCTTCCCAGGACGATGCCGAGGAGTATGATTACGGCAACATGTCCCTGACTTCGATAGATCTTGACATCGGGGCCTATCTCAGCGGTATCCGATTCCAGGACGTCACCATCCCCCAGGGGGCGACCATTTTGAGCGCCTACCTTCAGTTCACCTCCCAGTCGAGCCTGAGCAGTACAACCGATGCGGTGATATACGGTGAGTTGGTACCCGACGCGGCGTCCTTCACCACGGCCAGTAACGATATCTCCAGTCGTACCACCACCTCGAGCTCCGTATCCTGGAGCAGCATCCCGGCCTGGACGGTGGCGACCAGGGAAACCCGGCTCAAGATCGCCCAGGATGTTTTGAAAAACCTGGTCGAGGACCGGGCCATATCCTGGGGGTTTGGTAGCTGGACCGGCAATTACAGTCCGGCGGACGACTATACCAGGATTCACGAAGGAGTAAAACAGCGGACCGTGACCGAAACAGAGACCTTGAAGACGACAATTGATTCCGTGAGCGCGGGCGGCATGACACCTCTGGAACCGTCGCTACTGGCGGCACAGAAGTATTTCAACGGTACCAAGGGCGCTCTGGACGGTACATATTTCGATTACACCAAGGACTGCCAGCCGAAGTTTCTCATTGAGATAACCGATGGTCTTGGCAATATCGAAACGACCCTTGACGGGGTAATCGCCAAGACCAATGCCCTGGCCGATGATAAAGTCACCACAGTGGCCATCGGCTTTGGTATCGATGATGCGACCCAGATCCAGGAAATAGCGAAAATTTCAAATGAACGCGGGCATGCGGAGGATGATCTCTACGCCCTGCACGAGGAAGACGAGAACGGCGTCGGTCTGCCGTTCCTCGCCATGAGTGGCCAGGCGCTCGAGGAGGCCCTGAACCTGGTGACCACCGGCGTCAAGAAACAGCTGTTCTACGGGTCTTCACCGGCTCCGTCGACCTCGGTGGACCATGGGACCTTTGTCATCAATGCCCAGTTCAATGCCGCCGACTGGTCCGGCGATCTCATCGCCACACCCTATGACCCTGATACCGGAGCGTTAAAAAAATGCTACGACAGCGATGGCAACGAAACCTGCGATCCTGACCTGATCGTGGGCGACTGCATCTGCTGGACCGCGAGCGAGATGATGCCGACCGTGAAAAGTGCCTGGACTGTCACACCAGGAGGTGGCGGTGCCGGTCCGGCCGTGGAGTACCTGGACGCTACTCTCAGTGGGGATAACTACATCTGCAAGGACCTCGGTGATATCATCCGGTCGACGCCGGTTATCGTCGAGGCGCCCAGGAAGTACTACTCCTTTGATAATTATCGTTATTTCAAATACGGAGATGCGGCCAGCCGTTCTTCCATGGTCTACGTCGGATCCAACGACGGAGCCCTGCATGCCCTGGATCTGGCCACCGGGGTGGAACAGTGGCGCTTCTATCCGGAAGCTGTCCATGATACCCTGAATATGGCCGCTTCAGATCCAACTTATGATTCCTGTGACCTGTTCAACTATTGCCACAGGTACACTGTCGATGGTTCACCGGTGGTGGCCGATGTCTACCTGGGCAGTGCGTATGTGGTCACGGACGCGGACGGCAATATCACTGATCCGGGCTGGCGGACTGTCCTGGTCAATGGCCTGGGCAACGGAGGGAGCGCCTACTTTGCCCTGGATATTACCACTGCGACCAATTTTGACGATGTTGATCCCATAACCTATCTCTGGCAGTTCGAAGATACCGAACTCGGCTTTTCGACAAGCACCCCGGGGATTGAGCGGGTTTCCTATGATTCGACTGCGATCACCGATTTTGGTGGCTGGGCGGCTTTCTTTGGCTCCGGTTTCGATATCGGCTCGAACCAGTTGACCAAGGAGGCTTATGCCTACGGTATTGAGGCGTACACCGGAGATCCACTGTGGCAGTCGGGCGGTGTGGATATCAATCGGGTCAAGCTCGAGGTAGCCAACACCCTGGCCTATGATGGCCAGACAGCGGAATTTGTCGCCGGATCGGTGGTCACCGGTTCCACTTCCGGAGCCACAGCGACCATCGGTACCGTGCTTGACGAGGGTGATACCGGCTCTCTCATTTTAGTGTCGAACTCTATCTCAGGCACATTCCAGGACAATGAGACCATAACCGGCTCCGGTGGCGGGGTCGCTCTGGTGAACGGGACCTTGAGCAGTACGTCCCTGGACAATGCCCTGTCCGACTCGCTGGTGGTCGATATAGACTACGATGACTATGGTGATACGCTTTATTTCGGCGACCTGTATGGAAGGATGTTCCGGCTGACCGATATCGGCAAGGATCAGGAACCGCAGGTGTCTCTGCTCTTCGATATCGGCACCGCCAGCCACGACACCCCAATTCGTGCCGGTGGAGCCTATGCCTACAGTGAAACAGACAATGAAGTCTGGCTGTATTTCGGGACCGGCCAGTACGAGGAGCAGGTCGATAAGTACACCACAGAACAGCAGTACTTTTTCGGCCTCAAGGACAACCTTGCCTCGCCGACGGAAACCGTCGGTCTCGACAGCCTGGTGTCCCTGGTCTCCACCGAGGTGACTTCGTCCATCAGCGGAGAACCGGCCACCTACAGGGTGATCGTTGGCAGCAACCCTGGCAACGAGCCATGGTATGTGCAACTGATCGCGGACACCAATCCCAGCGAGCGGGTCATTGCCAGGCCGATGGTGGTCGGCGGGGTAGTGTTCTTCACCACCTTCCGGCCAGATGACGATGTTTGTGCCGGCAATGGTGAGGCATGGCTGTATGCCCTGGATTACGAGACAGGCCTGCCTCCGGACGATCCGGTCTTTGATATCAACGGCGACGGGGAATTCAACGACGATGACCAGGTACTTGTGGGAGCTGATTTGTATCAGGTCGCCGCGGTGCCCATTGGCAGGGGGATCCCCACTTCGCCTATTCTTGAAGATGATATAATTTTTGTCAATACGACAGACACCCCTGGAAGCGGCCTGCCAGTTAATCTGCCGGACATGAAAGCGCAGATGCGTTACTGGCAGGATCTGTCCGCTCAGTAGGCGGCGGTGAAGGAGGGGTGGTGACGATAACCGATGTCGAACGGATTTCTAACACGACGATAACACAATACAGGTACCATGGGTGCCTGTGGGAGGACGAACGATGACCAGGTTGTTATGCATTGTTCCCCTGATCTTGCCGCTGCTGCTGCCGACACTTTGCCTGGCCGCAGTCGCCGGCGAAGATAACGAGGATCTCATTGCCCACGGAGTAATTGGTTATGTGCTTGAGGTCTCACCGACTCACTCCCTGGTCCAGGTTGGTGATCGCAGCTACCGGGTCGAGCAGGTAGTTGTGGTTGACAGCGAAGACGGAGTGGAGAAACCGGGTTCCATGAAGGATCTGCATCCTGGCGATCTGGTCGCCATAGACGAAACAGATACGGATCGTGAGAGATCAATGTGGGTCGCGAGGAAAATGGTCGTCTACAGGGGTGCCGCGCAAACAGAAATCGCAGGGCAGCTCAAGGTGGTCCTGCCTCTCGCTGTGCCGGGAATTGATGCCACCCGGCTGCGGAATACTCCTTCTTCCGGATCCTCTCCCGATCGTGCCGACCGCGTGCGGAAGGGGCGCGACAAGATTATTTTTGAAAACGGGGTCTGGCACAACTGACAGTAACTATATCCGGCCTGATCCATCCATTGGTGGCAGGCCGGCCTGCAGGCTCTGACAGGGTGCGGGTTGCACCCTGTCAGAGCCTTTCTATGTCGTCAGCCTCCCATGCGCGCTGCCGCAAAGCTCTTCGTGTCGGCCTTCACTCCGTTTCGAACCAGCCGCGGTCGAACACCTCCGAGTTTCGAAATGTTCGGCCTTCCCGGATTTGCAGAACCATGGATCGTGAAACGGATTTTTTTGCTTGACATACTCTGATGCTGGTCTTTATATAACAGTGATTTCTGAATGCCGGTTCAGTAACATCAGCCCGAGGAAGGAGGAGTTTCAAGGCGATTGATGTATCCGGTCTGAAAGTAGGTTATGTTGAACTAAACGGTAATTCTAAACTTAACGAGAGAGGAAAAATTATGTTCTCAAAGTTGGTACCACCCCACGGCGGAAGAGGTCTTGTTTGTGCCCTGCTTCATGGAGAGGAGCGTGAGGCAGAGCTGGAAAAAGCAAAGAGCCTGAAGCAGGTCGAGGTTTCCGACCGGGCAAAGGGCGACCTGATCATGATGGGTATCGGTGGTTTCTCTCCGCTGGATGGTTTCATGACCCGCGAAGACTGGAAGGGAGTTTGTGAAAATTTCCAGATGGCTGATGGCACTTTCTGGCCTGTACCGATCACCCTGGATGTCTCTGCCGACGATGCTGGTTCCATCAAGGAAGGCGACGAGATCGCTCTTGTCAATGGCGGCGAGATCTACGCCACCATGAAGGTCATGGAAAAATATGAGATGACCGAGGCTGACAAGAAGTGGGAGTGTGAAATGGTCTTCAAGGGCCAGGGCGAGGACTCTGTTGGTGGCCGTTTCTGGGAAGTTGCCATGGAAGATCACCCGGGCGTCCAGATGGTTATGGCTCAGAAAGAGTACAATATCGCCGGTCCTGTAAAGGTCCTGTCCGAGGGTGAGTATCCCGAGGAGTACCCGGGTGTGTACCTGACCCCTGCTCAGACCCGTCGTATGTTCGACGAGCGTGGCTGGGCCGATGTAGCCGCACTGCAGCTGCGTAACCCCATGCATCGCTCCCACGAGTATCTGGCCAAGATCGCCATCGAGGTATGTGACGGCGTTCTGATTCACTCCCTGATCGGTAACCTGAAGCCCGGTGACATTCCGGCCAACGTCCGTGTCAAGGCCATCCAGATACTGATCGACAACTACTTTGTCAAAGATAACGTCATCAACGCTGGCTATCCGCTGGACATGCGGTATGCTGGTCCGCGTGAGGGTCTGCTGCACGCCACCTTCCGCCAGAACTACGGTGTCAACAACATGCTGATCGGTCGTGACCATGCCGGTGTCGGCGATTTCTACGGTCTGTTCGAGGCCCAGGAAATTTTTGACCGGATCCCCAAAACCGGTGACTCTTCCAAGGACCTGCTCTGCAAGCCCATGAAGATCGACTGGACCTTCTACTGCTACAAGTGTGACGGCATGGCATCCCTGCGGACCTGCCCGCATGGCAAGGAAGATCGGGTCATCCTCTCCGGTACCAAGCTGCGTAAGGCCCTTTCCGAGGGTGCCGAGATTCCGGATCACTTTGGTCGTGACGAAGTTCTCGCTCTGCTTCGCGAGTACTACGAGGGTCTCACCGAGAAAGTTGAGGTCAAGATGCAGGGTGCCGCTTCCGGCGATGCCATGTAATTCTTTCCACTTCAGCTGGAATTAGAAAAAAGGAGGTGCCAGGTGGCATCTCCTTTTTTGTGTTTGCCCGGCATGGCGGGCAAACCCAGCCTGCGGAACGCAGGCGTCACCCCGACCAGGGGGAAGACAATCCGAATCGCAAGGGCGTTGCTGGCAACGGCAGGGTCTGAAGGAAGCGATAGGAAGTGAGCGGTACATAGCGTAAGTGAACCTGATTCGGCGTCATAGGTGGGTAAGCGTGCACAATAGCGTGAAGCCCGATACCTGGTCAGACCTTTGGCGTGATTGAGGATGGGATTGCTCACCGGGAGTTCGCCTTAACCGGGGAAGCCTCCTAGCGTACTTGCAGTACGAGAGTTAAGGAAGGTTCAAGGAGAGATCCAAGGCCTACCGAAGCGGTGGGAGGTGGCAGATGATTCCGTAGTAGTGATGAAATCCCGGCCGGAGAAGCCTGGTAACAGCGTGGAGGATAAAACCGGGATGACCTGTCAGCGTTGTTTGACAGGGGCTGGTATTTGCCAAAAGCGGTATCAGTTGCGAAGGGATGAAGTTTATTTGAAGGTTCCCTGAAGATCATGGAGGTCTGGAGTCAGAACACAAGCTGCCCGACGGGGCGGGGCACATTTTCGGCGGTATGCTGTGAGAGGCCGTCTGCTGATTTTGGCCGTTCATCGGAGTAACCTGAACAGTTGAGCGTACATTGCCCATTGGGATAGAAGGCGCTCTCATTTGGGTGAAGACCCGGGGATTCCAGGCAGAAGTGGAGGGATGGGGACGCAGGACAGGAGCATGGTTGACGTTTGGTACAGTCTGTATGACCGGATGCTGAGCAGGGACGCTCTGCACAAGGCGTTTGGGAAGGTGAGGTCTGCGAAGGGAGCTGCCGGAATAGACGGCCAGTCCATCAAGGACTTTGCCGCATCAGCCGAAGCCAACATCGACTGTCTCCTGAAGGAACTGTGGGAAAAGAGTTACCAGCCACTGGCCGTGCGCCGGGTAGAGATACCCAAGCCAACCGGAGGAGTTCGGTTGCTCGGTATTCCAGCAGTCCGTGACCGTGTAGTGCAGCAGGCACTGCTCGACATTCTCCTGCCGATATTCGATCGGGATTTCCACCCGTCGAGCTATGGCTATCGCCCAGGCCGCAGTTGTCATCAGGCGATATCCAAGGCGACGATGTTTATCCGTGACTACGATCGAAAGTGGGTAGTTGATATGGATCTGTCCAAATGCTTTGACACCTTGGACCATGATCTCATCCTCAGCGCCTTTCGTCGCCGGATCAGGGACGGGAGTATCCTCGGTCTCCTGGAGAAGTTTCTGAAGAGCGGTGTAATGACGGATTCGGGATTTACGGCTAGCGAGATCGGCAGTCCACAGGGCGGCGTGATCAGCCCTCTGATAGCCAATGTGTATCTCGATTCTTTTGATCAATTCATGAAGAATCGTGGCCACCGAATAGTCCGCTATGCGGACGATATCCTGATTCTGTGCCAATCAAAGAAAGCGGCCGAGAATGCTCTTGAGCAGGCACGGCACTATCTTGAAGGAGAATTGCTGCTGACTGTCAACCGTGAAAAGACCCATATCTGCCACAGCAGTCGGGGCGTAAACTTTCTGGGAGTATCCGTATGCTCTCAGTATACGCAAATCCAGCGAGGCAAGATTAAGTCTTTCAAGGCAAAGGTCAAGGCAATGACCCGGCGTAATTCCCCGGTGAATCTTGAGAAAGTGATTGCAGATCTCAATCCGCTCTTGAGGGGATTTGCCAACTACTTCCGGATAGCGAACTGCACAGGAGAATTTTCAAGGCTGATGAGATGGATTCGGAGAAGACTGCGAGCCATCCAGCTGAAATTGTGGAAGAAGCCCAATCGGCTTCACCGCAGGCTGAGGCAGCTTGGATACAGGGGGAAGTTTGATGCGATCAAAATGAACTCCTGGGCCAATGCGGCAAGTCCTTTGAGCCATTATGCCCTGCCCAACGGATATTTACACCGGGGCTTGGGTCTCTTTGATCTTGGTGCTGTATCTACTGGAATCTCTGTTTCAATATGAAGGAAAATAAACAGGAGCCGTATACGAGACCCGTACGTACGGTTCTGTGAGAGGGATGAGGCAAGCGTAATTAACTTGCCTCACCCTACTCGATGTTTGCCCGGCATGGCGGGCAAACCCAGCCTGCGGAACGCAGGCGTCACCCCGACCAGGGGGAAGACAATCCGAATCGCAAGGGCGTTGCTGGCAACGGCAGGGTCTGAAGGAAGCGATAGGAAGTGAGCGGTACATAGCGTAAGTGAACCTGATTCGGCGTCATAGGTGGGTAAGCGTGCACAATAGCGTGAAGCCCGATACCTGGTCAGACCTTTGGCGTGATTGAGGATGGGATTGCTCACCGGGAGTTCGCCTTAACCGGGGAAGCCTCCTAGCGTACTTGCAGTACGAGAGTTAAGGAAGGTTCAAGGAGAGATCCAAGGCCTACCGAAGCGGTGGGAGGTGGCAGATGATTCCGTAGTAGTGATGAAATCCCGGCCGGAGAAGCCTGGTAACAGCGTGGAGGATAAAACCGGGATGACCTGTCAGCGTTGTTTGACAGGGGCTGGTATTTGCCAAAAGCGGTATCAGTTGCGAAGGGATGAAGTTTATTTGAAGGTTCCCTGAAGATCATGGAGGTCTGGAGTCAGAACACAAGCTGCCCGACGGGGCGGGGCACATTTTCGGCGGTATGCTGTGAGAGGCCGTCTGCTGATTTTGGCCGTTCATCGGAGTAACCTGAACAGTTGAGCGTACATTGCCCATTGGGATAGAAGGCGCTCTCATTTGGGTGAAGACCCGGGGATTCCAGGCAGAAGTGGAGGGATGGGGACGCAGGACAGGAGCATGGTTGACGTTTGGTACAGTCTGTATGACCGGATGCTGAGCAGGGACGCTCTGCACAAGGCGTTTGGGAAGGTGAGGTCTGCGAAGGGAGCTGCCGGAATAGACGGCCAGTCCATCAAGGACTTTGCCGCATCAGCCGAAGCCAACATCGACTGTCTCCTGAAGGAACTGTGGGAAAAGAGTTACCAGCCACTGGCCGTGCGCCGGGTAGAGATACCCAAGCCAACCGGAGGAGTTCGGTTGCTCGGTATTCCAGCAGTCCGTGACCGTGTAGTGCAGCAGGCACTGCTCGACATTCTCCTGCCGATATTCGATCGGGATTTCCACCCGTCGAGCTATGGCTATCGCCCAGGCCGCAGTTGTCATCAGGCGATATCCAAGGCGACGATGTTTATCCGTGACTACGATCGAAAGTGGGTAGTTGATATGGATCTGTCCAAATGCTTTGACACCTTGGACCATGATCTCATCCTCAGCGCCTTTCGTCGCCGGATCAGGGACGGGAGTATCCTCGGTCTCCTGGAGAAGTTTCTGAAGAGCGGTGTAATGACGGATTCGGGATTTACGGCTAGCGAGATCGGCAGTCCACAGGGCGGCGTGATCAGCCCTCTGATAGCCAATGTGTATCTCGATTCTTTTGATCAATTCATGAAGAATCGTGGCCACCGAATAGTCCGCTATGCGGACGATATCCTGATTCTGTGCCAATCAAAGAAAGCGGCCGAGAATGCTCTTGAGCAGGCACGGCACTATCTTGAAGGAGAATTGCTGCTGACTGTCAACCGTGAAAAGACCCATATCTGCCACAGCAGTCGGGGCGTAAACTTTCTGGGAGTATCCGTATGCTCTCAGTATACGCAAATCCAGCGAGGCAAGATTAAGTCTTTCAAGGCAAAGGTCAAGGCAATGACCCGGCGTAATTCCCCGGTGAATCTTGAGAAAGTGATTGCAGATCTCAATCCGCTCTTGAGGGGATTTGCCAACTACTTCCGGATAGCGAACTGCACAGGAGAATTTTCAAGGCTGATGAGATGGATTCGGAGAAGACTGCGAGCCATCCAGCTGAAATTGTGGAAGAAGCCCAATCGGCTTCACCGCAGGCTGAGGCAGCTTGGATACAGGGGGAAGTTTGATGCGATCAAAATGAACTCCTGGGCCAATGCGGCAAGTCCTTTGAGCCATTATGCCCTGCCCAACGGATATTTACACCGGGGCTTGGGTCTCTTTGATCTTGGTGCTGTATCTACTGGAATCTCTGTTTCAATATGAAGGAAAATAAACAGGAGCCGTATACGAGACCCGTACGTACGGTTCTGTGAGAGGGATGAGGCAAGCGTAATTAACTTGCCTCACCCTACTCGATTTCTGGATGAAAATTCTGTCTCCAGGATAAGAGAAAAGAAAAATTTGCTCTCCCGGGCGGTGAGATAATCTGGTACCCTGATGGTACCTTTTTCGGTACACGCCAACCTCTCGAAACAAGATAGAAAAAGAAAAAAGAAAAACAAAATATGAAAACAGTACAGGTCGGTCTGGATGAGCGAAGCTATCCGATCATGATCGGTTCCGGCATGCTTGCCGAAATTGGCCCTGATCTCAGGGCGCGGAACGTGGCCAAACGGTACGGGGTCATTGCCGACGAATATGTGGCCCGGCTCTATGGTGACAAGGTCCTGGATTCGCTGGGTCAGGCCTCGGTACCAGCCGAGTTGATTACCTTTCCCCGCGGAGAGGCGTCCAAGAACCTGCAGATCATCGCGTCCCTGGCCAGTGAGCTGGCCAGGCGTGGATTTGACCGCGCCGATGGCCTTATTGCTCTGGGTGGCGGGGTCACCGGCGATATCACCGGGTTTCTGGCCTCCATCTACATGCGTGGCATTCCCTTTGTCCAGGCTCCCACCTCCCTGCTTGCCCAGGTGGACAGTTCGGTGGGGGGAAGACCGGGGTCGATATTCCGGAGGGTAAGAACCTGGTCGGTACTTTCTATCAGCCGAAAAGTGTCTATATCGACACCGATGTCCTGCGCAGCCTGCCGGAATCAGAGCTCCAGGGCGGTCTGGCTGAAGTCATAAAGTACGGGGTAATCGCCGATCAGGAGTTTTTCCACTTTCTCCGCCAGCACCGGCAGGACATTTTTTCTCTCCAGGAAGAGATCATAAGCCAGATGATAGCGAGGTGCTGTGAGATCAAGGCCCGGGTGGTGGAGCAGGATGAACGGGAAGGGGGCCTGCGGAGAATCCTCAATTTCGGGCACACCATCGGGCATGCGGTGGAGGCGGCCTCGAATTTTCAGATCATCCATGGGCTGGCTGTGGCCATCGGCATGTGCGCGGCGGCGGATCTCGCGGTCCGGACAGGGTTGCTCGGCAAAGATGAGGCCAGGGAAATCCGTGATCTCATCGCCGCCTATGGCATGCCGACCACCATACCGCCGGAGCTTGGCCGGGAAGAAATAAAAAAGTTTCTTCTCACGGATAAGAAAACCGTCGGTGGTCGGGTATTCTTTGTTCTGCCTACAGGTATCGGTGAGGTTGTTGTCACGGATCAGGTCCGGCCCGCTGATGTTGACGCAGTCCTGAACAGTGATTAATTTCAGGGACAATGCGGCAGGTATCGTTGCCGCTTTCAGGGTGCGGAGCAGGTCGCAAGCGGTCGGGGTCCCTCCGGATCTCCGCCACACCAGGCGCTGCCCCCCCCTTCTCTGCTCAAGAATTGACCTGTGGCCGCAGATCGTTTTTTCTAACCAGCATGGCTGGACCAGACCGGCCAACCACAACGAAACATGAAAGTTGGTCGCTCGGAGTCTCGTATGGCTCGCTTACCGGGCATGGCCGGATTTGAACCCGGCCGGAGACTCGGAGACTCTTTCATATAAAAAACATCGGATTGAGTACGCCATGCCTATCTACGAGTTTTTCTGTGAAGAGTGCAACACTATCTTTAATTTTTTCTCCCGTCGGATCAACACGGAGACTCGGCCAGACTGTCCGCAATGCGGTCGGAAAGAGTTGCAGAAGATGATGTCCCCCTTTGCCACCATCGGCAAGGCCAAAGAGGAAGACAGCGATGATCCGCTGGCAGGACTCGACGAGAGCAGGATGGAAAAGGCCTTTGAGAGTCTGATGCGGGAGGCTGAAAACATCAATGAAGATGATCCCCGCCAGATGGCCGGCCTGATGCGCAAGTTCACCGAAAAGACCGGGATATCCCTTGGAGAGCAGATGGAGGAGGCCCTGGCGCGCATGGAGGCGGGGGAGGATCCCGATCAGATTGAACAGGAGATGGGTGACCTGCTCGATGGTGATGACGCCTTTTCCCTTGACGGCGTGAAGAAAAAACTGCGGGGACATCGAAAAACCCCGCGTCGGGACGAGAAACTCTATGAAATGTAACAGGCCGTTGAAAACCTACTGTGTTCGCTACGTTTTTTCAACAGCCTGGTAACCCCCGGGTGGTAATCGATTTTTCAGCCCGAAACTGGCCGGGGCCGGTACCCTTTCAGAGGGTGATTTCGTAATGTTTCATCTTTTCCCACAGATTTTTCCTGCTGATGCCGAGCAACTCGGCAGCCTTTGTCCGGTTACCGCCGGTACGGGCCAGCGCACTTAAAAGACATCGTTTTTCCGTCTGGGCCAGGGCCTCACTGAGGATAACCGGCCCCTCGAACGACTCCGCGACGTCATCGCCTGAATGCAGGTCCGCCGGCAGGTCCGCTGGAGTTATCACCGGGTTCGGGGCCAGGACAGAGGCCCGTTCGATGATGTTTTTCAGTTCCCGGACATTGCCGGGGAAATCATACTCCAGCATGCAGGCCATGGCCTCTGGAGACAGCTTCAGGGTTATCCCCCGTTTCTGGCTGAATTCCGCCAGGAAATGGTCGATAAGGATGGGGATATCTTCCCGCCGCTCGCGCAGGGGCGGCATGGTCACCGGAATCACCCGGAGGCGGTAATAAAGATCCTCCCGGAACCGGCCCTCCTTCACTTCCACACCGAGATCCTTGGCCGTGGCACATATGAGCCGCACATCCACCTTGATGGTCCTGGTGCCGCCCACCCGCTCACACTCACCCTCCTGGATCACTCTGAGCAGTTTGGCCTGCAGCGGCAGGGGCAGGTCACCGATTTCATCGAGCAGCAGTGTCCCTCCATCCGCCAGTTCGAATTTGCCCGGTTTTCTGCTGTGGGCGCCGGTGAAGGCCCCCCGTTCGTGGCCAAAGAGCTCGGATTCGATCAATCCTTCCGGGATGGCCGCGCAGTTGATCCGGACATAGGGTTTAGTGGCCCGGGTACTGGAGCGATGGATCGCAGCCGCGGCCAGCTCCTTGCCCGTACCTGACTCACCGGTAACCAGCACTGTAGAGTCGGTAGGCGCCACCTGACTGATTATCCTGTAGACCTTCTTGATTGCCGGGCTTTCGCCGATGATGTGCTTCTGGGTGAGGAGGCAGTGCTCTTCCAGAGAGGCACATTTTGCCTTGACCGACTGCATTTCCAGGACCCGCTTGATGCGGATCACCAGGTCATCCATGTTGAACGGCTTGAGGATGTAATCCACGGCCCCTTTTTTCATGCAGCTGACCGCATCATCCACGCTGCCATAGGCTGTCATCATGATAATATCCGGGGCGGGGTCAGCTGGCGCACCTGTTCCAGCAGTTCCACCCCGGAAAGTCCGGGCATGCGGATATCCGAGAGCACCAGGTGGTAGTTGTTGTGTTCAAGGCATTTCTTGGCCTTCAGGCCATCGTCCACGGCATCCACGGTCCAGTTTTCCCGGCGCAGCCGGTCCTCCACCGTGATACGCATTATTTCATCATCTTCGGCAAGCAGTATTCTCGGCATACGTTATGTTTCCTGGGACTTGGATTGGTGTTCTCCCGGACGTGGGCAGGACAGTTTGATGGGTAGATAGATGATAAACCGGCTGCCGCGGCCCGGCTCGGATTCCACCTCGATATGGCCGCCAAGCTGCTGGACCAGGGAGTCGGTGACCGCCAGCCCAAGCCCGGTACCCTCGCCTACCTCCTTGGTGGTGAAAAAGGGATCAAAGATCTTGTCAATGATTTCTCCCGGGATACCGGAACCGGTATCGGTGAAGACCAGAACCAGGTCGTCGTCGGTCCGGTAGGTGGTGATCTTCAGGGTGCCCCCGTCGCGCATGGCCTGGATGGCGTTGAGACAGATGTTCATGACAATCTGTTTGGCAGCCTCGGTGTCAATGCAGTAGGCTTCATCGAGTTGGAGGTCCAGTTCCACGTTTATGTTTTTCAGCTTGTATTCAAGCAGTTCCAGGCATTCCCGGATAATTTCGTCAATGCTGGCCCGCATGAGCTGCAGCGGTTCGCTTCGCCCGTAGTTGAGAAGCTGGCGCATGGTGTGTTCGATCCGGTGCAACCCCTTGTCGATGAGCGGCAGGTAGCGGTCGTGCAGCTCCCGGTTGTCCGGTTCCTCGCGGATGGTGCGGATACAGTTGAGCATCCCGCCCAGGGGATTGTTGATCTCGTGGGCAATACCCGCGGTCAGCTGGCCAAGGGCAGCCAGCTTTTCGCTGCGGAAGGCCTGTTTTCTGGCCTGTTCCAGGGCCTCCTGGGACCGTTTATGGCGTTCGCAGAGATTGACAAACCGGCGGGACAGGAAACCGATTTCATCGTTGGTGTCCGGCAGCTTGAATGTATCCGGGTCTTTTTCGGGGAAATCATCCATGGCATCGGCCAGTTGATTGATGGGTCTGGCGACCAGGTTGTTGAACAGCAGGTAGAGCACCATGGCCACCGAGCAGACCGATAACAGGCCGAAGATGATAATTGACTGGTTGTTATGCCTGATGGCCTCGTCGGCCCAGTTGATGGGGATGGAGATGGACAGGGCCCCCCGGATGTCGCCGATCCTGTAGCCTTGTTCCGCATGGCAGGAAAGGCAGGATGACTTGACCTGCAGTGGGGTCACGTAGCGCAGGATCCGGCCATTGTCTCCCTCTATGATCTTGATAATCTCCGGAACGCCTTCCTCAAGCAACTGGAGGCTGGAACGCTCAAAGGGATCGGGCGCATTGGCCGGATTGATCGGCCTGAGGCTGGTGACCCTGAACCAGCAGAAGCCAGATCGACTGGCATATTCGGATAATTCACGGGTGACCATGGCGGGATTTCTCTTGACGAGGATGGTTCCGTCCCTGGTCTGCAGTATGGGATCGGGCAGGAAGGGGTTGGCATGGTCCTTCTTTGTCTTGACGATGAACAGGCCCCTGTGATCCGCCACCCATTGTCTGGTCAGGAGAATCTGCTGGCGCAGCATCCGGGCCTCCTGGCGGGCCTGGCCGATAACCAGTCTGTTCTGAAGGATGGAGGTATAAACCAACAGCAGACCGTAGGACGCCGCCAGAATGGCGCCGATGGCCAGGATGAATTTAGATCGAAGTCTCATGGATATTTTTCGCATAACTGTACATCTCTCCCGACCTGTATTGTACCCGACCAGTCGCGCCTTGCAACAGGGGAGTGGTTTAAGATTGTGGCAGTATCGGAAAAACGTTACCTGGCGGTATCATTTCTATGCCATGACTGTTACCTGCTGGTAATGGTGCGCCCTGGCGGCAGCGAATATCTATGTGAAATTCACAAGTTATTAAACTGGAATGCTCTTTGCTTCTTTCTCTGCAGTACACCATAAGACTGTCTGGAAAATTTTCCAGGGCACTGTACTGATTCTCGTTAGACAATAATTCTTTTTTAAGAGCCACTGAAAAAACTCTTCGGCATCAGGGAGACACGGGCCCGTGCAGTGTGAAGAAGGGGAGAAGAACCATCTGACAGGAACCCTGGTTTGTTTGCTTGTCTGGGCCCTGGTCGCCGGTGTGGTTGTTGTGATGTCCTCGGGCTTTGTCTTTGATCTGGGTAACCGGGCCTCCTTTTGCGGGAGCTGTCATGTCATGAAACCTTTTGTGATGTCCTGGCAGGAGGATGTGCATGGCGGGCAGAACCGGACAGGTAGTGTGGCCCACTGCAATCAGTGTCATCTGCCCCACGACAACCTGCTGTCTTTCCTGGAGAGCAAGATTACCTCCGGTGTACGGATGGCAGTGAATAATCTCTTCATCGAGGGCAGGAATTATGACTGGGCCGGCAATGCCCGGGAGAACCGCAACCGTTTCGTTCATGATTCAGGATGCATGGATTGTCACGGGGAACTTGAGCCGCCTGGGTTATCCGAAGCAGGCGTCCAGGCCCATCGGGAGTACCTGGCCGGTCGCCAGGAGAGCAGCTGCACCGGATGTCATCCCAGGGTCGGGCACCGGAACGGGCTCAGTTCGGCAGAGAAGTTTTTTTATTTGCACAAAGGAGGTTGAGCATCCCCTGCGGGGAACCATTTGAAAATCACTCAGTTCAGGTTCGAACTTTTGTGCAGAGTCGTCAGTGCTTCCTGTCATGCCGGTAGGAATCACCGCCTCTGCCTATAAGCCAGGAAACGGGCGTAAGACCAAGGGAGGGGCTGCCCGGAAGAAGAAAATCTTCAGGAGGTGAACCGTGAAGAGACAAATGTTCGTGACGTGTTGTGTCATGGTGTTTCTTGCCATGATGGTCTGGGGTGCATCCCCCGGGGCAGCAGGAGACAAATCGGTCAATGGTCATCCAGAGCTGAGTGAGGAGGAGATGTATGTTGCCTGCGCTGACTGTCATCAGGAGGCAACACCCGATGTCTACAAGGAGTGGTATGGTTCAGCCCATGGCATCGCCATGGTGAAATGCTACCAGTGCCATGGAACCTTTGAAACATTCCGTCTGACGCCATCCAGAGAGGACTGTGCGGTCTGCCATGCCAAGATGCTGGAGAAATGTCCCAAGGATAAAGACTGCTGGAAATGCCACAGTCCGCATGCGTTCAAGACCAGATAAGAGCAGCCAATCACGCTCAGACAGTTTGTAAGGAGGACAATATTCATGGCTCAGACAAGAAGAGATTTTCTCAAGAAAACAGCAGCTCTTTCCGCTGCTTCGTATGTGGGGATGAACCTGCCTTTGGACAAGAATTCCGTAGCCCGGGCCGAAGAAGGCATTCGGTGGCATCGCGGTTCCTGCAGGCTTTGCGGGGTGGGTTGCCGGGTTGAACTGGGAGTGAAAAACGGTCAGCCGGTCGGGTTACGCGGTGTGCCCCAGGCACGGACCAATTTTGGCTATGTGTGCATGAAGGGCATGCATTTCTGGAAATGCATGCGCCATGCCGACCGCTTGACCAGACCACTGTACCGCGAGAAAAAAACCGGTACCTTCCGCGAGATATCCTGGGACAAGGCCCTGGATATCGCGGCGAGCAAATTCGCCGAAGCTGTCACCGCCCATGGTAACGATTCCGTGGCCTATTACGGTTCAGGCCAGGCTTTGACTGAAGAGACCTACCTGTTCCAGAAGGTGATGCGGGGCGGGCTGCAGACCAACAACGTGGAGGGCAATCCGCGGTTGTGCATGGCTTCGGCCGTGGGTGGTTACCTGACCTCGTTCGGGGCCGATGAGCCCATCGGCGGTTATGACGACCTGGAAAAGGCGTACTGCTTCTTCATTATTGGTTCCAATACCGCCGAGGCCCATCCGGTCCTCTTTCGCCGGATCATGCGCCGTAAACTCGACAATCCCGAGGTCAAGGTGATCAACGCCGATCCGCGCCTGTCGCAGACCTCGAGAATCGCCGACAAGCACCTGCAGTTCAAACCGGGTACCGACTTGGCCCTGCTCAATGCCATGGCGTACGTGATTATCGAGGAAAAACTCTATGACCAGTCCTTTTTCTCCACCTACGCTACCTTCCGTAAGGGGAAGGAGAAAAAGGAAGTTTCTTTTGATGAGTATAAAAAATTTGTCGCCGATTATCCGCCGGAAAAGGCCGCCCGCATCATGGGCGGCAAGGTGACAGCCGATGATATCCGCGAAGTCGCCCGCTGGTTCGCCACCTCCAAGGGTACGGTTTCCCTGTGGACCATGGGTATCAACCAGCGCAAAAGAGGGGTATGGGCCAACAACCTGATCCATAATCTCCATATCCTCACCGGCCAGCTGCTCAAGCCCGGTGCCGACTCTCTGTCGCTCACCGGTCAGCCCAACGCCTGCGGCGGTGTCCGTGAAGGCGGTGGTCTGTGCCATATTCTGCCCGGTCACCGGCTGGTCAAGAAGGAAAAACTGCGTAACCAGGTGGAGGAGGCCTGGGGTATTCCCAAGGGACGGATTCCGCCCAAGCCCGGCTATCATACCATGGCCATGTTCTCGGCCGTCAATGCCGGCAAAATCAAGGCGATCTGGATCAACTGCACCTCCCCTGCCCAGAGTCTACCCAACTGCAATCTATACAACAAGGGACTGGCCCGTGAGGATGTCTTCATCGTCTGCTCGGATATTTTCCCAACCCGGACCACAGAGTACGCCAACCTGATTCTGCCCACGGCTTTTCATTTCGAGAAGACCGGGGTCTATGGCTGCACGGAAAGGCGCTCCCAGCTGACCAGGAAGGCCATTGACCCGCCTGGCGACGCCAAACCCGAGGTATGGATCGTCCGTGAATGGGCCAAGAAACTGGCCAGCAAGCTGAACGATCCGGTCATTGCCCAGTGCGTCAAGCCCTTTGACGGCCTGGAGGAGGGCTACGAGCTTCCCAGGGCCATCTGGAACGAATATACCCAGAAGCTGACCAAGGGCCGCGACAATGACCTGCAGGGGGCCACCTACGAGGTCCTGGAACAGATGTACGATGGTGTTCAGTGGCCGGCCCCGACCAGAGCGCATGCGCTCAAGGGCGGTACCGTCAAAAAATTCGTCCGTGGTATGGATCCCATGGCCGACAGCGAGGCTACCAGTGACCTGCCCTACCAGTTCTACGGACCGGCCCACAAGGACCGGAAATTGTGGGTCTGGCTGCGGCCGCAGGCGGATCCCGAGGAGATGCCGGATGCCGAATATCCGTTCTATCTTTCCACCGGACGGATCATCGACCACTGGCATACCATGTCCATGACCGGTCGGGTACCCGAGCTGCTGAGAGCCAATCCCTATGCCTACGTGGAGATCAACCCGAACGATGCGAAAAAGCTTGGCATCAAGCCTGGCGACATGGTTGAGGTTCGTTCCCGCCGCGGGGTGAATGTTCTGCCGGCCAAGGTGTACGAAGGGCCCATCGAAGGTATGGTCTTTGTCTACTGGCACGATCAGCACCCGGAACGGATGATCAACAAGGTGACCAAGGATGCCATTGATCCCGGCTCCAAGGAACCCGAGTTCAAGATCTGTGCGGTCAAAGTGAAACGTGTTTCCGGGCCTGTGCCCTTGAAACCACTGATTGTGTAACTACCTCCATAGTACGGGGGGTGGAAAACCGCCCCCCATCCCGGATTTCCGGGACCGGATACCGGAGTGTCGATATGTTTGCCGCTTTCCTGCCAAAAGCGCGGACTTCTCCTTCTTACCTGTTTGTTGCCTCTTCCGAAGATCGGTGCAGACGGTATCCGGTTCCGGAAATTCGGGTTCTGGAGAGGGTTATGCAGTCACAGGGTTGTGTTTTTCTGCTGTCCCTTCAAGGCCGGATGGCCGGGGACGGCTGATCTTAGCAAAGGACTGATTATGCCTATTGGTGGAGTGGTGATATCGACATGGCCGGAAGACCGGGATCAGACCCTGGAGGCGCTGCACCGGATGAGCCAGGTCGAGGTCTATGGAGCCGATGACAAGGGCAATATCGTGGTCGTGCTGGAGAGCAGGACCACCGATGCCATGGAAAAGCTGATGCGGGACATCGAGAAGATGGAAACCGTGCTCAGTGTCGGCCTGACCTATCTTAACACCGAGGATGAAGCCGAAAAAATCGCCCGGGGCGAGTATGTGCCGCAGATATTTGGCCGCCGACGGGATGAAAAGGGGCAAGGCATGTGAAACGCCGAGGTTTTCTCAAGCTGGCCGGCGCGGTGACGGTCACCGCGCTGGTCTCCAGCAGCGCTGAGACCTCCGCCGCCCTGGTACGCTCACCGGTCACCACCAACAGACTGCGGCCTCCGGGGGCGGTACCGGAAGAGATTTTTGCCGGCAAATGTCTACGCTGCGGCCGCTGCGTGGAGGTCTGCCCCTATCACTGTATCGAGTTGCTGGATATCCGTCATGGACTCCATGCGGGAACGCCCTTGATTGCGGTGGAGAAAATCCCCTGCTATCTCTGCATGAAATGTGTGGATGTGTGTCCCACAGGAACCCTGCAGCGGGTGGAAATGGCCGAAACCCGAATGGGACTTGCGGTCATCAACCAATTTATCTGTGCGGCCTGGAACGGTAGGGCACTGTGCCGGACCTGTTATGACAAATGTCCTTTCAAGAACAGGGCGATCCGGTTGGAGGCCCTGAAACCGGTGGTGGACGAAACGGACTGTACGGGCTGCGGTCTCTGCACCCATGCCTGCCCGGTGACCAGTGTTGACGGTCGGAAGGGGATCAATGTGGAGCCGTTGTACTCCGGAGGCAAGGTGAAATACTGATGACTGAACACCGGGGGAATGGGCAGGGCCGCAGGCGACGCTACAACACCCTGCGCTTTGCGGTTCTATTGGCGGCCTTTCTTGTTATCCTGCTCAATCCGTTTCTTAACTACTATAAAGCCATAACCCTGGTCCAGGGATGGTATCAGTCGCTTGGCATCGGCGAGCTCTGGTTTGTCTCGCCGCTGGAAGGGCTGGAAAGTATCCTGGTCACCAAAAAACTCTACCTCCCCGCCCTCATCGGCATGCTGCCGCCTGTCCTGCTGGCCCTGCTGCTGGGCCGGGTGTTCTGCGGCTGGATCTGTCCGATCAATTTTTTCGGAGAACTGCTCGACCGGCTGCGACGGTTGATCTCCAGGAAAAAACGCCTCCAAGACCGGCTGGTCCTGGCCCGAAGACTTCTGTGGTTTGCCCTGATCGGCGAGTTTCTGTTGACCATGATCCTGGGGGCGCCGATTTTTGTCATCATGTCACCACCGGGACTGGTGGGCCGCGAGATCATGATGGCGGTGTTTTTTCATAAACTGGCGGTCGAGGGGGTTGTGCTGGTGGCAGTGCTCCTGCTTGAACTTCTGACCCGTCGATTCTACTGCCGTTATTTCTGTCCTCTGGGCGGTCTCCTTGCTCTGATCGGTTCCCGGCGTCGGCTGGTCATTCATCAGGAGTTGGAGGCCTGCACCCAGTGTGGTCTCTGTGATCACGCCTGTCCCCTTGGTCTCAATCCCAGTCTTGGTGAGGGCCGGTCTGTCTACTGCTGGAACTGCGGTGCCTGTGTAGACTCCTGCCGGCCAGGAGCGCTGGATTTTACCTGGCGCGTGCGATAGGCGTCTGCCCGGCCTGTCTGTCCTTCTTGATTTCCCCCCGGATAAGATTTCTGATTCCTTCTGCACCTGTCGAGCCTCAATCCGCAGGCTTTTTCCACGCCTATTCAACCCGGAGAACTCCTTTCATCCTGAATCCGTGACGGAAAAATATTGTTTCTTTGTTATCTGCCTTGAATAACCATCAAAAAGAAAAGATAACCTGAGATGTTTCTTTTCACCCATTGCTATGAAGCCGCCCTTCGGGAGCTGTAGTTTCACCGCATACGCTGCGTCATCAACCCCTTGATAGAGCATCACTCTAATCAACGGGTCTCTTCCTTGCGCATGCGGCGAAATTACAGCTTCACGGATTCAGGTTCATGTAAAAAACAGACCATTGTGGGCAGGGTACCGGGTGGTAGTGCTGTACATTTTTTTCCTGATTTCCTACAATGGCCGGGACAGACAGCGGAAGAATTGTTTCCATAACCCACGCTCTATTGAGGATTGGTCGCACTTATGGCTTATTTTGCCCGTAATATTTTCATTTTCTTTATTTTTATCTTTGTGCTCGGCACCCTTTTTATCTTCTGGCGGGCTGAACATAAGACGGCCCTGCCGACCCAGAGTTACACGGATTTTCTTGAAAATCTGCACCGGGATCGGGTCGCTGCGGTGGAGATCCGCGGCAATACCCTGATGGTGACCAGCAATGATGGCCGGCTCTATACGACTATTGCGCCGGATATATCCTCCCTGGTCCCGAAGCTGGAGAGCAAGAGAATCCGGGTCACTGTCAGCCGTGACAATACTCAGCTGATCTGGTTCACTGTCCTGTTTGCCGTGGCCTTGACCGTGGTCCTTCTTGTCTGGGCTGCAAACCTGAAACGACAGGAAAAAAATGCTGAAGATGAGCCCTTTGCCAGTGAAAAGATGATCCGCTTCACCAAGGAGAACCGGGTTACCTTCGACGATGTGGCCGGGATCTCCTCGGCCAAGGAAGAGCTGGTGGAGGTGATCGAATTTTTGAAGAATCCCGAGCCGTTCAAGGCCGTGGGCGCCACCATTCCCAGGGGTATCCTCCTCCAGGGGCCTCCGGGAACCGGCAAGACGTTGCTGGCCAAGGCCATAGCCGGTGAGGCCGGAGTGCCTTTTTTCAGTTTTTCCGGCTCTGATTTTGTCGAGATGTTTGTCGGGGTCGGCGCCTCCAGGGTGCGGGACCTCTTCCGGGAGGCCAAAAAGAATGCCCCCTGTATCGTCTTTATCGACGAGATCGATGCGGTGGGGGGGAGTCGGGCCGCCTCCGGGGTGGCCGGAGGAACGGATGAGCGGGCCCAGACCCTCAATGCCCTGCTGGTGGAGATGGATGGCTTTGGCACCGATGATACGGTCCTGGTCCTGGCGGCAACCAACCGGCCCGATATTCTTGATCCAGCCTTGCTCAGACCGGGGCGGTTTGACCGCCAGATCACCATTCTGCCGCCCGATGTCAAGGGACGGAAAAAAATTCTGGAGGTCCATACCAGGAAGGTGAAGCTCGGCCCGGATATCAATCTCAAGCTAATCGCCCAGACGACCCCCGGCTTTACCGGGGCTGAACTGCATAACCTGGTCAACGAGGCGGCCCTGCTGGCGGCCAGGAAACGACGGCAGTACATAACCATGGAGGACTTCGATGAGGCCCGGGACCGGATTCTTCTGGGAGTGGAGCGCAAGGGGATGGTCTTTTCAGAAAAAGACCGCAAGATCCTGGCCTTTCATGAGGCCGGACACGCCATTGTCGCCAAAAGGCTGCCCGAGGCAGATCCTCTGGTGAAGATCACCATTATTCCCCGGGGCAGGGCGCTGGGCCAGACCCAGCAGTTGCCCCTCAATGACCGGCACGCCTATTCCCGGGAATACCTGCTCGACAAGATCACCATATTCATGGGGGGCCGGGCCGCAGAGGAGATTATTTTCGGCCAGCGGAGCACCGGGGCTCAGGATGATCTTCTGCAATCGACGGAAATCGCCACCTCAATGATATGCAAGTGGGGTATGGCCAATACCCTGGCGCCGCGGGCGTATGTCCGGGAGGGAGGTGGTTTTCTAGGCGATCCCATGACCATGCTGCTGCACAGTGACGAGGCGGAACGGCAGATCGATCAGGAGATAAACGATATTCTGCAGCAATGTTACCAGAAGGCCCGGGATATCCTGACCGAGAACAGGGACTACCTTAACCAGGTGGCCGAAGTTCTGCTCAAAGAAGAAACCCTGGACAATGAGGAACTCGATATCATCTTTGAGTGCACCACTCAGAAAGCGCGCGAGGAGAAGAACAAGGCCTGCCAGATTTAACGTCGCATGGATTTGGGATGCTGTCTGTCGGGCTGCTCCAGGCTGAGCTGATTAGGAATATCAGGATAAACCAGCATGGCTGGACCAGGTAAGCGACCGAAGGGAGACTCCGGGTAAGCGACTGAAGGGAGACTCCGGGTAAGCGACTGAAGGGAGACTCCAGGTTTTGGCACGGCCCTGCCACAACAGATAGCGAAGACTTCGAACCATGAAAAGTACCTTGGCAATATCTTGCCCTGGGACGATTTTTGGATAAAAAAAACAGCCCGCTGCGAACGCAGCGGGCTGTTTTTTTGTTGCCTGATCAGGTTTGCCGGCGGATGCTATTGTTCATCCACGGAGAGGCGGTCGGGCCGCAGGAGCAGCTCGCCCAGGATAAAGAGAGTGAAGACAAGAAAGAAACCTCCGGCCAGCATCATGTACTCGTGCAGGGACGGGGTGTAGCTGTAATATTTCGGCAGGCCGACGATATTGTACTGGGCGAAATGGGGCACCAGCTGGCCGGCCATGATCAGGTCATAGACACTGATGAACAGTCCTGCCAGGCCGGTGAGGGCGGCAGTAAACAAGCCGTTGATATCAACGTTGCGCCGGGCGATAAGAAGGAGAGCCAGGGGAATGATAAAGGCCATGCCTACTTCTCCTACCCAGAAATTACCGGCAAATCGACCGGTCAGCAGGAGGCTCATGGCGTCGGGATTGTTGACGCCTTCTCCGGCGTATCCAGCCATGATCTTGGCTGCGGTGAACAGGCCGTAGATCAGCAGCAGGACAATGGTGAGCTTGCTCGTGGCCGAAAGGGCAGACTTTACTTCACTGCTTATCTCTTCGCCGCTGATCCTGGCTGCTGCCCAGTTGAAGAAGAAAATTCCAAAGCAGGCCAGCAAAGTGGCAAAGGTCAGGAAGTAGATGGGCATGTACTGGTCAGGCCAGAAGGCCCGGGCTCCGAGGATGCTCATGTCTTCCTTCATGTTGAGGACTGCTGCCAGGCAGGCGAGAAGGGCCACCAGGCCAACCCGTGATGCAGCCTTGACCTTGCCCCGGTTGAGAAGGATGAGGTTGAAGATGAGCAGCATCAGGTACATGGAGTAAATTGAGGTCTTCCACCAGATATTTGATTCCGGATGGGGCGAAAGCAGGGCCCATATCTGGACCCGCCACGGGTTCTCCAACTCCAGGGAGATACTCATCAGTCCGGCGGCAATGGTGATCGCAGCCAGGAACAAGGTCCGGCCGACAATGGGCTTGAATGCCTTGATGCCGAAAACCTGCCCCAGGGAGGCAATGATGCACAGTCCGGTGGAGAAGGTGGCAAAAAAGACATAACCGGCAATAAGAATACCCCAGGGTACCTCGCGGGATGTGCCGAGGGCATGATGGTGACCTATGTAAAGTGCATGGCCAGCGAAAAGTATTCCGGTTACGGCCATGGAAGCGCACGCAATCAGGATGATAAAAACCGGAAACGGGATCTCTATTCCGGCAATACCTATTTTGTTGTCCATTGGTCGAACATTGTCCATTGATTCCTCCTCCTTGGGTTACCTGTGGTACATTTGAATAATTTTATGGTCCTTTAAAATTAAATACGTAGTAACTGGTCTCTGACAGAGAGTGCCGGTATGCGTTGCCAGGGCCGCCGGCTAACAGAATATGCGGGCGGCGCGATACCGGTCAGCGTTGTTTTTCCTGGAGTATCAGGCCGATCTGTTCGCCGGACATCATGATGCTGCGGAGGATTTTTACCTCTTCGGGATGGTTCTCCCGGTGGGTGTCGTTGTCCAGCAGCAACTGAGTGTAGTTGATGATGGCGTTGAGCTGATTACTCAGGACATTCACCTCGTGGGGTGAAAAAACATTTCCTTCCCCCGGATGTCCCGGTTCACTGCTGTTCAGAAGAAAATTCAGCCTCTCGGTCAGATCCTTGAGTTCCTGACAGGCCCCTGGCGCTATGGCCAACTCCCGGTCCCGGTCTGTCTCATGCACCTGTTTTGAGAGATCCATGAGAGGAAGCAGGGCCTTGCGGTACAGGAAGACAAAGAGCAGGCTGATAGCTCCGGTGATCAGGGCCAGGGTGCCTATGATCAGGTTCTGGAACCGCACCAGGTTGCTCTTCATCTGGCCTATCAGGACCCGGTCGAACTGCATGAGCTGGTCGGACATGGCCCGGAGCCTGTCGTGCAGTTTGAGGGCCGGGGCAAGCTTATCGTCCTCATTTGCCAGTTGCCGGGCCAGGAGGGCGATTTCACCTATGCCAACTTTGTCGATGAGGGCCAGTTTGTACTGGGTCGGTATCAGTTGATGGTCAAGGAGCTTGGAAAAATCGCTGTTAAGGGTTTCGATTTTAGCCTCGAACCCTTCTAGCTGATTCCATTTTCTCTCCAGTATTGCCCGGGTGAGATACTCCCTGAGCGAGGAAAAACGAAAGACAATTTTTTCCCCCTGGTCAATAATTTCATTATACTGGGCCGTTAGCCGATACTGCAGAAAAGCCATGATGATGACCACTGAGAGCAGCACGGTTATGCCACAGAATACGGAGTACAGTATCTTCCGCGTGGAGACCAGGGAGCGTGACCCAGCCCCGCTCTTTCCAGCTGCGGCACCGGGCAGGGTGCTGCTGCCCGGTGCCTGGCGGCTGGAAGGCTGCTGGCTGCCATCACCATACACTGCCTGTTGTTCCTTGATACCTGTCACCCTTCCTGTAAATCCAGTACGTTGCAGAGAACTGTCTGCTCTCCTACATTCCACTGACAGCCTTGAACCAGCTGCCGATCAGAGCCAGGGGACCGCCGGCGCTGATCATGCCGCCGATGAAGCAGGCCAGGCCCCAGAGGCCGATAAGGGCCGCGCCGATACCGACTGCGTAGACGCCGACTTTTGATATTTCGGATGCCGGGGTGATATCCTTTGCCTGGACGCCAGTCTGAGTGCGGGTTTTTACGTTTGCTGTCTTGGCCATGATGTTCCTCCTTCGATTGTGAATAGATGCTTCGTGTCAATTGTTTTATTGCTACGTCGTAGTACTTGGTTCTTAAAGTCCGCTCACGGCATGGAACCAGCCGTCCAGCAGTCCGGTGACTTCGGTGCTGGCCACAATGCCGCCAATGATACATGCCAGGGCCCAGGCGCCGACGAGACCGGCAAACATGCCCAGGGCGCCCATGGTTACCTTGTTGACCTCTGTGTCCACCGCCTCGGGGCGCGTCAGTATCTTTCCTTTTTCTCTCTGGATTATGGATTCTCTGTTCATCATCTTTCTGTCCTCCTGGTGCACATCTGATCCTGTACAGCTCCTTCCGTTTGCACAGGTGTTGTTGCGTTTGTCTCTTATGTAGCAAGTTGGGGGCCAGAATTGGGGCAGGGCGTTTTTTTCTGTTGCGTTTTGGGGGTATCTTCTTGAAAATAAACAAGAATTTTTTAAATTGGTGGGTGGGGGTCGTGTGGGAATGATGCTGATGTGTTGCAGGAGTGGTGCCACAATGTGTAGCAATGCAACACTACCACGGTGTTGCATTGCTACAGTTGTGTTGCATTAGTCGCTGATGTTGTAGCGTCGCATTCTCCGGTAGAGGGTAGAGCGATCGATGCCAAGTAGACGGGCAGCCTTGGACTTGTTGCCCCCTGCCTGCGTTAGCGCGGCTCGGATTTTTTCTTCCGGGCTCATCGAAGTTGTGGCATTTTTCAGGGGTTCTGGTTCCTGGTGTTGCGGTGATGGTGTTGCAGCTGGTTTTTCCAGGGCGGTAAGGGGCAATGAGGCCTCACTGTTGCGGATTTCTTCGGGCAGGTGCTCCAGGGCCAGGGTTTGGCCGGTACAGAGGACACAGCCGCGCTCGATCACATGTTTGAGCTCGCGCACATTCCCAGGCCAGGAATAGTGCACCAGGGCCTCCATGGCCTGGTCAGAAATACCGCTGATATTGTGGCCCAGTTTTTCCTGGAAACTTTTGAGGAAGTGGTTGGCCAGCACGGGGATCCCCTCTTTTCTGGCCCGCAGGGGTGGCAGGTTGATCTCGATAACCCGAAGGCGATAATAGAGGTCCTCGCGGAACTCTCCCAGGGCCACTTTTTCTCGCAGGTCGGCATTGGTGGCGGCAATAACCCGGACATCGACCTGAACCGGCTGGTCCTGGCCCACAGGATAGAACGTTCGTTCCTGGAGAAACCTGAGGAGCCGCAGTTGCATGCGGGGAGAGATATCGCCAATCTCATCCAGGAACAGAGTTCCGCCTTCGGCCTGGAGAATCCGGCCCTGGCGATTTTTTTCCGCCCCGGTGAAGGAGCCTCGTCGGTGGCCAAAGAGTTCGCTCTCCAGGATATCCTCGGGGATCGAAGCGCAGTCCACCTTGATCAGGGGTTTGTCGCGGCGAAGACTTTCTGCATGCAGCGCTTCGGCAGCCAGTTCCTTGCCGGTGCCCGACTCCCCGGTAATGAGCACTGTGGTATCCACCCGGCCCACGTTTTCAATCAGGTTGTACACCTCCTGCATGGCTTGGCTGTGGCCAACGTAGCCATGAAAATAATCACGCTGCTTGCCGCTGTCGGGTGAAGGAGTGTTGGTGATGTCGCGGGCAACCAGGACGATGCCGGTAAAAGAGTGGCCGTTGACCTGAATTGGTGCCGCGTTAAGGCTCAGAACCTTGAGTTCTCCTCCATGGAACTGACACTCGATCCGGTGTTCACGGACCTCTTTCCTGGTTTCGAGAACCTTTTTTGCGTCTTCCAGGCACGCTTTTCCAAGCGGCCCGCTCACTTCATATAGACTGGTGGGCAGTTTGCCTTCGGGTGCAGCAGCGAGCATGCACTGTCTGGCCGTGTCATTGACCTGAACGATGCTCAGTTCCGGGTCCACAGTGACGATGCAGTCCTGGACCGAGCGGAAAACAGCTTCCAGGTATTTGCGGTACTGTTCATTTTCAGTAATGAGTCTTTCTTTTTCTTTCTGCAGCCAGCGGTGGTTGAGGGCCTGGCGGGTAAAGTGGAGTAGGGTGTCCTTGTTGACCGGTTTGGGGATATAATCAAAGGCTCCCAGGCGGACCGCCTTGGCCGCCGATTCCAGGTTGGGAAAACCGGTGACCATGACCACCGGACAGTTGATGTTCATTTCCCGCAACCGGCGGAGCAGTTCGGTGCCGCTTTCTCCAACCAGGACAATGTCGCTGATAACCAGGTCTGGTTTCTGTTTTTCCACAGCAGCCAAGGCTTCACTGATGTTGGTGGCTGTGGAGACATTCTGGTATCCAGCCCGGACCAGAAAGATTTCAAAGGTCATCCGGATGGATTCCTCGTCGTCAACAATGAGGATGTGGGCCTGCTTCTTGTCGTTGTCAATCATGTCGTACCTGTATCCTCTTGCTGCTGGATCGCATTCTGGGGGCCGGCCACCGGCAGGTCGACCGTTACTGTGGTGTACTGGTGCAGGACTGAGTCGATGCGCAGGGTTCCTTCATGGTCCCTTATGATACCATGGCTGATACTGAGCCCGAGACCGGTTCCGTCACCCGCCGGCTTGGTGGTGAAGAAGGGAAGAATGATCCGGTCCAGGATACCCTGGGGGATACCGGTGCCCAGGTCCTTGATGGCGACCCGGACAAAGTTGCCCATTTCATTGGTCACCGTGCCGCACTTGATGGTGATTTTCTTGTCCGGCGATGGGCAGGAGTAGCGCTGGTTCAGAGCATAGCGACTGTTACTGAGCAGGTTGAAGAACACCTGCTGCAGTTTCTGGCTGTTGCCGATGATTTCGGGCAGATTGTCTTCGTAGCTGGTCGAAAAGGCAATGGAATCCTTTTTCAGTTGATGCTGGATAAGGGCCAGGCAGTTGTCCAGAATATCCTTGATGTTCAGGGGCTCCCGTTCACTGCCGCCGGTGCGGGCAAAGGAGAGCAGCTTTGAGGTAATGGAGGCAATACGCTCGCCCTCCCGGACAATGCGGCCGAGGATCTCCTGTTCCTCGGGGTCTTCCGATTCCTCGAAAAGGAGCTGGGCAAAGTTGATGATGCCGTTGATGGGGTTGTTCACCTCGTGGGCCACGCCGGCAGCCAGTTCACCGATGGAGGCCAGCTGGGCGGTCCGGTAATACTCCACCTTGCGGGCTTCCTCCCCGGTCAGCTCCCGGGCGATGAGGAGAAAGGCGGTCACCTCGCCGTTTTCATCCAGGGACGGCGCGATGGAGAGCAGGTAATCGCCGAACAGGCCCGGCAACCGGGTCTCCATAATTCTGGACGCCCTGGCGGTCAGGAGGAATTCTTCCAGGGGGCAGCGGATATGGGGCAGGCGGCCGCCATGAATGATATAGCAGATCCCCTTGTTAATGATCTCCTCAAGAGGTCTGCGGGCGGCATTGGCAGCCGCCTGGTTGGCACGGGTGATGATCCCGTCCGGCCTGACAATGAACAGGGGGTATTCCAGTGTCTCGCATATATGGTCCCAGCCTTTCTCCATGTGTTACAGACCTCGAAAAGTATTTATTTATGAATTCAGATCGTTATGGCGCGGCCATCCGATCTTTTTTTAAAATACCACATTGTGTTGAAAGGCAAAAGGATGAATATCAGACCGTTCGGGCCTGTCCAAGGTTACTGTCATTGAAGTTTCCTGGTCTCACTGCGGTCAAAGAGCTGACGTATTCCGTGCTGCCTCTCCTTTTCCGCAACCACCCTGGCCGCCTCTTCCTCGCTGATGCCCAGGGTCCTGGCCACCGCGGAAATATCGTAACAGGGCTCGCCATCGGCGGTGAAGCCTTCCGGTTTCAGTTCTGGAAAACATTCTGCTGTGGCATGACCTGCCGCCTGCTGCAGCAGCTGGCGTATCTCCGGTGGACCATGGAGCAGCAGCCATTCCACGGCTTCGGCCCAAGTCCTGGAGTCAACGGTCGGGTGCTGAAGGATTTCCATTGCCGCTTCCAGGGTCCATTGCTCTTTGAAATTTTCCATCGGTCCATTCCTCTGTTTGGTTCATGATCGACATGTTTTTTGCGTCTATAGCATACCTGCGACAGGCTGGCAGATTTTTTTTTGGCCGGAGCCGACGGTTGGGCCACCGATCAGGCCATCTCCTCCCGGCGGTCCGCAGCAGGGGGCAGGGGAGGGCTATTAACCGGAGAACCCTGGCGGCGTAAGGGCTGTCCGTAGAAGATACTGGCGTCCCGTAATGGTTTATGGTATAAAATCGCATTCGATTTGGTCGACATTATGGGTTGTTGGCTGATGATTCAACCACGTGGCGATGTTGCGGTTTCTGCTGGTCTGACGGTTGGCTTACGGAGCATTAATGGTGTTGTTTTCGCGTTTTCTCCCGGTACTTATGGGTCTTGTCATGCTGGCCTCTGTCTGCCGCGGCGAAACGTATACCGTCTATACCGAACCGCTGCCTCCGGTCCATTATGTCGAAAACAACCGGGTCACCGGTATTGCCACGGAAATAGTCCGGGAAATCTTTCGCCTGGCCGGCATGGATCTGCGGATCGAGGTCTATCCCTGGAAACGGGCCTATCACATGGTCCTGAAAAATCCGGGCACCTTTATCTATACCATCAACCGCACCCCCCAGCGTGAAAAGCTCTTCAAGTGGATCGGCCCCATTCTTTCCAAGCGGACATCGCTCTACAGGTTCAAGGACCGCCGGGACATTGTCGTTCACAGTGTGGATGATCTCAAACACTACACCACCGCGGTGATCCTCGGTTATGCCCTGACCCAGAAGCTCCAGGCCCTGGGTTTTGAGGATGGCCGGGAGTTGATCATAACCAAGAACAAGAAAACGCAGATGCGGGTATTCCTCAAGGGGCGGGCCGATCTCATCACCGGCAATGAGTACACCATCTTCAATGCCCTCAAGGCAGAGGGGTTTTCTCCGGACGTGATCGAGCCGGTCCTGCTTATGAGCGAGAAAGGGTACTATCTTGCGGCAAACATCCAGACCGATGACGTCATTGTTCAGCGGCTCCGGGAAGCCAACGATAAACTGCAGCAGACGGATTTCATTCAAAAGACTATCGATGCCTTCATGCAGAGGTGACAGTCCTGTTCCCAGCTCAGCTGACCCAGATACGCCGGCATGTCCAGTTCCTGCCGGAATCCTGCCCCAGGTTTTTTAAAAACTTCTCCACAACAACCCTTGTTATCACGATTTTCCATTCACGGAACCTTCAAGCCCGACCGGATTGCCCGGCAGCTTATCATCTATATTATCCTGTGCAGCTCTGTTATCACCCTGCTCGGGACCGGGCTGCAGCTCTTTCTGGACTATCGCCAGGATATTTCGGGTATCAAGCGATATTTTGACCAGATAGAGCAGGGGTATCTCCGCGGTATAGCCCAGAGCGTCTGGGTCATGGACGATACTCAGGTCCTGCTGCAGCTCGATGCCATTGTCCAGGGATCTGACATTGTCTATGCGGCGATCATCATGGACGGAAAACCCCGCTGGGTCCATGGGCAACCGGGTGGAAGACGCACCGTGGTCCGGGTGTATCCCCTCAGGTATGTTCAGCATGGTCGGGAAGAGATCATCGGCAGTCTCAAGGTCACCGCCAGTCTCGATAATGTGTACAGCCGTCTGGTTCGCCGGGTTATCGTCATCCTGGCCACCAACGGTCTGAAGACCTTTCTGGTCGCCGCCTTTGTCATCATCCTCTTTCAGCGGCTGGTTACCCGCCATCTCGACCATATGGTGGAGTATCTGCAGCATCTGCAGATACACCGCCCTGGACCTCCTCTGCGCCTTGACCGGAAAAAGAACAGCCATCCCGACGAGCTGGACCTGATGGTTTCCATGATTAATTCCATGCAGGAACGCAGCTACAGGACGTATACCTCGCTTCGTCAGAGCGAGGAACGGCTCAGGCTCTTTTTTGATGCCACCGAGGAGGGGATTGTCGGTGTCAACCAGCAGGGCGTCTGTGTGTTTGTCAACAAGGCCTTTGTTGAGATCTCCGGTACCAGGCACCAGGAGGATATCCTGGGAAAGGATATTCGTGATGTCCTTAGCTGTGGTTATGCTGGAGGGTCGGACAAAGATCCCCTGCAGGCCCTGGTGTTCCGGGCCATTGCCGAGAAACGCTCCTATGCCGACCATGACTGTCAGCTTCACCGGCAGGATGGCTCCTCGATTTTTATTTCACTTCGTTCCTATCCTGTTTTTTCCGGATCCCGCTGTACCGGAGCGGTGGTCTTTCTGGCCGATATCAGCGAACAGGTGAAGCTGCAGCAGGAGGCCAGTCTCTTGAGCGCCGCGGTCCGGTATGCCCCTCTTTTTGTCGTGGTTGCGGACCGGAAAGGGCTGGTCGAATATGTCAACCCATGGTTTGAACGGGTGGTGGGATATGAGAGCGAGGCAGTGGTGGGCAGGCGGCTCTATTTTCTCGCCGGTGACGCGGAGAACCGGGACCTGTATCGGCAGATGCGGCGGCAGGTGCTGGGGGGCGTTTCTGGCATGGTTTTTTTCAGATTCGAACCAGGCAGGGTCAGGTGCTCCAGGTCGAGGCCGTGGTGGCACCGATCCGCAGTGATAATGGCTCCATCAACCGGATTGTCTACCTGGCCAGGAATGTGACCCGGGAGATGGAACTCCAGGATCAGCTCAACCATGCCCAGAAGATGGAGGCCATCGGTCGACTTTCGGCTTCGGTTGCCCATGAGTTCGGTAACCCCCTGCTCGGGATCCGATTTGCCATAAAGGATGTCCTTCAGGCCACCAATCTCGATTCCGAGCAGCGCCAGCTCATGGAACTGGCCCTGGCCGAGTGTGATCGGCTCAAATCTCTGATCCGCGATCTGCAGCAGTTCAACCGGCCCTCCAGCGGGGTGAGAAAATCGGTTGCCATTCATAAGGTTCTTGATAAGGTACTGCTGTTTCACGGTAAGTATATCAAGACCAGCGGAGTCAGGGTGGAGAAACACTACGCCCCGGACCTGCCCGAGGTTTTTGTTGTTGAAGATCAGATGATCCAGGTTTTTGTCAACCTGGTCATGAACGCCATGGATGCCATGGCCGATGTGGGCGGTACCCTGAGGGTGGCCACGGCCTGGCATGGCCGGGACATGATCGAAGTCTCGGTCTCTGATACCGGGATTGGTATCGATCCCCGCTATGACCGCGAGATCTTCGAGCCCTTTTTCAGTACCAAGTCCGAAGTCGAAGGCATTGGTCTTGGCCTGGCCGTGTCTTACAGTATTATCAAGGAACATGGCGGTGATATCAGTTTTACGTCCCAGCCGGGGCAGGGGACAAACTTCACCGTAACCCTGCCGGTGCCGGACCGGGACAGAAACAACCACGATTCATGAACGAACAAAACGTACAGGGACTGCGTCGCTTTCGACCGCATCCACGGGATACAGCTTTCATGAAACTGGCCCTCGAAGAGGCCGGGGCCGCCCTGGCCGAGGGTGAATTCCCGGTGGGCTGCGTTCTGGTAGCAGACGACAATGTCCTGGCCCGGGGGCACCGTCGCAACAGCCGGGCCGAGAGCCGCAACGAGATCGACCATGCCGAGGTGGTCACCCTGCGGCGGTTGCTTGAGGAAAAACCGGGCATTGACCTTGGGCGGGTCACTCTCTACTGCACCATGGAGCCCTGTCTCATGTGTTATGCCACCATGCTGCTCTCCGGTATCCGGCGTTTTGTCTGGGGGTATGAGGATGTGATGGGCGGTGGAACCGGCCTGGAGCTCAACCATCTGCCGCCACTCTATGCTGCCATGGAGGTGGAGCTTGTTCCCGGGGTACTGCGGGCCGAGAGCCTGGCCCTTTTCAGGCAATTTTTCAAGGAGCACGATTACTGGCAGGACAGCTTCCTGGCCAGATATACCCTTTCGCAATCCAGTGAGGAACGATCATGACCATTGAGCCCAGGGCCAGGACGGTGCAGTTCAAGCCGGGCGAGCGCAACGTTTTTCTGCATCTGCTCACCGCCTGCAACCTCTCCTGCCGCCACTGCTATATCAATCCATCCCAGCACGGAACCACCATGCTGGACAGGGACCAGGCCGTTACCTGGCTCAAACTCTTTGCCCGCCCGGAACAGGAGACCAACCTTGTTTTGCTTGGCGGCGAACCCACCATGCATCCTGAGCTGGCCTCGATTATCCGGGCGGCCAAGATGATGCGCTATGCAGTGACCGTGGACTCCAACGGTTTTCTGTTCCACGATCTGCTCGAGCGGGTGGCGCCCGACGAACTGGATTTTCTCAGTTTCAGCCTCGATGGGCCGGATCCGTCGGTCAACGATCCGATCCGTGGTGAGGGTGTCTTTGCCACCTGCACGGAAAATCTGCAGAAAGCCGGCAAAAAAGGGTTTCATACCAGTGTGATCTACACGGTTTCCGCTCTCAATATCGAACACCTGCACCGGATGCCGGAACTGCTGGCCGCTCTCGGGGTCCAGCGGTTCTTCATTCAGGTGATCGGCCTGCGGGGTAAGCCCGCCACCGGTGAGCCGGCTCCGACCACTGGCTGGCAGGTGGATCCGCAGCAATGGCTGGCCGTGGTGCCGGAAGTTGCCTCCCACGCCGCCCGGCTGGGGATCCATGTCACCTTTCCCAAGGTTTATCTCGAGCCGGACGAGGACTTCGAGTGTGCCGGCCTGGTGGCGGAAAATTTTTTCATCTTCCCCAACGGCCGGGTCTATCGCTGTCCGCTGTGCGAAGATTATCCGGTCCATTCCATGTGTATCGAAAACGACCGGCTGATCCGGCGCCATGGCCTCAACGAAGACCGGTTCTTCACCCTCAATATTCCGGAAGGGTGCGTGATGAACAAACTCCTGCAGCCCGATAACATAGACTATCTCCCTGGCGGCCGGCCCAGGCATCGCATCTCCTGCTGTCTGCTCAAGCAGGAAATGGAGCCCTGTGTCTGACCCTAATTGCCACCATAATCGCAATTCAACCCATACCGAACTGTCAACCCATGAATACACCAAGCGAAGCCCTTGACCTGGAAGACATGTATCGCCGGGCAGTGGGCCTGCATCAGGCAGGCGACTGCGCCGGCGCCGCCAGCCTCTACGAACATCTGCTCGGAATGGTGCCGGAAGCCGGACCCGTGTACTACAACCTGGGCCTGGCGCGCTATGAACTCGAGCTGTACCGGGAGGCGGCCGAAGCCTTTCACCGGGCGGTGGAGCTGAACCGGGAGGATGTGGACTCCTGGTATAACCTGGGCCTGGCTTTGAAACAGTGCCATGAGTTTTCCCAGGCCGAAGAGGCGTATCTCCAGGCCCTGGCTCTGCATCCAGAGGATGCGGAGGTCTTGTACAACCTGGCCTGCTGTTACAAGGACAGCGACCAGGTATCACGGGCCATGGAGGTCTATGAACATCTGATAGAGCTGAAGCCGGACCATGTCTCCGGCCTCAACAACCTGGCCTATCTAAAGCATCTTCGCGGCCATTTCGAGGAGGCCCGGAAGCTGTACGGCCGGGTCCTGGAGCTGCGGCCCGGGCATCCCTCGGCCCGGCACATGTTCGGGGCACTCAGTGGCGATAATCCCAGGTCCGCGCCCCGGGAGTATGTCCGGGATCTTTTTGACCAGTACTCGGATAATTTCGAGCAGCATCTGGTGCTGGATCTGGGTTATGACCTGCCGCTGAAGATGCGGGCGGTGTTTGACCGCTTTGATGGACGCCGAAGCCACTATGAACTTGCCCTGGATCTTGGCTGCGGCACCGGTCTTGCCGGTATGGCGTTCCAGGGGGTCTGTTCCCGTCTGGACGGGATCGATCTTTCGGAGAAAATGATAGAAATGGCCAGAGGAAAAGGGATATACCAGCATCTCCATGTGGGGGATATCGTCGAGTACCTCCGGTCCGTGGATGTCTGCTATGATCTTTTCCTGGCCGCCGATGTTCTCATCTACATGGGTGCGCTGGAGGAGTTCTTCCAGGTTCTGGCGGACAGGGCCCGGCCCGGTGGTCTGTTCCTTTTTTCCACCGAGTACCTGGAGAAAGGGGGCTGGCAACTGCAGCCAAGTGGCCGCTATGCCTATCATCCCGAGTATATCAGAGAGGTCAGCGAACAGACCGGCTGGACAGTGGCCTGCCGGGAAGAGGTCCCCACCCGCAAGGAGCGGGACCAGTGGATCCGGGGCAATGTGTTTGGCCTGATCAGGGAAGGGTAACGGGGCGACTCGATTGGCTTTTCACCTGAATCCTGCCGTTATCCGGCATTCGAGCGACGAGACCGCATGACGACTGCAGGATTCAGGTTTTACTTTTTCGTTTTCCTGTTTTTGCCAAAGACTCTGCCTGCCATGATACCGGCTTCATAGAGGCCGAAAAGCGGAAAGGCAAGCAGGACCGTGGCGGTCGGGTCACCGGCGGTGAGCAGGAAGGACAGGACGACGATGGCCAGGTAGAAATACTTGCGCTTGGCCTTGAAATGCTGCCTGGGAACCAGCCCGGTCCGGTCGGCCATGACCATGAGAAAGGGAATCTCGAAGGCGATGCCAAAGGCCATGACCATCCGGGCGACAAAGGTGAGGTAGAGTCCCAGTTTGGGCATGGGCTGGAGGTTGTCACCGGCATAACTCATGAAAAAGATCAGGGTGCGCGGCAGAACGACAAAATAGGCGAACAGCCCGCCGGCGACAAAGAGCATGGTGGCCCAGATGATGACCTGGCGGGCGATACGTCTTTCATGATCCAGCAATCCCGGGGCCACAAACATCCACAGCTGATAGAGGATCACCGGCGAGCTGAACAGCAGGCCGACCATGAAGGACAGCTTGAGATAGGAGATAAAGGCCTCGGTCAGCTTGGTATAGACCAGCCGCTGGAGATCGGGGTAGGCATGAAAGAGGGGCTGCATGCAGAAGCCGGCCAGCTCATCTATGAAGAGATAGGCGATCACCGTGGTGACGCCCATGGCCAGAAAGCAGCGGATCAGTCGCTGGCGCAACTCTCTGTGGTGGGGGGCGAAATGTTCGAGCGCTGCGATCATGCAGGTTGGTCGGGGGTGGTTTTGTCTGCTTTGTTGCGGTGTTGGGGCATGTCAGCGGCGATTTCAGTCTCGGTGGCCGCGGGTTCACCATCGGGATCCTGCTGATCTCCCGCGTCGACGCCCACCTTTTCTTCCACTGGTGCGTCGCCGGGCGGGGGTGTCAGGGCATCGGCTTCCCAGGGCCGCTGTTCCACCGGCTGAAGGTCGATTACTCCCAGATCGTTCGCTTCCGGGGTTTCCGGTTCAGGGCGTTTCCAGGTCTGGGTCTCGTTGTCAAGCAACTGCTCCTGCAGCTCTGCGGTGGTTTTTTTCAGTTCGCCGTGGACTTCTCCCAGCACCTCGCTTTCCTCGGTCAGGCTCGCCTTGACTTCATTCATGGTCTTCTTCAGCTCAAAGACCCCCTTGGCAAGGGACCGGGCCAGGTCCGGCAGCTTGTCAGGGCCCACCACGATGAGAGCCACTGCCAGGATCACGATCATTTCAGGAAGTCCGATGCCAAACATATGTATCCGAATTCAGAAGTCAGAGGCCGGGGCCACCGCTTGGAGCAGCTCCGGGCTCCTCTGTGGAAGCGTACTCTTTTGTTTGAGTTGGCCCCCGGTTTCAGGAGCCGGTCATGACGGTCAAGGCAGCAGGGCCGGGTGAGGGCCAAGGCGCTGCCCGGGAAAACCAGTCCGGCAGCAGACCCCAAGAGGAGTCCGGCCGATATCTGCCACACTGTACGGGATTTGCCAACCAGTGTCAAGCAGCAGAGGAGCGCCGTTTGACCGGTTTTCTGCGAAGCCCGTCCAAGGCGTGGCTCAGGGCCATCAGCGGGTTGGTGAGCACCATTTTCGGCCCCACATATCGCATGACTTCCTGGATTTCTTGTCTCATTCCCGGCTTGTAACAGTGGACCGGACACTTGCCGCAGGTTGTCTTGCCATCCTGGAAAGGACAGTGCGTAAGACGCAGATAGGCGTAGTCAAGCAGTTCCTGGCACTGGTCGCATAGCTCCCCCTGACCACTCCCATGTTTGTCCCGACAATAGCGGCGGATCATCACCTCCACGGTTCTGGCCTCGCGCTGCATCCGTTTTGAACTGAATTGTTTTGCCATCTTCAGCCTCGTATTTCAGGGATCGTTTCTGGAAATAAAATAATCACGGAATAGGGTTTTACCAGTCCATGGTAGCTGTTTTGTCGGTTTGCGCCTTGATCTAGGTCAACCCGTAAGGCAACCTTGCAAAATTGTATTTTCAAGGCACCCATACGTCCACTTTCATTGCATTTTGCCCTTCCGCCATGCGGTCGATTTTGAGATAAAGCCCGGGTTACCCATCGGTAACGCCATATGCTTCCTTGTGTTACCGGCGGGTAACTATCCAATTTGGTATGGATTGCAATGTGTTGAAAAAAAAGAAAAAAAGAATATGGAACAGGGCTTGCTTATATAGGGAAAACCCACTGTAACCCGAGGTTCAAGCAGTCCAGTTTCAGGGAGGTTCACGTGCAGCCAGAGTATAAGTCGAAATACAACACACATGTGATCAGGATTGTCCTGGTCCTGGCCGTTGTCGCTGTTGTGGGTGTGACGGTCCGGTCCATGGTGATTCCCGAGTCCTTTGGCAAGTATGGCCATTACCGCGCCGATGCCATCAAGGACGAGGTCAACCGGCCCATCCGCAACGGCACCAACGCCGCCTGTCTTTCCTGCCATCCCTATATCCGGGAAATGCATCTCGAGGGCATACATCGCACGGTTTCCTGCGAGTTCTGTCACGGGCCGGTGGCCGATCATGTGAAGGACGGCAAGGTCGTTGCCAAACTGCCCAAGAAGCAGGGCGAAGAGATCAAGACCCTTTGTCTGCGCTGTCATAACAAGATTATCAGGGCCCGGCCCAAAGAGGCCATCAAGATGATTTCCATGCCGGAGCATCTGGAGCAGAAGCATGTGCGCACGGATCATAACTGTAACCAGTGTCACAATGTCCACTCGCCGATGATGTGGGTACTGGAGGCCAGGGCCATTGTCGGTGTCGAGGAGGAAAGCAAATGATGGATGCAATTCAGTCTGAGATAAGCCGGGACCGGCGGGCCTTTATCAAGAAGGTGCTTGGCGGAACCATCGCCGGGTCGCTGCTCCTTGTGATTCCTGCTGGGGCCATGGACGTTCCCGAACAGATTCCCGGGATGCGGGAGCAGGAAGGTCCCTTTATCAAGGGGAAGAAGTTCGTCTTTATCGTCGATATCACCCGCTGTATCGGCTGCGGCTCCTGCTGTGTGGCCGACAAGAACGAGTACCAGGTACCGGACGGCAACTACCGCACCTGGGTGGAGCGCTACGTGATCGACGACCATGACAATGTCTATGTCGATTCACCCAACGGTGGGCTGGACGGTTACCAGAAACCACGCACCGATATTCCCCATCCGGTGCGGGATACCTTTTTTGTCCCCAAGCTCTGCAACATGTGTGAAAAGCCGTCCTGTGTCCAGGTCTGTCCGGTGGGGGCCACCTATCAGACCAAGGACGGTTTTGTCCTGATCGACCAGAAACGGTGCGTGGCCTGCTCCTATTGTGTTCAGGCCTGTCCCTACTCAGTGCGTTTCATCAATCCGAAAACCAAGACCGCCGACAAGTGTACCTGGTGCTACCACCGGGTCCGCAAGGGACTCCTGCCGGCCTGCGTCAACGTCTGCCCGGTCCAGGCGCGCAAGTTCGGTGATGTGAACGACAGAAATTCGGAAGTATACAAAATTTTGCATCAGCCACACGTGGTGTCTGTACTGAAACCGGGCATGGGCAACAAGCCCTCGCTCCACTACGTGGGCCTGAGAAGGGAGGTTGTCTAATGCACGGACTTGCTGAAACGGCCACCGGCGCCATCGGATACGCGTTTCCCAACGATCTCCATGTGCACTGGAGCCTGATGATCGTTCTCTATCCCTATATCACCGGGATCGTTGCAGGGGCCTTTATTGTCTCCTCGCTCTATCATGTCTTCCATGTCAAGGCCTTGAAGCCCATTGCCCGCTTTTCCCTGGTTTTCGCTCTGGCCTTCCTGGCCTGTGCGACCCTGCCGCTTCTGAACCATCTTGGTCATCCCGAGCGGGCCTTCAATATGATGCTCACTCCGAGTCCCACCTCGGCAATGGCCGGGTTCGGATACATCTACTCCGCCTATGCCATTGTCCTGATCCTGGAGATCCTCTTCATTTACCGGCCTACCCTGGTGGTGCTCAAGGATCAGGCCACCGGTTTCATGCGCACGGTCTATAACGTGCTCAGCATCGGGAGCGACAACCTGTCGTCCCGGTCCCTGCATCTCGACCACAAGATCATCTCCTTCCTCGCCGGATTGGGTATCCCCATGGCCTGTGTGCTCCACGGTTATGTCGGTTTTATCTTTGGCGGGGTCAAGGCCAACCCCATGTGGGCCACGCCGCTCATGCCGGTAATCTTTCTCCTCTCTGCCTGTGTCTCCGGTATCGCCGGTATCATCGTGGCCTACATGTTCATCATGAAGATCAAGGGGAGGCCGGTGGACCTGGAATGTATCCGCACCTGCATCAAGTATCTGTGGGGGTTTTTCATCCTCGACTTCACCTTCGAGATGCTGGAGCTCTTCTCCCATGCCTATATGGCCACCCATCACTGGCATGCCCTGCACGAACTTTACTGGGGACCGCTGTACATTAGCTTCTGGGTCCTGCAGGTGGGCATCTTCTCTGTGATCCCGTTTTTTATCCTGACCTTCATGAACCTCTTCAGGATCGGGGATGGCCTGGTCAAGTTCCTGGCCCCGGTGGTCTCCCTGATGATCCTGTTCCAGGTTCTGCTCATGCGGTGGAACGTGGTCATCGGCGGCCAGCTCATGTCCAAGAGCGAGCGCGGCTCGGTGATCTTTCAGCCCCAGTGGCTTGAAAAGGAAGGTATTTTGCCGGCCATCATCATCATGGTTCTGCCCCTGGTGATTCTCTATATACTGAGCAAGGTTTTCCCCTTCTGGCAGGAAGATGATCCGTATGTCTCCGGGTCCGCCGCCTCAGGGGAATAATGGCCCGTAATCAAGAAAAAAAGACACATAACTGCAAGGAGGTTGTTGAACGTAGAGACAAAGGAGGTGAAGCTGCAGAGAAAAACACTTTGCAGGTGGACCTGGTGGTCCATCAGAGGATTGCCCAACGAAGTTCCATATCAGGAGGAAACTGTATGAAACATTTGAAAAAAACATTTTGCATGGTTGTCCTGGGACTCTTTGCCGCCGGCGCCGCATACGCGACCACCGAGCAGTCCAAGGATACCCAGAACAAGGAAGCAAAGGCAATAAACGTCAAGTGCGTCAACTGCCATCTCAAGGAAAACGGTTCCCTGGTCAAGCAGTGGCAGCATTCGCCCCATGCGGCTGCCAAGGACGGCCAGATCGGCTGTTACAACTGCCATGCCGCCGACAAGGGTGATGCGCTCGGTTACGAGCACGAGGGCGCCTTCATCAAGACCATTCTCTCGCCGCGTGACTGTGGGTACTGCCATGAGCGCGAGGTAAAAGAGATGGTGAACTCCCATCATGCCACCGCCGGCCAGATTATGGCTTCCCTGGACAACGTCCTGGGTGAGGTTATCTGCTCCATGGAAGACAAGGCCGACGCCGCCAACGGCTGCTGGCAGTGTCACGGTTCCGTGGTCAAGGTACTCAAGGGCAAGGACGGCAAGCCGCTCAAGAACGAAGCCAAGGCTGTAATGCTTGATCCCATGACCTGGCCCAATACCGGTATTGGCCGGCTCAACCCGGACGGAACCAAGGGTTCCTGTATGGCCTGCCATTCCAAGCATTCCTTCCGCTCTTCGGTTGCCCGTCAGCCGGAGAACTGCGGCAAGTGTCATCTCGGCCCGGACCATCCGCAGAAAGAGGTTTACGAGGAGTCCAAGCACGGTATTGCCTACTACTCCGCGGTCCGTGAGGGTGGTATGAACGGTATGAACATCCTCAAGAACGGCACCTGGGTACTGGGTAAGGATTACTACACCGCCCCGACCTGTTCCACCTGTCACATGGGTTCCTACGTGAAGCTGGATGGCGGCATTGCCCAGAACACCCATAACGTTGGTGACCGTATTTCCTGGACCCTGCGTCCGAAAGTGTCTGTCAAGCTGAATCGGGCCATCTTCACCGACGGCACCGTGGCTGACATTCCGGGCGAGATTCCGCCGCAGCCCGGCCAGAAGGCAACCTACAAGACCTTTGTTATCGAGAACGGCAAGTGGAAAAAGATCAGCGCCGAGAAGCAGGTCGAGAAGGTTATCTCCTGGGAGGACCGGCGTAACAACATGAAGGGTGTCTGCAAGTCCTGTCACGGCATGCAGCAGGTAGATAACTTCTACAAGCAGTTCGACGCCCTGGTTGTGACCTACAACGAAAAATTCGCCAAGCCTGCCAAAAAACTGTACGGTATGGCCAAAAAGGACGGCCTGATCAAGGGCTCCACCTTCCATACCGACCTGGGCTGGTACTGGTGGGAGCTGTGGCACCATCAGGGACGGCGCGCCCGGCACGGTGCAGCCATGCAGGGACCGGACTACACCCATTGGCATGGAATGTACGATGTCGCCGAGGTATTCTACTTCAAGTTCCTGCCCGAGCTGATGAAGCTGGCCACCGAGCATGGCATGACCGCCAAGTACGAGAAGGCCATCGGCGAGATCCTGTCCCGGCCCGAGCACAAGTGGCGCCAGGAAGGTTTTGGGACCGACGTCATGAAGGCTATCCAGGCCGAGCAGGCAGACCGGTATAAGCAGTAAACCGCAGATAGAATCTTACCTGCCTATCCTGTCCCCGGGCTGTGCCCTCCGCAGTCCGGGGACTTTTTTACCACGGAAAGGAAAGAAAAACCTGATCATGAAATTTTTCAAAACCATCAGTCTCGTATCCCTGTTGTTGACTTCGTTTCTTCTGATGCCTTCCACCGGAGGCGCTGTTGCCTCAAAGGTCGAGACGGTTGCCGGACTCGGTCTTGGCATCGGTGACTATATACTTGGCAGAAAGCTGACCGCCGCCCAGATGGAAAAGGCCAGGGATGCGGCCATGGAAGACGCCTACCCGGGCACCATCAAGTTCATGGATGGCGGAACCGGGGTTGTAGCGGCAGAAAGGGACGGCACCGTGCTGGCCCTGTATCACCGCAATGAAAAAGCCGGTTCCGGGGAGGTCAAGGCCATGATTGTCGAGCTTCTTGACCGGTTTGGCGAGCCCACCACCATGGCCCATGACAAGATGATCTACTGGGCCTGGAACAAGGACGGCAAGATCAGCGAGGACCAGTTCAACATTGCCAAGAAAGACGGCAGCATCAAGGTGCTGGCCACGGTCAAGTTCGCCAGCTCAATTACCATTTCCAATGCCGGCGCCGACGACCAGGAGCCAGCGGTCATCTACTACATCATCTCCTCCGATCCCCTTCTGCAGGAGTTCATGCAGAGTAGTCAGCAGTAGAGCTGCCTGTCTGCTTTTTCTCTTCACCGGTGATTTCAGCCCCGAATTCGGGGTTTTTTTTCACATCGTTTGACTTTTCAATCATTCCTGGCTATATTTCTCCGGTTTTTCAGGCTGCCAGTATGGCCTTCGGGTATACTGGTCGGCCTTTTATTTTGTATCACGGCAACCCTGAAAAATTGTCTTTTCGCCTGATCTCTGCGGCAGGTGAAAAATTTTATCCTCGCAATGGTTGGACAGATGCCTGCGGTAAGATTTTTTTCCTTTCCTGATCGTGGACGAACACCCTGATTTTTCAGGACAGCCTCAAGTTTAATCTCAGGAGTTTATCATGGCCAGTGTGGTAGTGGTCGGCACCCAGTGGGGAGACGAAGGCAAGGGCAAGATAGTTGATCTGCTGACAAAGTACGCAGATTGTATTGTTCGCTTTCAGGGCGGCAATAATGCCGGTCATACCCTGGTGGTAGACGGGAAGGAATTTATCTTTCACATCATCCCCTCCGGGATCCTCTATGAGGACAAAATCTGCATGATCGGCAACGGGGTGATCATTGATCCCGAGGTGTTACTCGAAGAGATCGCCGGTCTCGATGCCCAGGGACTGCCGGTTACCCCACAGCGGCTGATGATCAGTGAAAACGCCCATCTGATCATGCCCTATCACAAGAGCCTGGATCAGGCCCGGGAGGCCTCGCTCTCCAAGGGCCGGAAGATCGGGACCACCGGCCGGGGGATCGGCCCCTGTTACATGGACAAGGTGGGCCGTTTCGGCATCAAGGCCGGTGACCTGCTCGATCCGGAACTGTTTCTCGACAAACTCCGTTCCAACGTGGAGGAGAAAAACTTTCTCCTGACAAAAAAATTTGGCGCTGAACCGGTATCCTTTGATGCAATCCGGGCCCAGTTCGAGGACTTTGCCCGACAGCTCGAGCCCTTTATCGCCAACGTGTCCACGACCCTGGACACGGCCCGGCGGGAAGGAAAGAACATCCTCTTCGAGGGCGCCCAGGGAACCCAGCTCGATATCGATCACGGAACCTATCCCTTTGTCACCTCGTCCAACACCATTTCCGGTAACGCCTGTATCGGTGCCGGCTATGGTCCGGCCCATATCGACGAGGTCATCGGCATTCTCAAGGCCTACACCACCCGGGTGGGAGAGGGGCCGTTCCCCACTGAGCTTCCCGAAGGCGATCCGGTGGGCGATGCTCTGCAGGCCAAGGGTCGGGAGTTCGGGGCCACCACCGGCCGTCGGCGCCGCTGTGGCTGGCTCGATGCCGTGGTTGCCAACGATGCGGTTCGCCTCAATGGCCTGACCGGTCTGGCGATCACCAAGCTCGATGTCCTCTCGGGGCAGCCGGTCCTGAAGATTGCCAACAAGTACCTGGTGGAGGGGGAGGAGTTTCACTGCATGCCCGGAAATATCCGCAAGTCTGCTCTGGCCCGGCCGGTGTACGAGGAAATGCCCGGCTGGACCGAGGATATTACCCGGGCGCGCTCCCTTGAAGAGCTGCCAGACAATGCCAGGGACTATATCAAACGGATCGAGGATATCACCGGGGTTGCACCGGTTATTGTTTCTGTCGGTCCAGACCGGGACGAGACCCTGCTTCTGCGCAATCCGTTTGAAAAATAACAGCCCGTGATCCCCAGAATTTCTGGTTTTCAGACACCGGCGTGCCGGTTCTTCACCAGGGCATGTTTGTCCTGGAATATTTTTGGCCGGATGGGATTCTTGCCAAAAAAATAAAAATGATTATTTGCTAAAGTACTATCTGCTATCATGTAATGTATCGTTTGGATTCGTTACCTGATAATCTTTTGGAGGTTTTCCAGCCATGGCTCGTATTACCGTTGAAGACTGTCTCGCCACTGTCGGTGATGACAATCGTTTTGCCCTGATTCACCTTGCCGTTGAACGTATCCGCCAGCACCGCAATGGTGAGCCGTATCTGGTGGAGGGAAAGAACAAAGAGGTGGTCATGACCCTGCGGGAAATCGCGGCGGGCAAGGTAACTTTTGATAATATTCTCGAGTTGCCCAAGCAGCGTCGGTCGGCTCAGGATGCCGAGACCGAGGAATCCGATGGAGCCGAGACCGTCTGAGCCGGATCGGTGCTTCACCCGCCAGGAGGACCAGGCAGAATCTGGCCAGGCCTCTTTCCCGCAACCATCCCGGCAACGGTCGGGGAGACGTCGTGTCCGCTTATTAACCTCAAGATAACCGGTTGCTGCCGATGACAGTACGAATATGAGCAGAGATTACTACGAGATTCTCGGGGTTTCCCGGGATGCCAGCATGGAAGTGATTAAAAAATCCTACCGCAAGCTGGCCATGAAATATCATCCGGACCGCAATCCCGACGATCCGGAAGCCGAAGCCCGTTTCAAGGAGGCCGCCGAGGCCTACGAAGTTCTCAGTGATGAGCAGAAACGACGCGTGTATGACACCTACGGCCATGAGGGACTGAAAAACAGCGGTTATTCGGGTCCCAGTGACGACATCTTCTCGTCATTCAACGATCTTTTCGGCGATCTCTTTGGCTTCAATACCCGCCGCCGCAATCCCAATGGCCCCATCCAGGGTGATGATCTCCGCTATGACATGGAGATTACCTTCATGGAAGCGGTGCACGGGACCAACAAAGAAGTGGAGATCACCAAGCGGGAAACCTGCTGGACCTGCGAAGGGACCGGGGCCCGGCCGGGCTATCGGCCCCAGGTCTGTCCCACCTGCCGTGGACGGGGGCAGGTTCTTCGCTCCCAGGGATTTTTCCAGGTCAGTTCCACCTGTCCCCAGTGCCATGGCCGGGGCCAGGTCATTCTGGAACCGTGTACTGACTGCAACGGCCAGGGACTGGTCAATCGGACCAAGAAGGTCAAGATCAATATTCCGGCCGGCGTTGACACCGGAGCCCAGATGCGGTTGCGGGGAGAGGGCGAGGGCGGCCGTCGGGGGGGACCCTCCGGTGACCTCTACGTGGTCCTCCATGTCCAGCGTCATGAATTCTTTGAACGGGATGGTCAGACAATCTATCTTCGTTATCCCCTGCCCATGGTCCAGGCGACCCTGGGCTGCAAGGTGGAAGTCCCGACCATCCACGGTTCCACCACCCTGGAAATTCCCGCCGGCACTCAGCCCGGGCAGCGTTTTACCCTGCGCGGAGAAGGGGTGCCCAGCCTCCGTGGCCGGGGTCGGGGAGACATGGTCGTCGAGGTTCAGGTCCAGATTCCCAGAAAGCTCACCAAAGAACAAAAGGAACTGCTGCACCAGTTTGACTCGACCGGTGGTCAGGAACCAGAGGATGAGGGCTTTTTCTCCCGGCTGTTTCACGGTCACCTGAAGAAACATAAAAAGAAACAGCAGGCCGAGGAAGCGTAGATGGAAGCAGGATTGAAGTTCACCCACTTTGATGCCAGCGGCAATGCCCGGATGGTGGACGTGAGTGCCAAGGGCGAGACCGTTCGCCGGGCTACGGCCGAAGGGCGGATTACCATGTCTGAACAGGCCTTTGCCATGGTCCGGGAAGGGACCATGAAAAAAGGCGACGTCCTTGGGGTTGCCCGGATTGCCGGCATCATGGCGTCCAAGAAGGTGGACCAGCTCATACCTCTCTGCCACCCGCTGGCCATCACCAGCGCCGACATCGGGTTTCGTTTTTCAGACGACGGCCGGACCATCCATATCGAGGCCACTGTCGGCATAACCGGCCGCACCGGGGTGGAGATGGAGGCTCTGACCGCAGTATCGGTGGCAGCACTCACCATTTATGATATGTGCAAGGCGGTGGACAAGAGCATGGAAATCTCTGATATCAGGCTGGTTCGCAAGAGTGGTGGCAAGAGCGGAGATTTTTGCAGACAAGAGCCTTCGGAGAGTACAGGACATAAACCATGACGGCCGGTCAGTCGGCCTCTGCAGACCGGGAACGATTACCAGTCGGGGATTATCTATGGATAAGAAAGATCTGCAGCAGTTTAAGGAGCAGCTGCTGGACATGAAGCAGGCCATTATTTCGGACGTGGAACAGACCCTCTCCGAGATATCCACCCAGAGCGGCAATATTCCTGACCCCAATGACCGGGCTACGGTGGAATCGGATCGCAGTTTCGAGCTGCGTATCCGAGGGCGGGAACGGAAACTCATGGACAAGATCGATGAAGCCCTGCACCGTATCGAGGAGGGTACCTATGGCATCTGTGACGGTTGCGGTGGAGAAATCGGCATAAAACGTCTTGAAGCCCGACCGGTTGCTGAGTTATGTATTGACTGCAAAACCAAACAGGAACAGCTTGAAAAAGCCCAGGGCAGATAGCCCGGACAGCTGCGGGCGTTCTGTGTCTCGCAGCAGGTACCGATCTGTGTCCACCTGAGAACAGGATTAGAAAAAAACATCATGCCAGAGCTCCGCAAGGATCCTATCCTGGGCCGTTGGATCATCATTGCCAAGGAACGGTCCAAACGCCCCACTGATTTTATAATCGAAGATTATCCGACCAAGGGTGGTTTCTGCCCTCTCTGTCCCGGCAATGAAAAAACCACCCCTGATGAGGTTCTGGTCTACGGCCGGGAGCCGGGTATGCCGCCCAATTCCTCCAGCTGGCAGCTGCGGGTGGTGCCCAACAAGTATCCGGCCCTGGTTATCGAGGGTGAGCTGGACAAGCAGGCCGAAGGGCTTTATGATCGGATGAACGGTATCGGGGCCCACGAGGTCATTATCGAGACCCCGGAGCATGAGGAGCACTTCACCTATCTGCCCCATGAACAGATGATTCTCACCTTCCGGGCCTATCGGGACCGGATCCGGGACCTGGCCCGCGATGACCGGTTCCGCTATGTCATGGTGTTCAAGAATTACGGCCGCGCTGCCGGAGCGTCACTGGAACACTCCCACTCCCAGCTCATCGCCCTGCCGGTCCTGCCGCGCATGGTTTCCTCAGAGCTTGACGGCAGTCTTTCCTATTACAGGTACAAGGATCGCTGCATTTTCTGTGACATCATCCGCCAGGAGATCCAGCAGGACATCAGGCTGGTCTGCGGTAATGAACTGTTCGTGACCGTCACACCCTTTGCCCCGCGAACCCCGTTTGAGATGTGGATCCTGCCGCGGCAGCACAGCTCTTCGTACATAGAACAGGATGACAGGACCATGGCCGCCCTGACCGATATCTTTTCCGAGAGTCTGCGGCGCCTTGATGCATGTATTCCCAACGTGCCCTACAACTTTGTGCTCCATACCCAGCCACTTCGTTCACAGCCGCTGGAACATTATCACTGGCATTTTGAAATTGTTCCCAAGCTGACCAGCATAGCTGGTTTTGAGTGGGGATCGGGTTTCTATATCAATCCCATGCCTCCGGAAGATGCCTGCCGGTATCTGCGCGAGGCCCTCTAGGAGGAGTACCAGTGGAGACCAGGAAGAAACGTATATTGCTCGTGGATGACGAAGAGGGTATCCAGCTCCTGTACCGGGAGGAGTTCGAGGATGAAGGGTTCGAGGTCGACACGGCCTATAACGGCGAGGAAGCCCTGGAGAAATTCAAGGCCAATCCGCCGGACCTGGTCATCCTGGATATCAACATGCCGGGAATGAACGGAATCGAAGTGCTGCGCCAGATGAAAGAGATCAATCCGGATCTGCCGGTGATTCTCTCCTCTGCCTACCAGGAGTACAAGCAGGATTTCGGAACCTGGGCCTCGGAGGAGTATATCGTCAAGTCAGCCAACCTCGACGAGCTCAAGGCTGCGGTTCACAAGTATCTCGATGCATAAGCCGACCCTGGACCGACGGCCGCTTTGCCGGTAACAACCGTTGTGGTCTGCCTGGTGGCGCACAAGGGATACGGGTCCGGCTGTGGGGTGACCCCGCAGTGAGGGGCTGACTCGTTGCTGTTCAGGGTTCGTGGCCGGGCAGGGAATGAAAAAGACATTTCATCCCGGGAAACACGAAGTGTGCAATGCCCAGACCGTGTTGCGTACTTCGTGTTTTTCGTGGTGTATCCAGAATCCCCCACAGGGGAAAATCCGTTAACCGGAAATCAGCATGAAGGATATCCAGAACCTCCGCGATGACCGGCGTATCAACATCCGCAAGGTCGGCGTCAAAACCATTTCCTATCCTGTAACTGTGCTCGACAAGGAGCATCGGCTGCAGCAGACTGTGGCCACGGTCAACATGTACGTCAACCTGCCGCACCGGTTTAAGGGCACCCACATGAGCCGTTTCGTGGAGATCTTGAATCGGTTTCATGGCCGGATAAATCTGGAGAGCTTCCATCATATTCTCGAGGAGACCAAGGGCCGTCTTGATGCGGAAGCCGCGCACATGGAGATAGAGTTTCCCTATTTTCTCCAGCGGGACTCCTCGGTCGACTCCATCGGCACCGAGCGTTATGAGTGCCGCATGCACGGTTCCCTGGCCGAGAGCGACGACCTGGTGCTGGAAATCGATGTCCCGATCACGGTTCCCCGTTCAAGCCTTGACCAGGGCGGATTGCCCCGGTCCATGGGCCGCTGGGGAACGGCCAGGGTTGCGGTCCGGTTCCGGGAGTTTATCTGGATCGAAGATCTGATCAGCCTGGTGGAACAGGGACTGGCCGGCAGAAGTGACCTGCCCGACTCGGTGGAGACGGTCTGCCGCCAGCTGGGTGAAATACTTGCCGATCAGCCGGCCATCCGCTGGTTTTCGGTGGTGGTGGAAAATTTTGCCAGCGGGTTTGCGACCTTTGCCAGTGTCAACTCATCTAACCACACATCCTCAACAAGAAAAAATCAATGAATGAACTGCTGTTTGAAATAGGTACCGAAGAGATCCCTGCCGGCTATATCCAGCCGGCTCTGGCATTTATGGAGCAGGCCTGTGCGGCCAGGTTTTCCGAGCTCGGGCTTGAATCCGGCCCCATTCATACGGTGGGAACCCCGAGGCGGCTGACCCTCTGCGTGGAAGATCTCCAGTCCAGGCAGCCGGACAGAAGGGTGGAACATATCGGGCCCTCGAAAAAGGCCGGTTTTGATGCGGACGGTAATCCCACAAAGGCAGCCATGGGATTTGCCCGTTCCCGCGGGGTTGCGGTGGAGGATCTCCAGGTGGTGGAGACTCCCAAGGGGCCGTATCTGATGGCTGTTGAACATGTTCAGGGGCGGGAGACCATCGAGCTTCTGCCGGAGATCCTGGAAGGATTGATCCGCAGTATGGTCTTTCCCAAGTCCATGCGCTGGGCCAATACCTCGCTGGCCTTTGCCCGGCCCATCCAGTGGCTCCTGGCCCTGTATGATGGCCAGGTGGTGGAGTTTGAAGTGGAGGATACGGTGAGTGGCAACACGACCCGGGGACACCGGTTCATGGCTCCGGAGAGTTTTGTGGTCACCGGCTTTGCGCAGTATCAGGAAAGGCTCCAGGAACACTCTGTGCTGGTGGATCCGCAAAAGAGGCGGCGCCAGGTGATCAGCGAGGTCAAACAGGCCGTGGCCGGTCGCACGTCCGAGGGCGAACCGGTCCTCCACGAGGGGTTGGTGGACACGGTCACCAATCTGGTGGAGATTCCCTGGGGGGTATGCGGGAGCTTTGACGAAAAATTTCTCGAATTACCCGACGAGGCCCTGATCACCTCCATGCGGGAGCACCAGAAGTATTTTCCAGTCCAGGACAGGAACGGCTGCCTGATGCCGCTCTTTGTTGCAGTGAACAATACCCGTATCGAGGATAGGGATCTGGCGGTCGCCGGCCATGAACGGGTCCTGCGGGCCCGTCTGGAAGACGGACTTTTCTTTTTCAACGAAGACAAGAAAACTCCGCTGGCCAGGAGGATCGATGCTCTGGAAGGTATCATCTTTCAGCAGAAACTCGGCAGCATGAAGGAAAAATCGGCCCGTATTGCCCGACTGGCCGGCATGCTGGCCCGGGAACTGGCCCCGGACCTGGAGGAGGACGCGGTCCGGGCAGCCTGGCTGTGCAAGGCCGATCTGTTGACCGAGATGGTGGGCGAGTTCCCATCGCTCCAGGGGGTCATGGGGCGGGAATACGCCCTGCTGGATGGCGAGAAACCGGAAGTGGCGCTGGCCATCCATGAACATTATCTGCCGCTCCGGGCCGGTGGCGAGCTTCCGACCACCCTGCTGGGCGCCATTGTCGGTATTGCCGACCGGATCGATACCCTGACCGGCTGCTTTGCCATCGGTGAAAAACCCACTGGCAACACGGATCCTTTTGGTCTCAGACGCCAGGCTCTTGGGTTGTTGCATATCATCTCAGGACTCAATATTTCCCTCTCCCTGAAGGCCATTGTCGGTTATGCTCTTAAGGGATACGGAGAGCTGCTCGGGCATGAGCCGGATGAAAAGATCGTTGACGAGGTACTCCGCTTTATCCGCCTGCGCTTTACCAACGACCTGGTGGCCTCGGGTACACGGTCCGAGGTGGTGGAAGCGGCGACTTCGGTCGGATTTGATGATGTGGTTGACTGTCTGGCCCGGATCCGGGCTCTGGATGGGATACGCAGCCAGGAAGAGTTCACTGTTCTTGCCGGATCGTTCAAGCGGATCAGAAACATCATCAAGGACAATACCGAGACAGCCGTGGATCCGGACATGTTTGTCGAGGAGGCGGAAAAGGAGCTCTACCAGGTCTTGCAGGAAGTTCAGGAGGCTGTGGGGCCCCTGCTTGAGAAAAGAGAATACAAGGCCTCGCTGCGGGCCATGCTGCGGATGAAGGAGCCGGTGGACCGGTTCTTCGACCAGGTCATGGTCATGGCCGAGGATCCGGCCGTGCGGCAGAATCGGCTCAACCTGCTCACCGCCCTGGGCCAGCTTGTCCTGCAGGTGGGCGATATCTCCAAGATGCATGTTGAGGGATAGAGGTCGGCAAACAGGCCTTCTGGCAATAAGCCCGTGATGGGCTGACCTGACCGTCGTCCGATGCCGGGATACTACACTCCAGGCGGAGTGTTTTCTTGCAGGACATTTTGAGGCTACCTTGAGATTATTTCAGGCGGCCCTGATGATGGCCGCCGCTCTTGTTGGACCTTGTTGTAACAATACAAAAAGACACAAAAAAAGGCTGCTCGAATTGAGCAGCCTTTTTTTGTGTTTGCCCGGCATGGCGGGCAAACCCAGCCTGCGGAACGCAGGCGTCACCCCGACCAGGGGAAGACAATCCGAATCGCAAGGGCGTTGCTGGCAACGGCAGGGTCTGAAGGAAGCGATAGGAAGTGAGCGGTACATAGCGTAAGTGAACCTGATTCGGCGTCATAGGTGGGTAAGCGTGCACAATAGCGTGAAGCCCGATACCTGGTCAGACCTTTGGCGTGATTGAGGATGGGATTGCTCACCGGGAGTTCGCCTTAACCGGGGAAGCCTCCTAGCGTACTTGCAGTACGAGAGTTAAGGAAGGTTCAAGGAGAGATCCAAGGCCTACCGAAGCGGTGGGAGGTGGCAGATGATTCCGTAGTAGTGATGAAATCCCGGCCGGAGAAGCCTGGTAACAGCGTGGAGGATAAAACCGGGATGACCTGTCAGCGTTGTTTGACAGGGGCTGGTATTTGCCAAAAGCGGTATCAGTTGCGAAGGGATGAAGTTTATTTGAAGGTTCCCTGAAGATCATGGAGGTCTGGAGTCAGAACACAAGCTGCCCGACGGGGCGGGGCACATTTTCGGCGGTATGCTGTGAGAGGCCGTCTGCTGATTTTGGCCGTTCATCGGAGTAACCTGAACAGTTGAGCGTACATTGCCCATTGGGATAGAAGGCGCTCTCATTTGGGTGAAGACCCGGGGATTCCAGGCAGAAGTGGAGGGATGGGGACGCAGGACAGGAGCATGGTTGACGTTTGGTACAGTCTGTATGACCGGATGCTGAGCAGGGACGCTCTGCACAAGGCGTTTGGGAAGGTGAGGTCTGCGAAGGGAGCTGCCGGAATAGACGGCCAGTCCATCAAGGACTTTGCCGCATCAGCCGAAGCCAACATCGACTGTCTCCTGAAGGAACTGTGGGAAAAGAGTTACCAGCCACTGGCCGTGCGCCGGGTAGAGATACCCAAGCCAACCGGAGGAGTTCGGTTGCTCGGTATTCCAGCAGTCCGTGACCGTGTAGTGCAGCAGGCACTGCTCGACATTCTCCTGCCGATATTCGATCGGGATTTCCACCCGTCGAGCTATGGCTATCGCCCAGGCCGCAGTTGTCATCAGGCGATATCCAAGGCGACGATGTTTATCCGTGACTACGATCGAAAGTGGGTAGTTGATATGGATCTGTCCAAATGCTTTGACACCTTGGACCATGATCTCATCCTCAGCGCCTTTCGTCGCCGGATCAGGGACGGGAGTATCCTCGGTCTCCTGGAGAAGTTTCTGAAGAGCGGTGTAATGACGGATTCGGGATTTACGGCTAGCGAGATCGGCAGTCCACAGGGCGGCGTGATCAGCCCTCTGATAGCCAATGTGTATCTCGATTCTTTTGATCAATTCATGAAGAATCGTGGCCACCGAATAGTCCGCTATGCGGACGATATCCTGATTCTGTGCCAATCAAAGAAAGCGGCCGAGAATGCTCTTGAGCAGGCACGGCACTATCTTGAAGGAGAATTGCTGCTGACTGTCAACCGTGAAAAGACCCATATCTGCCACAGCAGTCGGGGCGTAAACTTTCTGGGAGTATCCGTATGCTCTCAGTATACGCAAATCCAGCGAGGCAAGATTAAGTCTTTCAAGGCAAAGGTCAAGGCAATGACCCGGCGTAATTCCCCGGTGAATCTTGAGAAAGTGATTGCAGATCTCAATCCGCTCTTGAGGGGATTTGCCAACTACTTCCGGATAGCGAACTGCACAGGAGAATTTTCAAGGCTGATGAGATGGATTCGGAGAAGACTGCGAGCCATCCAGCTGAAATTGTGGAAGAAGCCCAATCGGCTTCACCGCAGGCTGAGGCAGCTTGGATACAGGGGGAAGTTTGATGCGATCAAAATGAACTCCTGGGCCAATGCGGCAAGTCCTTTGAGCCATTATGCCCTGCCCAACGGATATTTACACCGGGGCTTGGGTCTCTTTGATCTTGGTGCTGTATCTACTGGAATCTCTGTTTCAATATGAAGGAAAATAAACAGGAGCCGTATACGAGACCCGTACGTACGGTTCTGTGAGAGGGATGAGGCAAGCGTAATTAACTTGCCTCACCCTACTCGATTTGCCTCTAACCTGCTGTCAGCCGGTTATTTCTTCTTCGGATGACAGGTGGAGCACTTGGTCAGCTCTTTCTTGCCGGTTTCTTTATGGCAGCCTTTGCAGTTCTTATGGCCAACAGCCTTGAAGGTCTGCAGACCCTTGGGCATTCCGGCACCCTTGTTGTGACAACTCTCACATTTCTCGATCTTCATACCCTCGGAGTAGGGAACCTGCTTGCCGTCCGCACCCTTGGTGTGGTGGCACTCACCGCATTTCAGTCGTTCCTGATGCTCGGCATGGGGGAAATGGGCCGGTTTGGGCTTCTTGGCTCCATCAATGGTGGATTTCAGGGTCATCTCGGCCGGACCCTTGTCCTGGGCCATGGACAGGCCACTCAGGGCTACACTGAACACAAAGGCTGCAGCCACTGCATAAACGATTGTTTTTTTCATACTTCTCCTCCTCTTGGTATGTATCACATTTTTTGCTGAATGGTGATTCATAAAATCAAACATTTTATAGCACGACAGTGTAGTGGTGTCAAGCCGGCTTTTAGGAAGTTCCGGGGATCAACCGGCTCCGTAGCTGTGGAGGCCTGAGAGCCAGAAGTTAACACCGAAATAGGTGAAGAAGACGGCAATGAAACCGAGGATGGAGAGCCAGGCGATCCGGCTGCCGCTCCAGCCGCGGGTAAAACGGGCATGGAGGGTGGACGCGTAGATAAACCAGGTGATCAGCGACCAGGTTTCCTTGGGGTCCCAGCTCCAGTAGGTGCCCCAGGCCTCGTTGGCCCATACGGCGCCGGTGATGATCCCGGCGGAGAGCCAGAGAAAGCCAAAGACAATGGTCTTGTGGGTCATGTCGTCGATCACCTTGAGGTCCGGCAGAGAGCCGGTCAGAGAATCCGCCGACAGAGACCGCCTGATGGCCGATTTCTTGAGCAGGTACATCATGCCCAGTCCGCCGGCCACGGCAAAGGCACCGTAGCCGATAAAACAGGTGACGACGTGGGCGATCAGCCAGTTGGATTGCAGGGCCGGAATAAGCGGGCTGATCTCCTGGTTGATACCTTTGGCGAACGAGGCATAGGCCATGGCCACAAAGGCGAAGGGCATGGCAAATGTGCCAATCACACTGGTCTTGAACTTGAGTTCCATATAAATGTAGAACGGAACAACGCACCAGGCGAAAAAGACCAGGGATTCATACATGTTTGTCAGTGGCGCGTGACCGATGCCCATCTGGTAGGACTCGTACCAGCGCAGGCCAAGGCCAGCGGTCTGACAGAACCAGCCGATAACGGTTATGGCAAGGCCGATGGTCCCCAGTTTTCTGTTCTTGAAGACAAACAGGGCAATGTAGAACGCAGACGAAAGCAGATAGGCAAGCGTCGTGATACCAAGAAGCTGTGAACTGTTCATAGTTATCTCGCTATTTGGTTGATATGAGTTTAAAGGCTGCCAGGCAGCATAACGTACAGATCAGGTTCAGGAAAAATCGTCCAGCATCTCGTGGAATTTTTTCTCAAACCCAAGCTTGTTCTTGTTGGCAGAGCCGACAAAGAGGATCCGGATGGCCCCGTCCTCTTCCCGGACATAAGCCCAGATCTTGCGATGGGACATGAAAAAGGCGACCATGAGGCCCAGGAGCATCATACCACAACCGATATAGACAAACCAGACGCCGGGATCCTTGGCAACCTGGAGGCCGGTGGCATAGAGCTGTTTGGCCGTGAAGGCGTATTTCCCGGACGGCCGCTCGATAATGGCCTCCCGTCCCGCCTCGATCCAGAAGATGGAGGGCTCGCCCTGGTTGTCGGAGAACCAAACCTTGACCCGCCGGACCACCTCACCGAACCGCTCTGTATTGAGGATACCAAAGGTGATTCCGCCCTCGTCCCAGCGGATCTGTTTGGCCGGGGGGATGACCGATGCGTAGGTGGCCCCGGTCTTTTCACTCTTTACCCGGACAACGAAGTCGTTATAGGGCTGGTAGCTGGACTGATAAAAGGTGATACCCCTGTAGGTCAGGGGGCTGTTGACCTCAATCCTGGTGTGCAGGACTTCCCTGCCATCCTCGATGACCGTGAGGTCGGAGAGATACTCCTTGGGCATGCCATTGGGATAGTACTCGATGTTGAAATAGTTACAGCGGATGGTGAAACCCAGGGGAATTTTTTCACCGGTGTCAAAGGCAAAGATCGAATCGGTCTGCCTGGTTTCCGGGATCATGATCGAGCCCTTGAAGGCAAAGGTCGGGTTTTTGAAGATCTTCCTGGCCACCGTAGGCGAGCCGATAATGGCTCCGATGAAAATGATCAGAATGGAAGTGTGGACGATGTAGACCCCGAACCTGGTCCAGGGGCCTTTTTCGGCAAAGAGCAGTACGCCGTCGCCCTTGTCCCGCTGTTCAGGTTTCCAGCCCTTGGATTTGAGAAACGAGGCAACCTTGGACACCACCTCATCCTTCTTGCTCCGCAGAGTCACTTCCTTTTTGATCTTGCGCCGGACAAGCTTGGCCGGGTCTATGTCCAGGTTGTCCTTATGAATGATTTTCCAGACCGTGGGGATGCGTTCCAGGCTGCAGACAATGAGGTTGAGGGAAAAGAAGGTGAGCAGACCAAGAAACCACCAGGAATTGTACATGTCCGGGATGCCCAGGGTCTGCATGAGCCTGGCCATGTTTTCTCCATATTCATGGACATAGAAGTCCATGGGCTTGGATTGGGGAATGATGGTACCGATGATGGATGTGGCGGCCAGGATAAAGAGCAGGAAAAGCGCCAGTTTGACCGAGGCGAAAAACGCCCAGACAGGATTTTTCTTTTTTTGGGACATGGGAATATTTTTGGATCAGTGAATATTTAGTGGATTATGTGCCTGTTCGCACACTGTGGCATGGCTGTTTCTGCTACCACAACATCTGTGACCTGTCAATACACAATACACCGGCGCAAACTGCGGCACAGCTGCCGGCTGCACGGCTGCTGGAGCCGACCCGAGCTCGACCTATTTAGAACTGATAATTACTATTAACATCTGTTGCCACCTGATCTCAACTGTTTTTTTTTGTCCCAATGGCCGTCCAGAGCCAGATCCGGCATTGAAAGCCTTTTTCGGCAGCTCTCCCATGGCCGTTGTCAAGCCAGTATGCACCGAAGAAATCTATGAATTTTACTATTTATTATCAGGGAGATCCTGTCACCTGCTCCCTGGATTTCCGATGTCCATATCCCGGCTTCCCGGTATTTGTTTGGGTTGGTTGTTATGCCATAATCCGCTGCACATGAGGTTCCCGGCAAAACCCTGCAACAGATGAACTTTCAGGAAAGAACAGCATCCCATGAACAACCGCGACCGTGACTTGGCCAAGACCTGTGGCAGCAGATGGTATCTGCTGCTGACAATCCCCGCCTGTATCGCCCTGGCCCTCTATTTCCTCTTCTTCAGTGCCGGGACGTCGGAGTCTGAAGAGGCGGTACCTTCCCTCAATCCTGCCTGGTATACACCCAAAACCGCCCGGGGGGAAGAGGTGAAAAACGCGGTAATGGTCGGTAACTGTTTCATCTGTCATGCCTTCTGGGTCAAGGTGCCACCGGATCCTGAAGTGCGCCAGCCGCAGTTTGCCCATGTGGCTATCAAGCTCGATCACGGTCGTAACGACCGGTGCTATAACTGTCACCTCATCTATGACCGTAACAAGTATGTGGCCGATGATGGAACCGGCATCATGCCCCAGAATGTGGAGTTGCTCTGCGCCCGATGCCACGGGCTGATCTACAAGGACTGGCAAAACGGTACCCATGGTCTGCGTCGGGGCAAGTGGCAGGTGAAGCGCCGGTTCGACCAGGAAAATTTCAAGTGCACCGAGTGCCACGATCCCCATTCCCCGAAATTCAAATTCAAGGATTTTGCCCCCGCGCCCACCTGGCCGGCCAAGTACATCCGCAAAGGTCAGGTGGAAGAGCACGGCGATGCAATGTCCGAATTTATCATAGGATCGGAACCCAAGGAGATGTTCTAAAATGTCTGGCGATCAGAAGGCCTGCGCAGGTATCAGCAGGAGGGATTTTGTCACCGGTGCCGCTGTGACCCTGGCAAGTGTCGGAGCCGGCGCCGCGGCCCTGGCCCCGCTCATGGATGCGGAGGAGATACCCACGGCTGATGAGTTTATCCAGAAACATTACCGGCGGCTGACTCCGGCGGACAAAAAGGAGATCTTTGCCCGCCTGGAACGGGAAATCGAAAAGCAGTACGGCAAAAAGGCCACCATCTGCGATCCCAAACCCATCGATGGGGTCGAGTTCGCCTATGTGCTCAACATAGGCCGCTGTATCGGCTGCCGACGCTGTGTCTATGCCTGCATGAAGGAAAACAACCAGTCCCGCGATCCGCAGATCCAGTACATCCGGGTGATGAAACTGAAAAAAGGCAGCGTGGATCTGGAGACCTCCGTTCATGACTATCCGCCGGAAGAGGCCGCGGATCCCAACTATTTCTACATGCCGGTCCAGTGTCAGCAATGTCGCAATCCTCCCTGTGTCAAGGTGTGCCCGGTCAAGGCCACCTGGAAGGAAAAGGACGGCATCATCGTCATCGACTACAACTGGTGCATCGGCTGCCGCTACTGCGAGGCGGCCTGTCCCTACCATGCCCGGCGTTTCAACTGGTCCAAGCCCGGACTCTCCAGCGAAGATCTTAATCCCGATATGGGCTACCTCTCCAACCGGCCCCGCTACATGGGGGTTATGGAGAAGTGCACCTTCTGCCTCCATCGGACCAGGGAAGGGCGTTATCCGGCCTGCCTGGAGGTCTGCCCCACCGGGGCCCGCAAGTTCGGCAACCTGCGTGATCCAGATTCAGAGGTGCGCAAGATCCTTGAAAACGAACGGGTCTATGTCCTGAAGCAGGACCTGGGAACCCTGCCCAAGTTCTACTACGTCTTTGCCAAGTAGGCGAAGCTCCTGCTGGCCCGTCCTTACCCTTGAGGCAGTTGCAACACTAACCCGCTAACCCGACCAGACAGAGCATCATGATACAGTTTTTCGTGCACGGATTTATCTCCACCTTTCGCGGCAGCAGGACCTACTGGCTGTGGGTGACGTTTCTCCTCGCTGTCTCCCTGATCGGTCTCAATGCCTGGGCCCGACAGCTGGCCCACGGCCTGGCCACCTCCGGCATGGGAGATGAGGTCTCCTGGGGTATGTACATCGCCAACTTCGTTTTCCTTGTCGGCATGGCTGCGGCCGCGGTGATGATGGTTATCCCGGCTTACATTTTCAAAGACCGGGAGATGCACAAGATCGTCGTGCTGAGCGAGCTCTTTGCAGTGGCGGCCATGGTGATGTGTATTCTTTTTGTCACCGTGGACTTGGGCCGGCCGGACCGGATCTGGCACATGGTGCCCAGGCTTGGTTATTTCAACTGGCCTGGATCCATGCTGACCTGGGATGTCCTGGTTTTAAACGGCTACCTGCTGCTCAACCTCTATGTCTGTTTCTATGTCCTCTACTCCCGGTTCCATGGCAGAAAGCCAAAACCGGCTCTCTATATTCCGGTTGTCTTTCTGGCTATCGGCTGGGCCTTTTCCATTCACACCACCACAGCCTTTCTCTTCCAGGGCCTTGGTGGCCGTCCGTTCTGGAACTCGGGCCTGATCGCGCCCCGTTTCCTGGCCTCGGCCTTTGCCGCCGGACCGTCCTTCATGATTCTTGTCTTTCTCTTTCTCCGGAAAAGCGGAGCCATCACCTTCAACGATCAGGTGATCGGCCGCATCCGGGTCATTATCACCGTGTCGCTCCTGATCAACATTTTTTTTGCCGGTTCCGAGCTCTTTGCCGAGTTCTACTCCGACTCCAAGCATGTGGTCCATTTCAGCCATCTCTTCGGGCTGCACGGTGAAAGCCTGCTGGCGCCCTGGATCTGGACCGCCCTTGGTCTCAATGTCGCGGCGGCCATCCTTCTCCTTTCTCCGGCCCGCCGTAACCAGGGGGTCCTGATCGTCGCCTGTATGATGATCATTGTCGGTATCTGGACGGAAAAGGGGCTTGGCTTTGTTATTCCGGCCTTTATCCCGACCACCCTGGGCGACTTTGTCCAGTACGTTCCCTCGGTGAACGAACTCCTGGTCTGCGTGGGTGTGTGGGCTTTTGGCCTGCTCGTCTATACCCTCATGCTCAAGGGAGCCATTCCCATTATCAACCGGGAAGAATAACCCCTTTGGTTCTTCCGCCCGTTTCCGCCAGGCCGCACGTCCCGGTGGCCGGCGTAGCCAATCAGAAAGAGAACAAAAAGGAGGTGAGACAGGGAAAGAAGCGAAAAAAGGTTTTTTCTACTGGAGTTGCTGTTTTCAAAAAGGAGGACTTGAAGAAATGGCAAGGAAAAAAGTTTGTTGCATGCTGGCCTTTGGTCTTGTTTTCGCGGCCGGGTCAGCAGCGTACGCCGGTGGAGGCTGCTCGACCAAGGAGTGTCATGCAGGCCTGTCCGATATCAAGCCGGCGGATCACGAAATGATGCGCACCATCAAGATGAATGGTGCCCAGCATGGCGATCCTGACGGATGCGTCATGTGTCATGGTGGCAATCCCAAGGCCACCAAAAAGGAAGAGGCCCACAAGGGAATTCCGGCAACCCTGCGGATGGCGCCCGGCCCCAAGGATTTCTATCCGGATCCTGGTTCCATCTGGATCGCGGAAAACACCTGTGGGGCCTGTCATCCCGGTTACGTCTACCGGACCAAGCAGTCCCTGATGAACACCGAGGCCGGCAAGATCTCGGGTAATCTGCACACGTGGGGCTTCGAGGAGGTTCAGAATTTCAAGAATCCCTATGGTAACTACGATACCGAGGATATTGACGGTCAGGAACCGATTTCCGGTACCGAGACCTACAAGGAGTACATGCGCGAGCAGATCGCCATGTATCCGGATCAGTATCCCACCAGCCTCAAAATGCTGCCCCAGCCGACCCTGGAGGAGATCAACAAGGATCCCAAGAAGGCGGCTCTCACCTATCAGCGTCACGACTGCCAGCGGTGCCACATCGGTGTCCGCGGACGTGAAAAACGCGGTGATTACCGTGGTATGGGCTGCTCGGCCTGTCATATCCTCTATGGCAACGAGGGCCTCTACGAGGGGAACGACAAATCCATCGACAAGACCAAGCCCGGTCATATGCTCAAGCACGAGATCGTCGGTACCCGCAAGACCGGCGGTATCCCGGTGGAGTCCTGTAACTCCTGCCATAATCGCGGCAAACGGATCGGTGTCTCCTATCAGGGTCTGATGGAGTTCCCGTACGGCTCGCCCTATGACAAGAACGGCAAGACCCAGCCGAAACTGCATACCAAGAAATACCTCTTCATCTCCGACGACCTGCACCATCAGGTGCAGAGCCGGGAGGGCAACCCCAAGGGTGGCCTGCTCTGTCAGGACTGTCATACGTCCATCGACGTGCATGGTGATGGCAACATTCATGGCACCACCATGGGCCAGGTGGAAATCGAGTGTACGGACTGCCATGGCCGTCCGGACAAATATCCCTGGGAACTGCCCGTTGGCTACGGTGACGAGTTCGGCAAGAAGCTCGATCCCAAGCCCCGTGGCGTGGCCGAGCAGCGTCTGATTCCAGGTATGCAGTTCGGTACCAAGTACGATCCCGAGGACGGCTTTGTTCTGACCGCCCGCGGTAACCCCATCGGCAACGTTGTCCGCCGTGGCAACAAGGTCATCGTCCACTCGGCCACCGGTAACGACTTCGAGGTTCCGGTACTCAAGAACCTGCAGCTGGAGAATAAGTGGAAGGATCCGTCGGCCGAGGTCGCCATGTCCTCGGTGTCCAAGCACATGGACAAGATGGAATGTTATGCCTGCCACGCCTCCTGGGTTCCGCAGTGTTACGGTTGCCATGTCCAGGTCAACTACTCGCCCAAGGATGGCAAGCCGCGCCAGGGTATCGACTGGGTAGCTTCTGGTAATGCACAGAAGAAGAACGGTCAGACCGCCGAGTCTGTCCTGGGAACCGGTGGTATCAAGAGCGCCGGCAAGCCCATGGAAAAACGTTCCTACCTGCGCTGGGAGGATCCTGTCCTCGGTATCGGTGGTGAAGGCCGGGTAACCCCGCTCATGCCGGGTTGCCAGGTAACCTACACGGTTATCAACGAGAAGGGTGAGACCCTGGTCAACAACGAGATTGCCATGGCCCCGGACGAGGCCGCTCAGCTCGGTCAGAAGCATGTCCCGCTGGCCATTGATATGGCTCCGGTCCAGCCTCATACAGCCCAGCGTAAGGCCCGGACCTGCGAGTCCTGCCATGCCAATCCCAAGGTCGCGGGACTGGGACTTGGAGGCGGTGCCTTCGGCTATCGGCAGAGCGAGAACATTGTTGAGGATCTCGTCGATGCCAAAACCGGCAAGCCGATTCCGAAGAACTACAAGGTCCAGATTCCGGCCATTCCCAAGTTGAAATTCGACTGGTCCCAGATTGTTGACCGGGATGGTACCCAGCTTGCCACTGTCGGTACCCACTGGCCGCTTTCCCGGGCCTTCAATAAGGAGGAGCTGGATAACTTCCTCCGGGCCGGTACCTGTATGGGCTGCCATCAGAACATGAGCGAGAAGGAGCTCTGGAAGAAGGTCAGCACCGACGGAACCCTGGATCCCAAGAAGCATCTTGAGATGATGAACAATATGGTCAAGCAGATGGCCAAAGACGGGGTGAAACCTGCTGCCATGCAGAAGTAGGCACCCTGAAAGGGAGTAGTTGAATCCCTGAGAGCGCCCTGTCGGTTTTTTGCCGGCAGGGCGTTTTTTTTATGTGATTACCATCAATCTTCAGCATTGAAACCGGTGTCGGCCTCGCTTGTTTCACGGGACGCCATAAACCCGTCCCTGGGGGCTTGACTGTGGCCATCCAGGCCACAGACACCCGTGCAACAAGCAAGCCCGACACCTTTATCCATCGAAGGCTGAATTTCAGTGGTAATCAGATTATTTTATGCGGGTGAGAGGGACGGTGAGGTCCGCAGTCAGATGATGAACCCCCGAAGGACTCCCGGCTCAGGAAAAGTCCCACCCTGCAGGGGGACAGCAGCTTTCATGTTTCGTTGTCCAGGCCGTGCGAGCCTGCATGGGTGTTAGAGGGTAACGATTTTGTGGCGGATGGCGTACTTGACCAGCCCGGCCACCGAGTGGATGTCGAGCTTGGCCATGATGTTCTTGCGGTGGGTATCCACCGTGGAGGTGGAGATGCAGAGCTTGGAGGCGATCTCCTGGTTGGTCATGCCCTCGGCTACCAGCTGGAGAATTTCGCGTTCCCGCTCGGTGAGGATGTTGCCGGAACCATCGGAGGAATGGCGGGCCATGTTGATAAACTCCCTGAGGACCGGGGTCTCCAGGGTGGGGGAGACAAACATCTCGCCGGCGGCCACGGTACGGATGGCGCCGATCAGCATGTCAAAGCTCTCTTCTTTGAGCATGAAGCCAAGCGCCGAGGCCTTGAGCGCTTCGACTGCGAAGAAACAGTCAGCATGCATGGTCAGGATCAGGGTCCGGGTATCCGGGGCAACTCTGGTCAGCCGTTTGGCGACCTCAATGCCGGTCAGGCCGGGCATGGCGATATCGAGCACGGCCACGTCGGGCTGGAGCTCTTCGATCAGGGCGAGGGACTGCTGGCCGTCACTGGCCTCTCCCACCACCTTGATATCTTCGGTGGATTCCAGCAGGGTTCGCAGTCCCTGGCGGAAAAGCTGGTGGTCGTCTGCAAGAAAAGTGGAAATCATGTCAAGTGATTGTCTGTGCTCAGAGGGATATCAATGACGATCCGCGTACCCTTGCCTGGTTCGGATTCCACTGAAAAAGTACCGCCCATGGCCGTGATCCATTCGCGAATGGAGATGAGGCCGATGCCCTGGAGTTCGGGTTCGGCCGATTTCAGGCTGCTCGGATCAAAGCCCCGACCCTCATCATCCACTGTCAGTCGGACATGATTGTCCTTTTTTTGCAGGGTTGCAACAATTTCTTTAGTCTCGGCATGCTTCCAGGCATTGTGGAGGAGTTCCTTGAAAGAGCGGAACAGGTAGATCTTCTGTGACTCGGAAAGACCCAGCTCTCCAGGAGGGCCATACACCGAGACGTTGATCCCGGTCCTTCGGGTGAAGTTGTCGGTGTACCAGAGCATGGCCGGTACCAGTCCCTGGGTGTCAAGGACGGTGGGGTAGAGGTCAAAGATCATGGTCCGGATCTGGCGGATCATCAGGTTGATGACCTCGCGGATTTCCCCGAGCAGCTCGCTGATCCCACTGTCACCCGCGTCCCCGGGCCGGTGGCGGATCTGTTTTTCCGTCTCCTGGAGCTTGAGGTTGACGAGAGCCAGGTTCTGGGCCATTTCCTCGTGGAGGATCTGGCCGATATACCGCCGTTCCCGTTCTTCCGCCAGGACGATTTCCTCCTGCAGCTTCTTGTGGAAGTGGAGTTTTTCCTCCTGCCGTTTTTTCTCCTCGGTCACGTCCCTGAGGATTCCCTCGTAGCCGATCAGGCTGCCCGAGTCATCGTAGCGTGCGGTGGCGGTCATCAGGCAGAGCCTGGTGGTACCGTCGGCCCGGACCAGCCAGGTTTCGTAGTTCCTGACATAGCCCTTGTCACGGATCGCATCGAGGATGGCCGGCTGTCTGTCGCCTTTGTCCGGGTGGGACTGGCAGCAGCCCAGGGTGAGCTGACCCGTGGAGCCTTGTCGGTCGATACCGAGCAGGCAGCGGCCCGCCTCGTTGATGTCGACGATATTGCACATGGTATCGGTGACAAAGATGCAGTCGCGGGAATTTTCAAAAATCTGCCGGTACTTGGTCTCCGAGAGACGAAGTTTGCGGATGGTCTGCTCGAGCTTGGCAGCCATCTCGTTGAAGAGCTTGCCAAACCGCCCCATGTCATCACTGGTATACACCTGGGCCCGGGCCGACAGGTCTCCCCGCTGGATCCGTCCGGCGGCCCTGGCCAGGGACTCGATGGGTCGAGAGCAGTTCCAGGCCACCAGGACGGCCATGGCGACGCAGATGACGATGAGCAGGATGGTAAAGGGCATGAACGACTGGACGTACTCGTTGAAGCCCATTAACAGGTTGGCATCGTCCACTGTGGTCAGCAGGACCCAGTATCTCTCGTTCCTGCCCGGGTAGGTGACCCCGAGGGAGTCATGGCTGGCATGGGCCACCGAGTTGATCGAGGTGGCCAGGTTGATACGCTTGAAGGCGTAGAGGGTCTGTTTATAGGTCTCCCGGCTCTTGCGTATGGTGAGGCCGCTGATGTTGCCCGCTATCCACTGTTCCAGTTCGGGCTCGTAACGGAACAGGGTCTCGTTGGTGCCGAGCATGAAGCCAAAGATCTTGGAACGGTCCGGATGGAAGAGAAAGTAACCGTCCTTGTTGAGCAGAAAGTACTGTTCGCCCCGCGGGGCAGTGTTCTGCTGCTCGGTCAGCAGGTCCAGGAAGACCGAGCCGAAGACGTTGAGAACCAGGACGCCGCGTTTCTGGCCATGACGATCCACCACCGGGGTGGCATAACGGATGACCGGGACAATGGGGCGTTCGATCTGACCCTTTTCCACGTTGAGGTCCATGGGGGAGATGTAGACCTTGCCCGGCGGCAGATGGATGGCCTCCCGGAAATAGTAGCGGCCGCTCTTGTCCTGAAGCTGATCCGGTGGGGTCAGCCAGGTCTTCCTGCCCTTGACATTGACCCGAATGACCTCGAAACCGCGGTTGTCGAGAAAGCGTATCTGCTGGAAGATCGTATGATTCCTGGCCAGGGCCAGGAATTCTTCACCCAGCTCGCGCAGGGCCATGTGGCGCTGCTGCATGGAAGTGGCGTTTAGAAAATTCTGCAAATTGGGCATGTCCCGCAGGACAAGCAGGTCGCGCATCACCCACTGGAGTACGGACTGGATATCGCTCTCCATCAGTTCCAGGTCCACCAGGGCCCGTTCCTTGGCCCGGTCCAGAGCGAACTGGCGCTGCTTGTAACGGGCATAGCCACTGCTGATGATAACCACCGAGACGGTGAGGGCGACAAAGATGAAGATGAGTTTACCGCGCAGGCTGCTCAGCATGGCTCGTGGTTCGGTGGAGGAGTTAAGAGAGAGATCGATTCAGATATAACCAGACGCGTTCGGGAGTGCAAGAATCACCACAGGCCCCGGATCTTTTCGGGACCTGTGGTAGAGGAGGAGGTTGGGAGGTAATTATTCCAAGCCAAAATTCATCGAATGAGAGGCATTGGTTCAAGGAGGATAAACTTGTCGGGGCAACTTCCGACCTGGTCCTGCATAACTCAGGTTCCGGCCTGGCATGGCCGGGAGGATTGTCTGGCAACGTACAACCCCCGGTTTCCCGCCCTGCTCAGTGAGCCACCGTTCTACGGGTGGATTTCGCTGTCTGGCTGGCAGGATATCTTTTCCCGCGGCTACCGGCATAACGGCAGGACCGTCGGCACATGCGGCACACCGAAGGATTGGATATGGGTAATCCTGATTTAATACAGTTGTGATGTTGGCTTACGTCTTTCATAATTACCTCCTGCTTACCCTTATATGCCAGGAAGAACCATAATTGAATACCGGATTCACGGTATATTGCATCGTGTAAAACGCCAGTATACTGTATCATTCCGACTTTGTGGTACCTTGCGGTGGCCGGGTCCGTCAAGCGGATTTTTTTATTGCTGCAGAGGCCCTGAATCTGTGAAGCTGGAATTTCGTCGTATACACAGGTAAGCGTAGACTCCAGGTTGTCTTTCCTTTTTGGTTGTTATTCTAGGGTAGACAACAAGGAAACAATAATTTTCCGTCACGGATTCAGGACGGAAAAAACGGTCTGCAAGGAAAAGAACTTGCTTTTTTCTCCTTGCAGGGTATAAATACCTGTTTCACACAGAAACAACCCTTTGTGAGGAGAATATATCATGTCACGAGTATGCGATATTTGTGGAAAAGGTCCGGCCACCGGAAACAACGTCAGCCATGCCCATAACAAGACCCGTCGTCGCTGGCTGCCGAATCTGCAGAAAGTTCGGATGGTTACCAAGAATGGCAGCACCGTTCGTGTACGCGCCTGCACCCGTTGCATCCGCTCCGGAGCTGTAGTCAAACCAGCCTGATTGTTCCGGCAGGACATGAGTCAAGGGGCGAGTGGATTTTTTCTTCTCGCCCCTTTCTTTTGCCACCGCTGGCTAACATGAGATCATCTGAAAGTCCGGTCCTGCTTGGATAATCGTAGCCGGGTGTTCATTGTGGTCTGTGCAGGTATGCGGTTACGTGTATACAACCGAGGAGGAGGAAACCATGAGCCAGGAAGAAGAAATCCGTTTTCTGCCCTACGAGGAAGCAATCAAGATCGTTGCCGCAATCCAGGAAGAAGAAGACATCGAAGAACCGAACCATCGCATTCTCACCGTCTACAACCACGATGATCGGGAGATCTGCTGGTTTGATTTCGACGAGGTGATGGAAGCGGTCGGTCCGGTGAAGAAAACAGAGGAAAAAGAGGCTGTTTCCAATTACATCCTGCACCGCATCCCGGACTGGGCCCTGGATATCTGAGTCCGTCCCGCCCCGGGACCTCGTCCCTGTTACTGGGTCCATGAAGCCGAGGAGCTGCTGCTCCCCGGCTTTTTCTTTTCTATCGGGCCGCAGAAGGGGAGAACGAGCTGCCGGCCCCGCGGGGCGCCATTTTCGCTGGAGACAAGGTTGGAGACCGTGATGCCGAGCAACCGCACCTTCTGGCGCCCGGCATCGGTGGCCTTGAGCAGGATCTGGATTACCGGGAGGATCTCTTCGGCCAGGTCCGTGGGCTGACCCAGGGTTCTGGAGCGGGTGATGGTGGTGAAGTCATGGTAGCGGAGCTTGAGGGTGATGGTCCGGCCCATGCATTTCTTTTCCTGCAGGGCAGCAGCCACCTGCCTGGCCTGTTCGGCCAGTAACTCCAGCATCAGGTCCGGATCTCCGGTATCGGTTTTCAGGGTCGTCTCGGTGCCCAGGGATTTCCGCTCCCGAACCGGGCACACTGGTCTGGGGTCGATACCCCGGACGATATCATGGAAAAACAGCCCTGATTTGCCAAAATGGGCCACCAGTTCGTCCCGGCTCAACCTCCGCAGATCGTCTCCTGTCCGGATACCCAGGGCATGCATCTTTTTCTTCGTGACCCGGCCAACCCCGTAGAATTTACCGATATCCAGGCTCCTGATGAAAGGCAGGGCCTGTTCCGGGGTCACCACGGTGATCCCGTCGGGCTTGTTACAGTCCGAGGCCACCTTGGCCAGGAACTTGTTGCATGAGACACCGGCCGACGCCGTGAGTCCTGTTCGGGCCGCGATATCGCGGCGGATGGCTTCGGCGACCCAGGTGGCCGAGGGAATGTTTTTGCGGTTGCAGGTGATGTCGAGGAAGGCCTCGTCCAGGGAGAGCGGCTCCACCAGGTCGGTGTATTCATGGAATATTGCCATGATTCGGGCCGATATCTCCTGGTAGCGCTCCCGGCGCGGCCTGACGAAGACCGCTTCGGGACAGAGACGAGCCGCCCTGGCGCAGCTCATGGCCGAATGGATGCCGAAGCGGCGTGCCTCGTAGGAGCAGGCCGCCACCACCCCGCGGCCGTGGGGGTCGCCACCCACCACCACTGGCCGGCCGCGCAGAGCCGGGTTGTCCCGCTGTTCCACCGAGGCGTAGAAGGCGTCCATGTCGATGTGGATGATCTTACGCACCATGGATGGTCATGCGGATCTTGTGGCTGCGTGGGAATTCCCGTTTGATGAGGGTCCGCAGCAGTTTTTTGAGCTTGTCGGCCTGTACCACGAAATCCTGTCTCTCAAAGCCCCGTTCCTCCACCCGCAATCGCCCGTCCTCCAGGCGGATGATGCGTACAGACCTATCCTTTTTCCAGGTCAGCAGTTCAATGGCCTGGCCCGGATCAAGTTTCCGGCACCGGGCCAGGACCGTGGCAAGGGCAGCGTTCTTGTCGAGCATTGATCCGGAAAGGGCGATGGGTTTTCATCCATATCCGCCATCGCCAGATGGTGTTGACGGACACGGCCGGCGGGTTGTCCTGGAGCCGTTTTAGTCCGTAATAAAAAAAATCTGATTACCATCAATCTTTGGCATTGAAACCGGTGTCGCCCTCACTTGTTTCACGGGACGCCATAAACCCGTCCCTGGGAGCTTGACTGTGGCCATCCAGGCCACAGACACCCGTGAAACAAGTGAGGCCCGACACCTTCATCCATCGGTGGCTGAATTTCAGTGGTAATCACATAAAAAAATCAGATAATGCCATCGGGAATGGGGGGTACCTGTTCTCCGCCCAGGACAAAGCCACCGTCCAGCCGCAGGGTCGCGCCGGTCATGAAATCAGCCTCCACGAGAAAAAGAACCGCCCGGGCCACCTCCTCCGGTGTGCCGGTTCGGCCCACCAGGGTATGGTCCAGCAGGGCCTGCTTCTGCGCTTTGCTCAAGGCCTCGTTCCAGCCCCTGGTCCCCCGACCGTGCCGGCTGTCGATGAGGCCGAGCATCAGCTCGTTGACCCGCACGGACGGTGCTCCCAGCCTGGCCCAGGTCCGGGTGAGAGCGGCCACTCCCCGGTTGGCGGCACTGTAGCCGTCGCTGAAGACAAGGCCGGCCGGTCCTGAGCGGCCGGTTATGGCGGCAATGGAGGAGATGTTGACCACCGCTGCCTTGTCAGCCCGCTGGAGCAGGGGCAGGCAGCTGTTGAACACCAGGTGCTTGGCGTGCAGGGTGGTATCCATTTCCAGTTGCCACTGGTCCCGGTTGACCGGCCGGGTGTAGGCGCCGTGGACCGCCGGCATGCCGCCGCGCTCGATATTGTTGATCAGCACCTCCAGGCTACCGAATTCTCCGGCCAGCCGCTGTGCCATCTCCTCCACGGCTTCAGGGCTGCGCAGGTCGACCTGCAGGAACAGGTGACCCTCCTGCCGGGCCGTGAACTCCTTGATCATCCGGGCCGAGGATTCGGGCCAGTCGTGGTATATGAGGGCCAGGCGGACGCCACAATCGGCCAGCGTCCGACCGATTGCCAGGCCTATACCCCGGGAAGCACCCAGGACCAGGCCGTTTTTTCCTTTGAGATTCATCTTGCCACCGGGAAGTATATTCTATAGGCTGTTTGATGGAAATATTTTATCCGAAAATCACTGCAAGTTTTGATAATTCCATCGTGATTTTCCTAGGTTGTTGTGGCTGGGACGTATCGAAATATGGTCCAGCCATGCTGGTTTATCCGAAAATCGCCCCAGGGCAAGGTGTTGCCAGGGTGATTTTCATGGTTCGAAGTCTTCGCTATCGGTTGTGGCTGGACAGTGCTGAAACCCGGAGTCTCCCTTCGGTCGCTTACCTGGTCCAGCCATGCAGGCTCCCACGGCCTGCATAACGAAACATGAAAGCTGTTGTCCCCCTAAAGGGTGGGACGAGACTTTCAAATAAACCTCTTGTTGATCATTATGAGACATATCAAACCCGTTATATATTCGTATTGTACGCTGCTTGCCACCCTTTTGCTTGTCCTTGGCGGTGGGGCCGGACTGCTGGGGTATGCCGGAGAACCCCCGCTGTCCTGTATCAGCAAGGGCTGGCCCCAGGATGCCAGTGATCTGCAGCCGGATCCGACCCTTCGCTTCGGCACCCTGCAAAACGGGCTGCGCTACGTGCTTATGGAGAACCGGGAGCCCCGGGGCCGGGTGGCCATGTATCTTGACGTTCAGGCCGGTTCAGTCAATGAAACGGATGAGCAGCGTGGTCTGGCCCATTTCCTGGAGCATATGCTGTTTAATGGTACCACCCATTTTCCCCCTGGCACCCTGGTCGAATATCTCCAGTCCGTGGGTATGGAGTTCGGTGCCGATACCAATGCCCATACCAGTTACGGCGAGACGGTCTACAAACTGGTGTTGCCCGACAACAGTGAAAAGCGGATCAGTGAAGGGCTCCTGATCATGGCCGACTATGCCCGCGGCGCCCTCCTGCTTGAAGAGGAGGTGGACCGGGAGCGGGGAATTATTCTGGCGGAAAAACGGGCCAGGGATTCTGCCCGGTCCAGGGCCGCCCGGGCACGGATGCATTTTACCTTTGCCGGAACCCGGATTGCCAAGCGCGATATCATCGGCACGGAAGAGACCTTGCTGGCTGCTGACAGCAGGTTGCTCAGGGCTTACTACGATGCCTGGTATCGGCCGGAAAATATGATCCTGGTTGTGGTTGGAGATATGAATCCCGACCGGGTTGATGTCATGCTCCGTGAGCAGCTCTCTGGCCTGCAGGCAGCTGAGGTACTGCCGCAGTGCCCGGACTTCGGCAAGGTGGCCCGCAAGGGGACTGAGGTGTTCTACCTGCATGAGCCGGAACTCGGGGCAACCCAGATTTATCTGGAAAGCGTCTGGGACAGGAATCCGGAACCGGATACCCGGGAGTGGGAAGAGAAATTCTTTTCCAGATACGTGGCAACGGCCATCCTGAACAACCGGCTGGAGGTGCTGACAGCCCGGCCGGACAGTCCGCTGACCAGTGCCCAGGCCTATTACGGGGCGCTGCTTCAACGGGTGGGATACACCACGCTGCGCGCTGTGACCGACGGTGACCAGTGGGAAAAGTCTCTGGCCTTGCTTACCTCCACCCTCAAGCAGGCCCTGGAATACGGTTTTACCCCGGCTGAACTGGAACGGGTGCAACGGGAGATCATGGCTGATCTGCACAAGCAGGTGCAGACCAGGGCCAGCCGGAGAAGCAGTGAGCTGGCCTCACAGCTCGTGGATCATCTCAATGATAATCAGGTATTCAAGTCACCGGAGCAGGAAAAGCAGCTCTATGGCGCCCTGCTCAAAAAAATGACCCTGGAAGAGATCAATCAGGCCTTCAGGGATCTGTGGAATCGTGATAACCGATTGATCGAGGTCCTTGGCAATGCTGATCTGGGCCAGGGCAGGGAAGCTCCGGAACAGCAGATTCTGCGCACATACAATGCAGCGCTTTCAGCAGCCGTGTCCCCATGGGTAGAGGAAGAGGCTTCTGCTTTCCCCTATCTTTCGCCCCGGAAGGAGCAGGGCAGGGTGATCGGCCACACGGTGCACGGGCAGATTGACGCTGAAACATGGGTTTTTGGTGATGGGACCCGTCTGCATGTGAAGAAGACCGATTTTGAGCCCGGAGAAGTGCGTATGGTGGTCAGTTTTGGCGACGGCCGTCTGGCAGTGCCGACTCCCGGACTGGATCGTCTGGCAGAGAGCGTGGTGTCGGAGAGCGGGCTTGGGCGTATGACGCGGGAGCAGCTTGCCAGGGCCCTGGCAGGGCGTAGTGCCGAAATCCGCTTCCAGGTGGGCGAGGAAAGTTTTCGGATCAGCGGCAAGGCGCTCAGTCAGGAACTGGAACTGCTCCTGCAACTGGTCCAGGCGCAGCTGGAGGATCCAGGTTTCCGGGCAGAAGCGTATCGGCTGTCCATGGACCGGTTCAGGCAGATGTATGATCAGATGGAGAGCTCGGTCGAAGGCATGATGCAGCTGGTTGGCGAGGTGTTTCTTGCCGGAGGTAACCAGCGCTATGGCATGGTGGACCGGAAGAAGTTCATGGCCTTGACCCTGAAAGAGGTGGAAGAGTGGCTCCGTCCGATCCTTGCCGGGGCCAGGCTGGAAATTTCTGTGGTCGGTGATGTGGACCCCGAAGAGGTGGTCGCCCTTGTTTCAAAGTATTTCGGCGCGTCCAGGCGAACCCTCGAGCCCGGGGCAAAGGGCGAACATATTGCCTTCCCGGCAGGAAAAACTCTGCGTCGTACCGTGCAGACCGAGACCGAGAAGGCCCTGGTGGTCGCTGCCTGGGAAACAGATGATTTCTGGGATATTTCCAGGACCAGGCGGCTCAGTATTCTGGCATCGATTCTCAGTGACAGGTTGCGCCGTGAGGTCCGGGAAAAACTGGGTGCCACCTATTCGCCGGTGGTATACAACCGTTCCAGCCGCGTTGATCCGGGGTACGGGGTGCTTCGCAGTATGATCATCGTGGATCCGGCCCGGGCAGATATACTGCTTAAACGGATGGAGCAGGTCGGAGCGGATATTGCCCGCCAGGGAGTCTCGGCCGAAGAACTGCAGCGGGCCCTCAAGCCCACCTTGACCTCCATCCGCGACATGATGCGTACCAACCGCTACTGGCTGGAGTCGGTTCTGGTGCTCTCGGACCGCCATCCGGAACAACTGCAGTGGCCATTGAGTATCCAGAAGGATTTCGCCAGCATAAGACCTGAGGAACTTGCCGGACTGGCAGAAAAATATCTCGGCCCGGATCGGCTGGCCGGTATTGTCCTGAAATCAGAAACAAAGCCATGACCGATTCCCGCGCTACCTCATTGGTGTGACATGCCATCACCCTGGGTGTTCTGCGCCTACGTGCCAGGACGGAAGATGGTTACCTGGTGCCTGTCCAGAAATGGTATTTCGGAGTCTCGCAGGCTCGCTTACCTCGCCCGATCTCTGCGTCATGCTCAAAAAATAATGCTCGGAATATTACACATATGCCTGCGCTTATTTTTTTCGCATTCCTCGGAGTCTTCGCTTACCTGATCTCGAACGAAAATCCTCATTTCTGGACAGGCACTACCTGGCATTGGTACCGTTTTCCTGCTGCGGGAATGGTGCAATAATTTTATCCCACCAGCCAGACGGCCATGTTTTCGGCTTGCTGCAGGGTTCGGTCCGAGACACCGCCCAGGAGGCCCTTGCTGGCGTCGCGGCCCCGGCGTCCAAGAACAATGGTGCCGCAGCGATGCTTTCGGGCCTTGCGCAGCAGGTCGTGGCTGGCCTCCAGGTCGGCGCCTGTGGGCAGGCGGGTAATCCGTTCCTTCGGCACACCGCCCTCCACGAGTATTTGAGTGTGGGCCTGGAAGAGATGATCGTCCAGGTCCAGGTACTTGTCACACCACTCTTTTCCCCATTGCTTGTGAAAGTCTTCCAGTCTGGGTTTGCCCTTGGTGCTGAAAAGGGCGCTGGAATGGTAGAGCAGAACCTCGGCGCCAGGATTTGAGCGGATGAAAAAGGCCAGGTGATCGGCAGCCAGCAGGGATGCGGGAACACTGTGGACCGCAAGGAGGAAACGGCGGGAGGTCACTTCGCCATCAATGATCCACAGTGGAACCTCGTGGCATTTTTTTACCAGGTAGGACGAGACGCTGCCCATGAGCATCTCACCCATCATACCCATACCGCGTCGGCCCACCAGCAGGCTGTCGTAGAGACCGTGGACGGCGTAGTGGTGGATGGCGGTGGCGATGCTGGAGGTAGTGATCAGGGCTTCGAAACTGATCTGGGATTCCTCCATGCCGTTTCGTATCAGGCGGGACTTTGCATCCTTGAGATATTTTTCTGCCACCGCTTTTCTGCGATGTTCGGAGGGGAGTGCTGGCGCAGGGAATCCACCTCGAACATCCAGTTGTCGTCCTTGCCGGCAGAGGAAATAATGCTGAGCAGATGCACGCAGATATCCTTGTCATTGGCGAACTGCTTGATCAGGTAGTCGAGACTGTTGGAACTGTAGACAGAGCCGTCAATGGCCACGAGTATCTTTTTTTCCACTGCTTCCTCCCTCTCTGTTTCGCAGGTACAGGTATCCTCCAGTCAGACGGAAGTATACCACACAGCTTTAAAGAAACATACCGGAGACTGTCAAAAAAGCAGAGCGTCACCGGCCGGGTATCAGGTAGCGCTGAGAAAGTAGTAGATGATCGCCACCCCGATAATGCTCAGAGTCCTGAAGCTCTGGCTATAGAGGATGAGCTGCATGGCCAGCCGGGGCTGGAAAATTCCTGCATAATAGGGAAACTGGTGGCGGACCGCACGGACCGGTGACGAGAGAACATTGCCGACCAGCAGGGCCAGGACGACCTCCCTGGCCCCGAGGACCCCGTCCTGGAGCAGGGCGCCTGCGGCCGCCAGGCCGGCGGTGAATTCAGCCGCGATATGCAGGGCGACTATGGACATGGCCTGGGGGAGAGCCAGGCAAGAAAGGAGAGATGGGCGGCCATGAACTCCTCCAGGGCAGTGAACAGACCGACCCGGTTGAGGAGGAAAAAGACAATATAGATGGGAATCGTATAGCGAATGATTTTGCGTATCCTCCGCTTGAACCGTTTCCAGGTCCGTTCCCAGGCATTTTTGACCGATTGCTCACTGGCTTTTGCCGAGGAGGCCGAATCACTGCCCATCCCTTCGCCCTGGAGAAGAAAATGACTGACAACAGTAATGACCAGGGTACGGAGAATCGCGGCTGCCAGAGTGAGGCCCATATAGAGAAAAGCAGCACTTTTAAGCAACGGAGCGGTGATGAAAAAGGTGGTTGGCAGGTGGAGGAAATAGGTGGGCAGACTGTTGAACAGGTTGGCCAGCACCAGCTCTTTTTTGCTGATTTCATGTTTCTCGTAGGCCTCGGCCAGCATGGTGTTGGCGGCAACCCCTGAAAAGAACGCCATGGAAAAGGAGGCGCCGGTAATATTGGACAGGCGGCCGAACCGGGTCAGGGGCCGGGCCAGGACAGCCATTTTCCTGGTCCAGTTCAGGGCTTCGATGAAATTGGCTACCAGCAACCCGATGGATATGAAGATGATCAGGCGCACCAGCGGCCAGCCAAGCTGATGCCATAGCAGAGATATGGTGTCGGTTTCCATTTGATATCCTTAAAACAAAACGTCCAAATAGCCGGTACCTGGCCGGAATGGTTCCTGGAGCAGGTCCATCCTGCCGATCGAAGGAGGTGTCTCTTCATCGCAGGGAGGATGGCACGAAAAAAACACCGGAGTGCGTGGGCTCAATTCATCAGCTCTTGTCCAGGAACCAGGCACAGGGCATAGATGGCCCGGGGATCTTTTCGATTCAGGAGAAGCTCCATGTGGCTCCGGGCGCTGCGGGTCTCGCCGGTTGAAGTCGGAAAAATGGCGGCTGCGCTTCCCAGAAGGCTGGTCTGCCGGCCAAACCGCTGGAGAAGCCGCTGGAGAGAGGTCCCCGGCGGCTGGACATAGACACCGCTGTACTCTGTCAGTTCCGCAAGCCGAGCCGCCTGGTCCATGGCATCGCTCAGGGTACCGAGACTGTCCACCAGGTTCAGCTCCAGGGCGGTCTTTCCGTCCCAGACACGGCCCTCGGCAATTTTTTCCACCTCGTCCGGTTCCATGCCCCGTCCCTGACCGACAATATCGAGGAAGCGGCTATAGGTATGTTCCACCCCGAGCTGGATGGAGCGGGCAACCTCCGGGGCCAGGGGACGGACCAGGTTTGCGCCCCCGGCCAGGCGGGTGGTACCGGTACCGTCGCTGTGGACTCCGATACGCTCCAGGCTGTTTTCCAGGGTCGCCATGGCCCCGAACACGCCGATGGATCCGGTCAGGGTGACCGGCGAGGCCACGATATGATCGGCCCCGGCAGCCAGCCAGTAGGCCCCGGAGGCAGCCATGGAACCCATGGAAACGACCAGGGGCCTGCCGGTATCCTGGAAGCGCTGCAGTTCCTGGCGGATGAGTTCCGAAGCAAAGGCACTGCCGCCACCGCTGTCGATGCGCAGCACCAGGGCGCGAACACTCCGGTCGCGGTGGGCTGAACGTATCTGGGCGATAAGATCATCGGCGCTGATCTGGTCCGGGGTCCCGTTTCCGTAGACGATGCTGCCCTGGGCGATGATGAGCGCAATCCTGTCCTGGTCGGATTCGGCTCTGGTGTAGGAGGGTGCCAGGGTGCTGAGGTACTCGCGAAAAGAAATCCGGCGGAACCCGGAGCCATCTTCTGCCGGCCCGACCAGGTCGCGGAGATACTGTTCCAGCTCCTCTTCTGTCTTCAGGCCGTCCACCAGCCCTGTGTCCACGGCCATTTTGGCACTGTCGCCGCCGGCGCTCTGCAGGTAGTCGGGCAGGTGGTTGACGATGTCGTCGAGATGGACCGGGCCAAATTTCCTGTGACTGGCGATATCAGAGGTGAACTGATTCCAGATATTGGCCAGCCAGAACCGGTTGGCCTCCCGGGCCTCGGGTGACATGTCGTTACGGATAAACGGTTCCACCGCTGACTTGTAGGAGCCGACCTTGAAGATGTGGAGGCTGACCCGGAGCCGGTCGAGCAGGTCGCGCATATAGAGCCTGAAGACCCCGAAACCGCGCAGTTCCACACTGCCCATGGGGTTGAGATAGACTTCATCGGCCCAGGAGGCCAGGTAATACTGGGCCTGGGAATAGCTGGGCCCACGGGCGATCACTATCTTGCCGGTGTCCCTGAACCGTTCTATGGCCAGGCCGATGGTGCGCAGCTGGTTGAAACTGGCCTGCTCCAAAGCACTGGTATCGAGCACCATGGCCTGGATCCGGTCGTCGATGGCAGCCGAATTGATGGTATCGAGTATGTCCTGGAGCAGGGTTTCTCCCTGCATGGGCCCGTCGACCATGAGGCCAAAGATCCGGCCCAGGGGGTCGATCAGCGATTTCTTTTCCACGATCTTGCCCTCGGGACGCACTATCAGGGCGGCGTCCACCGGTACCTCGCTGACCGGATGGTAGAAGAGGGCGCTGATAAGCAGAAAGACGAGCCCCAGCGTCAGCAGACTGCCGAGCACAGTCAGGCCGGTGGTCAGAACCTTCCAGATCCACCGGAAAAAGACCGCAATCAGGATAAAGAATTTTTTCACGATATCTCCTTACGTCCTTAAAGGAAACAACCGGCATGCAGGCCACCGGCGGGTTTACATGGGTACGGGTTCAGTCCGGAAATGGCACAGGGCGAGCCAGGAACTACGTCCAGTTCTTCTTGTTCTGGCTGTGCTTGTGAAAGGTTATCTTCGAAATATCAGTGAGATGGTTGCGAGAAAACTTTTCGTGCCTTATGGCTGTAAACCATGGTATGGACTGTTCAAGGCTGTCAGGTGGGAAGAATACGGGATTTACTGCGCGATTTCAAGCTTCAGGGCTTGGCCGAGGTCCTGCATGGAGTAGGGTTTCTTGATAAACTGGGAGATGCCGAGGTGCCTGGCTTTTTCGATATCTTCGGGACTGGAGTAGCCACTGGTGATGATGGCCCGTAACCCGGGGGCATGCTGGACAATGCGCTGGTAGGTCTCGCAGCCGTTCAACCCCGGTCCCATGATCATGTCCAGCATGACCAGATCCACGGACTCCCTTTTGATGAATTCCACTGCCTCTTCGCCGCTGCTCACCACGTAGGGCTTGTATCCCAGACGGGTGAGGAGCCGGCGGGCGATTTCCCGCTGACTTTTCTGGTCGTCCACCACCAGGATGCGTTCACCGGAGCCGGTGCAGACCTGGAGCGGAAATTCCTTGATCGCGGCGGCAAACTGCTCCTTGGTGGCCGGGAAGTAGAGGGTGAAGCAGGTGCCCTTTTTACTGGAGACGAGGTCCACATAGCCACCATGGTCGTGGACCGTGTTCCAGACCACGGCCAGGCCCAGTCCGGTGCCGCTGCGGCCCATGACCTTCTTGGAGTAGAAGGGCTGGAAGATGTGCTCGATATCGGCGTTCTTGATCCCGGGTCCGTTGTCCTCCACGGTGATGACCACGTAGCGGCCCGGCTCGACGGTCTCGTAGCCGCGGATGGGCTTGGTGACATGCATGTTGCAGGTGCGTATCCGGACCGTGCCTTTTCTGTCCTCCAGGGCCTCGGCCGCGTTGGTGACCAGGTTCATGATGGACTTGGAGACGTGCATGGGCGAGCACCGGGTGTTGCAGAGGTTCTGCTCCAGTTCGGTTTCAATGGTGACGCCCGGGTATCTCTTGGTCAGCTCCCTGCATTCCGGTGAGTTGACATAACCCGAGACGATGACGTTGAGGTTGTGCACCTCCTTTTTGCACGTCGCGCCCCGGGCCACAGTGAGCAGGTCGTTGACCACCGCCGCCGCCCGTTTACCGGCATCGCGGATCAGCTCGATCTCCTCCCGGTACTTGAAATCCTCGTCCAGGTCGAGGAGCAGGAGTTCCGGATAGGTGAGGATGCCGGCCAGGATGTTGTTGAGGTCATGGGCCACGGATCCGGCCATGAGACCAAGGGATTCCATGCGTTTGGCATCGGCCAGCTTCTCCATCAGTACCAGTCGCTTCTGTTCCGCCTCCCGGCGAGCAGAGATATCACGGATGGCCGCCACCTGTACCGTCTTGCCCTGGTAGTCGATATGCTTGACCCGGATCTCCACCGGAAACCGGGTACCGTCCTTTTTTATACCTTTGGCTTCAAAGGGACCGAGGGCATCCTCGGTCTTCTGGAGGGGCATGGCCCGGATACTGTTGCGGTCCAGGAGGATGTTGAAGATCTGTTCGCCAATCAGCTCTTCCTCGCTGTAGCCAAACATCTCGCACAGCTGCTGGTTGGCCAGGAGCAGGCACCCTTCCTCGTAAATGAAGATGCCCTCCCAGGTGGCTTCGGAGAGCTGCCGGAAGCGCCGTTCGCTGGCCCGGAGATCGGACTGGAGTTTCTTATGTTCTATGGCGCGGCTGATGATTCTAAGCAGTTGTTCGGGATCACAGGGTTTACGCAGATAATCGTACACACCTTGCCGCATGGCCTCCACCGCGTTTTCCACGGTGGCGATACCGGTGAGGATGACAATGGCTGTGTTGGGATGATTATGGGAGATATGGGCGGCTATTTCATTGCCGCTGATGTCTGGCAGTCCGATATCGAGCAGGGTGGCATGGAAGGATTTTTTCTCGAGAAAAAAGAGCGCTTCCTGTCCGGAATGAGCCACGTCAACTGCATAACCGTCCGCCTCAAGAAGCATCTTGAGGCTGATGCAGAATTGCGGTTCATCATCGATTATCAGAATGTGATACGCCATTCAGTTATGCCAGGGCCAACATACGGTAACTCTGGTTTCAGCCTCCTGAGAAGATTTCTCTTATCAGCAGAGCCTGTGTCCAGAAAATGGAACATAGCGGTGCCTGAAGAAAATATTCTCTTTCGAGAACCTGCTCACATATATAGCACAATCCTTCAAAACTATTCAAACACAATAAATTCGAAAGGTTAAAAAAATAAGAATTATTCCAGAATGCTGGATATCATGTATGCTGGGCCGGCAGGGTGATACTAAATGTAGTGCCCTGCGTCGAGGTTTCAAATGTCAGCTCTCCGCCCATGTCCCGGATAATTTTCTGGACTATGGCCAGGCCCAGGCCGGCATGGCCGCCGCCCTTGCTGCTGATACCAGGATGAAAGATCTTATCCTGCATGGCGGCGTCGATCCCGGTGCCGGTATCCGTAATCGTGATCTGTACCCAGTCGCGACCGTCCCTGGTCACAGACCGGGTGGCAATGGTGATGGTACCGCCATCGGGCATGGCGTCGGCCGCGTTGGTACACAGGTTGATCATAACCTGGCGCAGGGCGTTGGCATCGGAAACAACCGGGGGCAATTTGTCGGCCGGGTCGAATTCCATCCTGATGTTCCGGTCCCTGTCAAGCACCATGCGAAACAGGTTGATGATGTCCTCAAGGGTTCGGTTCAGGTCCAGAGCATGCTGGTTGCGAACCGATTTCGGAGCGGAGAGATCACGCAGCTGCTCGGTTATCTGCCCGATCCGCTCAAACTCGCTGTCAATGATGGTGAGTTCTTCCCGGACCTGGTGGTCCTTGCCCAGCTTGAGATCCAGTATCTTCATATAGTTGCGGAGAATTGCCAGGGGATTGTTGATTTCATGGGCAATTTTCCGTGCCACCAGGCCGGCCGCCTCCAGCCGCTCATTGATCAGCCGCTGGGCCTCTTCACGATGGAGATGTTCGATGTACAGGCTGGCCGCCGCCTGGGATGCCAGGAGCTGCAGCGGGGTGGCGTGGGACAGCAGGGCCCGGTAGGAGTCCTTGAAGATTCCGATGATCAGGGCGCCCAGCACCTGTTTCCGGTGGACCATGGGAACGACAAGCAGTCCATCGGTCCCCAGCAGGTGGAGGATCTGCTCGTCGAGGATGTTTTTTTCCTGGCTTGGCCGGTTCATGAACGAGTGCATGATCTGGCCGAGTTCCACGGCCCGGCTGGCCAGGCTCTTGGGATGCTGATCAACCGGGAAGCGCAGCTGCCCGGCTTCACGGTAATAGGGATTGTCCGTGGATGCGCAGCCATACAGCTCGCCTGTACGCCGGTCGTGACAGAGCATAAGCGACCTGTTTTCGCTGAACAGGATCTTGAGACTTTCTTCGAGCACATTGATGATCTGCTCCTGGTCCTCGGCCTGGATGAGACGGCCCATGGCCCCGGTCAGCTGGGATATGTCCCGGACCCGGCTGATCAGTTCCAGGGAGGTCTCCCGGTGGGGAGCCTCGGCGGCTGGTTCCGGTGCAAGTGACGACTGCCGGGAGGAGGGAATGGGGATGCCAAGTGTTGCGGCCATCTCTTCCACCTGCTCTTCCACGCTCTCCAGGCTGGTCCAGAGTTTCTTCGCATCCAGGCCGAAAAAACGCTCGGCCACGGCTTCACATTCCGGATCCCCGGTTTCGGCATGGCTGAGGAGATCGGCCAGGTAAACCAGCCGTACCAGGGGAAGCGCCTCGACCAGCTCGTCCACCGGATGGTGATGAAAGCGGATGGCGTCGCCAAACAGGGTGGGAAAACGCCATTCGTCCACCAGCCAGGCACCGGCCTGGCAGTGGTTGATATGGAGTTTTTCCTGCTCGAGAAAGGCCAGCCGGCCGTTATGACAGCGGATGCCCTTGAGCAGCAGGGGGGCGTATTTTCCCGGAAAAGCCATCCACAGTACCAGTTTGCCGATATCATGGAGCAACCCGGCCAGGTAGGCCTCCGCAGGGTTGGTATAGCCGGTGATGGTGGCCAGCTGGCGGGCAATGACCGCGTTCAGGCAGGAGTGGTACCAGAACCGGTCCATGGAGAGCAGACCATTGGTCTCTATGCGACGGAAGACCTGCTGGACCGAGACGGAGATCGCCAGGTTCTTGACCGTGTCAGCGCCGAGATAGATGACCGCCTGGCCAATATCGACAAAGCTGCTCTTGGCGCCCATGAAGGCGGAATTGGCCAGCTGAAGTATTTTGGCGCTCAGGGTGGTGTCCTGCTCGACAATACCGCTGACCTCCCGCAGATCGACTTCTGTCTTGTGACAGGCATCGATCAGCTGCACCAGCACCTGGGGCATGCTGGGCAGATTGCCGGAAGTTTTCAGACGGTTCAGGGCCGTTTCTGCAGGACTCATTTACTGGCGACCTGGTAGAGGTAACGTGATTTAACTATTACTCCCCGGGGCGGAATTCCCCGTGGTGGAAATATTGTGCCACTGTGTGGCTTTTCGTTCCAGCGTGAAAACGGGAACCGGGAACGCGGTAATCGACTCTTCTTCTATGTAGCACAGGTGTTTTTTAAAATCCAGGAAACAGAAGAAAAAATAAATTTTTTCCGTTTCGCTGGAAAAATTTGATCCGGGAGCAGGCAGGTGTCTGTCAACCGTTCACAGGTATCCGGAAACTTGTGGCAAGTCGGGAAAAGGGACGTCCGTAAAAGCGGAAACTCCCCCTCTGGACCGGACACAGGTCCGATTCACCGGCGTGATATGGCCGGAAAACCAGCTTTTCTTTTTCCTTGACCCGTCTACCGGAGAACAGGTAAGAAGGGAAAGTTTTATTATTTCCAATACACTGCGCGGGAGCTTTTCCCGTTTCAAAAACTTTTGTGATTACCACTGAAATTCAGCCACCGATGGATGAAGGTGTCGGCCTCCCTTGTTTCACGGGTGTCTGTGGCCTGGATGGCCACAGTCAAGCCCCCAGGGACGGGTTTATGGCGTCCCGTGAAACAAGGGAGGTCGACACCGACTTCAATGCTGAAGATTGATGGTAATCAGAAAAACTTTATATCAGGGGGCAGGTGAGGTAATGAAGGTAGGAGATCGTCACTATCATTCCATCTGGCTGGCCGATGACGGCTGGGGGGTGGAAATTATCGATCAGACCCGGTTGCCGCACCGGTTCGAGGTGGTGCGGCTGGAAACCCTGGCCGATGCCTGCCGGGCCATCAGCGACATGCTTGTCCGCGGCGCGCCGCTCATCGGCGCCACGGCGGCCTATGGTTTCTGTCTTGGCCTGCGCCGGGACAGTTCGGATCAGGCCCTGCTCCAGATCGGCGAGCAGCTTGTCCGCTGCCGGCCAACCGCGGTCAACCTGCGCTGGGCCGTGGAGCGGATGCGCCTGGTTCTTGCGCCGCTGCCTGCGGAGACCCGGGTGGAGGCCGCCTACCGGGAGGCCGGTCGGATCTGCGGGGAGGATGTGGCCACCAACGAGGCCATCGGTCGGCACGGGGTGGAGCTGATTCGCCGTATCTGGGAAGAGAAAGAGAAAAAGACGCCGGTTAATATTCTTACCCACTGCAATGCCGGCTGGCTGGCCACCGTGGACTGGGGTACGGCCCTGGCGCCGGTCTACCGGGCGGTGCAGGAGGGAATAGCTGTCCATGTCTGGGTGGATGAAACCCGGCCCCGCAACCAGGGGGCCCACCTGACGGCCTGGGAACTGGCGGCCCATGGTATTGACCACCACCTCATCGTCGATAATGCCGGCGGCCATCTCATGCAGCACGGCATGGTGGATATCTGTATTGTCGGGACGGACAGGACCACGGCCAGCGGGGATGTGTGCAACAAGATCGGTACCTATCTGAAAGCCCTGGCCGCCCGCGACAACAATATTCCCTTCTATGTCGCCCTGCCCGGATCCACCATCGACTGGACCCTGACCGATGGCCGGGAGATTCCCATCGAGGAGCGGGACCAGGATGAGATCCTGCGGGTCTGGGGTCGCGAGGAAGGCGGCGACCTGACCAGGGTATCCATTGCCCCGGAACAGACCCCGGCCGCCAATCCGGCCTTTGACGTCACCCCGGCTGGCCTGGTCACCGGGCTGATCACCGAGCGGGGTATCTGTCCCGCCAGCCGGGAGGGGCTTGCCGGACTCTATCCTGAAGAAGCAGGGGCCTGATGTTTCCGGCAAAGATTGGGATCGACCCGTTATGGCTCCACTGATTTTGCGCCGACAGCTCATCGATACCGCCCTGGCCATGAACAGCGTTGGCCTCAATCAGGGGACGGCCGGGAATCTCTCTGTCCGCACGGAAAACGGCTTTCTTGTCACCCCCTCGGCCCTGCCCTATGACCGGTGCCGCCCTGCTGATATGGTGGAGATGAGCCTCGCGGGCGCGGTGGAGGGCCGAAAGGGCCGACCGTCGTCCGAGTGGCGGTTGCACCGTGATATCTACCTGGCCCGGGCGGAAGCCGGGGCCATCCTCCATGCCCATCCTCCCTGGTGCACGACCCTGGCCTGTCTCGAGCGGTCCATTCCCCCGTTCCACTACATGGTTGCCGTCGCCGGTGGCGACTCCATCGAACTGGCACCCTATGCCACCTTCGGTACCCAGGAACTCTCGGACCATGTCCTGAACGCCCTGGCCGGCGGCCGTTCGGCCTGCCTGCTGGCCCATCACGGCATGGTCTGTTACGCCGCTGACCTGGAAGCTGTTCTGGCCCTGGCCATCGAGGTGGAAACCCTCGCCCGGATGTATGGCCAAGCCCTGCAGATAGGGGAGCCCCCCCTGCTCAGCCGGGAACAGATGAGTGAGGTCCTGGAGCGTTTCAGCGGTTATCGCCAGACCTCTTCCTGACAGGGAGTCCCGCTTTCCATATCGTGCAACAGGGGAAAACCTGTTTTCAGGGCCAGGTCACAGACAACGGGCTCTGCCGACAATATTTCCTGACACCTTGCGAAGTTATCCCTGATTGATCTCTGGCTGGATTCCAGCAGTGGGGATCAGCTCCATATGGGCTGTTTCCAGCTTGACAATGTCCGCATGGGGTATAGATTCTGTTATCTCTGGATGATACCTGAATCCGTGACGGAAAAACTATTGTTTTTGGATAGCTGCCTTGAATTTCAATCAAAACGAAAAGTTGATAATGGGTTTTCCAATTCACCCTTTGTAATGGAGCCACCCTTCGGGAGCTCGACTTTCACCGCATCCGCGGCGTTATCAACGATTGATAGAGCGTCACTCTCATCAATGGGCCTCTACCCGGAGTCTTCGCTTAACCGGCGTATGCGGCGAAATTCCAGCTTCACGGATTCAGGTTATAATAAATTTTTCTGATTACCACTGAAATTCAGCCACCGATGAATGAAGGTGTCGGGGCTTGCTTGTTGCACGGGTGTCTGTGGCCTGGATGGCCACAGTCAAGCCCCCAGGAACGGGTTTATGGCGTCCCGTGAAACAAGCGAGGCCCGGCACTGGTTTCAATGCTGAAGATTGATGGTAATCACATAAATTTTTATGGCTCTTAACCAAATTCAGCTTTAGTCACCGGAACATGGGCCAAGCAAGCGTTGAGCAAACGCATGGGCAATTCCGGCTCCCAGAATCTTCGATTGAATCGGTAACAGAATTCGTCCAGATATTCTTGCAGATACTTGAGGCTTACCCCATGAAAGGTGCCCGTAAGAAAGGCTTTCATATTACCGATGATCACATGGACCATAGGCAACCATTTGGCGGCTTCCTCTGGTGGTGTAATCTTTTTCTCATGCTGCTGGCTCGTTCCAACCACAGTCAGAGCCGGCAAAGCATCGGTTTTAACCTTTTGCCCGGTAAGCAGCTTTCTGGTAAGGAAAGACTGCACCGTATCATGGGAAATTGTCTCCACAGCCTTCATAGCCGTAAAGCCGGCACCTTTATCCGGGTGCATTTCAACCGCCACCAGTACAGGCTTTTTACCTTCTGCACCTCGCCCTCGCTTGCCGGATCGTTTGCCACCTACATAAGTATCATCGAGTTCAATAAACCCTTTAAGGCGGTATATGGAATCGCGATGAGCCATGGCCATCCGGATTTTTCGCAACATTCGGTATGCGGTCAGCCAGGAAACACCCAGGTGCTTGGCAAGACGCAGAGCAGAAATGCCACCCTTATCGGAGGCGGTGAGATAAATTGCCCAGAACCATTTGACGAGTGAAATTTTTGTGGCATGAAAAATTGTACCAGCGGTGATGGACACTTGGTGGCGACACTTGGAGCATTGGTAGAGATGTCTGGTGGAAATATAGCTTGCTTTTCGGCTGCCGCATCTTGGGCAGAAAAAGCCATCCGGCCATCGCACTTTTGCCAACTCGGCCGCACACGCTTCTTCACTGCCAAATTTTTTCTGCCACTCCAACAAGGAGACTGCTGGCATCTTCATAACAAGACCTCCTTCAAGCCGGTATCTGCTTGATCTTGTTATAAATATAAGCATTAGCTGAAAAATGTTAAGAGCCATATAAATTTTTGTTCGGTAATTCTGGCAACTGAGGTGAACAGGGTGGGGAAATTTCGTACGGTTCTGGTGGGAATGCTGGTCCTGGCAGCCGGTGTCGCGGGCGGACGCTATCTGTACGCCACCCGCGAGGCCGCTCCCCAGGATGTGCTTACGCTCTACGGCAATGTTGATATCCGCCAGGTCCAGCTGGCCTTTCAGGATGTGGGGCGTATCACCGCCGTACATGTCCAAGAAGGGGACCAGGTTAAGAAGGGCGACCTGCTGGCCGAGATCGATGATGCCCGCTACCGGGCCCGGCTGCAGCAGCTCGAAGGCGAACTGGAGGCCCAGAAGCATGAGGTCGCCCGACTGGAGGCCGGTTCAAGGCCCCAGGAAATCGCCCGGGCCAGGGCCAGGGTGGCGGCGGAAGAGGCGCGGGTAAAAAATGCCCGCCTCACCTATGAGAGGCTGTCCCGGCTGGTGGCGGTCAGTGATATCGCCAAACAGAAAGCCGATGACGCCCGGACGGCCCTGGAAACCGCCGTCCAGTCCCTGGAAGCGGCAAAAAAAGAACTGGAACTGGTCATCCTCGGTCCCCGGCAGGAAGATATCGCCGCCGCCAGGGCCAAGCTGCGGGCCAGGGAGGCGGCCGTGGAACTCGCCCGCCGGGAACTGGCCGATACCCGCCTCCATGCCCCCACCTCCGGTCTGATCCGCGACCGTATCCTCGAACCAGGAGACATGGCCTCTCCCGCCACTCCGGTGCTCACCCTGGCCCTGACCGATCCTCTCTGGGTACGGGCCTACTGTCCTGAAACCGAGCTTGGTCGTATCAGCCCCGGGATGATAGCCGCGGTCTCCACCGATTCCTATCCCGGCAAATCCTATCGCGGCTGGATCGGCTACATCTCGCCGGTTGCCGAATTTACTCCCAAGAATGTGGAAACCCCGGAACTCCGGACCCGGCTGGTCTACCAGGTTCGGGTCTTTGTCTGCGATCCTCGGAATGAACTGCGTCTGGGCATGCCGGCCACAGTAAGCGTGGATCTGACCCAGGCCCGTCCCCCAGGGCAGCTGGATCGGGCCACCGTCTGCCAGGAGTCCCCGGCCAGATCCACTGGTTCCAAAGGTCAATGAGTTGATGGATCTGGTGGACCGCTGACATGGAATCCCGCACACTGGGCACGGCTGGTGGCGATGTTCTGCAGGTGGAGGAGCTGAGCAAGCGCTTCTTCATCGGCAACCGGGAGGTGCGGGCCCTGGACCAGGTTTCCTTTGCTGTCCGCCAGGGTATTGTCACCGGGCTCATCGGTCCGGACGGGGCGGGCAAGACCACCCTTATGCGGCTGGTGTCCGGCCTGCTCCGGCCCGACCAGGGACGTGCCACGGTGCTGGGCATGGACGCGGTGACCGATGCTCTCGTCATCCAGACCCGCCTTGGCTATATGCCCCAGCGGTTCGGGCTCTACGAAGACCTCACGGTTCAGGAAAATCTGGACCTGTATGGTGATCTCCAGGGGGTACCATCGGCCGAACGCACGGTCCGCTACGCCCAGCTCATGCAGCTCACCGGCCTGGCACCGTTCACCTCCCGGCTGGCCGGCCGGCTTTCCGGCGGCATGAAACAGAAACTTGGTCTGGCCTGCACCCTTATCAAACCTCCCCGACTGCTGCTCCTCGATGAACCCACCGTTGGGGTCGATCCCGTATCCCGCCGCGAACTCTGGTCCATTGTCTATCGCCAGGTGGAAGAGGAGGGCATGTCGGTTCTGCTCTCCACGGCCTATCTCGACGAGGCGGAACGGTGCCAGGACGTGATCCTGCTTCACGAGGGCCACTTCCTGGGCCAGGGACCGCCCCATAGCTTCAGTGAGCGGACGCAGGGGCACTGTTTCATGCTCCGCAGCAACCGGGAAAACCGCCGTACCCTCCAGGAACGGCTCAGTCGGCGGCCGGAGGTCATGGATGCCATTATCCTGGGCGACCGGGTCCGGCTGGTCACCCGGGACCCCATGGACCGGGAGCGGGTGGCCACTCTCTTTAGCGGTCCCGGCTTCCTGGACGTCCAGGCCGTGGAACCCCGGTTCGAGGATGCCTTTATCGGTCTGTTGCGGACCCGGCTCGAGGAAGAGGGCCGCTATGGCAAGGTCAGGGATATCCGGGCCACCCCCAGGGACACCGACCCGGAAGAGGATGTGATCGTGGTCCGGGATCTGCAGCGCCGTTTCGGCAGCTTTTACGCGGTGAAAAACCTGTCGTTTACCGTCAAACGCGGTGAGATCTTCGGTCTGCTCGGGGCCAACGGGGCCGGTAAATCGACCACTTTCCGCATGCTTTGCGGTCTGCTGCCTGCCTCGGGAGGCATCCTGGAGGTGGCGGGCCAGAATCTGCGGGTGGCCCGGGCCCGGGCCCGGGCAAAGATCGGCTACATGGCCCAGAAGTTTTCCCTCTATGGTGAGCTGACCGTGTTTCAGAATCTACGCTTCTTTGCAGCCGCCTACGGCTTGCGTGGCCGTACCCGGAAAGAACGGATCCAGTGGGCCCTGGAGAGTTTCGAGCTTGAGCCGGTGCGCGATGCCGCAAGCGGCGATCTGCCGCTAGGTTACAAACAGCGCCTTGCCCTGGCAGCGGCGCTTATGCACGAGCCGGAGATCCTTTTTCTCGATGAACCCACCTCCGGGGTCGATCCCCTGGCCCGGCGTGAATTCTGGCACCACATCAATGGTCTGGCCGAAGCCGGGGTCACCGTGCTTGTGACCACCCATTTCATGGAAGAGGCCGAATACTGCGATCGGCTGGTGATCATGGCCCAGGGAGAGGTACTGGCCACCGGCACACCCGAATCGCTCAAGGAGGATACCGCCACGGCGGAAATTCCCGAGCCAACCATGGAAGACGCCTTTATCTACCTGATTGAACAGTTTGCCGCCCGGAACGGATCATGAAAGGGGAACAGCAAACACCACGGGGTCAAATCGATTTCATGCGTCTGCGCGGCCTGATCCGCAAGGAGAGCCTGCAGATCATCCGCGATCCCTCCAGTATCGGTATCGCCTTTGTCCTGCCGGTGCTGCTCCTGCTGATCTTTGGCTACGGGGTCTCGCTGGACGCCCGGGACGTGGGCATAGGTATCGTGGTCGATGAACCGGGCCCCGGCACCACCGAGTTGGTCAGCGGTTTCAACCAGTCGGAATTTTTCTCACCCCGACCCATGGGCTCCATCCAGGAGGCCGAAAAGGCCCTCATGGAGCGCCGGATTGATGGTATCGTCTGGCTGCGGCAGGATTTCAGCCGCCAGATCCTGCGGGGCGGCGGGGCTCAGGTGGGGGGGATCATCAATGGGGTGGACGCCAATAAGGCCCGCCTGATCGAAGGGTACATCAACGGGGTCTGGCTCCAGTGGCTGGTCCGGATGTCCGAAGAACTGGGCCGGCCTCTGAAAATTCCGGTCCAGGTGGAGTACCGGGTCTGGTTCAACCCGGCGGTCCGCAGCCGGGATTATCTGGTGCCCGGCCTGATCGCGGTTATCATGACGCTCATCGGCGCCATGCTGACATCCATGGTGGTGGCCCGGGAATGGGAGCGGGGAACCATGGAGGCCCTGCTGGTGACCCCGGTCTCGATCCGGGAAATCCTTATCGGCAAGATTGTCCCCTATTTCATCCTCGGCATGGGAGGCATGGTTTTGTCGGTGCTTATGGCCGTCTATGTGTTCAAGGTTCCGCTTCTGGGTTCAGTCCTGGCCCTGACCGTGGCCTCGGCCATTTTCATGCTCACGGCCATCGCCATGGGCCTGCTGATTTCCATCAATGCCCGCAGCCAGTTCGTCGCCGGCCAGACCGCCATCGTGGTCACCTTTCTTCCCGCCTTTATCCTGTCCGGTTTTGTCTTTGATATCAATTCTATGCCCATGGTTATCCAGTGGGTTACCCGTATTGTTCCGGCCACCTATTTTGTCTCCATTCTCCAGTCCGTGTTCTTGGCCGGCAATATCTGGTCGATCTTTTATTACAACTGTTTCTGGCTCATGATCATGGCGGCGGTCTTTCTGATCCTGATCCGGAAAAAATCCCATAAACGTCTGGAGTAGGGGAGATACGCAATGCTGCGCCGGATAGTTGCCCTCATGATCAAGGAATTTCTTTCCGTGCTCAAGGACCGTCAGAGCCGGATGGTCATTATTGTCCCGCCCATTGCCCAGCTCCTCATCTTCGGCTACGCGGCCAGCTTTGATCTCAACCATGTTTCCTACGCGGTCTACAACGAGGACCGCGGCGTCGAAGGCCGGAGGCTGCTGTCCCATTTCTCCGGTTCCGAGGTTTTTGAGCTCTACACCACCGTGGACAGCGATGGCGAGGTGGCGCCGCTCATCGATACCCGCAAGGTACTGATGGTCCTCCACGTGCCGCCGGATTTTTCCGCCAGCCTCCATTCCGGCAAACCGACCCGGCTCCAGGTTATCATCGACGGCCGCAACTCCAACACCGCCATGATCGCCCTGGGCTATGTGCAGAATATTGTTTCCACCTTCAGCACCTCGTGGATGGCCAGGCACGGGGGTACAAGCCGCCGGCCGTGGTCGTCCAGCGGGCCTGGTTCAACGCCACCCTGGACTCGCGTTGGTTCATCATCGTCGGTATCGTCGCCCTTTTGAACCTGGTGGTCACCCTGGAGGTCACGGCCCTGTCTGTGGCCAGGGAACGGGAGGCCGGCACCTTTGACCAGCTGCTGGTCACCCCCATGACGCCGTTCGAGATCCTGGTGGGCAAATCCCTGCCCGGGCTGATCATCGGGGTCATCGAGGCCACGGTGGTCATCACCATGGTGGTCTACTGGTTCCATGTTCCCCTGCGCGGCAGCCTGCCGGCCCTGTACCTGGGGCTGCTCATCTTCCTGCTCTCTGCCGTGGGCATCGGCCTGATGATTTCAGCTCTGTCGATCACCCAGCAGCAGGGATTGATGGGCGCCTTTCTCTTTCTGGTCCCGGCGGTTATTCTCTCGGGTTTTGCCACCCCGATCGAGAACATGCCGGAACTGGTCCAGTACCTGACCTATCTCAATCCAATGCGTTATTTCCTGATCATTGTCCGTTCGGTGTTTCTTCAGGGGGCCTCCTTTGATCTACTCTGGTCCCAGTACTGGCCCATGGCGCTCATCGGACTCACGACCCTGACCACGGCCGCCCTGATGTTTCGAAAGCGTATGTACTGATAACGGTGCCGACCCGGATCCGGTCTTTTCCCTGGCCGCCGATAGTTTTGATCTTGCGCTGTGTTCCCATTTTCTCCTGCTCTACAGTGACCATCTCTCCCTTGATTTCCACCTTCAATCTGTCCTGGAGTTGCTCCGGGTGGCCCGCGAGGTGCGAATCTTCCCGCTCGTCACCCTCCAGGGCACAGTCTCACCCCCATCTCCCACCCCTTGTTCGTGCCCTGTTGCAACGGGGCTGTATGGCGTCTGTTCGGGAGGTACCCTATGAGTTCCAGCGGGGAGGCAATGAAATGGTGGTGATCCGGAGGAACAAATCGGTGGCCATGGAAAACCAGCTCGCCGGATAACCTTGGCCCTCTGTCAGGCCCCGGGGATTTGAGACAGTACCGGTCCCTTCGGGAGTGGCTGGATGTTTGACCCTGCTCGCCACGGGTTGACGGTTTGACAGGTGGGAAATAATGCATAGTTTGTAAACGGGACAGACTGTGACCGGGCGTGTTCGGAAATTTCCGGCAGCGTCCGCGCCAGGCAGGGTGAAACGATCTGAAAGGAGGTGCACCATGTTTCAGGAACTACCGGTGAATATAGACGGGGTGGTCGCCTTCAAGGCGACAGGTAAACTGACCGATGAGGATTACAAGGCCTTTCTTCCGGTACTGGAAAAGATTATCGAGCGGGAAGGGCCGGTATCGGTGCTGGCCGTGTTCGAAGATTTTCAGGGCTGGGAACCCAGGGCAGCCTGGGATGATCTCAAGTTCGGCCTGGAACATGCCAGGGACTTCAAGAAAATAGCCGTGGTCGGCGATTCGGGCTGGCTCGAGTGGATGAGCCGGCTCTCCAATGTCTTCTTTAATGCCAAAATCAAGTTTTTTCCCAGGGATGCCATGGATGAGGCCCTTGCCTGGCTCAAGGCGGAGGAAGGCCAGGAGGCGATAGAACCGCTCAAGCCCTACAGTCATATTCTACTGGCCACCGATTTCTCCCCCCATGCCCGGCGGGCAGCGGAAAGGGCGGTGGAACTGGCCGGGAACTACGGCGCAAAACTCAGTTTTGTCTACGTGGTGGATGACCCGATGCTCTACGATGAATTCTACGAGCCGGTCTTTGTCGAGGAATGGTTGGCCCGGCACGAGGAGCATCGCAAACGGGCCGAGGACAGGCTGCGGCAGTGGGCGGACGAACTGGGAGCCAGGGAGGCAGAGATCGTGATCCTCGATTCCGCACCCAAGGTGGCCATTCCCAGGTACGCGGAACAGCACGACGTCGATCTCATCGTGGCCGGCACCTGTGGCCGGCGGGGAATGAAGCGGGTCCTCGGCTCGGTGGCCAATGCCCTGGTCCACCACAGTGGTTGTGATGTCCTTACCGTGCGTTAGCAATCTTCACAGGCGAGGTGAGGAACCTGCGATGTGGATGTGATCGCTCCGGGCATACCATGGATTGTTCCCGGAGTCCTGCACTCAAGGCGGGTAACAAGATAATGTAAGAGAGCAGTACAGGTTGCGCGAAAAACAAAGAACAAAAGAACAAAAAAACGGCCGCAATGAGTTGCGGCCGTTTTTCATTTACTGGTCGGAACGAGAGGATTTGAACCTCCGACCCCCTGAACCCCATTCAGGTGCGCTACCAGGCTGCGCTACGTTCCGATATCTGCTGGACCGGGATGCGGTCCGAAATTTATGGTGTCTCTTTTAGCATCCTGCGGCTGTGTATGTCAACAGCCTTCTTGTGTTTTCATCCCCTGCGACCAAGAATGTCCTGGATGGCCTGCAGTTCTTTTCTGATAAAGGCCAGCCGCTCGCTGGAACCGGTGAGCACGGGCCCTGGTTTCGGGACCACCGGGCGTCTACCGCCATCGGCCAGGACCTTTCGGGCTCCTGCTATGGTATACCCCTCTTCGTGCAGCAACGTCTTTATTAGGAGAAGGGTCTCGACGTCCTTGCGGCGGTAGAGCCGCTGCTTGGACTTGGCCCGTCGGGGCCGGATGGTTTTGAATTCAGACTCCCAGTATCTCAGTACATGAGGGTCAACACCAACAAGCTTGCTGACCTCACCGATCCGGAAGTATTTTTTTTCCGGTATCTGGACTGAACTTCCGGCAGTCTGTGTATTCACATCACTTGTTGTTATTCAGCCGTTCCCGCAGCCGCTTGCTGGACCGAAAGGAAACCATCTTACGCTTGGTGATGGTCATGGCCTCTCCGGTCCGTGGATTTCTGCCCCTTCTCGGCGACTTGTCCCGTACGGTCAGGGTGCCGAACTGGACCAGCTTGATGGATTCGCCCCCCACCAGGGTATTCTTCATGGTGGCAAAGACAGTGTCTACAATCTCAGCGGCATTTCGCTGAGATACGCCGAGTTGTTCATTTACTGCTACAGCAAGTTCCTTGCGGGTAACGTTTTTTTTCTTCATCTTTTACTGTCCTTCCCGATATCGACCGCCAAAGCGGGACATCAGTGAGCTTACAATTTTATCGTGAAATCTGTCAACCGTTTCATCGTCCAGTGTCTTCTCCGCAGACCGGTAGGTCACGGTCAGGGCGACACTCTTCATTCCGGGTTCAATGGGTTTCCCCCGGTACACGTCGAATATGTCCGCATGCTCCACCAACTCTGCCTTGTGGGCATGAATCTCTTCCAGCAGTTTACCGGCCTCCACTTCTTCGGGCACCACCAGGGCGATGTCCCGTTTCACGGCCGGGAATTTCGGCAGCGGCTTGAAGGACTTTTCAGCCCGTGGCAGGCCACAGAGCGTTTCCACATCCATTTCCAGGAAATAGACCTCCTGCTTGATGGAAAACTGCTTGGCCGTGGCCGGGTGCAGTCGGCCCAGTCTGCCGATTTCCGTGTTTCCGTCCATGATGGTCAGAAAACCGGCCGGATCACCGTAGGGCTGAACAGCACCGCTTTCAGGCTCTCTGAATTCGATTGCCTGGCTGGAGCCGGCAATCCGCAGTTCCCGGAGCAGCGATTCGGCCACTCCCTTAACATCAAAAAAGTCTGCCTGCAAGCCGGAAAAGTAAAGAGGTCTCGCACCGGGATACCGGTTACCGCTCATGACCACGCAGAGCTGAAAACGCTCTTCAGGCTGACTCCCCTGTTCCCGCTGGATAAAGGTCTTGCCGGTTTCGAACAACCGGATGTCAGTCTGCTGATAATTGATGTTACGGCGGATATTTTCCAGCAGTCCCGGCAGCAGCATGGTCCGCATGACGGCCTGATCTTCGGAGAGCGGATTGAGCAGCCGGGTAGCCTGGCGGCGCGGGTCATTCTCGCCAAGTCCCATCATGTCCCAGTGTTTTTCCGAAACAAAGGAGTAGTTGATGGCCTCGCAGAAGCCGTTGGCCCGCAGGAGTTCGGCAATGTCCTGGCGCAGAGTCCGCAGTGGATCACGCTCGGGATAGTCCATGGTGATTTTGGGCAGAGTGGTGGGGATATCGTTGTAGCCCACCAGCCGGGCGATCTCTTCCACCAGGTCGACCTCCCGTTCGATGTCGATCCGGAAGCTGGGTACCCGCACCTGGAGCACCTCGCCGGAGCCCTCCACCTCAAAACCGATACCGCGCAGATAATCGGCGATCTCGGTGTCGCCAAGCTCAATGCCGAGCAGTTGGCATACCCGCTGGACCCGCAGTTTGAGGATCAGGGGTTCCTTTTTGCCCGGATAGAGATCCTTGGGCGCACCTTTCACCGTGGCTCCGGCAAGCTCGACCATGAGTCGAACAGCCCGTTCCATGGCCCGGGCACAGCCGTTCGGGTCCACGCCCCGCTCGAAGCGGTAAGAGGCCTCGGAGGGCAGGTTGAGTTTTCTGGCCGTGCGGCGGATGGAGACCGGGTCAAAGCAGGCCGACTCCAGCAGCACCTCGGTGGTGACGTCGGTCACTTCAGAGTCAAGTCCACCCATGACCCCGGCCACGGCCACCGGTTTGTCCCGGTCGCATATCATGAGGGTATCTGGTGAAAGGGTACGCTCCACGCCATCCAGGGTGGTGAAGGTCATCTCGTCCGCTGAGGGGCGTCGGACCACGATGGCGCCACCGGCCAGTTTCTGGAAATCAAAGGCATGCAGTGGCTGGCCATATTCGAGCATCACGTAGTTGGTGATGTCGACGATGTTGTTGATGGGGCGCATTCCCACGGCCATGAGCCGTTTCTGGAGCCACCAGGGGGACGGTTTTATGGTGACGCCGACAAGCTTGGTGGCCGCATATCGGGGACAGAGTTCCGGCTCGTCGATGCGGACCGAGAATTCCGGGCCGTCGTTGTCAGGCGCAGGCACATCGCGGTCGGTAACCGGAATGGTCAGCTCCCTCCGGGTAACGCCGGCAACCTCGCGGGCAATACCGATGACACTGGCGCAGTCAGGCCGGTTGGGGGTAAGATCGATCTCGATCATGGTGTCGTCAAGCTCGAGCACCTCGGCCAGGGGCAACCCCGAAGCGATGGAGTCGTCCAGTTCCATGATCCCCGAGTGATCCTCACTTAAACCCAGCTCCTTTTCCGAGCAGAGCATGCCCATGGAGACCTCACCCCGGACCTTGGCCTTTTTTATCTTCATGGAGCCGACAACCGTACCCGGACGGGCCAGGGCGGTGACCAGCCCTTCGCGGACGTTGGGGGCCCCGCAGACCACCTGGATGGTTTCATCGCCTACCTCAACATCACACAGGGTCAATCGGTCGGCATTGGGGTGTTTGCGGACCTGGCGAACCCGGGCGGTCACGATATCGGCCACGCCCCTGTACAGCTCCTGCACGGTTTCCACTTCCAGGCCTAGCATGGTCAGCTTGTCTGCCAGCAGGGCCGGGTTCAGGTCCTTGACCTGGACGTACTCGTTTAACCAGCTGATGGTGAATTTCATGAATATACCTGTCTCACACCTGCAGGACAGCGGATCCTGCGCAACGAATCATGAAAACCCTGTTCACCGTCCGGGACGGGACAAGGTTTTCAACCGGATACCGGAGAGCGTTCTCCGGACAAACCACTGGACCGGCACAACCCGCAGGCTGTCCGGCCACAACTATGATGCGTCCGTTCCCGAACCAGGGGTCGGGTCGGTGGCCACACCATCATCGATTATGGGTTAAAACTGAGTTAAAAAGCGAAGATCGTTTTCGTAAAAGAGACGGATGTCGTCAATACCATACTTGAGCATGGCAATACGTTCCACGCCAAGGCCAAAGGCAAATCCGGAATAGACGTCCGGATCATAGCCGACCATTTTGAGCACTTCGGGGTCGATCAGCCCGGCCCCGAGGATTTCCAGCCAGCCGGTCTTCTTGCAGACCCGGCATCCCGAACCGCCACAGATGACACAGGCTATGTCCACCTCAGCGCTTGGCTCGGTGAACGGGAAAAAACTCGGGCGAAAACGCAGGGCCAGATCATCCTTGAACATCCGGCGGGTAAAACTGGTGAGGACGCCTTTCAGATCGGCAAAGGAGACATCCCGGTCCACCAGGAATCCTTCCACCTGGTGAAACATCGGGGTATGCGTAATATCGGAATCACAACGGTAGACCTTGCCCGGGGCGATATAGCGCAGGGGCGGATCCTGTTTCTCCATGATCCGGGCCTGCATGGGCGAGGTATGGGTTCGCAGTAGAATGGACTCCGTGACATAAAAGGTGTCGTGCATGTCACGGGCCGGATGGTGCTTGGGAATATTCAGGGCCTCGAAGTTGTAATGATCGAGCTCCACATCGGGGCCTTCGGCCACGGCAAAGCCCATGCCCTCGAAAATGGAGCAGATCTCTTCCATGACCTGGGTGACGGGATGGAGCTTGCCAAAGGGCAGGTACCGTCCTGGCAGGCTGAGGTCTTCTCTGCCCTTCGTTTGTCCGGCATCACCGCTGGAGAGGGAGGCTTTCAGGGTCTCGAACCGGTCGGAGATCTCCTGCTTGATACTGTTGGCAAGCTGGCCGAGACGGGGACGCTCTTCCTTGGGAACCTGTCCCAGCCGGCGCATAACCGTGGACAGCGATCCTTTTCTGCCAAGAAACCGGACTCGGAACGGCTCAAGGCCGGAAGCATCAGTGATGGCCGCCAGGGCCTCTTCAGCCTCCGCCTTGAGGCGTTTTAGTTCTTCTTCCATTGAATAGAGAAGTGGATAGTTTTTCTGAAGGTTCCAGGATGGCCTGTACGGCCGCTGGCTTTCATCAATTGTCTGAGCAGGATGACTCCATCCCGGTCTCTCAGTTAACGCCGGAGGCCTTTACAACCTGAGTGAAGGCGTTGGGATCAACAATGGCCAGGTTGGACAGAACCTTGCGGTCCAGTTCAATGCCGGATTCCTTCAGACCATGGATCAGCTTGCTGTAGCTGGTGCCGTTCATCTTGGCGGCGGCACCGATGCGGGTGATCCACAGCCGGCGGAATTCCCGTTTCTTGGTCCGGCGATCGCGATAGGCAAAGCAGAGTGCCCTGTCCACGGCTTCGGTGGCGGTCCGGTAAAGCCGGTGCTTGCCACCCCTGTATCCCTTTGCCATTTTCAGGACTTTATTTCTTCTGCGACGGGCTTTGAATCCACGTGTTACACGAGGCATCTTTCTACTCCAGATAATGTTTTCCTGTCATCCCTGTCACGCCGCGGGCGCCGGGAGTACAATGTGTTTTCGTACTGGCCCTCGTCAGGTGACAGGGCTTTTGTCTTCTTCGCCTGCCTACAGGTAGGGCAGCATGCGCCGCACAGCCTTCATGTCCGCATCACAGATCAGGGCGGATTTGCGCAGGTTGCGTTTGCGCTTGGTGGACTTTTTGGTCAGAATGTGACTGCTGTAGGCCTTGTTTCTCTTAATCCTGCCGGAACCTGTGGCCTTGAAGCGTTTGGCCGCACCCCGGTTTGTTTTCATTTTGGGCATGGTATATCTCCTTGCAAAAGTCGACCTTTTCCGGCCGGTAATCAAAAACTGTCTACAAAAAGGCCGGGATCATGCAACCCTGTCGCCTGTCCGAAAAAAAGTGCAGGTCAAACCCGCTCCGACCTGGTCGGCCGTTGTCATTAAGCTTTCGGACCGACAAACATAACCAGTTGCCGACCTTCCATCTTCGGCTCCTGGATAATGACGCAGTCGTCACGCAGTTCATCGGCGATTTTCTTCAGCGCGTCCAGACCGATGGACTGGGCATAAATGATTTCACGGCCCCGGAAGCGCATGGTGATCTTGACCTTGTTTTTGGCGGCCAGGAACTTTTTGATTTTCTTTATCTTGAAATTGAGATCGTGTTCTTCGGTCTTGGGCCGGAACTTGATCTCCTTGGTCTCTATAACCGTCTGTTTTTTCTTGGCTTCCTGCTGTTTTTTCTTCTGCTCGTAACGGAACTTGTCGTAGTTCATTATCCGGCAGACCGGAGGTTTGGCTGAGGCTGAGACCTCGACCAGATCCAAGTCCTGGTCATAAGCCCTGTCCAGGGCCTCCTTGGTGGAGACGATGCCCAGCTGTTCCCCGTCGGCATCTATGAGCCGAACTTCCGGATAGGTAATCTGTTCGTTAACCTTTATCTTGATTTCCTGTTTCTGCGGAAGTCTTCTACCTCGTCTTTTAATGTCCGTTCCTCCTGTTCCGTTTCGTCTTGTCGCAGGCGCCCAGGTCGGTGCTCTATGCCTGCTTGCCTTCTTCACACTCCCGGTGGACCATATCGGCAAAGGCCTCCACGGTCATGGGCGGGAGATTTTCCCCATTTCTCTTGCGCACTGTCACCGTGCCCTCGTCCATTTCCCGGTCGCCGATAATCAGCATGTAGGGGACCTTCATGAGCTGGGCTTCGCGGATCTTGTAGTTGAGCTTTTCGTTGCGTAGATCTTTTTCCACCCGTACTCCGGCTTCGCGCAGCCGGGCGTGGATCTCATCGCAGTAGCCGGCCTGGGCATCGGTGATGTTGAGGATCCGGGCCTGCTCGGGCGCCATCCACAGGGGGAAGGCCCCGGCATAATGCTCGATCAACACCCCGATGAACCGCTCCAGCGAGCCCATGAGGGCCCGGTGAATCATGATGGGCTGATGTTCCTTGTTGTCTTCGCCGGTATAGGTCATCTCGAACCGTTCGGGCAGGTTGAAGTCCACCTGGATGGTGGAACACTGCCAGGAACGCCCCAGCTGATCCTTGATCTTGATGTCGATTTTGGGACCGTAGAAGACCCCTTCACCGGGATCGATGGTGTACTCCAGTCCTTTTTTCTCCATGGCCGACTTCAGGGCCTCGGTGGAGAGATTCCAGTGTTCGTCGCTGCCCACGTATTTGTCCGGCCTGGTGGAGAGGTATACGTCGTAGTCGGCAAATCCGAAGGTCTTCAGGATGTGGAGATTGAGATCGATGATATTGAATATTTCGTCTTCCAGCTGATCGGGCCGGCAGAAGATATGGGCATCGTCCTGGGTAAAGCCGCGTACCCGCAAGAGCCCGTGCAGCGCCCCGGTCCGTTCATACCGGTAGACGGTCCCCAGCTCGCACCAGCGGATGGGGAATTCCCGGTAGCTGTGTTTCTGGCTCTTGTAGATGCCGATATGGAACGGGCAGTTCATGGGCTTGAGCTGGTACTTGACCTCGTCAATCTCCATGCCCGAATACATGTTCTCGCCGTAGAAGTCCAGATGACCGGAGGTCTTCCACAGGTCCTGGCGGGCAATGTGCGGCGTATAGAGCAGCTCATACCCGTGCCGGTAATGCTCTTCCTTCCAGTAGTCTTCGATGAGCCGCCGGAGCATGGCGCCCCTGGGCTGCCAGAGAATGAGCCCCGGACCGATCTGGTCGGAGATGGTGAACAACCCCAGTTCCTTGCCGAGACGCCGGTGATCCCGTTTCCTGGCCTCTTCGAGCCGGTTGAGATATTTCTTCAGTTCCTTTTTGTCAAAAAAGGCAGTGCCGTACAGCCGCTGGAGCATGGGACGCTTTTCGTCGCCCCGCCAGTAGGAACCGGCAACCCGGAGCAGCTTGAAGGCCTTGAGCCAGGAGGTGTCGGGCAGATGCGGACCCCGGCAGAGATCGACAAAATCACCCTGCTGGTAGAGGCTGACCGTATCCTCCTCCATCTCTTCAAGGAGCTCCACCTTGTACACTTCGCCCTGTTGCCGGAAATATTCGATGGCCTCGTCGCGGGGCATCTCTTTCCTGGTGAAGGGCAGTCGGGCGGCGACGATTTCCGCCATTTTTTTCTCAATGGCTTCGAAGTCGTCCGGGGTAAAGGACTGCGGCCGGTCAAAATCGTAATAAAAGCCGTCTTCGATGGCCGGGCCGATGGCCACCTTGACGTCCTCGCCATAGAGTTCCCTGACCGCCTGGGCCATGATATGGGCCGCTGAATGGCGCAGGATCTCCAGGCCGAGGTCAGAACGCATGGAAATCGGCTCCAGAACGGCATCGTTTTCCAACGGCGCGCTGAGGTCCACGGGCCGGCCATCCACCAGAACCGCGAGGGTCTGCTTCCGCTGCTTGTTGGAAACAAGCTCCTTCAGCGCTTCGGCCACCGGGGTGCCTTTGGCAAACTGTCCGGACTTGCCGTCTTTTATGGAAACAGTGATTTCGCTCATCTCGTCTTCAGGCCGTATCCTGAGGTTCTTTTGCCCGGGATCTTCCGCCTGCCCGGCAGGTGGGGATTCCTCTTGATGGCCGCTGTCAAAAAGTAAAGGCTAATGAGCAGGCAATATTGCGATATAATGCCCGGCTCTTAGCCTTTGGTATTCTGGTAGGCGCGGGCGGGATTGAACCGCCGACTTCTACCGCGTCAAGGTAGCGCTCTCCCACTGAGCTACGCGCCTGCTAGGTCCTGTTGTTTACTCTCGAATCTGTAAGAGTAAATCATGTTTTGAAAAAACGCAACTCAAATACCAGTAAACACTCACCGTGTCAAGAGGAAAAGCTACTTCCCACCGGTGAAACAATTCCCTTTATTTTCGATATCGGTAGGCGTACCGGTAGGAATCCCGACCCTGGTAAAGGAAATAGACAAAATATCCATTGACCTTGCCGATCAGGTCCAGGGTTTCCCTGTAGTTCGGTGGTTTATTGTTTTTTATCGAGTTTTCGCCGGCATTCCACGCCGAGACCACCAGGTCGAGTTTTCCGCCGTAGGTTGCATTATATTTGGATATCATGTAGCAGGCAAGCAGGATGTTCAGTGCCGGGTCATGGAGATCATCCGGCTCGAGGTTGCGCAGGGTGGTGGCCGATACATGGCGGAAGGATATTTTTTTTGCCAGCAGCTCACGGGCCGCCTGTTTTCCGGTGGCATACATGATCTGGGTGAGCCCCCTGGCCCCTTTTTTAGAGACCGCTCGGGGATCGGCGTTGGACTCGGCCAGGATCAGGGCCCGCATGAAATCGGCGTTGACCTTGTGGCGGGGCTTGAAGTAGGCGATGTTGGCATAATAGGTGATCAGGTGGTCATATTGCCTGAGCTTTTTCAGCTGGGCCGGGCTGGCCTTGATTTTCTTGTATTTACGGATGTAATGGTCCAGCGAACCCTCCGCTGGCCAGGGCAGCACCAGGCAAAGCAGGAGGCTGGCCAGGATAAGGAGCCCGGGCCGGGCCCGCGGGGAGGGGAATGCTGTCATGCTGCCAGGGAACGCCATAGATTATTTCGGGTGGACAGGGTTAAAAAGGAGCACATTACCTGGTAAAGATACCAGACATCCCGCTCTCCCGCCAGTTCTCTTATGGAGTGCATGGCCAGCTGGGCCACGCCCACGTCCACCGTGGCCACGCCCAGGGCTGCCGATGTCAGCGGGCCGATAGTGGAGCCGCAGGCCATGTCGCTGCGCATGACGAATTCCTGCACCGGTACGTCGGTCATCCCGCACAGGGCCCGGAAGAAAGCCGCGCTCACCGCGTCGGTGGCATACCGCTGGGCAGCGTTGCTCTTGAGCACCGGGCCTCTGTTGATGCGGGGCAGGTGGTGCGGATCGTGTTTGTCGGCAAAGTTGGGGTGCACGCCGTGGGCATTGTCCGACGAGATAAAAAAAGATCGTTTTAAGGCCGCCTGACGCTGGCCCGGCCCAGGCAGAATCCGTTCCAGGATCGAAGAGAGAAATGAGCCCTGGGCCCCGGCCAGGGTCATGGAACCCACTTCTTCATGGTCATGGAGAATGACCATGGTGTTGCATTCCGGCACCGTGTCCACCAGGGCCCGGACAGCGCTGTGGCAGGAGAGGAGGTTGTCCAGTCTGGCCGAGACGATGAATTCCTCCTCCAGGCCGATTTTTGCCGGCGGTTGGCAGTCCACCAGGAAAAGGTCGAAATCAAGTACAGTGGCGGGCTTGCTGCCAGGGTACTGTCTGGCCAGTTGCGCGGCCAGGATCTCGCGGAGCGGGGTCGGGCTCTCTTTCTCCAGCATGAGGACCGGGACCAGGTCGTTTTGCCGGTTGATGGTTTTATTCTTGTTGGCCTCCCGGTCCAGGTGGATGGCCAGGCTGGGGATCATGGCCACCGGCCGCTCGAAGTTGACCAGGCTGGTATGGAGGCAGCCATCGCTGTCCTGCCAGACCACCCGTCCGGCCAGGGACAGGTCCCTGTCAAACCAGGTGGCCAGCAGCGGCCCGCCATAGACTTCCACTCCCAGCTGGACGAAGCCGTGGCCGGTATGCAGGGCCCCGGGCTTGAGCTTCAGTCCCGGGCTGTCGGTGTGGCAGCCGACCATGCGAAAACCCGTCCTGACCGGGTCTTCTCCGGTCAGGACCAGGGCCAGCAGGCTGGACTGGTTGCGCCGGATGAAATAACTTCCCGGCTTGAGATCGGTCCAGGGATCGCTTTCGACAAGTTCCACAAAGCCGGCCTCCTGCAACATGGCCGTCAGGTTGGCCGTGGCATGGAAGCTGGTCGGCGAGTCGGCCAGAAAGGAGAGCAGGGCGTCGGTATGATGATCGTGTGCCATGTTTTTTTGTGATTTATCCGAAAATCGCCTCAGGGCGAGGTGTTGCCAGGGTGATTTTCATGGTCTGTTGTGGCTGGACAGTGCCGAAATATGGTCCAGCCATGCTGGTTTATATGAAAGTCTCGTCCCATCCTCCAGGGGGACAACAGCTTTCATGTTTCGTTGTGCAGGCCGTGTGAGCCTGCATGGGTGTTCGGCAGATAACCCTGGCCTCGGGGCAGGGTCGGGATGAATATCCTTGCCATGAAGTGACCTTCCCGGCCGGCCTCAGGCAATGACCGATATCCGCCCGCCGGTCACCGTTTCATCGCTGATCGGGCCGGCCCCGCTGCTGTCGGGGGTCTCGGTGGCCGGTTCCACGGTTCCTCCGGCCAGCGATTCGCCACCCTCCTGCTGCTCGGTACGCAGCTCGCGCAGGGCCTCACCCTCTTTCTTGCTCGCCGTGGCGGCAATGTTTCTGTCCGCCGACGAGGGGTTGGCCGGGGCCATGGCAGCCCTCCGGACAGTCCGCATCTTCTGGATGGTCTGTTCCGGGGTCGATTCCCTGCTTATATCGATGGGCACTTCACCGCCAACGGCGTAGCGCCGGCCGTCGGGCCCGGTCTGATAGGAAAAGGAGGCTCCGCCGCGGGCATAGCCGCCGGCATTGGCCAGGTGGGCCTGCTCGTGGGAGCGGACTTCCCGGTCCCGCTGTTTGAGCTGCATCAGGGCCTGCTGTTCTTCGGCGGTAAGCCGGCTGTCGCTGTCGGCCGATTTTTTCGGGGCCTGCCGGTCGGTTCCGGCACTCTCGGTGTCCCGGCTGTTTCCCGGTTCTCCCGCCCTGTCGCGCTCACCGTTTCGGCCATTGGCCCGGGCCTGTTTCCGGCCTTCGGCAGAGATGGTCACCCGGTCGTCGGTTCCCTGCGGGGGCTGCTCCTGGCCCGTGTCTGCCGGGGCCGCAGGAATAATGACCCTGCGCACCGGTTCGGAGCGCAGACGGGATCCTGCGCGGGCAGAGACATCCGCGTTCTGCAAGCCGCTCCAAGGGCTGTATGTCACAGGGGAGATGGCCATGACATCTTATCGTTCAAACATGGTGGCGATGCCGCCCAGGACCGATCCTTCACCCCGGCTCTGGCCGCCGGCCTGGGGCGCGGCTCTCCAGATGCGACCCGCCAGGCGGGAGAAGGGCAGGGACTGGAGCCAGACATGGCCTGGGCCGCGCAGGGTGGCAAAGAAAAATCCCTCGCCACCGAAAAGGGCCGACTTGACATCACCGACAAATTCAATGTCATACTGAACCGTCTCGGTCAGCCCTACCAGGCAGCCGGTATCGACCCGGAGAATCTCGCCCGGTTCCAGCTGTTTTTCGACAATGGTCCCGCCGGCATGGAGAAAGACCAGGCCATCGCCCTCCAGCTTCTGCATGATGAAGCCCTCCCCGCCAAACAGGGCCACGCCGATCTTTTTCTGAAAGGCCACCCCGATGGACACGCCCTTGGCCGCGCAGAGAAAGGCGTCTTTCTGGCAGATGAGCCGCTGGTTATACTTTTTCAGGTCCAGGGGGATGATTTTTCCCGGATAGGGTGAGGCGAAGGCCACCCGGCCCTTGCCCTGGCCTTCGAAGGTGAACACGGTGATAAATAGGCTTTCCCCGGTGATCAGCCGCTTGCCCGCCCCCAGCATCCGGTCGAAAAATCCGCCGCTCTGGGATTCGTCCGAGCCGTCGCCAAAGACTGTTTTCATGGTGATCCGGTCCGACATGTACATCATGGCCCCGGCCTCGGAGACTGCGCTCTCGCCTGGGTCGAGCTCGATCTCGACAAACTGCATCTCGTGGCCGAAGATCTTGAAGTCGATCTCATGGGCCCGCTGTCCGGAGACCGGCGGAGGCGCTGGTGCCGCTTCCCGGGCCGGACCGCTCAGCTCCTCCACCTCGCCCATGGGCAGCCAGTCGGAAAAACCGTCCCGCCAGACCAGGGTAGTGTCGGTGTACTCCCCACTGGCCAGGGATTTGCGTATCTGGTCCAGGGAAAACGGACCGGTGGATGTGCCATTGACCGCGACGTACCAGCGTGCCATCGTATGTACCTCTTGTCTGGGTGAGGGTTGTTTTCTGCTATCCAGTGGCCCTGAATAAAGCAGACTCTTTTCCCTGTACTCTATGGTATATAAAAATCCACCATGAATGAAGAAAAAATAGTACTCAATCGCATTAATGGCAAGCAGAGGGCGCGGATCTGTGTCCTTGAACCCTATTACGGCGGTTCCCACCGGGCCTTCCTCCAGGGACTTTTTCAGCACGTGGACATGGATTTTACCCTCGTTTCACTGCCGGCCCGGAAATGGAAGATGCGCATGCAGCTGGCTGCCCCGTGGATGGCCCGGCAGGTGAAGGATATGTATGCAAAGGGGGCGCGGTTCGACGGCCTCCTGGTCTCCACCTTCCTGGATCTCTCCGTGCTCCAGGCCCTGCTCGGACGCGAAGGTATCCGCTTGCCGGCCGCGCTGTATTTCCATGAAAACCAGTTCGCCTATCCCGGCCAGGTGGATGATCCGCAGCGGTTCCAGTTCACTGCCATCAATTTCACCTCGGCTCTGGCCGCCGATACCTTGGCGTTCAACTCCTGCTATAACCGGGACACCTTCCTCGAGGGTGTCCGGTTTTTTCTTAAAAAGGCAACCGATATGAAGGTCGTGGACCTGGCCGACCAGATCCTGGCCAAGAGCAGGGTCCTGCCGCCGGGAATCGATTTCCGTCCCATGGACAGGGCAGCAAAACAGAAACATCGGGCAGATCTGCCGGTCATTGTCTGGAACCATCGCTGGGAACACGACAAGGACCCGGAGTTTTTCTTTCATGCCCTGGAACGGCTGGCCGCCGGGGGTGTCGATTTCAGGCTCCTGGTCCTGGGTGAGCATTTCAGGAACCGGCCAGCCATTTTTTCCCGGGTGGAAGAGATGTTTCAGCGCCAGCTTCTGCATTTCGGCTACGCACCGGACAGGGAAGCCTATGCTGCCTTTCTTGGCCGGGGTGATATTGTTGTCTCCACGGCCCGGCATGAATTTTTCGGCATCGCGGTGCTCGAAGCGGTCCGGGCGGGCTGCTGGCCGCTGGTGCCGGACCGGCTGGCCTACGTGGAAAATTTTCCGGACAGATACCGCTACAGGGATGCTTCCTTTGTCGCCAGGCTGCGCGAGCTGCTCCGGACCCGGCCGGCCATGGAGCGGGAAGAGCGGCTGGAGCTGACCGAGCGTTTTTCCTGGGTCAGGCTGGGCCCGCGCTACCATGCCTGGCTCCTGGACATGCTGTCAATACCGCTGTGAGAACAGTTCTCCTCCCCGCCGCCCAACCAGTGCTGGACAGGTCCGTCCTCCTGGACTACATTTGCCGCCATGCGCAGAATTCGCTTAACTATACACCCGCTTCTCTTTCCGATCCTGTTCTTCGGCCTCACCATCCTGATCGGCGCCGTGCTGCTGCATTCGGACTACAGCCGGGGCACATCAGCGATCTCCTGGATAGATGCGCTCTTTACCGCCACCTCGGCCACCTGTGTCACCGGTCTTGCCGTGGTGGATACCGGCACCGTCTACAGTCGGTTCGGCCAGACGGTGATCCTCGTCCTCATCCAGGTGGGCGGGCTGGGGATCATGACCCTGACATCCCTGGCCATGTATCTCCTGCGCCAGCGGGTCTCGCTCACCGACCGCATCGCCGTGGGTCAGAATCTGCTCCATGATCCCTCCTTCCACCTGGGCCGGTTTCTGATCAGTATCGTTCTGCTCACCCTGGGCATCGAGGCCTTGGGCGCCGTGTTGCTGCCCCTGGCTTCCGGTGGCGGCATGGACAGCTATTTGGCGGTGTTTCACGCGGTTTCCGCCTTCTGTAACGCCGGTTTTTCCCTCTACCCCGACAGCCTGATGCGCTGGCAGAGCAGCCTGCCGGTCAACCTGGTCTTTATCGCCCTGATCGTGCTGGGTGGCATTGGGTTTTCCGTGCTGGTGGAAACCGGCACCTGGCTGGGGGCCCGGACCAGGCAAGCGGTTACCCATACCCGCAGGCCGGTCCGCCTGACCTGGTATACCCGGGTGGTGCTGCAGACCACGCTTTTTCTCATCGTTTTTGGCTGGCTGCTGGTCTATGTGGCAGACTACGCCCTGTATGAGCGCAGCCTGCCCACGGCGACGGCGCTCCTGGTGAGCCTCTTTCAGTCGGTGACCAGCCGGACCGCCGGTTTCAACACCGTGGGCATCGAGCACATGACCAATGTCTCTCTGCTGGTTATTATCTTTCTCATGCTGATCGGCGCGGCCCCGGGTTCGTGCGGCGGTGGCATCAAGGTGACCACCTTTCGGGTCATGGTTGCCTTTTTCGTGGCCCAGATCCGGGGCAGGGAACAGGTGGTGGTCGGCAGCATCGCCACCAGCCGGGAAACACTGAACCGGGCCCTGGTCCTGACCCTGTTCTCGGTTTCCATCATCTGCGTGGCCGTGCTTTTGCTAAGTGTCACCGAGGGCGGCGAGGTGCCCCATATCCAGTCCCGGGGACAGCTGCTGGAGATCGTCTTCGAGGTGGTCTCCGCCTTTGCCACCACCGGGCTGTCCACCGGCTTGACACCGACCCTGTCGCTCCCCGGCAAATGTATTATCATCGCGCTTATGTTTATCGGCAGGCTGGGACCCCTGCTCTTTATCGCGGTCCTGCAGAATATCCAGCGCCGGGAAAGTTATTTTCGTCCGGAGGGAGATCTGTTAATCGGTTAAGGGCCATCCTGGCCAGCCTCTACAGGAGATCGGAAGGTGTCCCCCGGCATGGCCCGGTGGCGCCTTTCATGTACTACAATGATACTCCTGCCGGCGCCGTCCCGATCTTGTCGGGTCGGTGGTGCGGGGGAGTGGTGAGGGTGTCATGAAAAAGGAAATCGCAGTCATTGGTCTTGGCAAGTTCGGCTTCTATTTTGCCCAGACCCTGGCCGAGCTGGGGTACAAGGTTGTGGGGATCGACAACCAGTCGGCCAAGGTGCAGAAGGCCCGGGACGTGCTCGCCCAGGTGTACCGGACCGATGCCACCAACAAGGATGCCCTGGAACAGCTGGGTATCCGGGAGATGACCCATGTGCTGGTCAGCGTGGGCGATTCCATTGCCGCCTCCACCATGATCTCCATGTACCTGAAAGAGCTTGGGGTTGAGGAGGTCTGGGTCAAGGCGGTGAACCCTGATCACCAGAGACTGCTCTACAAGGTCGGGGTGGATACGGTGATCATCCCGGAACAGCTGGCCGCCGTGCACCTGGCCTCCAAGGTCGCCATCCCGGGATTTATCCAGTACGCCAGTTTTGATACTGAAATGTCGTTTCAGGAGTTGGTGGTGGACCGCTGGGCCGGCAAGACCCTGAAGGACCTGGACCTGACCAACCGGTACGGGGTCCAGGTAATCGCCACCCGGCGGGAGGACGAGCCCCATTTTCAGTTTCTTCCCCGGGCCGACTATGAACTGAAAAAGGGCGACCGGCTGATCGTCATCCGCAAGACCACGGACAGCCGGGAGATACGCTCATAGCAGGCCGTTGAAAAACTGCGTTTTTTAACGGCCTGAAAGGTGAATAGCCAGACTTTGCCGACTGTTTTATCAAAAAGGGAAAAGCTGGTTCCCGGGGCAGGGTAAGGGAGAAACATCTTTGCCATAAAATATCGTGTTCGTGCACGTACACGTCCTGCGGGCTAAAGCTATTACCGGCTCCTTTGAGGGGCGGACATCTATTCTAACACCCATGCAGGCTCCCACGGCCTGCACAACGTAACATGAAAGCTGTTGTCCCCCTGGAGGGTGGGACGAGACTTTCATATAAATTTTATTTATCAAACAATTATCATGCAGAAAACCAACAAGGTACAAGGGCTGGTGGTGGCCGGGATGAGCGGTGGCTCAGGAAAATCCGTGGTTTCGGTGGGCCTGGTCGCAGCCCTGCGGGAAGCCGGACGGAGCGTGGTACCCTTCAAGAAAGGGCCTGATTATATCGATGCCGGCTGGCTGACCACGGCTGCCGGGCGGCCGTGCTATAACCTGGATCCCTTTCTCATGGATCCCGAAACCATAACCCACTCCTACCGGACCCATGGCGTCGGCGCCGAGTACGCCATTGTCGAGGGTAACCGGGGGCTGTATGACGGGGTCAATGCCGAGGGCGGCTTCTCTACCGCCGAGCTTGCCCTGCACCTGGACCTGCCGGTACTGCTGGTGGTGAACTGCTCCAAGACAACCCGGACCGTTGCCGCCCTGGTTCTCGGCTGCCGGGAACTGGACAGACGGGTCCGGATCGCCGGGGTGATCCTCAACCAGATTGCCACTGCCCGCCATGAACGCATTATCCGTGAATCCATGGAGCGATACACCGATGTCCCGGTTCTGGGCATTGTCCCGCGGATGAAACGTGATATCTTTCCCATGCGTCATCTCGGGGTGACCCCCCACCAGGAATATGGCACCGCCGATGAAGCCGTGGATCAGCTGGCCAGGATAGCCCGAAAACATTTTGATCTGGAGGCCATCACCTCCCTGATGGGGGAAACCGGGGTGTCTCCGGTCACGGGAGAGTCAAAGGTGGTCTCAGGGGAAAGGGTGACCATCGGCATCCTCAGGGACGCGGCCTTCCAGTTCTATTACGAGGAAAACCTGGAGGCCCTGCGCCGGGCCGGGGCCAGGCTGGTGATGATCAATGCTCTGGAGGCCGGGAAACTGCCCGATGGCCTGGACGGCCTCTACATCGGGGGCGGGTTTCCCGAAACCAGTGCCCGGCAGCTGGCCGACAACGTCTCGTTCCGGGAATCGGTGCGGACCATGGCTGAAAAGGGGCTGCCGATGTACGCGGAATGCGGCGGGCTTATATTTCTTGGCCGCTCCATCATCCTCGATGGCCGGGAATATCCCCTGGCTGGGGTCTTTCCGGTCACCTTCGGTCTGTCGGGCAAGCCCCAGGCCCATGGTTACTCCATCTTCACCGTGGACCGGGAAAATCCCTTCTATCCGGTGGGAACCCGGGTCAAGGGCCATGAATTCCGCTATTCCACCATCATGGAGTGGAACGGGACCAGCGCGGAACTGGCCCTGCGCATTGAACGCGGGGTCGGATTCATGGACAGGCGCGACGGGCTGGTGAAGAAAAATGTTATGGCATTATACACTCATGTCCTGGCGCCCGGTACCCCGCTCTGGGCCGAAGGGCTTGTCCGTCAGGCATTACAGTATAAAAACGTGGTCAATCGCTGATGTTTTGGCCAACACTTTTTTGCTCTCGCCCACGTTTACTGCTATAATGTCACAAGAATGACGCACTCCGCACCATCTGGTACATGGCAGGGCAGGGGGCGATGGACAGTTGATATCTCTGTTTCGGGGCCGGATGTCGTGGCCCCGGATTTTTTTGAGCAGACAGGGTGTGCCCGGCATCGGTTTTACAGGTCAGCGGGCTGCTGATAAACAGTGGCCTGCGAAGGGCTGTTTCCGGGACAGGATGTTGTCAGATAATGAGCATGGAAAATTTGATTGATACCAGGACCAGGAGGCTGCTCCAGGATAAAGAGGTCGCAGAGGCAGCGAGTCGCATGAAAAGCGAGTTCATTGCGAATATGAACCATGAGATTCGTACGCCAATGAACGCCATACTCGGGTATGCCGAGATGCTGGCCGCTGCCGACCTCCCGGAGCGGGAACAGCGGTATGTCTCGGCCATCCTCAAGAGCGGTGCCATCCTGGTATCCATGCTCAATGATATCATCATGCTGTCCAAGATCGATTCCGGCAGCCTGCAGATAACCAGAACCCCGACTCACCTGGGCGCTCTCCTCGAGGAGATAAAGGACTTCTACCAGGAAAGAATACGGGAGAAGAATATTGAACTCTCCTGTCGCATCGTTGATAATCTGCCGCCGGTCTTTCTCCTCGACGGTGTTCATCTCAAGCATATTCTGCTGAACCTGGTCAGTAACGCCATCGCCTTCACCCCTGAAGGACAGGTGGTGATTCTGGTGGAGGGAGTGCCGGCAAAAAATTCCGACCAGGACTGGGATATTCTCCTCTCGGTCTCGGACAGCGGCGTCGGTATCCCGCCAGAGGAGCAGCAGCGCATCCTGGAACTGTTGCAGCCCGATCGTTCCGGAACCGGCCCCAAGTATGTCGGATCCGGTTTCGGCCTGACGCTCAGCGGTCGGTTGGCCGCCCTCATGGGAGGCCAGATAAGTCTGGTCAGCAGTCCCGGGCAGGGCAGTATCTTTACCCTCAGGCTCTCGGGAGTCGAGCCGGTGGTCGATTATCTTAATGAATATACGCCTGCTCCTGGTGAGGCGAAGAGTAGGCCACCGGCGCTGAACCAGAAGTTACTGGTTGTGGACGACATGGCCATGATCACTGATGTCATCGAAGACGTCTACCTGGATTCGCCGGTGGAGGTGCTGGTTGCCAACTCTGCCGACCAGGGGCTGCATCTGGCCAGGCAGCAGCGGCCTGGCCTGATTCTGCTCGATCTTGACCTGGCCGGGATCGATGGCCGCGACATCGCGCAGCAATTGCGTGACGATTCCGAAACAGCTGATATTCCCATTGTTCTCATGTCCGGGGTTGCCTTGGACATGGCGGAATATCGGGACCTGTTTGCCGACCAGCTGACAAAGCCGTTCAGTATCGACGGCTTGGAGAAGCTCGTTGCCTCCTATATAGATGTGACATCTCCGTCTCCGGAGCCATCCGGCACCGGGCCCCAGGAAGTTCCCGATCAGTCCGAACAGGCCGAGGTACTGCGCGGCTGGGACCGGGATCTCGAAGAAATTTTCGAGCAGCTGCAGGCGAGCGGCAATCTGCGCACCGCCGAAGAGCTGGGCCGGATGATGCAGCAAAGAGACCGGTACCGTAACGGGACCGGTGCTCTGCACGCCCTTGGCCAGCAGTTGATAGAGTATGCCCGGGAACCCGATATCATTGCCGTGGATCAGATGATTATGAAACTGAAACAGTACACCTTGCAATGGAAACAGTAACCAGACGGCGTCCGCTTATTTTTATTGTGGACGATGTGCCGGAAAACATTCAGATCGCCCTGTCGCACCTCAAGGAACTGGACTGTGACTTTGCCTATGCCACCAGCGGTGAACAGGCCCTTGAACGGATCAGAGCCAGCCGTCCGGACTTGATTCTCATGGACGTTATGATGCCGGGTATGAGCGGGTTCGAGACCGCCCGGGCCCTGCTCCGCCGTTCGGAAACCGCCTCCATTCCTGTCATCTTTCTTACCGCCCGGGCCGAGCCCGATGACGTGGTCCGGGGATTCGAGCTCGGCGGCGTGGATTATATCACCAAGCCGTTTAACGGAATCGAGTTGCGTTCGAGAGTACGGAACCATCTAGAACTCCACCTGTACCGCACCCAGCTGGAACAGGAGGTCGAGGCCCGAACCAGGGAAACGGTCCTCCTGAAGGACGTCATCATCGAGGCCATGGGTGAGCTTGCCGAGCATCGCGATCCGGAAACGGGCAGCCATATTCATCGAACCAAGGAATACGTCAAGCTGCTGGCCCAGGCCCTGGTCCGGCAAGGCCTTTTTCTGGACCAGCTGACACCGGAATATATCGACCTGTTATACAAGTCAGCGCCGCTGCATGATATCGGTAAGGTGGCCATCCGGGACTCCATCCTTCTCAAGCCCGGCAAGCTGACGAAGGAGGAGTTTGAAGATATGAAACAGCACGCGATCTTTGGCGAGGAGGTTATAGCCAACCTGGAGCAGATGGCCGGGCAGCCGACCTCGTTTCTCAAGTGTGCCAAGGAGATCGCCGGTAGTCACCATGAGCGGTGGGATGGCGGCGGATATCCCGGGGACTCAAGGGTGAGGCCATTCCCCTGGCCGGGAGAATCATGGCCATCGCCGATGTCTATGACGCCCTGATCTCCAAACGGGTCTATAAGGACTCCATGACCCACGAGGAAGCCCTGGAGATCATGAAACAGAGCCGCGGCAACCATTTCGATCCTTATATCCTCGATGTCTTCCTGGAAATCGAGACCGAATTCTACCGTGTCGCCCAGACATATCACGATTGAACCGGGCAACCATTGTTACCTGGTCCAGGCTGCTGCCCTGACGGCAGCTGGACTTTTCTATTTTCTTTTGCAGGGAACCGGTACAGGTTCCAGACCCATTCCCCAGGTGCTGAGTTATCATGCGTAACAAATCGTTTTTTACTCTTTTTTCTGTTGTTGCTCTCTTTTGCCTTTTTCTTGCCCCTGTCCATGGTTTCGCCGGGCCGCTGGTGCTCTTTGATCAGAGCCATGGCCAGCGATTTTTTATTGAAAAGAACCGGCCGCTGGACCTCTCCGGCCTGGCCGTGCTGTTTGTCGACCAGGGGGCGACCGTCAAGGTCTCCCGGGCCCCGCTGACCGGCAAGACCCTGCGGGATGTGGATGTCCTGATCATCGCCGGGGCCTTTGCCCCGATCCGCAAGGCAGAGATCGAAGCCATCGCGGAGTTTCTGGAAAGGGGCGGCAAACTGGCCGTGATGATCCATATCGGCAAGCCGTTCCATGGCCTGCTCGAACGGCTGGGGGTCGGTATCTCCGTGGCCCCGGTCTACGAACAGCAGCATATACTGGCCAGAAATCCCCGTGATTTCACAGTCAGGGAATTTGCCAGACATCCCCTGACCCGTGGTCTCAAGGGGTTCAATATCTATGGTGGCTGGGCTCTGCTCAACAAGGAAAAAAATACAGAAATAGTGGCCCATACCAGCAGCCAGGCCTGGATCGATATGGATAAAAACGGGAAGGTCAGCCTTCATGACGCCGTCCAATCCTTCCCGGTCATTGTCGCCGGCCGCCTGGGCCGGGGCAGCTTTGTGGTCTTCGCCGACGACGCCATCTTCCAGAACGGCTTCCTCAGCGACGGCAACCTGGACCTGGCCAGAAACCTGGCCCTCTGGTTCTGTCCCCAAAGGGTTGCGATTTGAGATAAGGAAATAAAAAAGATTGAGACAGGAACGGTCCCAGGTTGGTTGAAAGAAGTGGTATTTTATGTCCTGTCAGGAAATGGTGAAGAACCATGCCATTCCCTCGCTCCCGCCCCTGAAAGGGATGGTTGAGGGACTGAAATCAGATATGCAGTTCTCTGAATTTCCGGAAGCACCTAAAAAACGTGATCTATGCCCCATTCCTCTGCAGAATCGCTGCCACCGAAGATGAAACACAAGTCAGGACTTTTCAAAGAACTATGTCCATTCAAAGGGCTGGAGAGTGGAATATTTGTCACTCCCGGCTGGTCTTATCTCTTGGCAACCTGTGGACTTCTAAGTGTTAGAAGGATTTTGAATCTAATAATTTTTTTAGAAAAGGGGCATATTTCACGTCTTCTTTGTTAATATGGCCTAGCCACCATTCTTTTAAGAATTTCAATATGATATTTGAATCATTATTGCTGCTGGCATAAATAGAAAGGTTTTTTGTTTTCTCTACAAGTTTTTTATGCATTACAATGTGATCTTTGATGTCAGGATAGTTTGCCTTTTTCATTAATGCTTCTTCTGTTTTAAAATGTATATCAACATATTGTTCTAATATTATCATGGTAGGTTTTATTATTTCGTCACCGTGTCCAGTTTGGATAAAATAGTGTAACGAATTGATGGTAGAGATAATCCCTCTATGTTGTTCGTCGATTATTGGGATTCCAATATTGTTGTTGTCGCTCCAAACTATATATAGGATGTTGTTCATATTTTATTTACATGCTAGCAGTTTGTTGTCAGGGAAAAATTCAATTACAATTCTATGTTAACGATGTTTTTTTGGCAAAATGGTCCTGTTAGAGTGTTTTTTTGTGTTGCATTATCATCTGATAACATATTGTTTTCTGAGTTTTAGCTACATGCATTAAGGATATCTTATTATGTTTTTTGTGACGATAAGTTTTTTTTGATGATTTTCTGTGATCAGTTTGATCATTGTTTGGAATATTTTTTTTGATATCGCAATAATCGAAACTGCGTGTCTGGTGCTGGAAAATACCATGGTGCCAGCTATTCCCGGTGAAGGGCATTCTGAGCCATGGTAGGCGCAGATTTATGTTCACCCAAGGGGGACGGTAAAGCTATTTCGCTTTGATCACGCCATCATGCGCCAAGTTGTTAACCAAAAAAGGGATATATCCTGACAATTAAGCATAGTTGCACCCTTACCTTGCCGCTCCTGTTTGCGGCAGGTCGTGCTCTTTGATATAGCCCACCGATTGACGGCGGGTCAGGTCATCACATCGTCAGGTTCGATCACCTCGACGACGTACCCCTTGATGCCAAAAGCAATGCTCCGGTAGAGTGTTTCCATCGAGTCTACAGGAAGTTCCCTGAATCGACTACGGACATTCTCCCAGAGCTGACGTTTGCTTCTGGACTCTTCCCAGGCCTTGCGGAAAAGCCAGCATCCCAGCTGCTGAGCCTGGTCAACCAGAAACGCCAGCACCATCAGAGTGGTGAATACCATTGAAAGATGTTGTGCCCCCAGGCCATAGTTGTGTCCCAGATGATACCCTTGGTTCTTCAAGGTATTGAACGTCTCATTTTCGATACGCCACCGGGCCCGGCCCGCCCGCATGATCTCATAGGCGTTCTCCCTGGTGATCTCCAGGTCGGTCACCCAGGCAAACCGCAGTTCATTGCCCTTGTCGTCAGCTTGCCAGTACTCGAGCAGGTTGACCTTCAGATCCTGGTTGGACTTGTTCAGGGACAGGCCATTGACGTAGCGGAAGACATGATATTTCTTTGGATCCCTGGGATCATCCATGTTGAATTCCGTCACTTTACCCGTCTCGACAGAGGCATCGAACTGCTCGAACAGAAACTGATGGTCACCTGGTTTGACACCAAGAATGAAACGCAGGTTCAAGGCCTTGAGCTCCCGTATATGCGGTGCATTGCTGCTCAGAGCGTCTTCAGTGACGATGACTGGAAGATGAGGGTGTTCGCGACGGAACTCTCGCCAGAAACGCTGGGCAGCAGCCCGCTCACAGTCCTGCTTGCTGGTGCCGTCCTGGTTGCTGATCATTTCGGGACAGAAGGGAATGACTTCCCGTTTGTCAGGATGGACAATGGCTGCTCCATACATCTGCTGGTAGTAGGCATGTTTACCGTTTTCCTGTTTCTTTCTGAGGCAGAAATCATTGCCGACTTTTGTCGAATAGTAGAAACCGGTACCGTCACCGCTGATCAGGTAGTGTCCATCCAGACAGGTCATGGCTTCGAGGTCTTTGCCGCGCTGGAGGATGCGGAATACCGCGGTAAAACCTGATCTGAATTCACGCGGCGAAAGAGGATCGAGGATTTCCCGCATCTGGGTGTCGGAGGCGATGTTTTCGATACCGAATACGGCACGCAGATTTTCGGCCTCGTTGAGACGTCGATTTTCAAAAGCCAGCAACGAGGGATCCTTGAGGGAGAACATGGCGTATGCTGACATGAGAGCATCATCGAGGGAGATGCTCGTTTTGCTGACTTGGCGGTGATCAGGGATCGCCTGAAAACATCGGCGCAATACTCGGATAAAGTTATCAGCATTGCAATGCTTTCGCACCGTTTTGGTCTGATCCGTGATGAGGCTGACAATACGTTCCACGTTGTAGAGTTTGATTTGGTCCATGGCGTTCTCCTATGCAACTAATTGAAATCACATAGAAAAACGCGAACCGCCCTTTCAAGGCCTTGTCAAGAAAAAAATAACCGGGATCTTGTTTTTTATCGTCGTTATTCCAGTAGGTTATGATGACACCGTCGATATTTGCATGTTGGGTCCGATCCTCTGGATTGGATAAAAAGTTTACGAAAAATGTCGTAAGATTTCACGCTATACCTACGTTTCAGGCTTGTCCGGGAATTGCTGCCATGGTGCTGAACCGTTGGATTGTTGTGTTGAAGTGTGTTCGAGGTACAGCGGGCATAAAAAAAGGGACTTAACCAATTGGCTAAGTCCCTGATCTTGTTGGTGACCCCAAGGGGAATCGAACCCCTGTTTTCGGCGTGAGAGGCCGACGTCCTAGACCGCTAGACGATGGGGCCTTGTGGTGGGTGAGTTTGTATAATATCTGGCTGGCTTTGTCAAGACGCTTTGCTGCCTTTTTTCATTCCCTGGTCCCTGGATTGGATTTTTCGGCCAAACGATCTTGCCTGGTCGAGCAGGTCCGGGTTTTCCCGGGCTGCTTTCCGGTGTTCCAGGCCGCGGGCGAGCAGTTCGCCGCCATAGCTGAGATCCATGGCGTCGAAGCCGTAGCGGGCTGTGAGGATGGCGCCTTCGAACAGCCGGTCGCCGCGGGAGGCGGCGGTGGAGACCAGGTAGCCAAGGGCTTCCGGGTTGTTCCGGCGCTCCTTGAGGATATATTTCCTGCTCCACAGGGTCTGGCACCGGTCGATGAAGAGTTTTGTCTGGGCGGTGAGGCCATAGAAATAGATGGGGGAGCCGATCACGATCCGGTCGGCGGCCATGATTCTGGGGTAGAGGGAGGGCATGGCATCATCCAGGATGCAGGTTCCTTTTTTCTCGCAGTTGCCACAGCCAATGCAGGGGTGAATGTCCAGCTCGGGTAACCGGATCAGCTCCCATGTTCCTCCGGCCTCTTCGATGCCCTGGCCCACGTGGCGCAGGAGGGTTTCGGTGTTGCCGTTTCGGCGCGGGCTGCCGAGAAAGAGCAGGGTTGGAGTGTTGGGTTCAGTCATTGTCCTGATGCTCCTGGTTCTCGGGCAGGCGGCCGAACAGGGCTGTTTTTTCACGCATCCAGAGGGCCAGCTCCGTGGTCATGAAGCGGGGGGCGCAGCGCCAGCGCCAGTTATCCCTGGAGGTGCCCGGGGTGTTCATGCGGCAGTCGTTGCCAAAACCGAGCACGTCCTGCATGGGAATCAGGGCCAGGGATGCCGGAGACCCCAGGGCCAGGTGGATCATGTCCTGGTGGAAGGTGGAGGCATCGGTGTCGGTCCTGTTGGCAAACTGCTTGGCCTGGCGTTTGGCCTCCGGTGGAACCGCGGGGCTTAGGAACCAGCCCACCGCGGTGTCGTTGTCGTGGGTACCGGTGTAGACCACGCTGTTTCTCGGGTGGTTATAAGGCAGGTAGCTGTTTTGCGGGTTGCCGTCAAAGGCAAAGAGAAGGATCTTCATGCCCGGAAAGCCCAGGGTGTCGCGCAGCTTCTCCACCGCCGGGGTGATGAGGCCCAGGTCTTCGGCGATAACCGGCAGGGGGCCGAGCCGTTTTTCCATCTCGCGGAAAAAAGAGAGGCCAGGGCCTTTTTTCCAGTTGCCGTGGATGGCGGTCTTTTCCCGGGCCGGAACAGACCAGTAGGAGTCAAAGCCGCGGAAATGATCGATGCGGATGATGTCCACCTGGGAGAAGATGGTCTCAAGTCTCCTGGTCCACCAGTCGTACAGAGCGGCTCGGACCTCTTTTTTTCGGCTGTTCCAGCGGTAGAGCGGGTTGCCCCAGAGCTGGCCGGTGCGGCTGAAGTAGTCCGGCGGTACCCCGGCGACATGGGTGGGGAGACTGGTCTTCGGGTCCAGGTCAAAGATTTCCTGGTGGGCCCAGACGTCCACGCTGTCCAGGGCCACGTAGATGGGCAGGTCGCCGATGAGGCGGATGTTTTTTTTCGCTGCCCGGCGTCGCAGCTCTTGCCATTGGCGGAAAAAGACATATTGTTCAAAACGGAAGTAATCTATGCTATGATGCAGTTGCGTTTGAATTGATTGCAGCGCAACTGGATCGCGCTTCCTGAGCGGGGTGGGCCACTGCCACCACGGTAGCTGGTTGTGCTGCTCCTTCAGGGCCATGAACAGGGCATGGTCTTTGAGCCAGGGATAGCGCTCGCTTATCTCGTCGAGTTCGTCCCGACGGCCCTGCTGCAGGAACGTGGTCCAGGCCTCCTGGAGGACCTGGTTCTTCCAGGGGATAGCGCTGTCAAAGGCGACGAAATATTCAGAGCATGAGGGGCACCTGGAAAGCTGGGTGTTGGTCAGGAGACCCTCTTTGGCAAGGAGTTCCGGGCTGATGAAGAGCGGGTTGCCGGCAAAGGCCGAAGAGCTCATGTAGGGCGAGTTGCCGAAAACAGGGCTGGTTGGTCCCAGCGGCAGGATCTGCCAGAAGGACTGTCCGGCCGCTGAGAGAAAATCCAGAAAGGTCCAGGCTCCCGGGCCGAGATCGCCGATACCGCAGGGCGAGGGCAGGGAGGATATGTGGAGCAGGATTCCTGAGCTGCGTTTTTTGAGAAAAGGTATCAAATGCTTACCCCGTGTTCTTGTTTCGTGTATAGTGGGATCATGCGTATCTGTGTGGATATTATCTCTATTTTTACCCGATTCACTACGATTTAGGAAATCTTTATTTGCTTTTTTGGACGTTTTGTATTAGATTGAAACAGTTTATGGGTATATTGGCGCGCAGAGCGCTTTTTTGCGTTTGTATTGGTGCGTAACATATAACAAGTGTGGGGGTTGAAGGCAGGTGCTTGCAAGTATCAAGGATGACCTTCTCGAGGCTGGTAAAAGCGAAGGCTGTATAACATTCCAGCACCTCAATGAGCTGCTTCCCGAGGATATCAAGGATCCCGGCGCCATTGAGGAAATCTTTGACTTCCTGGGCGAACACAATATCGAGATCGTTACCCAGGAAAAATCCGGCAAGAAAAAGACCCTGTCCGGTGAAGAATGGACAGGCAAGAAAGACCCTGATGCTGAGGCGTTGGTTGACGCCGAGAGTCTTCCTGACAGTGAAGAACATGACAGCGAGGAGACGACCACCACCTATCTTCGGGAGATGGGGCAGTTTGATCTGCTGACACCCGAGGAGGAGGCCAAGTACTCCAAGACCATACGCGAAGGGTTCAGCTCAATAATCAATGCCATCCGCGAGGATACCTCCGGAACCCAGGAAATCAAGATGCTGGTGGAGCGCATTGACCTGTGGCAACGGCGGGATCCTTCGCTCAAGCCCAAGAAGCAGCAGCTCAACTACATGCGTCACTGCGTCAAGCTGGCGGTGAAGAAGTACCCGGAAAAGAGGGAGCTGCTTGAGCTGCATGCCAAACTCGAGGCCTATAACCGCTCCATCGAGATCGCCAAGGACGCCATGATTCGCGCCAACCTGCGGCTGGTGGTCTCCATTGCCAAACGCTACATGCATCAGGGGCTGACTCTGGCGGACCTGATCCAGGAAGGCAACCTGGGCCTGATGCGGGCCGTGTTCCGCTTTGACTACAAGAAAGGCAACAAGTTCTCCACCTATGCCTCCTGGTGGATCCGGCAGGCCATCACCCGGGCCATCCTGGACAAGACCAGAACCATCCGGCTGCCGGTGCATTTTCTCGAGTTGCGCAGCCAGTTCTTCAAGGCCTTTTACTCGCTTCTGAAAGAACTGGGCCGCGAACCCACGCCGCAGGAAATCTCCAAGATGACGGATCTGCCCATGGACAAGATCCTCGCCATCCTGGAGGCCTCGCGCGAACCGATCTCCCTTGAGACCCCGGTGGGTGACGATGACTCCACTCTGGGCGATTTCCTGGAAAACCAGGAATCCGAATCACCCTATGATGCGGTCCAGAACAGGGAACTGGCCAACCGGGTAACCGAGGTGCTGTCCACCCTGACCGAGCGGGAGGAAAAGATCATCCGTCTGCGCTTCGGTATCGGTGAAAAGGCCGAGTACACCCTGGAGGAGATCGGCAAGCGGTTCAATGTCTCCAGGGAGCGGATCCGCCAGATCGAGAAAAAAGCGCTCAACCGGCTGCGTCATTCCAGCCGCCGGGAGAAACTGCGTTACTTCCTTGACTGAGAGGAAAGGGATTGGAGCGCCTGTCACGGGATCGTCGTGGCAGGCGCTTTTTTTTGTCTTGAAGGCCGTACCGGTCTGGACGGTACGGTTTTTTCATTTCTGTGATTATGGCTGGGCAGGCAACCCTGGGTCAGTCATGCAGGTCAGGTATCTATCTCATGGACTCATTTATTGAACAGGCCGGACTTGGCGATATCCTTGCCAAGGTCCGCAACGAAGAACGGCTCTCCCTGGAGGACGGCCGGCGGCTGTACGAATGTCCGGATATCCTAGCCCTTGGGTATCTTGCCAATATCGTCCGCGAACGCAAGAACGGTAACCGCGCCTACTTCATCTACAATCAGCACATCAATTACTCCAACGTCTGTACCAATCTTTGTAAGTTCTGCGCTTTCGGCAAGGAAAAGGGTCATGATCAGGCCTATGAGATGAGCCTGGAGGATGTGAAGGAAAAGGTTCGGGAGCGGCTGGAGGAACCGATCACCGAGATTCACATGGTGGGCGGCATTCATCCGGACCTGCCGTATTCCTATTATCTTGATCTGCTTCGAGGTATCAAGGAGATCCGTCCGGACGTGCATATCCAGGCTTTTACCTGTGTGGAGATCCATCACCTGGCCGAACTGGCCGGCAAGTCGGTGGGCGACACCCTGGAGGAACTGAAGGAGGCCGGGCTCGGCTCCATTCCCGGAGGCGGGGCCGAGGTCTTCTCCCCGCGGATTCGGGAGCTTACCTGTGAGAAGAAGCTCTCCGGCGAGGGCTGGCTCGAAGTCACCAGAACCGCACACCGTCACGGCCTCAATACCAACGCCACCATGCTTTACGGCCACATCGAGACCATTGACGAGCGGCTCGAACACCTGGATGCTCTGCGCCGGACCCAGGACGAGACCGGTGGATTCCTGGCCTTTATCCCGCTCTCCTTTCATCCCAAAAACACCGAGCTGTCCCAGCTTTCCCGGACCACCGGGGTGGATGACCTGAAAAACATCGCCGTAGCCAGGCTGATGCTCGACAACTTTCCCCATATCAAGGCCTACTGGGTCATGATCGGCCCCAAGCTGGCCCAGGTGGCCCTGTCGTTCGGGGCTGATGACATGGACGGCACGGTCAAGGAAGAGATCATCACCCACATGGCCGGAGCCGAGACCGAGCAGGCCCTGGGCCATCGCACCCTGATCAAGCTGATCCGGGAGGCGGGTCGGGAACCGGTGGAGCGCGACACTCTCTACAATATTCTCCAGACATTCTAAGGGTCATGAACGAGTTGATGCAGCGGGTCGTGGAAGGCGACCGGATCGATGGCAGGGAGTTTCTTACGCTGGCCCGGGAGGCGAGTCTCCACGAGCTTGGTTTCATGGCCAATGCCATCAGAAAACGGCTCCATCCGGAACCGGTGGTCACCTATGTGATCGACCGGAATATCAACTACACCGATATCTGTATTTCGGCCTGCAAGTTCTGCGCGTTTTTCAAGGCGCCCGAGGACGGAACCGGCTCTCTGCTGAGCTTTGAGGAGCTTGCGCAGAAGATCCGCGAGACCATGGCACTGGGCGGGACCCAGATCCTCCTCCAGGGCGGGCTCCATCCGGACAAGCCGCTGGAGTATTACGAGGAGATGCTCCGGTTCATGAAGAAGACCGGTATCCACGTCCACGGTTTCTCGCCGCCTGAGATCTGCCATTTTGCCGAGTTGTCCGGCCTCTCCACCCGGGAGGTGCTCGAGCGGCTCATGGCCGCCGGCCTGGATTCCATGCCAGGCGGCGGGGCGGAGATCCTCTCCGACCGGGTACGCCAGACTCTGGCCCCGCGGAAATGTTCCGCCGATCGCTGGATCCAGGTCATGGAAGAGGCCCACAACCTGGGGATGCGGACCACGGCCACCATGATGTTTGGCCATGTGGAGACCATGGAAGAGCGGCTGGAGCACCTCCAGCGTCTGCGCGATCTCCAGGACCGGACCGGCGGATTCACGGCCTTTATTCCTTGGCCGTTCCAGCCGGACAACACCCCGCTGGCCCAGGCCATGGAGATCGAAAAAACCAGTGGGTTCAACTATCTCAGGATGCTGGCGCTCAGCCGGATATTTCTGGATAATTTCGATAATATCCAGGCCTCCTGGGTGACCCAGGGGCCCAAGATAGCCCAGCTGTCGCTTTTCTTTGGTGCCAACGATTTCGGGTCCACCATGATCGAGGAAAACGTGGTTGCAGCCGCCGGGGTGCACTTCCGGCTCTCGGAACAAGAGATCCAGCGGCTGGTCCGTGATGCCGGGTTCGAGCCCAGGCAGCGGCGGATGGATTATACACCTGTCTGAAACGGCAGGGCTTCTGCGTTCCGTATCCAGGGATCGGGCTGTTTTTTGTTTTTTGTTTTTCTCCGGTCCCGGGTATGGTTCAGCCATTTTCTGGTTGACTGATGCCTTCTCCTGTTCTTCACCGTGCCTCCTGGCTGGTACCTGTCAGCCGTCCTGTCATCAGGGATGGCGGACTGGTGGTGCAGGAAGGTATCATCCTCGACCTCGGACCCTTTGAGGTTATGCAGGCCCGTTTTTCCGGGGCAGCGGTCCAGACCCATCCCGATACCCTTCTCCTTCCCGGCCTGATCAACGCCCATATCCACCTGGAGCTTTCCCATCTTGGTTTTCTTGCCCGGAGGCAGCAACGACCTGCCACCTTTACCGGCTGGATCGAAGAGATGCTCCGTGAGCGCGAGCGTCACGGCGCCACAGGGTCACAGGTTACGGCCGCAGCCCGGGAGGTCCTGGCCCGCCAGCACCGGGATGGGGTGATTGCTCTTGCCGATATCGGCAACACCGATACCTGTTTGGAGATCCAGCCCGGGTTTCCCGGTGTTGTCCAGTCCTATCTCGAGCTGCTCGGCCTGAGCCGGGCGGCGGCCGAGCGCAGCCTGGCCGTGCTGGCCGGGCAGGATGACAGCCGCATGTGCACGGCCCATGCGCCCTATTCCACCCACCGGCAGCTGATCGTGGCCCTGAAGGAGCGGGCCCGGCGCCTTGGCCACCGGTTTCCCATCCATGTAGCCGAACCAGCGGTGGAAGAGGAGCTGGTCTGCCACGGGCGCGGAGAGATCGCTGATTTTCTGCGTCGGCGCGGCTTCTGGGACGGTTCTTTTCAACCTGCCGGGATTGACAATGCAGGGTCTGTGCAGTACTTAGATCAACTTGGTGTCCTGGACTCCGATACCCTGTGCGTCCACTGTGTGCATGTCCGGGAAGAGGCGATTCAAATCATGGCCCGACAACAGGTCAGGATCTGTCTCTGCCCCGGTTCTAACCGCTTTCTCGGGGTGGGGAAGGCGCCGGTGGCGGACTTTCTTGCTGCCGGTCTGCTGCCGGCCCTGGGCACGGACAGTCTGACCTCCAATCCCGAAGTGTCGCTCTGGCGGGAGATGCATATCCTGCGACAGGACCATCCGGCCATATCCGACAGGAACATTGTCGCCATGGCCACCCTGGGAGGTGCCAGGGCGCTGGGCCTGGAACAGGACTATGGAACCCTGGAGCCGGGCCGCAGAGCCGCGGTGCTCGCCATTGCGGCCGGGGAAGTGCATGATGGCGATCAGGTCTACCCGTTTCTGACCGATGGCCGGCAAAAACAGATAACCTGGATGTGACCGATGGCCCGTATCGGCATGGTGAACTACATAAACACCGCACCCATCTACGAGGTGTGGAAAGAAGAGGTGCCCCGGAGCGACTGGATCGTCACCGAGGCGCCGCCCTCCACCCTCAACCGGCTGCTGGCCGCCGGCGAGCTGGATCTTGGTTTTGTGTCGTCGTTTGAGTATGCGGCCCGGCCGGACCGATACCGGATCCTGGCCGATCTCTCCATCAGCGCCACCGGGCCGGTGGGGTCGGTCTTTCTGTTTTCCACTGTGCCGCCAGGGGAGCTGGGCGGGCAGCTGGTGCTGCTCACCGGCCAGTCGGATACCTCGGTCTCCCTGGTCCGGATCATCCTTGAAGAGTTCATCGGTGTGACGCCCGAGTACACGGTGGGAGAGGTCTATGGCTCGCGCCGGGACGAGGCCGGGATTCACGGGGTGCTGGCCATCGGTGACGAGGCCCTGCGGCTGCGGCTGGAAAATCGCTATCCGTACCAGACCGACCTGGCCGAGTTCTGGAACAACCAGACCGGGCTTCCCTTTGTCTTTGCCGTCTGCGCCATCCGGGAGTCGTTCTTGCAGGAGTCCGAGCAGACCGCCCGGGAGATTCATCACAGTTTCCTCACCTGCCGCGACCGGGGGCTTGTCCGGCTGCCCGAGATCTGCGAGCGGGTGGCCCGGCGGATTCCCATGGATTGCGAGGCCTGTTCGCGCTATCTTGGGGCCATGGAATATGACCTGGATGAGAGCAAGCAGGAGGCACTCAAACGTTTCTTTTCCCTGCTTATCGCCCGGGGCGAGGCGGATCCCGGTGCCCTGCCGCTGAAAATTTTTTCATGAGCTCAAACTTCAAAATTCAAGCTGTAACTATATGAAACCGGAAGAAAAAAAAGTCTTTGTCCGGGACAAATTTGCTGCCATCAGCGGTAAATACGACCTGCTCAACTCTCTGCTCTCCATGCAGGTGGACCGCTACTGGCGCTGGAAGACCACCAGGCTGCTGCGGGAGTTTCCCCGGGGCCCGGTGCTTGACCTCTGTGCCGGTACCCTGCCGCTGTCCCTGGAACTCACCAGGCAGGCCCGGGAACGCCAGGTTCTGGCGGTGGACTTCTGCGAGGACATGCTCCGCCAGGGTGTCCGGTCCCTGCCCGACGATGACCGACGCGGGCGGATCTTGCCCGTCTGCGGCGACGGCGAGGAGATACCGGCCCCGGACAATACTTTCTGGGGCTGCACCGTAGCCTTCGGGGTCCGTAACCTGTCCCGGACCCAGCAGGGGCTGGGTGAGATGTACAGGATCCTGCGCCCCACCGGCAAGCTGCTGATCCTGGAGTTTTCCAGGCCCACCAACGTGCTGATCAAACCTTTGTATAATTTTTATCTCAACAAGGTGCTGCCTGCCGTGGCCGGCATGGTATCCGGCGACAAGGAGGCCTATGAGTACCTGGCCTCGTCCATCGCCGCCTTCTACGAACCCGAGGAACTGCTCGCCATGATGCGCCAGGCCGGATTTGCCAAAGTGGACCGTATTCCGCTGACGTTTGGTATCGTCTCCATCTATATCGGGATCAAGTAGGGCAGGGCCGGGAACAGGGTATGACAGGAAGAGGCAACATGCGACTTATTCTGGCCATCACCGGAGCCACCGGCATGCTCTACGTGGTCGAGTTTGCCAGGCTTCTCGGGGAGCTGGGCGTGGAGGTGCACGGGATTGTCTCCGAGGCCGGCCGCAAGGTGCTCGAGCTGGAGCAGGGGATGGCGCCGGAAGAGCTTGCCGGGGTTGACCGCTGGTATTCGATCAAGGATTTCACCGCTCCCATGGCCTCCGGCTCCAGTCCCTACCAGGCCATGGTGATCCTGCCGTGTACCGCCGGCACCCTGGGAGCCATTGCCGGTGGCTATTCGGGAAACCTCATCCACCGGGCCGCGGACGTCACCCTCAAGGAACGCCGGCCGCTGCTGCTCTGTTTCCGGGAAACCCCGCTGAACCGCACCCATATCCGCAACATGCTGACACTCCATGATGCCGGGGCGACCATCTGCCCGCTCATGCCCTCGTTTTACCAGAAGCCGGATGATTTCCAGGCCATGGCCCTCCATTTCGGCGGCCGGCTCTGCGATCAGCTCGGCATCGCCGTACCCGGTCTGTCGCGCTGGGAAGGTGCGGACTGAAAGTCGGATCTCTGCGGCGGGACGTTGACGGACCGGTCCTGCTGTGAACGGGTGAACAACATGTTGCCCGAATCATGAATTCAAACTGCCAGACGTTGATCCATGCTGGAAAAAATAAAAATTCTCCTTGAGATGATCAAGTTCAAGCACACGGTGTTCGCCATGCCGTTTGCGCTGATCGGGGCCTTTCTGGCAGCGGACGGTGTGCCGCGGTTCCGGATCTTTTTCTGGGTTGTGGTGGCCATGGTCGGGGCCCGTACCTGCGCCATGACCTTTAACCGGATCGCTGATCGTCATTTTGACGCGGCCAATCCCAGGACCGCCGCCCGGGCCCTGCCTGCCGGCGAGGTTACCCTGGGCCAGTCGTGGGCCATGATGCTCTTTTCGGGGGCGCTCTTCTTCTTTGCCTGCTACATGCTCAACACCACGGCCTTTATGATCGCGCCCTTTGCCCTGGCCCTGACCCTGATCTATTCTCTGACCAAGCGTTTTACCTGGCTCTGTCACGTGGTGCTGGGGCTGGCGCTGGCCTTTTCACCGCTGGGCGGCTGGGTGGCGGTACGGGCCACCCTGGAGGGCTACCCCTGGGTCCTGTCCCTTGGAGTGCTGTTCTGGGTCGCCGGCTTCGATACCATCTATGCCTGCCTGGACGCCGAATTCGACCGCAAGGCCGGACTCTACTCCATGCCGGCCTTTTTCGGCCGCCGGCGGGCCTTCAGGCTGGCGGTTTTTTTCCACGTTCTGGCCTTTATCCTGTTCACCCTCACCGGCTACCAGATGGGGTTGGGGCTGGTCTATTACATCGGTATTGTCCTCACAGGCGGCGCGCTTTTTTACCAGCATATCGTGGTCAACCCCCGGGATCTTTCCCGGATCCAGGTCTCTTTTTTCTCCATGAACGGGTTCATTGCCCTGACCCTGTTCGTCGCCACCTGGCTTTCCCTTGCGCTTGGCAATTGAGCCATACCTGTTGCTGCTGCTCCTGTGGGGGCTGCTGCTGCCGGGCGCTGGCCGGGCCGAAGACGGGGCGCTGCCGATCCGGCCCGACACCGCGGCCATTGTCTTTTCCGGCCAGGAGTCCATGCACTACGAGATCTCCTGGAGCGGCGGCATCAAGATCGGCGATCTCTATATTTCCGCGGAGCCCGATAAACGGCAACAGGACTGCTTTGCCATCCGGGCCCGGGTGAGCGATTACGGTCTGTTCCGGCTCTTCTATCCAGTGGATGACAGCTTTGTTACCTATGTCTGCGGACCGGACAGGCTGCCGCAGCGCTACGAGGTTCTTCAGAGGGAGGGCCGCGGCCGGGAGACCAGGCGGTTGACCCTCTATGACCAGGAAAAGGGTCGGGTTCTCTATCGTCGCAACGATGAAAAGGTGCAGGAGTTCCAGGTCAGTGGACCGGTCTACAACGAGTTTTCCGCCTTTGTCATCACCCGGACTCTGGCCTTTCGCCCCGGAACCAGGGTGGTGGTGCCCACCTTTGCCGATAAAAAGAGGAATCCGGTGGAGGTGGTCCTGGAGGGGCGTGAGCAGCGCCGGACCATTTTCGGGCCCAGGCAGACCCTCAGGTTCCTGCCCCGGCTCACCTTCAAGGGGCTTTATGACAAGGAAGGAGATACGGTAATCTGGCTCACCGACGATGTCTGCCGGATTCCGGTCTTTATCCGTTCCCGGATCCGGATCGGATCGCTGAGCGCCAGCCTGGTGGAATACTCCAATCCTGCCTGCCCCGAGGCCCGGGTCGTGGTGCAGGGCCCGCGGATCGAGGGGGATTGATCTTCACCCGGTTTTTTAGCTCCGCTCCACCATCGGCCGCGGGCAGGGGATAAAAAAAGAAGAAAAAAATGTGATTACCACTGAAATTCAGCCACCGATGGATGAAGATGTCGGCCTTACTTGTTTCACGGGTGTCTGTGGCCTGGATGGCCACAGTCAAGCCCCCAGGGACGGGTTTATGGCGTCCCGTGAAACAAGTGAGGTCGACATCGGTTTCAATGCCAAAGATTGATGGTAATCAGAAAAAAAGAAAAAAGCCGCTGCCAGAAACTGGCAGCGGCCGCTGTATCTGCTGCAGTCGGTATCTCAGACCCCGTTAACCGACCTTGACTTCGATCTTTCGGGGCTGAGCCGGCGCGGTTTTGGGCAGGACGACCTTCAGGAGGCCGTCGGACATGGAGGCTTCTATTTTATCCTGATCAATGGTTTCCGCCACGGTGAAACGGCGGAGGTAGTGGCCGGTCTCGTACTCTTGCAGCAGGATACGGACATTGCCCATGTTTTCAGGCTCCTTGGTACCCTTGATGGTCAGGACATCATCCTCCAGCGAGATGTCGACCCCGTCTCTGGGGACTCCCGGCATCTCGGCGATCACGGTGACATCTTTGTCGGTCTCAAATATATCCACTGCCGGGACAAAGTATTTTTCCGGTTTGGTGGTTTCCCCGGCGTGTTGCACTTCCTGCTTCTGCTGGATGGTCAGTTCATTCTCTCCCATGGCGTACCTCCTGTATACCAGAGAATCAACCGGGAACCTGCCGGCTCCAGGCTGTATTTTTCCTTTCCGTACTGCGTCAGCTCATGAAAGCGGATCAAGTAGTGTTTCCCTTATTCGGTGACCACGCTGATCTTCCTTGGCCGAACTTCAGGCGCCTTGCTGAGCGTCACAGTGAGAATACCGTTTTTCAGCGTTGCGGAAATGGAATCCGGGTCAATCTTGGTCGGCAGGGTGATGGCCCGGCTGAAACTGCCGGTGGCGATTTCACGCCGGTGGTAGGAGATCTTCTCCTCTTCCGGCCGCAGATCCCGTTTACCCTGCAGGGTCAATGTATCGCCTTCCAGGGAGATATCGATATCCTCTGCCTTGAACCCGGGCAGCTCGGCCTTGATGATAAGGTGTTCCTCATCTTCAAAGATATTGAGCGGCGGATACACCGTGGGGTTTATGGGGCGATTGACAGCGCCGCTTAAAAAACTGCGGGAAATTTCATCAAGGCCCTGACGGATACGCTCAAACTCCGCCCAGGGATTCCTGAACTGCGGTTGATCTGCAAAACGTATCAGTGCCATGATTCTTCCTCCTTTCAGTGGTTGTAATCCAGTGGGTATACGAGGTCTTTTTTTGTGTTTACCTCGCTGATATTTCACCCTTTTTCGCCTGAAACGATAATCCTCAAAAAGGGGTTGTCAAGGGGAGGGGAAACAGTTTTTTGACTATTCGCAAACTCGAGAATCGTGTACAATAGCTCCCGGTTAGCGTAAACAGTCCTGGAACCACCCCGTGATGGTGGCAGGATACTTCTCTATCAGGAATACAAGGGGCACATCATGGCTGACGCCGTTATTACCACTGACTTTTCCAATCTGAATCTGTTGCACCGGGGCAAGGTCCGGGACATGTATGAAATCCCCGGTCACGGGGACAAGCTCCTGATGGTCGCCACCGACCGCATCTCCGCCTATGACGTGGTCATGGACGACCCGATTCCGGGCAAGGGCAGGGTGCTGACCCAGCTCTCCCTGTTCTGGTTCGATCTCCTGGGCGATATCGTCGACAATCACTTGATTTCCGCCGAGGTCGACGAGTACCCTGAGATCTGCCACCAGTACCGGGACCAGCTGGAAGGCCGGTCCATGCTGGTACGCCGGACAAAGGTCCTGCCCATTGAATGCATTGTCCGCGGCTATCTGTCAGGCTCTTTCTGGAAAGCCTATCAGAAGGACACCACGGTCTGTGGCTTCAAGCTGCCCGAAGGTATGCGGGAGTCCGACAAGTTTGAGACGCCGCTTTTCACTCCTTCCACCAAGGCCGAGCAGGGACTGCATGATGAAAATATCTCCACCCGGCAGATGGAGGAGATCATCGGACCGGAACTGGCGCAGAAGGTCGCGGATATCAGTATCCGGCTCTATGAAAAGGCAGCCGATTATGCCCGTACAAAGGGCATTATCATCGCAGACACCAAGTTTGAGATGGGTCAGGACGAGAACGGCAGCCTGATTCTCATCGACGAGGTACTCACGCCGGATTCATCCCGGTTCTGGCCCGCGGATCAGTACGAACCGGGCAGGAGTCAGCCAAGTTTTGATAAACAGTTTCTGCGCGATTATCTTTCTTCGCTTGACTGGAACAAACAGCCTCCGCCTCCGCCCCTGCCCCAGGAAATTCTGGATAAAACCAGGGCCCGCTACGAGGAAGCCCTGGCCCGCATTACCGGTTGATTGACAGGACCAATGTGGTTACCGGCAACACTGCGGTTGCATGGGGCTGGAGGATGGAAAACAGGAGCTGCAGAAGCTGTGGTGCGAATGCGCTGACTCCATGAAAATCTTACTCGTTGAAGATGATGCCCGCACTGCGGACTTTATCGTGACAGGTCTTGCGGCCGAGGGCTTTACTGTCCGTCATGCCGCAGACGGGTCCACGGGGATGGATCTGGGCAGGGAGGAGCAATTTGACGCTGCTGTCATTGACATCATGCTGCCCGGTCTCGACGGGCTCAGTGTGGTGGAACGGCTGCGTGCCTCTGGTTCGACCATGCCTGTACTTTTTCTGAGTGCCCGTAAGACTGTGGAAGACCGGCTAAAGGGGTTCAAGGCCGGCGGAGATGATTATCTGGTCAAACCGTTTTCCTTTGCCGAACTCGTTGCCCGTCTTCGTGCTCTTTTACGCCGCAGCAGGCCGGCGCAGGAGACAAACCTGCTGGCAGTGGCTGATCTTGAGGTAGACCTTCTGGCCCACAAAGTGCGCCGGGCAGGTCAGGAAATTAATCTGCAACAGCGCGAATTTGCTCTCCTTGCGTATCTTCTTCATAATCGGGGCAGGGTCGTTTCCAAGATGATGATTCTTGAACATGTCTGGGGGTATGATTTTGACCCGCAAACCAATGTGGTTGAGGCCTGTGTCTGCCGCCTGCGTGATAAGATCGATCAGGATGCTGCCCACCGGCTGATTCGCACAGTTCGGGGAGTGGGCTATGTTCTTGATGAAACCAGGCCGTAGTCACTCAGTGGTGCAATACCTCCGGTTCCCTGTCTTTTTTTCTTCTGCCGCTGGTTAGTATGTTCCGCACGGTTACCCAGCGTTTTACCCTCTGCTATACCCTGCTTTTCGGGTGTTGTCCCTGGCAGCCTTTCTCCTTGTCTACACCCAGATAGCCAACAGTTTGAGAGACCGGACCGAGGCGCGTCTCCATGCCAAGATACGTGAATTTGCCCAGACCAGAAAAGACAGGGGCCTGGCAGGCCTGCAGGAAGAGTTTGCCCTGGAGGCCGAGGCCACGGGCAGGGAAAGGGTCTTTTACCGCCTGCTGGATCCGGACGGTAAGCAGGTGGCGGCTTCCGACCTCACTGGCTGGCAGGGGCTGGACACCTTTGTTCCGGTTGTTCCTGAAACAGGAGAAGAACTCAAACGGCTGCAGCTGCCGGGACGTCAGTTTTCGGTGAAAATCATCACTGCCCGCCTCGACGATGGCTTCCTGCTCCAGACAGGCCTTGCCCTGGATGATAATGATCGGGTTCTGGAAACCTGCCGGGAGACCTTTTCCACAGCCTTCCTGCTCATCCTTGGTGCCGGCGGTATTGGCGCCTGGCTTATCGCGCGAAAAGCCATGGGCGGGGTGCGCCAGGTGACCGAGGCCGCTGCCCGTATTGCGCGGGGCGATCTAGATCAGCCCATCCAGAGCGGTAACAGGGGCGAGGAGATCGAGGCCCTGGCCGCGATGTTCAACACCATGCAGGAACAAATCGCCTCTCTCATCGGTGAGCTGAGAATGGTCATTAATAATGTGGCCCATGACCTGCGCCTGCCCATTACCCGCATACGGGGCGTGGCCGAGACTACCCTGACCAGAGATTCGGATACGGTTGCCTACCAGGACATGGCGGTCACCGTTATTGAAGAAAGTGACCGACTTGTGGGCCAGATCAACACCATCCTCGAACTGGCCGAGATAGATGCCGGGGTAACCGAACTACCTATGGATGATATCGATCTTGCTCAAGTTGTCGGTCTTGCAGCGGATCTGTACCAGCCGGCAGCAGAAGAAAACGGTATCCAGCTCATCCTGCATGCACCCTCGGAAACCATTACAGTTTCCGGCAACCTGCACGCTCTGCAACGATTGCTGGCAAACCTGCTCGATAATGCCATTAAATTTACTCCTGCCGGCGGAAAGATTACAATTTCTCTCACAACAGAGGCCGATAAAGCCCTGTTGTCTGTCTCTGACAGCGGTCCAGGTATCAGCAGTGGGGACCTTGAGAGGATTTTTGACCGTTTTTATCGTGCAGACACCAGCCGTTCCACCCCGGGCAACGGTCTTGGTCTGGCCCTGGTCAAAACGATAGTCAAGGCCCATCATGGTACAATAACCGTCAGGAGTCAGGCCGGTGCTGGCAGCTGTTTTGTGGTAACGCTGCCACGAAACAACTGAAAAATTGGCGATAACCATTTTCGAAACCGGCTCTGAATGTACGTTTGACCTGCCCGTTTCCTTGCCACTGCAGCTGTCCCGGCTGCCCCTCCCGTGCACGAACCGTGCGGGACCAGCCAGACTTTTCTTCTTCTTTTGTCCCGATCTTCATCAAGCCTTCATGTGGGGTGATTACATTGGCAGGTAAGTAAAACAGCACATCACAAAGATGACTGTGCTGTACCTGCTCATTTGACATGTCAGGGCTACTAACAAAATCCTATCTGATTACCATCAATCTTCAGCATTGAAACCGGTGTCGACCTCGTGTGCCAGGCGAAGCTCTGGCGAACCTGGTGGCTGCGATGCCACCCGCGGTAATTGCCTGTTCACCGCGAAATCGCCGACCCGGCGTGTAGGGGTAACCCGAATCGTCAAGCAGGGTCGGAAAAGGCCGTAAGGTCAGATAGAGTATAGGCCGTAACATCTGTGAACTCGATTCGGCCTCGTTACACATTTGGCGGCGGCGACCCTCCGAGGTCATGGGGAAGCCAGTCATTGACGCGATGAGACAACAGGAGCGTTGCGTTGGGCCGCCCGGGGTGTTTGGAGATGGCATGTACTCAAGGGAGCGCCAGGGAACCTGGGAGACCCGGCGGGACGGGCAGGGCAGCAGATAGCCCGAGTCCAAACGCTGGAGGGGAATGCATAACCCTCTGTGCGGTCCCGGCCGGGAGTCGGACCTGCCCATAGTAGTGTTGAAGCGGGGTAACTCCCGTGGAGCGAAGGGGCAGGACTTTGATCGTGTTTCTGACAATGGAGGAAGTCCCGCTTGGAGTACACATGTTTGTCTCCCACTACGGATAAACGGGCAGGGCAGGAGTTCGGCCTGAGCCCGAAAGTCTCCCTCTTGCGAAAGAAACTGGGCCACAAGGCCAAGCAGGAACCGGAGTTCCGATTCTATGCCCTGTACGACCGGGTGTATCGCCTGGATGTACTGCAAAGTGCCTGGAACCGGGTTTACGCCAATCGAGGCGCTGCCGGGGTGGATGGAGTAAGCCTTGCGTCCATCAAGGAGAGTTCGGAAGGTGTAGCAGGCCTGCTGCAAACAATACAGCAGGAATTGAAGGGTAAGACCTACCGGCCCATGCCGGTAAAACGGGTCTATATCCCAAAGGCGAATGGAAAGATGCGTCCGCTGGGTATCCCGACCGTCAAGGATCGGGTTGTACAGATGGCGGTCCTGTTGATCCTGGAGCCGATTTTCGAGGCAGACTTTGAGGACTGCTCGTACGGATTCCGCCCGGGCCTTAAGGCCCATGATGCTCTCGCCGCGATTCGGCAGGCGCTCAAGGCGGGATTTACTGAAGTCCTGGATGCGGATCTGAGCAGCTACTTTGACACGATTGACCATGGCAAACTGATGCAATGCCTGGAGCGTCGAATAGCTGACCGATCCGTTTTGAAGCTGATCAGGATGTGGTTGAAAAGCGATATCGTTGAAGAGGATGGGCAGGGCGGTCGCAAGATCACTCGCTCCCGCAAGGGTACGCCACAGGGTGGAGTCATCTCGCCTCTGCTGGCCAACATCTTTCTCCATGAATTCGACCAACGCTTTCACAGCTCGGAAGGTCCCCGCAATTTTGCCAACGCAAGGCTGGTACGATATGCCGACGACTGGGTTATCATGGCTCGGTACATCGGACCTCGCATTCACGCCTTTGTTGACAAGACGCTGGGGGAACTCGACCTGATCCTGAATCGGAACAAGACAACCATAGTTAACTTGAAAGATCCCGGCAGTAGTTTTGATTTCCTTGGATTTACGTTCCGCTTTGATCGCAGTCTGTACGGAGCGGGCCGGTACCTGAACATTGTCCCTTCTGCCAAGAGCTTGAAACGGGCGCGAGAAAGGATACATGCTCTGACGATTCGCAGGATTCAAAAGCCGGTAGAAGAAGTAATTGACCACGTCAATCGATTTCTGATTGGCTGGGGCAACTACTTTTCCTTCGGATACCCGAAGGTATCGTTCAAGACGCTTGACTGGTACGTGCAGACCCGGTTCAGTCGCTTTATGAGGACACGGAGTCACCGGCACTGCCGGCACCTTGATGGAGCGTCGTTGTACAGGGCGCTCATGTCTAAGGGGCTGGTCTATCTGCATAAAAGAGCCGTCAACTCCCTGTGAATGCCTTGAGGCGAGAGATCATCGGAGAGCCGGATGCGGTAAAACCGCACGTCCGGTTCGACGAGGGGGCGCTGTCCGCAATGAGACCTCCTCTGATATGTAGTAGCCGCGTGCGGCAGGGCATAGTCGTTGAAGATCATTGTTGACAGCGCTCTACTCTACACCCGTTTCACGGGACGCCATAAACCCGTCCCTGGGGGCTTGACTGTGGCCATCCAGGCCACAGACACCCGTGAAACAAGTGAGGCCGACACCTTCATCCATCGAAGGCTGAATTTCAGTGGTAATCACAAAACCCTATGGAGGTAAACATCATGAAGATGAAGAAAAAAATAATAGCTGGTTGTGTTGTCGGCGCAGCATTGGCAGGTTGTCAATGGCCAAGTATATTGACCCACATAAGGCCAACAATTTTGACCCATTTCGAGGCTGAAACGGCAGCCGTTTGGCTGTATCCTCTCTCCTTTTCCCAACCATACAAACCGGGAGGAGGCAACCTTGAAGGGGTGGAACATGATACACAAAATCAAAGCGTTACATAGCAATGGGTCGGGGATGTCCATCCGTGGCATTGCGCGACGGCTGGGGATCTCCCGCAACACGGTCCGGAAGTACCTGGCCATGTCCGAAGAGGAGATCCAGGCCCGGCAGAGCAACCGTGAGAGGCGCAAGCTCCTCGATCCCCACCGGGCCTACATCCGGCATCTCATGGAGTCGTTTCCCGGCTTGAGCGCGGTGAAGATCCACCGCAAACTTAAGGAGAAACACCCTGACCTGCCGGTGTCGATCCGGACGGTGCGAAGATACGTGGCCCGGCTCAAGCAGACCTCCACGCTCAAGCAGGAGCGCTATTACGAGCCGGTTCTGGACATGGTCCCCGGGGTCCAATGCCAGGTGGACCCCGGGGAGTTGCGGGGAGTCCTGGTGGCCTGCCAGCCGACGACCGTCTACTTCGTGGTCTTTGTCCTCTCCTATTCGAGGCTGATGTACGTGGGGCTTTCTCCCCGGCCTATCGACACCGGCACGTTCATCCGCATGCACGACGCAGCGTTTCGGTACTTCGGCGGTCGGCCCGAGGAGTGCGTCTACGACCAGACCAGGCTGGTGGTGATCAAGGAACGCTACCGGGAGCTGACCCTCAACGAGCAGTTCCATGGCTATGCCACCGTAGCCGGTTTCCGGATCCGGGCCTGCGAGGGATACGACCCCGAGAGCAAGGGCAAGGTGGAAGCCGGGGTCCGGTACGTAAAGGGTAATGGACTGGCCGGGGAGCATTTCGACTCCTGGGCCGACCTGGAAGCCTATATGGCCGAATGGCTCGACGCCACGGCCAACGCCAGAAAGCACGGCAGCACTGGCGAGTCACCGCGGCAGCGCTACGAGCGGGACGAACGGCGCCACATGCGGCCCTACCTCACCCCGAGCATCGACTTCACCCCCGCCTGCCGGGAGACCCGCAAGGCGGACAAGACCGGGCTCGTCTCCTGGAAGAGCAACCGTTACTCGGTGCCCATGCGTTACCAGCGCGCCACGGTGGGGGTGCGCGAGGAGCAGGACTTCCTGGTGTTCCTGGACCTGGAGACCGGCGAGGAGATCACGCGGCACGCCCTGTGTCACGGCCGGGGCCAGGTGATCAAGAAGAAGTCCCACTACCGGGACAAGGCCCGGCGGATCGCCGACTGCGAGGCGGAGATCCAGCGCCGCCTGGGCGACGACGGCATCCGCATGAGCGCCCTGCTCAAGAAGGGCGCGCCGGACATCTACAAGGACCAGCTGACCGGCCTGATCCGCCTGCTGGACCGCCACGGGATCCCGGCCCCCCTGCTGGCGCATCTCCTCGACCAGCCGCGCCTGACCACCTCCCGCATCGAGGACTACCTGGAGGCGTACCGGAAGCGCCCGGACCTGCTCGACGAACTGCGGACAGGCCAGGAGCCCCGGGAGCGGCCGGCAGCCGCGGCCGACAGCGCCACCAGGGCCATGCTGCGCCCATACGCCGCTATCTGCGAGACAGGGGAGGTGAGCGATGCCGTCCATTGAGACCACCGTTGCCAAGTTCCGCGGCCTGCGCTGTACCAGCATCGCCGCCGGCCTCCCGGACCTGCTCGCCGCCGCCGAGACCAACGAGGTCTCATACCTGGAGTTCGCCGACATGCTGGTGGAGCACGAGCGCCGGCAGCGCAACCACAAGCGCATCCTCCGCAACCGCAAGGCGGCGGGCTTCCCCACAATCAAGCGGCTGGAGGAGTTCGACTACAGATACCAGACCACCATCACCAAGCGCCAGGTCAACGCCCTGCTCGATTTCTCCTTCATCGACAACCGCGAGAACCTGATCTTCATCGGCCCCCCGGGCGTGGGCAAGACCCACCTGGCCATCGGCATCGGCCACAAGGCCGTCGAGGCCGGCTACAAGGTCCTCTTCACCCGGGCCGCCGAACTGGTGGAGTCGCTCGACCTGGCCCTGGCCAAGGGCGAGCTCAAGGCCAGGATAACGGCCCTGGCCAAGAACGACCTCCTGATCATCGACGAGCTCGGCTACCTGCCCATGAACAAAACCGCGCTCTACAACCTCTTCCAACTCGTCAACAGCCTGTACGAGTACCGCTCCATCGTCGTCACCACCAACAAGGAGTTCACCGCCTGGGGCGACTTCTTCCACGACGACAACGTGGCGGTGCCCATCATCGACCGCCTGGTCCACCACTCCCGCGTCTTCATGCTCGGCGGCGAGAGCTACAGGCTGCGCCAGAAGCTGACAGGGTGACCGCCATGCAGGAGCGTCACGACAACGCATATCGCCTCCGTGGTCTCGACCTGGAACTCTCCCAGCCCGCTCTCCTTGCGGGCACCGGACAGGCTCTTGGCCAGGGGCCTCGGGTGGGTCAATTTTTTTGTCCGGGTGGGTCAATTTTGTCGTCCGGTAGTGGGTCAGTTTTTTTGGCTATTGACAGCAGGTATGCTTTATACCGGTTTTTCCATTGCCGGAGACGCGGATACCGAGGTCCAAAACGGTACCATCCGAATTCAGCAGGACGAGTCCGAGTATCCATCTCTGGCCGTGATCACCATGGAACAGGCTAAAAATATCGCTCTGGCAACAGTGCAGGGGCAGGTGTTGAAGATGGAACTTGAAAATGAAAACGGATTTCTGGTCTATGGCGTTGAAGTGGTGACACCGGAAAAGACCATCATTGATGTCAAAATTGACGCCGGTTCCGGAGAGGTCCTGCTCATGGAAACCGATACTGTTGATTATGACCATGGAGGTTACCGGGAGCAGGACGATAACGAACACCGGGACGGGGGGCGTGAAGATGACGACCGCGATTAACTCTGGCAAATAACGCTTTGTTTCTCCGGCGGGTAATAATTTTCCGCCGGAGAGTGCAGGGACAGGTCATTTCCCGGGGGCGCGGAAAGAGGCGTATTGCAAAGCAGGTCATAGCAGCCGCCGGTACCGGTTATGGATCCGCAGCAATGGCGGAGCCTGTTGCCGGCTCGGTTAAGCGAAAAAATCAGCCAGGATTACCAAATGATAATGTTTGGATAATCTTTTGGTAAGGTTCATGGTGTAGAGTATTTTCGTACAGTGCAAAAGGATCAGTTGGAATCAGACAATACGGATACGTACCCATGGATGACGGATTAAATATTCAACTCTTTAACTGGCTGCATGCCGGGGCCGGCAATCGACCGGTCCCGGATTTTCTTTCCGTGATCGGTGCCGAGATTACCCCGTATCTGGTTATCGTTTGCATGGCAGTCTTCTGGTTCAGCACGGACCGGCAGGGAAAGCGGGTACTGCTTGAGGGAGCCGCCGTGGTGACTCTCGGGCTGCTTCTCAACCAGCTTATCACAGTGTTTTACTACCATCCCCGGCCATATATGCTGCATCTCTGCCAGCCATTGATTCCCCATGCACCGGAAACCTCGTTCCCAAGTGATCACGCCACTCTTCTTTTCGGAGCTTCTTTTGCGCTTCTGTTTCGGCGGGGGTGGTGGAAACAGGGGCTTCTCTTTCTTATCCTTGCTGTCATCGGATCCTGGGGTCGTATTTATACGGGCCTCCATTTCCCCTTTGACATCATGGGATCTTTGGTGGTGGCTCTGCTTTGCACTGTCCTGATCGCGTTGCTGCGGGAGGTTCTGACACCACTGTACGACCGGCTCATTCGCATAATTTCCCTGATTGAGTCCGCGCTGCCCATCAAAAAAACAAAAAATAATTTTAAGGAGAAGCTGAAATGATTACTCCGGGGCAGTTATTCTCGGGATTGTTCCGAGATAAAACAGAGTTCTGATACACGCCACACAGCTATTCCCGGTGAAGGGCATTCTGAGCCATGGTAGGCGCAGATTTATGTTCACCCAAGGGGGACGGTAAAGCTATTTCGCTTTGATCACGCCATCATGCGCCAAGTTGTTAACCAAAAAAGGGATATATCCTGACAATTAAGCATAGTTGCACCCTTACCTTGCCGCTCCTGTTTGCGGCAGGTCGTGCTCTTTGATATAGCCCACCGATTGACGGCGGGTCAGGTCATCACATCGTCAGGTTCGATCACCTCGACGACGTACCCCTTGATGCCAAAAGCAATGCTCCGGTAGAGTGTTTCCATCGAGTCTACAGGAAGTTCCCTGAATCGACTACGGACATTCTCCCAGAGCTGACGTTTGCTTCTGGACTCTTCCCAGGCCTTGCGGAAAAGCCAGCATCCCAGCTGCTGAGCCTGGTCAACCAGAAACGCCAGCACCATCAGAGTGGTGAATACCATTGAAAGATGTTGTGCCCCCAGGCCATAGTTGTGTCCCAGATGATACCCTTGGTTCTTCAAGGTATTGAACGTCTCATTTTCGATACGCCACCGGGCCCGGCCCGCCCGCATGATCTCATAGGCGTTCTCCCTGGTGATCTCCAGGTCGGTCACCCAGGCAAACCGCAGTTCATTGCCCTTGTCGTCAGCTTGCCAGTACTCGAGCAGGTTGACCTTCAGATCCTGGTTGGACTTGTTCAGGGACAGGCCATTGACGTAGCGGAAGACATGATATTTCTTTGGATCCCTGGGATCATCCATGTTGAATTCCGTCACTTTACCCGTCTCGACAGAGGCATCGAACTGCTCGAACAGAAACTGATGGTCACCTGGTTTGACACCAAGAATGAAACGCAGGTTCAAGGCCTTGAGCTCCCGTATATGCGGTGCATTGCTGCTCAGAGCGTCTTCAGTGACGATGACTGGAAGATGAGGGTGTTCGCGACGGAACTCTCGCCAGAAACGCTGGGCAGCAGCCCGCTCACAGTCCTGCTTGCTGGTGCCGTCCTGGTTGCTGATCATTTCGGGACAGAAGGGAATGACTTCCCGTTTGTCAGGATGGACAATGGCTGCTCCATACATCTGCTGGTAGTAGGCATGTTTACCGTTTTCCTGTTTCTTTCTGAGGCAGAAATCATTGCCGACTTTTGTCGAATAGTAGAAACCGGTACCGTCACCGCTGATCAGGTAGTGTCCATCCAGACAGGTCATGGCTTCGAGGTCTTTGCCGCGCTGGAGGATGCGGAATACCGCGGTAAAACCTGATCTGAATTCACGCGGCGAAAGAGGATCGAGGATTTCCCGCATCTGGGTGTCGGAGGCGATGTTTTCGATACCGAATACGGCACGCAGATTTTCGGCCTCGTTGAGACGTCGATTTTCAAAAGCCAGCAACGAGGGATCCTTGAGGGAGAACATGGCGTATGCTGACATGAGAGCATCATCGAGGGAGATGCTCGTTTTGCTGACTTGGCGGTGATCAGGGATCGCCTGAAAACATCGGCGCAATACTCGGATAAAGTTATCAGCATTGCAATGCTTTCGCACCGTTTTGGTCTGATCCGTGATGAGGCTGACAATACGTTCCACGTTGTAGAGTTTGATTTGGTCCATGGCGTTCTCCTATGCAACTAATTGAAATCACATAGAAAAACGCGAACCGCCCTTTCAAGGCCTTGTCAAGAAAAAAATAACCGGGATCTTGTTTTTTATCGTCGTTATTCCAGTAGGTTATGATGACACCGTCGATATTTGCATGTTGGGTCCGATCCTCTGGATTGGATAAAAAGTTTACGAAAAATGTCGTAAGATTTCACGCTATACCTACGTTTCAGGCTTGTCCGGGAATTGCTGCACGCCACATCATGTTGCACGATATTATCAACTGGATTGTACAGACGGTCGGCCAATGGGGATATTCCGGCATCGTTATTCTGATGTTTCTGGAATCGTCCTTTTTTCCTTTTCCCAGTGAAGTCGTTATGCCGCCGGCCGGTTATTTGGCAGCGCGGGGAGAGATGTCACTGGGCCTGGTCATTTTTGCCGGTATTGGCGGCAGTCTGCTGGGGGCCCTGTTCAACTATTGGTTGGCAAGCAGGTGGGGGCGGCCGCTCTTTGAGAAGTATGGCCGCTATGTTCTCGTCAGTGAAAAAAACCTGGACAAGGCAGATTATTTTTTTTCCCGGCACGGGCATATATCCACCTTCGTCGGCCGCCTGTTACCCGGCATTCGACAGTATATCAGCCTGCCTGCCGGTCTGGCGCGCATGAATCTGTCAATCTTTGCCATCTTCACTGCACTCGGCGCTGGCATCTGGGTACTCATTCTCGCCATGGTCGGATACTGGATAGGTAACAATCAGGAACTGATCAGCCGGTATCTGCACCAGATCATGCTCGGAGTACTGGCTATCTGCCTGGTGGTTGTGTCGGTTTATATTTTTTGGTGCAATACAGGAAAATCCGGTCGTGTAGAATAGTGAGCATAGATTGCTGGAAATTTTATTATATGTCTGCTCTCAATGCTCGAGGGTAACACGAAAAAAATAACAATGCCAAATCACGTTCTCTTTGCTGTCAGCTCGCTGGGGCTGGGCCACGCGACCAGATCTTTGCCAATTATCAGATCGTTTCTCGTAAAAGGCTGGCACGTCAGCGTGCTTTCCCATGGCAATGGCCTGCGTTTCCTCAGGCAGGAACTTCGGGAGCACCACGTCAGTTTCATTGAACTGCAGGATTATCCAAAGCTCGAGCGGGGCTCGGGGCTTGCCTATTTTTATTATCTTGTTGTCGATCTGTTCACCACCGCCCGCCTTATCCGCCGTGAAAGGAACTTCATCAGAGAGCGGCAGCATCAGTATGCCTGCATTATTTCCGATGGCCGCTATGGAATCTGTTCGACCCAGATACCCAGCTTTCTCATTTCCCACCAGATTTCTTTCATCATGCCCAGGGGACTGGGACTGTTCCGTCCGATCGTTGACTGGATAAACAGCAGGTATCTGCGCCGGTTTGACATGGTTTTCATCCCTGATTTTCCTGAGATGGAAACCTGTCTGTCCGGCAGACTGTCCCATAACAGGGTTACCGATAAACTGAAACATAACTGGATCGGTGTCCTTTCCGCCTATACCCGTGAACAGGACAGAGAAGAGATTGACTACCTCTTCATCATCAGCGGGTATCTTGAGCATCAGAGGGAGTCGTTTATCGGTAAACTGCTCGAGCAGGCAAAAAGGTTGGCAGGCACCAAGGTCTTTGTCCTGGGAGACACCAGCACCGAGGAGGTGACCTGTCTGCCCGACTATAATATCACCATCTATCCGGTGGTTACGGGCAGCCAGCGTAACACGCTCTTTAATCAGGCCCGGCTGATTGTTTCCCGCTCAGGCTACACCACGGTCATGGATCTGGCAGAAATGGATAAACAGGCCGTGCTCTTTGCCACGCCGAAACAGACCGAGCAGGAATATCTGGCGGATTTCCTGGGTGAAAAACAGTGGTATGTCACCGGCAGGGAGCAAAAACATGTTGATCTCCCCGCCATGGTGGAAGAAATCCAGCAGACTGACCGTTTCATCCCTCCCTGGAAAACGGAAAAAAGTCTGGAAATAGTCCATGACGAGGTGAAGAAACATCTCGGTGGCAATCGCTTTTCTCTCATAATTCCTGCACATAATGAGGAACACTACCTGGAAGGAACCCTGAACCACCTTGTCAGCCAGGACTATCCGGTAGACTGTTATGAAATCATTGTGGTGGAAAACGGCTCCACTGACAGCACCAGGGAGATAGCCAGCAGTTATGCGGCAATACATGAAAATCTATCTGTTCTGACCTGTGAAAAAGGCGTTTCCCGGGCCAGAAATACGGGTTTTGCCCAGGCCAGTCCTGACAGTGACTGGATTGTTTTTCTCGATGCCGATACCCGTCTTGAACCGGGTTTTCTTCGTGAGCTGGACAGGTATCTTGGCAAACACGCTGCCGATAACCTGGCGATCGGCACTACCGCGCTTAAACCATCGGATACCTCTTCTGCCAAGGCACGGTTCTGGTTTAGCCTGTACGATCTGGGCCACCGGCTGAGCCGTACCTCCTATGGGCTGCAGATAGTCCGGGCCGAGGTGGCTTCGCAGGTAGCCTATGACGAGCAGCTCAGTTATGCCGAAGATCTGGATTATATCAGGCAGGCCCGCCGGTATGGGGATTTTTTCTTTCTGCAGACAGACAAGGCCGCAACCTCTGCCCGGCGCTTCGAAAAACAGGGTTACCTCAAACAGACGCTCATCTGGTGGTATCAGGCCATGCAGCCTGTCTCTATGAAAAAAGGCAAAAGTTACCTGGTCATCAGGTGAAACGTGGAATCTTTTCTTCTCTTTCTGGAACAGCACCAGCATGTTGCCTATGCTGTTCTCCTGGCAGGTGCCTATATCGAGACGGTGTTTCCCTGTTCACTCTTTGTTTATGGGGAAATTATCTTTCTGGCCGGCCCCATTCTGGCGGGTATGGGCATACTCAACATCTGGATTGTCGCCGCATTATTTTATACCGGAGGCATCCTGGGTGACACCACCAGCTATTTTCTGGGTCGGCGCTACGGCAAGTCGTTCTTTGCGCATTTCAGTGAAAAACCTCTGCTGAGAAGGGTGTTTACCCAAGAGAATTATAAAAGGGGTGAGGCCTTTTTCCGGCGCAATGGCCCCTGGTCCGTGTTTCTGGCCCGTTTGAGCGGCCCCTTTTCCTGGATTACCCCGGCCCTGGCAGGCGTCTTTCAGATGGAATTTAAACGATTCATCCTGTTCAATGTACCAGGCGTATTTGTGGGAATAGGCGAGTTTATTCTGGTAGGCTACCTTTTTGGCAGGAATTACGAAACAGTCATGCATCTGGCGCAGAAGTACGTGGCAGCGGTTCTGCTCCTTGTTTTTGCCTTTGTCATGCTGTACAGGAGAAAACGGTCAGCTGCATGACTGTATTATTTTTGATCACCACTGAAACCCAGCCCGAATTAAGCGATAAGGCGCAAAGGCACTGAGGCGCCAGGGGAGGAGAGACTTGAGTGGTTCAGCACCTTAAACACCACGCACTGGTATCCCATGATGGAGTACCAACGCGCACTCAACTCCTGTTACCTGAAAAATAAAGGAATGACATGCCATCGATCTTTATTAAGAACACTGGACAGCGCATTGAAACAACCATGGTTCGCTCCATCCTGGTCACACTGCAATCACATGGTATTCCGATTGAAACAGTATGCGGTGGCAAAGCCATGTGTGGAAAATGCGTAGTCCGTGTCCTGGAAGGGCAGCAGTTTTTGAGTCCTGTAAACTCTCGGGAAGCGAAAAGACTTGAGGCGATTGGCGCAGATGAGAACATGCGGCTGGCCTGTCAAACATACATTGGAAGAGATGTTGCAATAGAAATTATTAATTTTGGCTCATAGGTCCCGGGCAGAAGCCCCTTTTTTGAGCCGGCAGTATGCCTGTGCTTCTGGGGATTACAACTCCTTGTAAAACAAGCTAGAGATCTGGTTCCGGCATTGCCTGCACACGTTCCGGAACAGGTTCTGCCCCATTAACTGATGGATACAGAATTTGGATACAAAGAATTGTTTCCATAACCGTACGTTATATGGAGGAAGATACGTTGACACATCAATCCGGAGAGCGAGAAAAGGAGGAGCAGGGTGATTAACCATAAGAGGCAATGGATTCCCCTGACCTATTCCATGGGGTTTCTTTTTCGTCATCTCCGTCTTCTGGGATGGAGCATATTGCTCGTGGCAATCACCGTGGCGTTGACCTGGATCGGCTACCTTGAGGCGATACACCTCATCGATGGTCTGACCGGTCATTTTTTCCAGCAGCCTCCGGATATCACCGGTATCTGGGGCTGGCTGGTCGGCAAGGGCTGGCTGGTGGTCAAATATCTTTTTCTTATTATCACCCGCATTGCTGCCTTCTATCTCGCCTTTCTGACCGCCTACTGCCTTACCACGCCCGGATACGTCTTTTTAAGCGGAGCAGCAGAAAAGATCTATCTGGGCCGTCAGGTTAAGCAAACGGACGGATTCACACCGGCCGGTGTACTCATCGACCTGTGGGAAGGATGCAAGATCGGCGCGATTGGTATCCTGGTCACCATGGTTGCCCTGGCGGTAAACTGCATCCCGGTTGTCGGTCAGGCTCTGGTCTTTCTGATCTATGTTTTTTATTCTGCCCTGATGTTCATCGATTATCCCGCTTCCAATCATCGCTGGACCCTGGGAAAGAAAATTGACTGGGTGCGAACGTACCGCATCCACTCCTTCCGGCTCGGGATTTTCCCTGCCTTCATCAGCATGATTCCGGTGATCAATATCTTCTGTATGGCCCTGCTTTTTCCATTGTTTACCATCCACACAACGTTGAATTTTATAGCCGTACAGAATGGAGAACAGCCCGGGATCAAGCTTTCCTGATGCATAAAAGCCAGCCACCTTCAGAGAAGACAGCTGATTCCTTCAATCTGCAGGACTATAATTTCAGCAATTACAACTTGATACTATGGAAAAACTTACCCGACTGACTACGATCTATTTTCGTCGCCGGACCTGGTTTCGGCTGCTCTTGATTGTTCTTATCCTCTGTTTCTGGGCATATATTGAAATAGCCGATCTTTTTCCTATTGAAGATCATGACCTGAATTTTCAGGCCCTGCAGAGGATAGAGCAGCGGTATGAGAAAGGACCCCTCACCTTTGCCTTTCTCGCTGATGCCAAGAACAGTCCGGTCTTCAGCGATGTTGTCCGCAAGCTCAATAATGACCAGACGTTACAGTTTGCCATTATCGGCGGCGATCTGGTGCTCTATCCGGACCGTGATACCTTCCGTCAATACCTTGATCAGCGTCGTGAACTGCAGATCCCCAACCTGACCCTGCCCGGAAACCATGATGTGGCCTTTCATAACATGGATATGTACTATCACATCTTCGGGCGGATGTACTATTCCTTTGTCCTTGGTGACGCTAAATTTATCCTCCTTGATAACAGCAATGAGACGAGTCTTGGCGATGAACAGGAGGCCTGGCTTGAAAAAGAGCTTAAAGACGGACTTCGGTACAAATACCGGTTCGTCTTCATGCATGTGCCGCTCTGGGATCCCAGGGATAAACCCGGGGCGCTTGTCCGCTATGCCCATGCCCTGAAAGACGCGGATGTGGCCCGCCGACTTGAGGACCTGTTTCTGCGCTACAGGGTTACCACACTTTTTACCTCGCATATTCATGCCTGGTATGACGAGACAATCCACGGGCTGCATACCATCGTCAGTGGCGGTGCAGGAGCCGAGCTGGTGGGCAAGGACCCGGAGCATACATTCTATCATTATGTCCGGGTCACTGTCGGGGAGCAGAAGGTTACCTCCGAGCTGGTCAAAATAGACAGGAATATTACCTACTCCGGTATGAAAAAATATATGCATCTTGCCGGACTCTACCTTTTGACCTTTGGCAGGATCTATATGAAATATGTACTCATGGGATTTTTTATCCTGACGCTTGCCGTTGACGGGATGCTGGAGTTTCTCTACCACCGGAAACATCGCAGACCCGCTGGGGCGGAAAAATAAATTTGATGACCACTGAAGCTCAGCTAGCTCACAACCCACAACTCGATTTGCAGATACATCCGGGCTGAGAAAAAATTGCAACCATGACTGAACTGCTCACCACTGTCACCACAGGGATAGCCAAGCATCCAAATCTGGCCGGGCTGGTCATTTTTTTGACATCCTTTGCCGAATCATTGGCGGTCATCGGCCTGCTGGTCCCCGGTGCGGCTTTAATGCTGACGGCAGGCGCCCTGATTGCCACCGGGGCCTTGTCCTTCTGGCCAACCATGGCCTGGGCGGTCTTTGGAGCAGTGCTCGCCGACGGTCTGAGTTACTGGCTGGGTCATTATTATAAAGACAATATTCGCTCGTTACGTATTTTTGCGAAACACCAGGATATGCTCGCCAGGGGAGAATCGTTTTTTCACCGCCATGGAGGCAAGTCCGTCTTTTTTGGCCGTTTTATCGGGCCAATCAGGCCCGTTATCCCCCTGGTTGCCGGAATGCTTGGCATGGATCCGGTCCACTTCACTTTCTACAACGTGCTTTCTGCCCTTGGCTGGGCGCCTGCCTATCTGCTGCCAGGTATGGCTTTTGGAGCCTCACTGGCTCTGGCAGGCGAAGTGGCCAAACGTCTCGCCATCTTGATCGGTGTCAGTGTTGTTGGCGGATGGATGGTCTTTTTTCTCTCCCGGAGACTCCTTCGTTTTGCTCTGAACCGTTTTCCGGCCTGGGAGAAAAAACTGCTGGTGCTGCTGCAGCGTTTGCCCCTGTTGCAGCGCTGGCTGAAGGGCGGTGTCCTTGACCGGGATCAATCCATGTTGCGGCTGCTGGTGTTGCTGGCCATGGTCTTTGTCGGTTCACTCTGGCTCTTTTTCGGCATAACTGAAGATGTGGTCACCGGCGATCCTCTGGTGCAGGTCAATCAATCGGTCTATCACCTGCTCCAGGGCCTGCGTACGCCCTGGGGCGATACCATCATGGTCGCCATAACCATGCTCGGTGACGCCGCTGTCACTGGATCGCTGACCCTGGCCGCCCTGGTCTGGCTGCTCTGGCGAAAAGACCGCTATTCGGCGCTTTATCTCGCTATCACCGTGGCGGGAGGATTTTTCCTTGTTACCGCTGTGAAAACTCTTACCCACATTCCACGACCAGTGGATATGTACCAGGGTGCGGTCCGCTGGGCTTATCCCAGTAATCACGCCACCATCAGCGTGATCATCTTCGGCTTTCTTGCCCTGCTTTGCAGCCGGGAACTGCGCCCGGACAGGCGCTGGCTGCCGGTGAGTTTCGCTCTGGTGTTGATTACCGGGATAGGCGCGTCACGCCTCTATCTTGGAGCGCACTGGCTTTCTGATGTGGTCGGTGGCTTCTGCCTCGGCACAGCCTGGCTTATTTTGCTCTCGGTTGCCTATTTCAACCATGTCCCCACCCGTTCCTGTGCCTACCGGGGACTGTGGGCTCTCTGCCTGACGGTTCTTGTTTTGGCTGCCACCGTACACTGGTCAAGTGGATTTAACAGGAATAAACTTCGCTATGCCTTGCGTCACGATGTGCGCACCATGCCGACATCTGTGTGGCAGACAGAGGGCTGGCAGCAGTTACCCGTGGCCCGGCTGGATCTGGAGGGAGAAAAAGAGCAGGTGTTTAATCTGCAGTATGCAGGGGATCTCGACAAACTGAAAAAAATGCTTCTTGCCCGGGATTGGCGGCAACCTGTTCCCCTGACCGTGGTGACAGGCCTGCGCTGGCTGCTTGCCGATCCTGATCCGTTCAGTTTGCCCATCCTGCCCCAGGTGCATGACGGCCGGCATGAACAACTGCTGCTCATACATGCACTTTCCACCAGTCCCCATGATTTACTGGTGCTGCGTTTATGGCCGGCAGATATACGTCTTGATAATACAACACCGCTCTGGGTCGGAACGCTGAGCCGGATGACGGTGCGAAACTACATGTACATTATCAACCTGCCGCGAACAGTTGAAAATGTTTCGCCGGACGTGTTGGCACAGCATCTCGATCTTGGCCGGAAACTGGTCCGGCGACCCGGGGGAGACAAGGTGCTTCTGCTCTACAGCGCGGTGAAGAGGCAACCATGAAAACAGGTTTCCTGCCGCGCACGGTGATCATATTCGGGCTTGTGTCCTTTTTAAATGACACGGCCAGTGAAATGATCACGCCTCTGTTACCCCTGTTCCTGACCGCCACGCTTGGGGCAGGACCCGCGGTGGTGGGCCTTGTGGAAGGTGTCGCCGAGGCCACGGCCAGTCTGCTCAAGCTCTATTCCGGCCGGATGGCGGACAGGGGCTGGAACCATAAGCGTCTGGTGCTGGGGGGATACTCCGTCTCCAACACGGCCCGTCCTCTGATCGGCCTGGCGCTTGGTTGGGGCTGGGTACTGGTTCTGCGGTTTCTGGACCGGGTCGGTAAAGGGTTGCGGACTTCTCCGAGGGATGCGCTTATTGCCGGGTCAATCGATGCGGCCCGGCGCGGTCGTGCCTTTGGTTTTCATCGGGCCCTGGATAATGCTGGATCCATGCTGGGTCCTCTTTGTGCCTGGTTGCTGCTGCGCAGCGGCATGGGCATGCAACATGTCTTTTTCTGGTCTCTCGTACCGGGAATCCTTGTTATTGCGCTGCTGTATTTTGGCCTGGAGGATACACCGGCAGCCGGCAGACCTACCCGGCTTCCGCCACTGCGATGGTCTGTTCTGGATCAACGTCTGCGTGGCATGATCCTTGCTGCCGGCGGGCTTGCCCTGGCCAGTGCACCAGAGGCCTTTCTTGTTCTCTGGGCCAGCGATCAGGGCCTGCAGGTTGCCTGGGTTCCTCTGTTATGGGCAGCCGCCAGTGCGGTCAAGGCCGTGGTCGCCGGACCGGCAGGGTGTCTGTCGGATCGTTTCGGCAGACTGGCGGTTCTGCTGGTCGGCTGGTCATTGCGTATTGTTCTTCTTCTGGCCCTTGCCTGGTCCTGTGGCCTGACCAACCAGATTATCGTGTGGATGCTGTTTCTGGGATATGCTGCCGCGCTTGCGTCAACAGAAGGTGCGGAACGCGCCCTGGTCGGCGATTTCGCACGAAGCCGGGAACGGGCAACGGCCTTTGGCCTCTATCACATGGTTGTCGGCCTGGCCGCACTTCCCGGGGCCCTGCTCTTTGGCACTGTCTGGCAGATCTTCGGATCAGCGCAGGCGTTTCTGCTGGACGCACTCATAGCGGCCGGATCGATCGTTCTTCTCGTCGCAGTGCAGAAAGAGCAGAGGCTACGCGTTCAGCGGCGCTGAATCGCTCCGTTTTTTGTCTGTTTGCAGGGTTGGGAAAAAAACACGGACACGGGTCCAGGACCCGGCCTCACTTTCCATCGTGATGGTGCCGCCATGCATTTCAATGATCCGTTTCACGATGGTCAATCCCAAACCTGCGCCGCCAAGAGCGGTTGAGCGGGATTTTTCAACCCGGTAAAACTGATCAAAGACCCGCTCTAACTGATCAGCCGGCATGCCGGGACCGCTATTATATATTTCCAACCATATTCCCTTGTTTTCCGTTGTGATACGACATTCTATCCGGCCTTCTTCGGGATGGTTGTATTTGATGGCGTTATCGATGAGATTGATCAGCACCCGTTTGATTTTTTCACCGTCTGCCCTTATGAAAGCGCTCCCTGGCAGCTCGAGGGAGAGTTCTATGTTGTTTGCCCTGATAATATCTTCAAATTCAGTGAAAACCGTGGCGGTGAGTTCCACTAAATCAAGTTCTTCGGGATCACAGGCTGCCTGTAACTCCAGCGCTGACAGGTCGAGCAGATTTTTCACCAGCCGATCCATACGACAAAGAATCCTGCTTTGCTGCACAAGCTGTTTTCTGAAATTGTCGGGCAGCTCACTGAGCTGCAGCGCTTCATCAAAAAATAACCGTTGCATGGCAATGGGTGTTTTCAGCTCGTGAGAAGCATTGGCAAGAAATTCTTTCTGGTGCTGGAAAGAATACTGCAGACGGTCAAACATGTGGTTCAGGGAAGAAGACAGCTCATAGAGTTCATCACGGTTTTTGCCGAGCGGGATTCGTTTGTCCAGGGTCTTGTCGGTGATCTCCCGGGCCAGACTGTTAATAGCGCTGATCGGTTTCAGGATGCGTCCGGAAACATAATACCCAAGCCCAACCATAACAGCGGCTGAACAAGCCAATCCGATAAGCAGGGAGATCAGCAGGTCGAAAATCTCTTCGTCCAGCTTTTCTATCGGCCGGGCTATCTGAACAAGATAGGAATGGCCTGCAACAGGAATAGTGAAAATTCGAACCCGGAACGCCACCTCGTCATTGTCATCCTGTTCCAGGTTGATGGTTTTCGCGGGCATGGTGGTGCTGACAGTATATCTGGAGCGTTTTGGGTCCAGAGGCAGATCGGTAAAGCGCACCATGTCCGAGGCATAGATGAGTTCCTGTTGTTCATTGAAAATCTTGATCCAGTATGGCCTGGTAAGAGACGACAGCATGGTGTTCTCTGTGAGGTCTCTTTGCAGTTTGCCGGATTGCGGTTCAAGGCCTGAGATCAGGGTATGGGCCTGGATGTCCAGCTCCTCGTCAAGTAAGTCGTAGGGCTGTTCAATCATTTCGTAGGAGACGACCAGAGAAAAAAGCAGACTTGCCACCAGGCCGCTGGCAGTAATCCACAGGGTGATTCGGTTACGTATCTTCATTAATCATCATCCCTGATTATATAGCCCACTCCGCGTACCGTCCTGATGACCTCACCCCCGGTATCCCCGATTTTGCGGCGCAGATTTTTAATGTGGACATCGATGTTGTTGGACATGGTAAAGGGATCAAAGGCATCGCCCCATACATGTTCGGCCATGCTGAAACGCGATACAGCCCGATTTCTGTTGTACAGGAGAAATTCCAGAACAGAAAATTCTTTCGGGGTAAGCTTGAGCGGCCGGTCATTGAGTGTAACTTCCCTGGTTGCCGTGTTCAGGCGGAGATTCCCGGTTTCCAGTACCGATGTAACGAGCTCGTTCCCTCTCCTGAGCAGGGCACGAATTCTGGCCAGCAGTTCAGCCATGGAAAAGGGTTTGGCCAGGTAATCGTCAGCTCCCAGGTCAAGTCCCTTGATCCGGTCTTCAATCTCTCCTCTGGCGGTGAGCATCAGTATCGGAGTGGTTATCTTTTCGTTTCGCAACTCCAGAAGTACCCCGAATCCGTCTTTTTTCGGCAACATGACATCAAGGATGATCAAGTCATAGGGATCGGAGAAGGCACGGTCCAGGGCTTCTTCCCCATCCATGGCCGTATCTGTTGTGTACTGCTGCCGGTTAAGGGCCTGCCTGATCTGTTCCAGCAGTTCCGGTTCGTCGTCAACTATCAGAATTCGCATGGTTTCTCCTGAGACCACTCCATTGTCACGCACCGGGGCGGCAGGGTGGAGCCATAGCAGAAAAGAATCACTTTTTCGTAATGGAACTGGGAAGATAATACAACATGTTCCTGTTTCCCTGGTCAAGATAGAGAAAAAGCGCTCTTTTCCTGTGTGATTGCCACCATACCAGTCTTTCATGAAGAAATGATGAAAGGCCCATGGTCCGCTGTTTTTTTCGGTTCCTCTCTTCATCATTTCTTCATCTTCCCATGGTAAAGCTCACGGCATGACAGGTGGCGACTGATTTTCTGTCCTGGTGCTTTTCTCACGACTGGCTGACCAGGATCTGATGACGATGTATGGGAGCAGCCCTGAGCAGAGTTTTTTGATCAGGGCGATCTCACTGGAAATGACTAACACCCATGCAGGCTCGCACGGCCTGCACAACGAAACATGAAAGCTGTTGTTCTCCGGATGGTGGGATGAGACTTTCATATAAAGGTGACCATACGTGATGGATAAGGAAACAATCTGGCTTGTCATCGGTTTTCTGGGACAGGCATGCTTTACCTGCCGCTTTCTTGTGCAGTGGCTGGCAAGTGAGCGGCAGAAGAAAAGTATCATTCCCCTGGCATTCTGGTATTTCAGCATCGTCGGCGGAGCAATTCTGTTCTCCTATGCCGTGTACCGGAGGGATCCGGTGTTTATTCTGGGCCAGTCCACCGGTTTGCTCATCTATTTCCGCAATCTTCATTTCATCAAAAAAGATCAAAGGGTCAAGGCGTATGCCAGGGCGTAGGTCGTATACCGATTGGCAGTGGATTCTCATCTGGGCGCTCTTATTGGCTTCGGCCCTCGTTGCCAGGCCGCCGGTGCCGATAGATGAAACCCGCTATCTTTCCGTTGCCTGGGAAATGTGGCAGAGCAACCAGTTTCTGGTCCCCCATATCAACGGCCTGCCTTACAGTCACAAGCCACCGTTGCTGTTCTGGCTTATTCACCTGGGCTGGTTTCTCTTCGGGGTCAATGCCTGGTCGGCCCGGCTGACTGCTCCGCTTTTTGGCTTTGCAGGCATAATTCTAACCATGCGGCTGGCAGCCATGTTATGGCCTGAAAATAAAGAAGTCAGGAGCGCCGTTCCCTATATTCTCACGGGTATGTTCATCTGGAGCCTGTATGGAACACTCACCATGTTTGACATGCTCCTCGTCTTTTTTTCTCTGCTGGCCTGGCTTGCTCTTGTGCGGGTGGAGAGGGGGCAGAAAGCCATGGGCTGGGCTTTGTTTGGGCTTGCAACAGGGCTGGGCCTGCTTGCCAAGGGACCGGTAATTCTGGTGTATGTTCTGCCGCCGGCCCTCTTTGCACCCTGGTGGAGTAGCAGAGAGGGAAACCGTTTCTGGCTAAGCTGGTACGGCGGGCTTCTTGCCGCTGTTACCGGGGGCACTGTCCTTGCTCTCTGCTGGGCTCTTCCGGCGGCCAGGGCCGGTGGAGTGGAATACGGGCAAGCCATCCTCTTTGGCCAGACAGCCGGTCGTGTGGTCCATTCCTTTGCGCACCAGCGGCCTTTCTACTGGTATGGGGTTTTGCTTCCGGTCATCCTCTTCCCCTGGTTTTTCTGTCTCTCTTTCTGGACAGGGTGCAGGCGACTCAGTCTTGATAGATCTGTACGTTTCTGCCTGAGTGCGGTGGTGCCCTCCTTTTTTCTGCTCTCTGCTATCAGTGGCAAGCAGCTTCATTATAGCCTGCCCCTGCTGCCGCCGGTGGCCTTGCTGGCAGCCCGAGGCGTAACAGACCGGGGCGTGCAATTCTTCCGTGACCGGTGGCCGATGGTCTTTTTGCTCGGTATTCTTGGCCTGGTCCTGTCTGTCATTCCCTGGCTACCTCTGCAGGGCAGGGATGCAGTCATGCTCAAGTTTCTTCCTCCCTGGATCGGCATCGGTCCCGTTATTGTGGCGATCTGTTTTCTTTTCTTTCGTCCATCCGGAACCAGGCAACATCTTCAATCTATTTCCTGGGGAATACTCCTGCTGATGATTTTTTTTCATCTGGCGTTATATAGACCTCTGCATACCCTGTACGACGAGACAGCCCTGGCTGTGAAAATAAGCAAAGTGCAGGAGCAGGGCAGGATGGTGGCTGTGTATCCGGCAGAATTATCTGATCAGTTCCAGTTCGCAGGCCGCTTGACCAGACCTCTCAAACCGATGCGCACCCTCAGAGAACAGGTTGCCTGGTCTCTCAGGAATCCGGAACAGTTCTGCCTGATATTCACCAGCGACAGGGGACACTGGCTTTTCCAGGATGGAGCTATGAAACAGCAGTTCAAGCATGGCTGGCTGATTCTCTGCCAAGCAGCCCAATTCAGTGGTGCTTATCAGCAATGGAAAAAAGGAGAGAAGCTGCTGGCACTCGATGTCTCCGTGCAAAGTCGTCGCTAGTTGTCGTCTGCCCTTTGATACATTGTGCCAGTCAGAGCGATGAGTAATCTTTCGGACTTGGTCTGCTTCCTTCATGGATTACTGTGAAAAATGCAGCAGGATGGATTCCCGATCGGGTGTGAACTGGCGATAGCTGGTGTTGGATTTGTCGAGCATGATCTTGGAAGCCCGGACCGAGTCGGTATCGGCATACTTGTCGGAGAGATAGATAATCTCCCGGATGCCGGCCTGGATAATGACCTTGGTGCACTCGTTGCACGGGAACAGGGCAACATAGATGCGGCAGTCACGCAGGTCGTAGGAAATAGAGTTCAGCACGGCATTGAGTTCCGCGTGACAGACGTAAGGGTATTTCGTGTCCAGGTAATTGCCTTCCCTGGACCAGGGCAGCTCATCATCTGAGCAACCCCAGGGGAAACCATTATACCCGACACCGACGATTTTGTTCTGTGAGTTGGCCACGCAGGCGCCGACCTGGGTGTTGGGGTCCTTGGAGCGCAGGCCCGACAGCAGAGCCACGGCCATGAAATACTCATCCCAGGAAAGATAATCTGTTCGTTTGCCGACCATGTCTATCTCTGCTGCTCCTTGTACGCTTTTCTGCGGCGGCGCCAGTCCGAAGCGCCGGTGACCTTCTCGACAAAGGTCTTGATGGCATTGAAGTAATAGATTCCGCCCACTGCGATCAGGGAATTGTGATCGGCACCGGGAACGATCTGCAGTTCCTTGGACCGGGCCCCGCAGTTGGCATGCAGCTTCTGGGCCTGCCACAGGGGAATAAGGTCGTCCTGCTGGCCGTGGAGGATAAAGGTCGGCCTGGTCACTGACTCGATTTTCCCGCCATTGTTGAAGGTCTCCTCTTCGCTGATACCCATGGCCTCCAGGTCCAGGCCCAGGCTCTTGGCGAGCGGCAGGGTTTCGGCAAAGCCCGAATCGATGATCAGTCCCTTGATCTCGTCGTTATAGCTTGAAGCCAGCTCGATGGCGCAGGCCGAACCAAGGGAGCGTCCCATGATGAAGAGCTGGTCCGTGTAGCCTTGGTCCTTCAGCCATGCCCGGAGGAAGTGGTACAGGGTGTGGGCGTCATCCAGCAGGGTGGAGGCCGTCGGGGTGCCGGTGCTCCAGCCATAACCGCGGTAATCGGTGATCAGGAAGTTCATACCCGCTTCCACGTACCGGGGACCGATCTCGTCGTAATCGGCCACGATTTCACCGTTGCCGTGGAAGAACAGAATTGTCGGTGCCTCCAACCCGGCAGAGAAGAGCCGACAGCCAATGGTGGCCTCATCATCCATCTTGACCGTAATATCGGTGGCTCCGGGCGGGATCGGGGTCTTTTCACAGGTCCGGGGATGAAACAGTATATTTTGTATTTCCGGACTGTCCAGGGGATTTGCAGTCATGGATCGCTCCAGGGTGTTCTTCGGTGTGGAGTAAAGGGCCTGGATTTTTCATGCAGGCCGTATCAGATGGAATGCCATAGTAGCCGAATCAGGCGTGCTGGTCAAATGTGAGGCCGTCCCGGTAAACAAAAAAACGTCCCGTCTCCATGATAGAGGCGGGACGTTTCAGGGGACAATGTCCGTGGACGGGCTGCGGGTGCTAGATCTTTCCTTAGACCTGGAAGGAGCTGATCAGGGTGCGCAGTTCCCGGGCGAGGACCGTGAGTTCCTGGGCGTTGTTGCGGATATTTTCAGAACTTCCGGAGAGCTCGGACGAGGCCTGGTTGACCTCGGCGATATCACTGGCCACTTCACCGGCCACCACCGAGCTCTGGCTCACGTTTTCACTCATCTCGGTGATGCCGTGCTTGGTCTGATTGATATTGTCAGTGATTTCCCGGGTGGTGCTGGCCTGTTCATCAACAGAGATGGTGATGCGCTGGACGATTTCGTTGATCCGGTTGATGATGTCGGTGATGGTGGTGATCTGCTGCACCGTATCCTCGGTGGAGTTCTGGATCAGCTGGACAGAATCCTTGATGTCTATGGAGGCGTTACTGGTCTGGGAGGCCAGCTCCTTGATTTCATTGGCCACGACGGCAAAACCCTTGCCTGCTTCCCCGGCCCGGGCCGCCTCGATGGTGGCGTTAAGAGCCAGGAGGTTGGTCTGCTCGGAAATTTCGATGATGCTTTCGGTGACCGAACCGATTTTTTTCGCTGCCTGGCCGAGAAGATTAACCTTCTCCGACGCCTCGCGGGACTGGCTGACCGCCTGTTCGGTGATCTCGTTGGCCTCGTCGCTGTGGCGGGCAATGGAGGTGATATTGTCGGTCAGCTCCTCAAGGGCCTCGGCCACTGTCAGTACCGAAGTGGAGGCCTGGTCCACGGTATCGGCGACATTTTGCATGTTGACGCTCATCTCCTCGGCTGCCGCAGCCACGGTGTTGGATTTTTCCGATACATGAGTAACCTGGGCATCCATGGCCTCCGAGGTGGAGCCGAGGTGCTTGGAGGAACGGTTGAGTTTCTCGGCATTGCCTGAGATCTTGCCGATGATATTGCGCAGGTTCTGGACCATGGCGTCCAGGCTGGCGGCGATACGTCCCAGCTCGTCGCTCCCCTGGATCCCGGAGACCGTTGACAGGTCGCCCCGGCCCACCTTTTCGGCAAAGTTGTGCACGGCCTGCAGCCGGCTGCTGACTCCGAAGAGAATCTTGAAGAAGAGCCCGAAGAAGAGCAGGAGCAGCACCCCGGCAATGGTCAGGAGACTGTAAAGGGAGCGGATGGTCTGCTGCATGGCGTCCCGGCTCCTGTATTCCAGTTCCTTGACCCGGTCCGAGATCATCTGGAAGCCGGCAAAGGCGGGCGAGTCATTGATCTTCACCGCTCTGTCTATTTCAACGGGGGGCTTGCCCTGCTTGTGCATGGCCACCGATGTTTCGATGGCGCGGATATATTTCATGGCCGTGGCCTTGATGTCCTGGATAGCCTGGCGTTCCTTGGGTGAGAGATCAAGGTTTTCGTACAGGCGGATGGCGTCGAGCATGGCGGCTTCATTTTTGCGGAAACGATCGACATATTTCTGCTGCCCGCGCAGGACATGATTTTTAAAGTTGTGGATAAAGCCGCCATAGCCAAATTCCGATTTGATCCTGGTCAGCAGCATCTGGCGGTTCATGGCCTCGTTACGGAAATTCTGCCAGACCGCGTTGAGTTTCATTATTGAACCCATTTGCAGGGTACCAAGGACGATAAGGAGCAGGATAAGCCCTGCGGAGAGAAGTGTAATTTTTTTCTTAATGCTCATGCCATGCTACCCTGTGATACAAATTTTATTGCGGAAAAAGTACAGTTGCCGATCAACAGGATGCATTGTGGCACAAAGGAAAATACAAAGCAATTATAAATAACGTCTCTCAACCGATAAAAGAAATTATTTCTTCAGCAGCAGAATACGAACGATTTTGAGCGTCAGCAGGATGAAGGGTACACCGTGGTAAAATAGATCAAATATGTCCAGGGGACGTTTGAGGGTGCCGTCTCGCAGCATGCGCAGTTTTTCAAGTATATGTGGTTCAGGAAAAAAAGGAGCCAGCCCGAGGAGAATACAGGCGATGATAATAAAGGGCAGCGGGATGGGATCAAGCCATTTCATAGTGACTTTCTCCTTTTTTGTGGCGCGGCCGGCACGGTCCGGACGCGCCAGGAATCTATGAGTTGAGCAGGGATGCCAGCCGGGCAGGGGAGATGTTGCCGCCACTCAGCACCAGGACGATTTTTCTGCCAGCCACCCTGCCACCAAGCTGCAGGGCTCCAGCCAGGGAGGCGGCCCCGGCTTCTTCGGCCAGGTTATGGGTGTGCTCCAGCAGCAACCGGATGGCCTCCTCGATGGCCGAATCGTCCACCAGGATGAAGTCATCGAGGAGTTCGCGCATGATTCGCTGGGTGTTTTCAAAGGGAACCCGGGTGGCCAGCCCTTCGGCCACGGTTTTCATCGGCGCGGTGGTCAGCGTGCCGGTGGTCCAACTCTTCTGCATGGCCGGGGCCTGGGCCGACTGGACACCGATCACCTGGACCCCGGGATTGATGGTCTTGGCGGCAATGGCTGTGCCGCAGGCACCGCTGCCAGCCCCCACCGGGACGATGATGACCTCCACCTCGGGCAATGTCTCCATGATTTCCAGACCATAGGTACCTACCCCGTGGATCAGCAGTTCCTCGGTCGGGCCGACGAAACGGCCACCCTTTTCCCGGGCAACCTCCATGATCCATTCCCGGGCAGTGTCAAAATCCCGGCCATGGAAAACTACCCTGGCGCCAAGCCCTTCCATGGCCGCCACTTTGGAGGGATTAGCTCCTTCGGGAACCGCAATGGTGGCCTGCAGACCATAGGCCCGGGCGGCAAAGGCTATGGACTGCCCGTGGTTTCCGGTGGAGGCGGTGTAGATGCCGCCTCTTCTCTCCCCGTCGCTGAGATTGGCGACCAGATTCAGGCCGCCCCGGACCTTGAAGGCGCCCACCGGTTGATGATTTTCATGTTTCACCCACACCTCGGCTCCCAGTAGCCGGCCAAGGGTCGGATAGTGGTGGAGCGGGGTGGGCTGGAGAAACCGGTAGACATGGGGACGGGCGCTAAGGATATCGTGCAGAGTGGGCATGGTGGTACTGTATGTGATGTTTGTTATAGAAAAAAAGGGGATAGAGCACAGCTGAAGTTGCCTGCTATATCCGGCGCCATTTTTTCCGGGAAATACCCACCAGCTGCGTTACCTGGACCGAAATTTCCTCAATGGATTTACCATCGGTGTGCACCACCGGGATACCATAGCGCTGGTACATCTGTTCCGCCTGCTGCAGTTCCCGGCTGCAGGTGGCAATGCTGGCGTAGCGGCTGCCGCTGTACCTTTTTTCACGCACCCGGTGCAGGAGCTGGGGTGAGGTGCTCAGCCCCACCACCTTTTTCCGGTTCCGGATCACGTCTTCGGGCAGCTGATAGGATGACAGGTGTTCTTCGGTCAGGGGAAAGTTGGCCACCTTGAGTCCCATATGGGTGGCCAGGTAGACACTGACCGGGGTTTTGCCGCTGCGCGAGACACCCAGCAGGATGATGTCGGCATCATCATATTCCCTGGTCCTGGTCCCGTCGTCATGGGCCAGGGTGTAGTGGATGGCCTCCACCCGGCGGCCCATGTCCTGGTCGTCTATCTGCCGGTAGGCGCCCGGCTCCCGCAGGGCCTTGGTTTCCAGACATCGTTCCAGCTTGTCGAGGAACCCGCCGTAGATATCAAAAAATTCCACCTCGGGCACATGGAAGACCTCGCGGACCGTGTCATCCATGATGGTGCAGAAGACCAGCGGCAGCATGCCCCGGACTGCTCGATGATATGATCCAGGGCCTTGCGGGCGTCTTTGACATTACGGATAAACGGGATCTTCTCCTCGTTGAATCCTATCTCGTGGAACTGGCAGAGCAGGGAGCGACCCAGTTCCTCGGTGAGTATGGCCGCCGAGTCGGAGACATAATATACATCTTTAACGCGCCACATGTCTGGTTCCTGGCCTGTTAAATGGTCGTTCCTTCCGCTGTCTGGCTGTCCGGCTCATTGGCAGGACTGGTGGTATCCGACGTTTTTTCGCGGGCTGCGCCTGGCATGGATGGGTAAGCCTGGCATCTGTGCTCTGAAAAAAGTGGTATTCCGTCCCTATTTGCGCTTATGACAGAAAAGACAACGGTACTTGGGCGGATGGTCCTTGGGCAGCGGGGCGATTTTGTCTTTGGCATGACACTCGCCGCAGTATTTCTCTGCTTCCTTTTTATCCATCTGCATGAACTTTTCGTGGTTCTCATCATGGGGCAGATGGGCGGTGGTTTCAGGCGGAGCGCTCCAGAGAAAGAGAAAAACTCCTCCGCAGACCGCAAGAAAAAGGATGTTGTAGAGTATGGTCTTATTGCGATTTTTTTTCATGGGGTATCTTTCGAAAATATTGTAAGGCCAGCTTGAGAAATTGTATTTTCGTCCAAAGGATAGAGATGATTAACAGTCCGTTGAAAAACTACTGCGCTTGATGATACTGCGTCAAAATGCTCATGTACTCCATGTACACTGCGCTTTTTCGCCTCATTTTTCCTTGTCTCATCTTCGCTCGCTACGTTTTTCAACAGCATGTTAAGAGGCGCTTGTGGACCTTTTGCAGGGAGTATCTTGCCAGAGAACCGTTGTCCGCCATGCCTGGTGGTCCGCGGCGACGGTGGGCAATAGTATCATAAAAAATCTACTCTGCCATCTCCAGGGACTTAAAATCAAGTAGTTTCATGCGCAGCAGGGCTATCGACAGCTCCATAAGAAGAAAATTGAGCGTATCGGAAGCGGTGGCGAGGTGGATGATTGCCTGGTGCCGGCGCTGTTTCCTGACAATGGCGGCGATCTCGGCGGCAGGGTAGGCCGGGTCGATAATTCTCCGGGCCACCGCCTCACCGGAGACGATGGCCGGATAGATCCCCTCTCCGGTCAGCCCGGAGGTCAACCCGGCGGCCTCACCCACCAGCCAGGTACGGTCGAACTGGAAGCCGCGGTAATCAAAACTGATGAGCGCGGCCCGGGCCTGGTGGGAGTGCAGATCCAGGCCACGGCTGGCGGCCCACTGGATCAGGGCGGCCTTGAGCCGGGATGGGGCCAGCTTGTTCCTGACCACGTAGGCGCCGACCGAGATGGTCTCGAGGTGAGGAAATATCCAGCCGTAGCCGCAATGAAACAGGTGGCTGTTGAGGTGCCATTCCATGTCCCGGTGGTGGCCCGGGATCTGGTAGTTGATGCCGATACCGACCCGTTCCAGCGGCAGGTCCAGGGTTCTGCGGACAAGCGAGGTGGCCCCGTCCGCCCCCACCAGGTGATCGCAGCGAAATCGGAGGCGGCGACTATCTTTTCTGGCCTCGATCCCATGGTCGCCCACGGCGTCGACCCGAATCCCGGTGAGAATGGTCGCCCCGGCATTCCGGGCATCCCTGGCCATCCACTGCCCCAGGGTCTCCCGGTTGACCGTGGCAATCATGGGAGTCCTGCTCCGGACCCGGGCCCGCTGCAGGTTGGAAAACACCAGCTGCTTCCGGAAACTTCGTTCTATGAGCTCCTCCGGGACCCGCCGGATCAACCCGTCCCAGGTGATTCCGCCGGCGCAGACCTTGGGTCCGATGGTCTTTTTCTGTTCCAGGACAAGGACCCTGCAGCCGGTAGTGGCCAGCTCCCTGGCACAGGCCAGACCGCCGGGGCCGGCGCCGATGATTATGGTGTCGTAATGATCCTGCATGTGGGGCCAAATAAAGTTGACGATTAGCGATTAACGGTTGATAGTTATCAGGCCAAGTTGTCCTGTCAACCGTTAATCACCGGTTGACAGGACTGAGACTGGAATAGAAAAGGATGGAAACATGTCCCACGGTGCCAATTCGCTGAGATCCATATTTTTCGCCCTGGGCGCCAACCTGGCCATTTTCGGGGCCAAACTGGTTGCAGCCCTGATCACCGGCTCCGGAGCCCTGATGGCCGAGGCCGTGCACTCCCTGGCCGACAGCGGTAACCAGCTCCTGCTGCTTCTCGGGTTGCGGGCAGCCCGGAAACCGCCATCGCCGGACTATCCGCTTGGCCATGGCAAGGCCGTGTACTTCTGGTCCTTCATCGTCGCAGTTATTCTCTTTTCAATGGGCGGGCTCTTCTCCATTTACGAAGGGATCCACAAACTGCACCATCCGGAAGAGGTGACCACGCCCCTGGTCGCCATCGGGGTCCTGGTTTTTTCGCTGGTGGCCGAGGGGGTGTCGCTGTGGGGCTGCATGCGCGAGGTCAACCGGGTCCGGCGGGGGCGCAGCCTGAGCCGCTGGTTCCGGGAAACCAGACAGAGCGAGCTCCTGGTCGTCTTTGGCGAGGACAGCGCCGCACTACTGGGCCTTTTCCTGGCCCTGGTCGCGGTGATCCTGACCATGATCACCGGCAACCCGGTCTATGATGCCATGGGCAGCATCACCATCGGGGTTCTGCTGGTCGGTATTGCCCTGGCGATCGGTTACGAGGTCCATAATCTCCTCATCGGTCAGGGGGTGGCGCCCGATGTGCGGCGGGAAATGCACGACTTCCTTGCCGGGCGGCCGGAGATAGAGGAGGTCTACAACCTGCTCACCCTGCAGCTGGGCCCTGACGTTATGGTTGCGGTCAAGGCCAGGATGCGGGATAGTGGCTCTGCCAGGGAAATGGTCCGGGACATCAACCAATGCGAGGCAATGTTTAAAGACCGTTTTTCCCAGGTGGTCTGGCTCTTTTTTGAACCGGACATCACCGACTGAGTCGGGCATGCCCCTGTTTCAGACGCCCCGTACCCCAAGGCAACGGGCGACCAATTCTTTATGACAACCCCATGGTATTGATACAATATGACTGAAAATACGCAGAAAACCATTTATCTCAAGGACTATACCCCGCCACCGTACCTGGTGGACAGCGTTGACCTGCGGGTGGAGCTTGATCCTGCCTCGACCCTGGTGCGCTCCCGGCTGGCCATGCGGCCCAACCCGGCCTTTACCGGTTCGCGGCAATGTATTCTCGACGGCGAACACCTGGAACTGGTCGGGGTTAAACTCGATCGGGAACCGCTTTCAGCCGACCAGTACCGGTTCGATCAGGGAAAGCTGCATATATTCCAGGTACCGGACGAACCCTTTATACTGGAACTGGAGACCCGGATCAATCCTGCGGCCAACACAGCCCTGGAGGGACTTTATCTCTCCAGGGGCAACTACTGCACCCAGTGCGAGGCCGAGGGATTCCGCCGCATCACATGCTTTCCGGACCGGCCCGACGTGATGGCGGTCTATACCACCACGGTGGTGGCGGAAAAGGGGCCGGCGAGGAGGTGGTGCTGCTCTCCAACGGCAACCTGGTGGTCGAGGGCGAGTTGGAAGACGGACGCCGGTTTGCCACCTGGCACGATCCCTTTCCCAAGCCCAGTTACCTTTTTGCCCTGGTGGCCGGCCGCCTGATCTGTCTCGAGGACTCCTTCACCACCATGTCCGGCCGCGAGGTGATCCTGCGGATCTATGTGGAAGAGCGCAACCGGGAAAAATGCGGCCATGCCATGGCCTCGCTCAAGAAGGCCATGCGCTGGGACGAGGAGCAGTATGGCCGGGAATATGATCTCGATGTGTACATGATCGTGGCTGTGGACGATTTCAACATGGGGGCCATGGAAAACAAGGGGCTCAATATCTTCAACTCCAAGTATGTCCTGGCCCGGCCCGAGACTGCCACGGACAGTGATTACGACGGTATCGAAGGGGTGATTGCCCACGAATATTTCCATAACTGGACCGGTAACCGCATTACCTGCCGGGACTGGTTCCAGCTCAGCCTCAAGGAGGGGCTGACCGTTTTCCGCGATCAGGAATTTTCCGCCGACATGACATCGCGGCCGGTCAAGCGGATCCAGGACGTCAACGTGATCCGTTCCTATCAGTTCCGTGAGGATGGTGGTCCCATGGCCCATCCGGTCCGGCCGGAATCCTACCAGGAGATCAACAATTTCTACACCCTGACGGTCTACAACAAGGGGGCCGAGGTCATCCGCATGCTTCATACCCTTCTTGGCCCCGAGCGGTTCCGGCGCGGGATGGATCTCTATTTTGACCGTTATGACGGCCAGGCAGTGACCTGTGATGATTTTGTCCAGGCCATGGCCGATGCCGCAGATCGGGACCTGACCGAGTTTAAACGCTGGTACAGCCAGGCCGGCACTCCGGTCCTGGACGTGGAAAAGGCCTATGACCCGGCGGCCCGGATATTTGAGCTGACCGTGCGTCAGTCCTGCCCGCCCACTCCCGGGCAGCCGGTCAAAAAGCCCTTTACCATGCCCCTGGCTGTGGGCCTGCTCGATGGGCAGGGCCGGGACATGAACCTTGTCCTGGACGGAGAAGGGGAGGTCCGGGGGACCACGGCCATCCTGGTCCTGTCCCGGGAGGAGCAGCGCTTTTCCTTTACCGGGTTGGATGAAAAGCCGGTGCTTTCCATTCTGCGGAATTTTTCCGCCCCGGTCCGGGTTCGTATGCAGACCACGGACGAGGAGCTGGCCTTCCGTATGGCCCATGACCGGGACCCGTTCAACCGCTGGGATGCCGGCCAGCAGCTCAGTATGAAATACCTGCTCCAGGAGATCCATGCCTGGCGGCCGGATGGACTGGTGTCTGTGCCCGAACCGCTGCTGGAGGCCGTTGGCCGGATTCTCGGCGACCGGGAGGCGGACCAGGCCTTTGTGGCCTTGGCCATGCAGCTGCCCACGGAAAACTGGATCAGCGAACAGCTTGAGATAATCGATCCCGAGGCCGTGTTTCAGGTGCGCCTCCGGTTCCGCCACGCTATAAGTCGGGCCCTGCAGGACGAGCTGCTTACCACCTGGCTCAATCTGGAGAGCCGCGAGCCCTACAGGTACAACGCCCGGGAGGCCGGCCGCCGCAGTCTGAGAAACTGCTGCCTGGAATATCTGCTGGTGGTGGATTCCCATGGACGTGTTGATCGTGAACTGCTGGCCCTGGGTGTGCAGCAGTTTCGTAATTCCAATAACATGACCGAGGTGATGGCGGCGCTGCGGGCGGTGGTCAACGCTGATCGGGCCAGTGGTGACGCCCTGCTGGATGATTTTTATGGTCAGTGGCACGGGGATCCCCTGGTGGTGGACAAGTGGCTCATGCTCCAGGCCACCTGCAGCCTGCCCGGGACCCTGGATCGGGTAATGGAGTTGACCCGGCATCCGGCATTCAGCGAGAAAAATCCCAACAAGGTCCGGGCCCTGATCGGGGCTTTCTGCCAGGGAAACCAGGCCCAGTTTCACGCCCGGGACGGCAGAGGATATCGCTTCCTCGCCGACTGGATCCTGCGGCTCGACCGGCTGAACCCCCAGATCGCCGCCCGACTCGTGACCCCGCTGACCATGTGGCGCCGTTATGACCAGGAGCGCCAGCAGCTCATGGAGGGTGAGCTCAAACGGCTTGAAAGGGCTAAGCTGTCCCGTGATGTGCGGGAAATGGTGGAAAAGAGTCTGACAGGAGTTTATAGAATCCTCCATACTTTTTCATTAAAATGACGGTATTCCAGAGTGATAAATCTATATTTCCTGTAAGACCCCACCGGCTATTTTCCATCCAAATGCCCGCATAATATCAGCCTGAGCCTCGTCCGGTTCTTCCAGCATACGTACGGCTTTCCTTTTTCCGGGTAACCACAGAAGGCAGGAGTGCAAATTGCCCATATGGCGCATAGCTGCCTTGGCTGTCATGTTAACACCTGCCTTCCTGAGCCTTAATTCGATGATGCGCAGGAGTGCCAGGGCTGCTATGCAGGTGAAGATGTGGCACCTGATCTTGCTGTCAGTCCAATGACGTACCGGCCTGAGCGCCACCTGTGACTCATCTTTTGTCAGCCGGAAAGCATCCTCAACAGTCCAGCGGTCCAGGCTTGCCTGGACGATTTCATCGGTTGACCAGTCGGTTATATTGGTAATGATGATATTCTTGCCAAACCGGTCAATATAGCGCCCAATCCGGTAATGGTTCTTTCGAAAATTCATTCTGAGCCGCTTGTCTGTAACATAAAATTCAACCTTGTACAGGTCTGACGGGATGTGCAACTCCGAGCAGATGTCCATGTACCGCTTGAGAACAACTGATTGCTTACGCCAGTACGGGGCCTGCCTGTTGACCCTGGATTGAAATTCAAACAGGGTATCCTGAAGGCGAAGCATCTTTTTTTCAAAGGCGTAACGCTGTTTTGCGGCCGTCAGTGGATTGTATGTAACCACCACTGTGCGCTTCCGCCCCCAGTATTCACCTTGAGTCCGCCAGGCCAGCAACCGGTCATCTTCTCTGCCCTTTTGAGCAAGTTTCCGGTTTTTCCGAGTATCAACAGGCTTGAATCTGTCCAGATCGACATGGACAAGATGGTCAGCATAATGGGTTGAATATGTGGTGATAAAGTTGACACCTTCCCTGGCATCGATGGCGGCGATATTATCCTCACTGTTCATTCCCTTGTCAAAGACAACGGTCAAGGCACCATCTTCCCCAGCAGAGTCGCGCATGACCCTGAACATATCCTCCATGGTCTGAAGAAACATTTTTGAGTCGTGCCGATTGCCTTCGTATTCCCTGTAATAGAGCGGGATTCGTTTATCCCGACTGACAAGAAGAGCAACGCCTATCTGGCGTAACCAGTTGCGCCCTTCCTTGCTTTTCCCCCTCTGGGCCAGTACCGACTCGGTATCTGTGGCCATAAAGGTGTAGTAATTGGTTGTGTCAAACATGAAGCAGTCTGAAGACGAGGACTCTATCCTGGAGATGCGCCGAAGAAAATCCTTCGCGATCTGCTGCAGTTGCCGCTCTCCAACCTGATTCCATTTGAACCAGAACATCTGTGAGTTGAGCTCGTCAATCTGAACAGGGCGAATATGCTGGATGGCAGTGGCCTTATACCATCCCGGCATTGCCCGTTTCGAACAGGCCTGGATCATCCGGTTATAGACGGCATAGAGAAAATATTCGCCCACAGATGGCGCATTATCTTTTTCTTCAGCCACGATCCCGTCAATCAGACCGGCAAGGTCTATTTCCTTTTCAACGAGATTCGCGAGCCAGAGTGCACCAAAGGCTTGCGCCTGGATTTTTTTGGGCATGCTGTTGCCGCCCTGTGCCATCTCGAGAATACGTTCAGGTGACCCCAGGTATATCTGATTGATGACCTTGGGTTTGCCGTCGACCCGCGCGATCTCCCGGACATAATAGTAGGGCCTTCCCTTTTTCATCTTTTTATGCAGGTGTGCCATATCCACAAGATATCAGTAGGGTCTTACATGTGCAAGCGAAAAACGCCCATTATCTTGTTTTTCTATATTTTTTTGGGATGAAATCTTGGGAGGCGTGTAGGGTCTTACATGTTTTGTGAAAGCAACTAGCTGAATTCTTGAAGTTTTTTTGTTAAAAATGGTGAATCCCTATAAACTCCTGTCTGAAGCAGCCAGGAAACTGAGTCGTCCGGGAGGGGTACATGATCAGCCGGGAAGCGAAATTGCTTCCCGGCTGTTTTTTTACCGATGTCCGGTGGCGTTGTCAGCACTCTTCCACGCAGGGGCCGGCCTTGCGGACCTCCGGTGAGGTCTGTCCTGCGAACTGCTGGAAGTTTTCGGCAAACATGGCGGCCAGTTTACGGGCCTGAGTGTCGTAATCGGCCGGGTTGGGCCAGGTGGAGCGGGGCCTGAGCACCTCGTTGGGTACCCCGGGGCAGTGGACAGGAACATGGAGGCCGAAAAAGGGTTCGGTTTCCGTGGGAACCTCATCGAGTTTACCATCCAGGGCCGCATTGACCATGGCCCGGGTGTGACTGATGGAAATGCGCTGGCCCACGCCGTATGGTCCGCCGCTCCAGCCGGTGTTGATCAGCCAGACCTGCGTCTTGTGCTCATCAAGTTTTCTGCCCAGCAGTTCGGCGTAGCGCATGGGGTGCATGGGCATGAACGGCGCCCCGTAACAGGCGCTGAAGACCGGTGCCGGCTGGGTGACCCCCTGCTCGGTACCGGCCACCCGGGCCGTGTAACCGGAGATGAAATGATACATGGCCTGTTCCCTGGTCAGCCGGGCAATGGGGGGCAGGACTCCGAAGGCATCGGCCGAGAGGAAGATGATCGTTGCAGGATGTCCTCCCATACCGGTGCGGCTGGCATTGGGGATGGCCGATATGTGGTAGGAACCGCGGGTGTTTTCGGTCAGCGTGTCATCGTCCAGATCCACTCTCCGGCTGCGGGCGTCCAGGGCGACGTTTTCCAGGATGGTGCCGAATCGCCGGGTGGTGGAGTAGATCTCCGGCTCGGCTTCGGGAGAGAGCCGGATCAGCTTGGCGTAACAGCCGCCTTCGAAGTTGAACACCCCCCGGTCGCCCCAGCCGTGTTCGTCATCGCCGATCAGGGTCCGGGATGCGTCGGCGGACAGGGTGGTTTTGCCGGTGCCGCTCAGCCCGAAGAAGAGCGCGGTCCGGCCATTCGGGCCGATATTGGCCGAGCAGTGCATGGGGAGAACGTCTTTTTTGGGCATCAGGTAGTTCATGACCGTGAAGATCGATTTCTTGATCTCCCCGGCATAGCTGGTACCACCGATCAGGATCAGCTTTTTCTTGAAGTTGAGGATGATGAAGGTCTCGGAATTGGTCCCGTCAAGACTTGGCGAGGCATGAAAACGCGGCGCGTCAATGACCGTGAATTCCGGCACATGGTACTGTAGCTCCTCAGGGGTTGCCTGGATGAACATGTTGCGGGCAAAGAGGCTGTGCCAGCCGTATTGGGTAATGATCCGGACCGGCAGCCGGTGGTTGGGATCGGCCCCGGCAAAGCAGTCCTGGACAAAGATGTCCTGGGTTTGGAGGTGTCGGGTCATGCGCAGGTGCAGGGCATCGAACTGTTCTTCGGAGATGGGATGATTGTTTTCACCCCACCAGATCTCGTCCCGGGTGGACGGTTCCTGGACCACGAACTTGTCGTTGGCCGAGCGGCCGGTGTGATGGCCGGTGCGGACGACGATGGGGCCGAGATGGGAGAGGCGGCCTTCGTGGCGGGTGATGATCTTTTCATACAGAATGGCGGTGGGAAGGGTCCAGAAAATCTCGTTCAGGTTGGTCAGACCATGGTGCTCCAGGCCATACCGGCTGTGTTCTCTTTGCGTTGTATCTTTCATGGTTTCACTCCTGGAAATGGTTGGCTTGGCCTCTCTTGTTATGGTCGACTTCTGACTGTACCCGATCGCGTCTTTTATGGAGAGTAAAGATTATTAAAAACCCTGAGAAAATGGTGTGGATTGGTTATGACAAAAATCAGAAAAGAGGCCTTTGCCAACTGTATTGAAGAGTATCTGCTCAGTCCGGATTCGTTTGAGCAGGAGCGGTTTGACGCTTCGCTCTACTCCATCTGCCGCCAGGTGGTGCCCGACGCTGTACCCGGCCCCGGAGGCAGGCCTCTTGAGCGGAATGTGCTTCAGGGGCTCTGCTTCAGTGAACATATCGACATGGTCATGCTCCTCCTGGCCCATGCCTTTGCGACCCTGGAGGATAACACTACCAGGGAGGAGTTTGCCGGAGCCATTGTCGAGGCCATGCAGAGTTTTGCCGAACCGCTGGCGGATGATGCCTTGCCCTGTTATCCCTACCCCCATTTTCTTCTCCACGGTATCGCCTGTACCACCCTGGACGAGGTGGTTGACCGGCTGCTGGCCAACGGCCGGATCATCCATGAAACCCTGGCCGATCGGGCCCGTTTCATGGCCGTTCATGGCGGACCGGTGGCGCTGGATCACGGTATCTGCCTGCGGATGGAAGAGGGCTCGGTGGAGGATTACCTGGGGATTTGCTGCTACCTGGTCCGTTCCGATGAGGCACAGCCCCACGGGACAGATACCACCTTTATCGCCAAGGCCTGTTTCTTTCTGGATACCTCGGAGAAGATCCTCTATGTCCTCACGGTGCAGGGGCAGCGGGTCCTGACCGGACAGAAAAAGAGAAGCCGGGACTATGCCCGGCTGGCTGCGAAACTGGGTATGGACCCCAGGGCTTATGTCCTGGACAAGGTTTGTGGAATGGCTGTGGCTGAACAGTATGTGAAGGTCCGTGTCGTTACGCCCCGGTGCCATCCCATGTCCATCGACCACCATGAAGGCTTCATGGCCCGTTATGAACCGGTTATCCGCCAGGCCGGCATAGAAGAGGAAAACGGCTGCTACCTGGAGCGAACGCTACCGTAGACGGGCCATTCCTGGCATCTCTTGGAGAATAACCAGCTCAGGCCTCGTATCTGTACGGTTTGTTGAAAAAGGTAAACACTTCCCTGATGCTCTTTCGTACCTCCGGGTCGCTGGCATCGAATTCCACCCCGTAGAGGTAGAAATTGTTTTCCCGCTCCATGTGCAGTAACCGGCCATTGACCGTGACGGTCCTGTCTTTCCCGGTTGCTTCCCTGCTTGGCAGGTAGACGATTACCGAGATCTGTTTCTGGTTCATGTCCAGCTGTTCCCTGCACTTGAGCCGGAATCCCTCCATACTCAGGTCGCGGGTGATTCCTTCGACCACGTTGCCGTTCTGGTTGATCTGCAACCGGATGTTGTTCAGGATCCGCGGATGTTTTCTTTTCTCACCCGGCGCCTTTTTTATCGCTTCATGGATCGGGTCGGTATCAAACTGATGCAGCATTTTGTTGAGTTCTTCGGCGATGAAATGCAGGTCATCGGCGACCAGGGCGGTGGCATCGGCTTTCTTGGTGCTCTCGGAGAGAACCGCGAACAGATCATTGAGCCGTTCATAGAGCTGGTTCAACTGGTCAATCTGCTGGGTGTTGAATTGGGCAATTTCCTCTGTGCTGCCCATGGTCATGTTTATTCCCTCGGTCATGGCCTCAAAGGCGGTGACCGTCTCCTGGGATTTTTCCTGGGAGACATGGACCTTTTCCACCACCTGCTGCATGGATTTGACCGAATCCGCCACCCTGCCGGTCAGATGGTTGATCAGGTTGGTGATCTCGGTGGTGGACTCCGCGGTCTGTTGGGCCAGTTCCTTGATCTCGTTGGCAACCACGGCAAACCCCTTGCCCGCCTCTCCGGCCCGGGCGGCCTCGATGGTGGCGTTGAGGGCGAGAAGGTTGGTCTGGTCGGCGATATTCTGTATGGATTCTATAATGTTGTGGATCTGGCCGGTGGCCTTTTCCAGGGCACTCATTTGCTCGGCCGTGGCGTTGACACTTTCCACGGTGCCGGAGAGTTCTTCGATATTCTGGTGGACCGCGGTGATTCCCTCCTCGGTCTGTGCCCGGGTCTGGCTGACCGTTTCCCGGGCCTGTTCCACATGGGTACTCACGGTGTCGGAAATCTCCAGCAGCGAGTCGATGGCATGGAGTACCTGCTCGGAGCTCTGCTGCTCCCTGGCACTGGTCTCTGAAATCTCACCGGAGATTTTGGCTATCTGATAGGAGGAGTGGGTCATCTGCCGGCTGTTTTGCTGGACCGTGTGGATGATGTCACTCAGGGCACGCCGCATGGCATCGATCTGCCTGGCAACAAAGCCCAGCTCGTCGCTTGGCGAGGGAGGAGCCGGATACTGTTTCAGGTCCCCGTCGGTGATGCGCTTGGTGGCCGTTACCATCAGCTTGAGTGGGTCTATGATGCGCCCGGCTATGAGGCGGGAGATTCTGTTCGCGGCCAGGGTGGAGATAATCCAGAGGACAATGAGAGAGATGAAGAGAAAGCGGACTTTGGTATCCGCCCTGTCGGCCAGCATGCCGACTGCCTTGTTCATGCTGGCCAGCACCCGGATGCTCAGGGTATTTATCTCCAGAAGCTGCTGGGGCTTGTAGGAGCCCGGCTGGACCTGGTCAATGGCCTGCAGGAGCTGCTGCCACAGATCCCTGACCTCGGCAAGTTGCTTCTGGATGGCGCTGTTGCCGGTTCCCGGCAGCATGACCGGCTGCTTCATGCCCAGGTCTTTGTAGGTTTCACCTCCGGAGGCGAGGGCGGTCAGGGAAAGGTCGAACAGCCTCCGGGTTTTGTCCATCATACCGGTGTCGAACCTGGCCGGATTGTCGTTGGCCAGGGTCAGGGCCAGGAAAAATTCCTTGGTGAATTTCTGGGTCAGCATCCTCTGGCGGCCGGCAATATTGATAATCAGGCCGTCATTTTTCTGCTGGTAGAGGGTAAACGAGGTGTAGGCCACCATGGCGGTGATGACGAAGAGGAAGAGCCGGGTCAGTACCCGGATTTTTTTTCTGACGCTCAAACTATCGAGATGGAGAATCCTGGCGATCAGGCCGGTCGCGCTTTTTTCCATGAATATCCCCTTGGTATGGAACTGGTTGTACGGTTGAGTCTCTGTGAGTATTGTATGTTCCGTGCCTGGGCTAAGTCAAAGGAATATGTTTTCCACCAGCTCCGAATTGCACCTGTTTTTTCGGTGATTGTGCTGGGAAAACTCTGCCCCCTAGGGAAAAGTGCTGGAATTGTCATATTTTTTGGGAGCCCTGATCCGGCTTTTTTTTCTGTCCCTGGGGGCCTGGCCCTTGCCAGCGGACCGGCCGGGGGCGTCAGGAGTTACATGGTAGCCCGGAATGTGATTTTATCATCCTGAAGGAGCCGGTGCAGGTAGCGGGCGCTGTTTTCGGCGCCGGTCAGGCAGATATGGTCGGAAGAAGGGGCTCTCTTTCGCCTGAGCTGGGCCTCCAGGAGGGTGTGAAGTTGATCCGGATGGACGTCCTTCTCGGGCAGCAACCGGAGCTGGTCGCCGACGTGGTGGCGCAGCAGACGCAGGTGGAGCTGTTGCTCACCATCCCGCATCTCTCTCAGGAGGACGACCGCCGGTATTCCGGTATGGAGGATATCGACCACACTGTTGTATCCTCCGTAGATAACAGCGGTCCGCGAGTTGACAAGGGCCTGGACGTAGCTGGCCGATACCGGTTCTACCCGGACGTGGTCAATGGCTCTCAAACTGTCCAGATGGCGCTGCCAGAGCGGATCGGGCAGGTCCGGGACAAAGATGGTCCACAGGCCCGGACCGGGTCCGAACCGGTGTAGTACGTCCGGGAGCAGGCCCAGGAGTTCGAGGGTCTGTTCACCCTGCCATGGGATGGCCATGGTCCCGGCCATGGTCGGGACTGTCCCTGGTGGCGATTCGGCCTGGAAATGGAGAAGCTGGGCCAGGCGGCTCACATAGCCGCACTCCACGGGCTCAGTGCCGAACCGCTGCCGGAGCTGCTCCAGGTGGTCGGTGCCGAGTACGCGGCTGTCCCCGTACCAGAGTATACCATGGTAGCTGGAGCGAAAGAGCTCCGCCGCCAGGTCGGAGCGGGTCTGCGGTACGGCCCCGGTCACTCCGCGGACGCCGAGTACCCACCTGGTTCGGTCTTTCTGGCTTGTTTCAATGGCCCGGAGCAGTTCCCGGTGCTTGCCCTGGGGCTGGTGATCCACCAGCACCATCCTGGGCCGGTAGAGGCGGACGAGATCTTCGAGCATCCTGGTCCGCAGTCGGCCAAGCTCCTGGTCGCTGTAGCCGCTTTTGCCGGTAATGCCGCGGGATCGGCCATTAATGACCCTGGTCTCGTAGGAGGGCAGTTTGATCCAGTCCAGGGGGACGTTGCCGATAAGTTCCCGGGAAAAGCTGCAGCCGGTTACCAGGGCCACTCGCAGGCTGGGATAGAGGCGCCTGATGGCCATGCCGATGGCGATGGTCCGGCTGGCATGGCCCAGTCCACGGCCATCGTGGGCATAGAGAAGGATATCGAGTCGTGGCATCTCCGTCATGGTCGATGTATTGTAGTACACTCGCGGATGACCGCCAAGGGACAAAATCTTCGCCTGGCCGGAACAAAGAGATATTTGATTACCACTGAAATTCAGCCACCGATGCCTGAAGGTGTCGGCCTCCCTTGTTTCACGGGTGTCTGTGGCCTGGATGGCCACAGTCAAGCCCCCAGGGACGGGTTTATGGCGTCCCGTGAAACAAGTGAGGTCGACACCGGTTTCAATGCTGAAGATTGGTGGTAATCACAAAGAGATATTATTGATGCGCCTTGCCTATTACATGCCTTTCAAGTCGCCCGACGCCCCCAATCCCTCCGGGGACCAGGTGATCGGCCGGGAAATTCTCTCCTTTTTGAGAGACAGTGGCCAGGAGGTGGAGGTGGCCAGCAGGCTGCGCTGCCGCTGGTTTTACTGGAAGCCGTCGGCCTGGCTGCGCCTGCTGCTCGAATACAGGAGGGTGGTGCGCCGCTACCGTCACAACCCGCCTGATATCTGGTGTACCTATCATTCCTACTACAAGGCTCCGGACCTGCTGGGCATGTCGTGCGCCCGCCGGTTGGGGATTGCGTATGTAGTGTTCCAGGGGATCTATTCCACCAAGAGAAGGCGCAGTCTGAAAACCCTGCCTGGTTTTCTTATCAACCGGAAGGTGCTGCAGGCGGCCTCCCTGGTCCTTACTAACAAGTTGGTGGATGAGAAAAATCTTCTCAGGCTGCTGCCCAGGGAAAAGGTGGTCTATATCGCTCCCGGGCTGTATCCCGAAGAGTTTTCCTTTGATCCCCAGGCCCGGAAGTCTCTTTGCTCCCGCCTTCAACTGCAATCACCGGTGATCCTCACCGCAGCCATGTTCCGGCCTGGGGTCAAGACCAGGGGCATTCTACAGGTGATCGAGGCCTGTGCTTTGTTGAGGGAACAGGGACAGCGGTTTCATCTGCTGATTGTCGGCGATGGCCAGGAACGGCAGATGCTGGAACGGGCGGCCCGGGACCAGCTTGGGAAGGAGTACTGTTTTGTCGGTAAGGTAGAGCGGGCAACACTGTACCAGTACTATTCCGCGGCCGATCTCTTTGTATTTCCTGGAATCGAGGAGTCCCTGGGCATGGTCTATCTCGAGGCCCAGGCCTGCGGCCTGCCGGTGGTGGCCTGTGGTGACTGGGGTGCTGCCACCGTGGTCCGCCACGGTGTGACTGGCCTGCTCTCGGCGGCCCGGGAACCGCAACGGTTCAGGGCCCATATCCAGACCCTGCTGGATGATCGTGAAAGGCGACGGACCATGGGCCGGGCGGCCCGGGAGCATGTGAAGGTCCGCCATGATCTGCGGAAAAACTATCAGCTCATGCTCCGCCGCCTGGAGCAGCTCTGCCGGCCGGACTGATACGACTTTGTTTACCTTTCGCCTCTCCGCCTGGCCAGGAGCTCTTCCACTTTCTTCCGGCACCGGCGTCCGCCGCAGGAACCGTTTCCTATCCCAGTGAGCCGGGCCACGGCCTCGAAACTGTCGGCGCCGGTATCCACGGCCTCGATGAGCCGGTGGAGCCGGATACCCTGGCAGATACAGCCGGGCTTGAGGCGGGCCATCATGTCCTGGTCGAGATCCATGGGCGCAGGGATTTGAGTTGGGAGGCCGGACCTGTCACCGGTCCATGATTTCCCGGATTCTGGCGGTCAGGACCGAGGGAATGACCGGTTTGCTCAGCAGCTGGATGCCCGGCTCCAGGATCCCCTGCTTGACGATCAGGTTGTCGGTATAGCCGGAGATGAACAGCACCTTGAGGTGGGGATAGACGGCCTGCAGCCTGGAGGCCAGTTCCTTGCCGTTCATGCCGGGCATGATGACATCGGTGAGCAGAAGATCCACATCCGGAGCCTTGGTCTGCACCAGCTCCACGGCCTCTTCACCGGTGGCGGCCTCGAAGATGGTATAGCCGATGGGCGTGAGGGTGTCGGCGAGCAGTTGACGGACCGATTCCTCGTCATCGACCACCAGGATGGTCTCCCGGCCGCCGGGCATGGATTTTTTCTCCTGGACAGAGACACCGGGCGAATCAGTTTCCTCACTGGCCAGGGGGAAATAGATCTTGAAGGTGGTCCCTATTTCCGGTTCGCTGTAGACAAAAATATGACCCTTGTGCTGCTTGACGATACCGTAGACCGTCGCCAGGCCCAGGCCGGTCCCCTTGCCCTGTTGCTTGGTGGTGAAGAAGGGATCGAAGATCCGTTCCAGAACCTCCCGGGGGATGCCTTTGCCGGTATCTGTGACACAGAACATGGTATAGGTGCCGGGGGATATTTCCGGATGCCGGCTGGTATAATTCTCATCCAGGACCACTGTCCCGGTCTCGAAAATCAACTTACCTCCTTCTGGCAGGGCGTCCCTGGCATTGACCGCCAGGTTCATGATGACCTGCTCGAGCTGACCCGTGTCACCCTTGATCGGGCCGAGATCATCCTGGATACACAGCTCGATGGAGATGTCTTCGCCGATGATCCGGCTGAGGATTCGGGTCATGTCGTGGAGGATCGTATTGAGGTTGACGGTCTCCATGTGGAGAATCTGCCGGCGGCTGAGAGCCAGGAGCTGCTCGACCAGGTGGCTTGCCTTGCGCCCGGCCGACTGGATAGACTCGATACTTTTTTTCACCGCCGGATCAAGGTCGCGCCGCATGAGGAGCAGCTCGCTGTAGCCGACCACGGGGGTGAGGAAATTGTTGAAATCATGGGCTATGCCGCCGGTGAACCGACCGATGGATTCCATCTTCTGGGCCTGGAAGAGCTGGCTCTGTAAACTTTTTTTCTCTTCCTCGTCCTGTTTGCGACGGTTGATGTCGGTGGCGATCTCCATCCGCACGATGCGGCCGTCTGTCCAGTGGATGGCCTGGTCACGGCATTCGAACCAGTCCCCGGTGACCAGGTTCTGATGCTCCCATACATGGGTGGGGCCCGGGGTCCCGTCCTCGTTCAGAAGATACTTGTTGGTGCAGAATTCACATGGTCCGTCCTGGCCCGACTGCAGGGTCTGCCAGCAGATCTTGCCGGTAATGTCGCCCCAGATTTCGGCTCCGTAGCGGTTGATGAAGAGGATTTCATAGGTCTCCATATCCGCCACGTAAACCAGGGCGTCGAGACTGTCCATCACTGTCTGGAAGCGGGCGGTCGAGGCCTGCAGTTCCCTGTTGGCCTGCTGCAGGGCCCGGGTGCGTTCATCGATCCGCTGGGCCAGGGTAGTGTTGACTTCGTGGAGGGAGCGTTCGACCTTTTTTCGCTCTTCGATTTCATCCTGGAGCTTTGCCCGGGCCGTGACCAGACGATCCTGTATCCGGCTGGCATGGCGATAGAAAAAGAGAAACAGCAGGCCACCCATAAGGACGGAGAAGGCCGCCAGGACACCGGTGAGGCGATAAAGGCGGGCGGTTTCGTCGGTGATGTCGTTGAGCAGGACAATGTCGGAGATATAGGAGTCGTCTGGATTGATCAGCGGGATGGTCTTGCCGGCATAGACCTGGTTGTCCGCCTTGAAGGTGAAGATCTGGTTCGGCCGTTTCGCCATGGCCCTGTTCAGGGCTTTCACCATGGTGGGGGACAGCCGGTCCAGGGTGGAGGCCAGGAAGATGTAATCGGAAAAGGTGTATGCTGATCCCGCACCTCTGGCCGTCCCGAGCCGCTCCCTGATCTGGTTGTTCTGGAGGATGGTTTTCCTGGCCAGGAAGATGAGGTCTACCCCGAGGACCTGCTTGATGTTGCCGGTAATGGCGTCGATCCCCTTGGCATGGGCCAGGTAGCCCAGCAGTTTGCCCTCATGGTAGAGTGGGTAGAAAACCCTGAGTTTCAGGTTGCCGCGCACTCCGACGACCACCTTGGAAAAAATCTTTCCGGGCCGTGCAGCTTCGGGCTTCAGTCTGAAATGATAGAGATAATCGCCATGTTTCTCCGGTTGATGGGAGCGATAGAAAACCTTGCCGTCCGCTTCCAGGAAGGCAAAGCTGGTTATGGCTGCATCGTTTCGCAGCTGACGGTAGATGTGGTTGTACACCTGGGCCAGCCGGTTCCGGTCCCGGTCGCGGAAGGCCTGGATGATCCCGGGATTCTCGCCGTAGATCCGCAGCAGGTTGTCCATGAGCAGGGCGTTATGGGCCATGGAGGAACTGAACAGCTTGCGGGCGGCATGAACCTGCCTGTCCACCGAGGTGTTGATGTGTTTCTGCTGGAGCCAGGCAAGGCTGACCATCAGGAGCACCAGGAGAGAAATTAAAACGACCCCGACCGGGATGAGTATCCGCCTTCTGATGGATTTTGTTTCGTCGGGTACTGTCTTCATGAAGTGTTATGGGAAATGGGTAACCGGATTCCAACGGTATCCCGGTGGTGAACCGGGTGCTGCCACCACCCGGGGAAAACACGGGAGGTGGCAGCGCCTGTGGAAACTTATCCCTGGTAGAGCTCATCCAGGGCCTGGAAAAGATTGAGCCGGGTGGTGTTGAACTCCCGGAGAAGCGTCCGGGTTTCCTCCAGCTGCCCCTGGTTGACCGCGGCGACGACCTTGCGGGCCAGGGCGTGGACCTTTTCGTGCTCAGTTATTACCCGGGGATAGACGGGGTGGTCCTTGAGGTGCTGGCTTTCGGGGCTGGCCAGCCACTTGCCGAAGTTGCACTGGTGCTCGGTGGTGACCTCCTGGGGCTGCATATGGATCCGTCCCTTGACGATGTCATTCAGGCGGCTCTTCCAGGCCAGGTGATCCCGCTTGACCCGGCCGATGTCGAATCTCTCCGGACCGATGTTGAAGTTGGCCACCATCTCCTTCATCTCGCCGGCCAGGCTTGCCAGTTCGTCCACGTTGCTCTTGACCTCTTCACTGTCCTCGGCCGAGCGGACGGCGTTGACCTTCACCTCGTGGATGTCTCTGGCTATTTCGCCGACGACCATGGAGCCCTGGGCGACGTTTTCATTGACTTCCTGGATGCCCTGCGAGGCCTGGGAAATGTTGTCGGATATCTCCCTCGTTGTTCTGGCCTGTTCCTCCACCGAGAGGGCGATCTCGGAAACCGTATCGTTGATCTCGTTGATGACCTCGGATATCTCGACAATCTCCGTCACAGTGGTGCCGGTGGTCTGCTGGATGCCTTCGATCCGGCCGCGTATCTCCTGGGTCGCCTCGGCGGTCTGCTTGGCCAGTTCCTTGATTTCGTTGGCGACCACGGCAAACCCCTTGCCGGCCTCGCCGGCCCGGGCCGCCTCGATGGTGGCGTTGAGAGCCAGGAGATTGGTCTGTTCGGAGATCTCGGTGATGACCTCGGTGACCTTGTTGATCTGCTGGGCCGCCTCACCGAGTCGGTTGACATTGTCGGTGGTGCTGCCGGCCCGGGAAACGGCCTTGCCGGTGATGGACTGGGCCCGTTCGGCGTTCTGGGCGATCTCGTCCACCGTGGAGGTCATCTCCCCGATGGCGGCGGCGATCATGTTGATGTTGGTTGAGGCCTGCTCAATGGCCGCGGCCACGGAATTCATGTTGGCGCTCATCTCTTCGGCGGCCGTGGCGACCAGGCTTGATTTCTCCGAGGTGTGGTCCGATCCTTCGGTCATCTGCTGCGAGACCCGGTTGAGCTCCTCCGAGGCGATGAGCAGGGTATCTGCCCCCGCTGGATGTCGGCAAACATCTTCTGCAGCTGGGAGGCCATCTCGTTGAGGGCCATGGCCAGCTGGCCGATTTCGTCCTTCTGATCAATGTCCAGCCGGCCGCTGAAATCACCGCTGGCCAGGGTCTTTGCGAAGTCCACTGTTTTCAGCACCATGCCGGTGATGGAGCGGGCCATGATCAGGCTGAAGACAAAAGCCACCGCCACGCCGAGGAGGATGGCGATGAGTATAAGCCGATCCGAGACGGATGCCGCCTTGAGGGCGCTTGCCTGGGCCCTGTTGATGTTTTCGTGCACTTTCTCTTCAATGCCGCCCAGCAGCTCGAGCATCCGGGTGCCGACACCATCTGCCCGGTCATCGATTCTGCTGAGTTTTGCATTGTCCATTTCCCGCCCTGAAAGCCGCATGGTGACCATCTGGTGTATCTGGTCGATCAGCGGCTGAAAGGCGGTGTCGTGCATTTCCTGGGCCTGCCTGACAATGGTTTGCAGCTCTTTATCCCTGGTCGGGTAGATAATCCCTTCAGGAGTCTGGGCCCCATTTAAAATGGCCCTGGCAAAGGTGTCGAACCGGGACACCAGCTCCTGGTGCTGCTGCCAGGCCTTCTGCAGCTGCTCAGGCCGTTCGGCCGCGAGCATTTCCATGATCATGGTCATGTCCTGGCTGACCGAGAGCTGCATCTCGGTGGCGGCGGTCATGAGTGGAGTTGTTCTGTTTATCTCGCCGATGGAGGCACTGATCTTGCCGATCCCGTTATGGCCGATAAAACCCACACCGATCAGGATCAGGATGACAACGGAAAACGAGGCCAGCAGTTTGTACACAAAACGAAGATTGTTGAGCATGCGGGAAAGTACTCCTCTGTGGTAGCGATTAGTCTCTCGCTATTTTGTTGTTTTGCTAGTGGAACATGGAATATGGCCATGATTAAGTATAGCAAGTTGTGTCAATTCTAGGAGGTGGCGGGAGGGATTGCAATAAAAAAGAAACGGCTTGGCCTGGGGCGGACAACCGGCGGCGCGGGGTGCAAAACATCAGGATTGCGGTTTGCACCAGGACGTCTGGCGCAGCCAGGTGACCAGTTCGTCGGCTGGCAGGGGCGGCAGACATAGAAGCCCTGTATCATGTCGCAACCCATCTGGGTAAGTTGTCTGAGAATCTGTTCGTTTTCCACCCCTTCGGCCACCACGCAGCAGTCGATGGAATGGGCCAGATCGATGGTTGACTGGACAATGGCCTTGGAGTCCTCGTTGTCAAGGATATCCCGGATAAGGGATTTGTCTATCTTGATTTCCTGAACCGGGAACTTGCGCAGGTAGGCTATGGAGGAGTAGCCGGTACCGAAATCATCCATGGACAGCCTGATGCCGAGATCCCGCAGCATGTGCACCACCTTGAAGACCCGCTCCTGGTCCATGACCATGGAGCTCTCGGTGAGTTCCAGGCAGAGCTGGGAGGGGTCGAGTTCGAATTTGTCCAGCAGCTTGCGGACCGCGGCAGGAAAGTCCAGGTCGTGGAGGTTCTTGATGGAGAGGTTGACCGATACGGTGAGCGATACGGACTCCCGGGACCATTTTTTGATCTGCCCCATGGCCTCGCCAAGGACCCAGAGGGTGAGTGTCTTGGAAAGTCCGGCCTGTTCCACCAGCGGAATGAAGTCGTTGGGGTAGATGTATTTTCCCTGGGGATGGTGCCAGCGGATCAGGGCCTCCAGACTGCAGGGCTCCTTCTGCTGGAGGGCGACTTTGGGCTGGTAGTGGAGGACAAACTGCTTGCGCTTGACCGCATCGCGCAGCTGGCCCACCATGATCAACCGGTTCCAGGTGGAGCGGTCCTGTTCGGCATCAAAGACCGAGTAGACCACCTCGTTCCGTTTGGCCTCATACATGGCGATGTCGGCATGCTGGATCAGGGTTTCACTGTCCTGGCCATGTTCCGGGAATATGGCGATGCCGATACTGATGCCCACATTCAGGTTATGGCCTTCAATCATGAACGGCTGGTCGATGACCTCGGCGATATGCTGACACATCCGGATGGCCTCTTCCTCGCCGCTGCGGAGCAGGACGCCGAACTCGTCACCGCCCAGACGGGCCAGGGTATCCGATTCCCGGCGAAAGACCCTGCTCAGCCGGTGGGCCACTTCCTGGAGAAGATAGTCACCGTAGAAATGGCCCAGGGAGTCGTTGATCTCCTTGAACCGGACCAGATCCATCATCAGAATGGCCAGAGGCTCCCGGTTGCGCCGGCACATGGCCAGGGTGGAATCGAGCCGTTCCTGGAAAAGCGTCCGGTTGGGCAGCTCTGTGAGCTCGTCATGGGTGGCCCGGTGGCGTTCCTTCCTGGCCAGCAGGTCCATATGATCAATGGTGATGTTGGACAGCCGGACCACGGTGATGACAAAGATGGCGCCGCCAAACAGGATAAGCGAGGTGATGATATTATCCATCGACATGGCCGATTCGTTCATCATGAACCCATAGGTCATGTAACCGCCGATGAAGAGGAGGACCAGGAAGGCGAGAAATTTCCACCCCGTACAGATCCGGTCGTTTTTATCGCAAATCTTCTTGATGCAGAAAAGCGACAGGGCCAGCAGGATGACCCCGATGAATATCAGAGCAGTGCAGAGAAACTTCAAGTCATAACGTCCTTAAATTAATTAAAAATGAATGCCAACGTTATCCGCAGCGGCCGGAAATCAACCGCTTCCTTGTCTGTCGGCTGGGCCAGGCTCGAAGAGAATATACAGGAGCTGGATTGCGGGTCTGTTTTTCAAAAAAAGGCTGATAGTTGGCATGAAAAAATCTGATATGTTAGCATAATATGGGATGTATTGGAAGGAGAACGGCCGTTTTTATTCAGTATTCCTGTTGTCCTGCAGGCGGGAATGCAGGATTGCGGCCAGGACCGGGCCGATACCGGGAAGGGCAGCCAACTCGTCCGGCGTGGCCTGGCAGAGACGCCGGTAACTGCCAAAAGTTTCCAGGAGCAGTTTTTTCCGGGCCGGGCCGATGCCGGGTATCTCGTCCAGGACCGAGTGGAGGGTATGGGCATTGCGCAGCCGGCGATGAAAGGTGATGCCGAAGCGATGGGATTCGTCCCGGATTCGCATGAGATAGAGCAGTGCCGGCGAGTGGGGGGGCAGGATGACCGGGTTCTTGCGGCCCGGCAGAAACAGTTTTTCCCCTTCCTCCTCCTTTTCCTTGGCAATGGCCACCAGGTCGAAGTGGTTCGTCAGTCCCAGGTCCTGGACAACCCTGCGACCTATGTTGAGCTGACCCTTGCCGCCGTCGAGCAGCAGGAGGTCGGGCAGATCGCCTTCTTCCCGCCCCGGCCAAGTCGTCGTTCAAGGACCTCGTGCATCATGGTGTAGTCGTCGGGTTCGTCCTTGCAGCGGATTTTGAAATGGCGGTATCCGGGGGGATGTTTTTCACCCCGGACAAAACAGACCAGCGAACCCACCGCCTGTTTACCCCCCAGGTTGGATATGTCCACGCACCAGATGGTTTCCGGCCGGCGGTTGAGGTGGAGCAGTTTCTGCAGGGAGGCGGCCAGGGTCTCCCAGGCCTTTTTTTTCTTGCTCTTGTCGGCAAAGACCTGCCTGGCATTGGCGTGGGCCATCTCCATGAGCTGCATCCGTCTGCCCCGCCTGGGAACGGCCAGGGATACCGGGCCCTGGCGCAGCTCGGCCAGGTACTCGTTGATGATCGGGGCATCTTCCAGGGCAAGCGGCAGGAGGATCTCCCGGGGAGGCTGGCGACGGGCAGAGTAGTACTGGGTGATGGTCTGGGCCAGGATGGCTTGGTCATCGCCCATGGGGTCGGCCAGGAAAAACGTCTGGCTGCCGCCAAGCACTCCGCCCCGGATAAAGAGAATGGCGATGGTCACCGAGGCGTCGCGCCGGGCCAGGCCAAAAACATCCTGGTCCAGGAAATGGTTTGCCACCACCATCTGCCGCTCCACGGTCTTTTTCAGGGCCCGGATCTGGTCCCGCAGGACGGCGGCCTTTTCAAAGGCAAGATCCGCGGCGGCCTCCCGCATTTTCTCCTCCAGCCGGATCAGCACCTCCTGGTTCTTTCCTTCCAGTATGAGCAGGACCTGGCGGACCATGTCGCGGTAGCTGTCCTGGTCCACCTGGTCTGTGCAGGGGGCCAGGCAGCGTCCCATCTGGAAGTTGAGACAGGGACGGCTGCGCGACCGGACCGTTCGGCAGCGGCGCAGGGGAAAGAGGGTGTAGAGAAGCTTCAGGGTCTGACGCATGGCCGAGGGTGAGGAAAAGGGGCCGAAATATTTCGATCCGTCCCGGACCCGTTTCCTGGTGACCACGATCCGGGGCCATTCCTCCTTGACCGTCACCTTGATCAGGGGATAATTTTTGTCATCCCGGAGGATGACGTTGTAGCGTGGCCGGTGTTTCTTGATCAGCGAGGCTTCGAGGATCAGGGCCTCTTTTTCCGTGGTGGTGAGGATGGTCTCCACCCTGCGGACATGGGAGAGCATGACCGCGGTCTTGGAGTGGGGCGGGCCGGAAAAATGGGCGTACTGGGCCAGCCGTTTGCGAAGGTCGCGGGCCTTGCCCACGTAGAGGACCTCGGTGCGGCCAAGCATCTGGTAGACTCCGGGGCCGTGGCTGACGGTTTTGAGAAATTCGGTGCTGAGGGGCGAGTCGGACACGGGTCTAGACGATGTTTATCATACGGACAGCAGCAGGCTACATTTCATGGAAGGCGGCCCGGAACAGGGTCCTGGTGTACTCTTTTTTGGGGTTGCGGAAGATCTCGGCGGCCGGACCCTGCTCGACGATTTTTCCCCGGTGCATGACCGCCAGATTATCGGCCAGGGCCCGGACTACCCGCAGGTCATGGGTGATGAAGATATAGGTCATGCCGTAACGGTCCTGAAGTCGTCCCAGCAGGCCGATGATCTGGGCCTGGATGGTCATGTCGAGCGCACTGGTGGGCTCGTCGAGGATGAGCAGCCTGGGTTTGAGGACAATGGCCCGGGCAATGGCGATCCGCTGGCGCTGGCCGCCGGAAAACTCGTGCGGAAAGCGGTCTGCCATGTCCGGATCGAGCTCCACCTCCATGAGAGCCTGTTCGACGATCTTCCTTCTCTCGGCCCGGTTCCTGCCGATGTTGTGGACGCTGAGTCCTTCAGCGATGATCTGCTCCACCGACATCCGCGGCGAAAGGGAGGAAAACGGATCCTGGAACACCACCTGCAGTTCCCGGCGCAGGGGGCGCATCTGGCCGGAGGAAAGCCCGGAGAGAAGAATGTTGTCCTCGTCGGTCCCATGGTACCAGATCTGCCCGCCACAGGGGGTGAGCCGCAGCAGGCACATGCCGAGCGTCGACTTGCCCGAACCGGATTCGCCGACTATGCCAAGCGTCGTGCCCTGGCGAACTTCCAGGTCCACTCCGTCCACGGCCCGGATTACGGTCTTCTTCCGTTTAAAGAACCCATCCCAGCCGGAACTGAGAACAAATTCACAGCGGACGTCGCGCATGGTGACCAGCGGGCTGCCGCCGGCGCGGGGCTCGCGGATGGACTTGGGCATCGAGTCAAGCAGGTGGATGGTGTAGGGATCCTCGGGGGCGGAAAAGATCTTGTCCAGGGTGCCCTGCTCAACGATCCGTCCCTGGTGCATGATCGAGACCGAGTCGGCGATCTTGCGCACCATGGGCAGGTCATGGGTGATGAGCAGCACCGCCATGTGGAATTCCTCCTGCAGGTCTTTGATCAGTTCCAGGATCTGGTCCTGGATGGTGACGTCCAGGGCGGTGGTCGGTTCGTCGGCGATGAGCAGGTCGGGGCGGCAGGCCAGGGCCATGGCAATCATGACCCGCTGGCGCTGGCCGCCGGATAACTGGTGCGGGTAGGAGTCGATCCTGTACTCGGGCTGCTGAATGCCGGTCCGCTTCAGGAGGGCGATGGCCCGCTCCCTTGCCTCGTTGCGCTGCATGTGCTGGTGGAGCATCAGCGGTTCGATGAGCTGGTTGCCGATGGTGTACACCGGGTTGAGCGAGGTCATCGGCTCCTGGAAGATCATGGCGATCCGATTGCCGCGCAGTTCACGCAGGGTGTCCCGATCCATGGTGAGGATATCCTGGTCATGGAACAGGATCCTGCCCGAGGTGCGGACCCTGGAGATATCCTCCAGGAGCCGGAGGATGCTCAGGGCCGTCACCGATTTGCCGGAGCCGGATTCACCAACCAGGGCATGGGTTTCGCCCTGTCTTATCTGCAGGCAGATTTCGTGGAGGACCTCGGTCTCGCCACCCTCTGGCTGGGTGCCCTGAAAGGAAAGGGAGAGCTTGTCGATGGTCAGTAAGTTGTTCATGATTGGCCCTATCTTTGCCTCAAGACCGGACCCAGGGCAAGGGTTTGCATTGCCTGGCGGGCCGATGACAGGTAAGGTGGGGAAAATGATTGGTCCTATCTTTTACCTCAAGACCGAATCCGGGGCAAGGATTTGCATTGCCTGACGGGCCGATGACGGGTAAGGTGGGAAAAATAAGAGTTCCCGGAACGTAGACCCTTAGCTTTCGATGCCTGTGCGCTTTTTCTGTACCTGTCTGTTTCTTTTCCTTTTTCTCTCTGCCCAGCTGCTGCAGTCCCCTGTTGTACGGGGGATGACCATTGGCGAGGAGCGGGAGATCGGCGAGAAGTTGCTCTACACGGTGCGCTCCCAGTTCAAGCTGCTGGATGACCCGGATATATCACAGTATATCAATGGGTTGGGCCGTGATGTGCTCACCGTGGCCGGTCTGCAGTACTTCAAGTACCATTTTTTCGTGGTGGCCAGTGACGAGTTCAACGCCTTTGCCGCTCCGTCCGGACTGATCTTTTTTTTCACCGGCCTCATCAGGACCATGGATGATGAAAACGAGCTGGTCAGTGTCATGGCCCATGAAATCGGCCATGTGGTCAGCCGCCATATCGCCCGTCGGCTGGAAAAGGACGCCAAGGTGGGCGCGGCGACCACGGCCCTGGCCATCGCCAGTATGGCCCTTGGCATCCCCGGGCTCTCCCAGGGGCTGATGACCGGTTCCCTGGCTGCGGGACAGGCTTTAAGCCTGCATTTCAGCCGCCAGGATGAGGAGGAGGCCGACCGGCTGGCATTCACCTGGATGGACAAGCTCCGCCGCGATCCCCGGGCCATGGAGCAGATGCTGCGAACCATGCGACGGATAACCCGCTACCGCTCCGGGCAGGTACCGGCCTACCTTCTGACCCATCCGGATCCCGAGGCCAGGCTTAGCTATGTACAGTCGCTCATCGAAACGGATGAAAACCAGAAAAAACATCAGTACTACAGGAAAATCGATAATTTCGACTTTCTGCGCTTCAAGTACCGAATTCTGGTCCAGACCGAGGACCCACGCCAGCTGCGGATCATGCTGCAGTCGGTGCTGACCGGTCCCGGCAGTGATCAGGAGAAGATTATGGCCCGCTATGGCCTGGCCCTGCTCGAGGCCCGTGAACTCAACATACAAAAGGGACTCGACGAGCTCGAACAGGTGCGGCGCCGCTATCCGGACCGCACCATTCTCAAGGTGGACCTGGGGGACATGTACCTGGAGGGTGGCCAGGTGGACCGGGCCCTGGAGCTGCTCCATCAGGCGGTCAAGCGCGATCCCACCGACATGTACGCCGCCTTTGTCCTGGCCCGGGCACTGGCCGGCAAGGGGGAGAAAAACGAGGCCAGAAAACTTTACCTGACCGTGGCCCGGGAGATGCCGGAATATCCCAGGGTGTATTTCGAGCTGGGACGGATTGAGTCCGAGGCCGGCAGGGAAGCGGAGAGCCGTTTTTACCTGGCCAAGTACTATCTCTACGGGGGGCGGATGAAGCTGGCCAGGCAGTATCTGAAAAACGCGGCCCGTGATGAAAAGCTCCCGGTCTCCATGCGCCGGGAGGCAGAGGATATCCTCAAACGTCTTAAAAAGCTGAAAGACCTGTAATTCGAAGAAGTCTTGCTGTCTTTCAGATACAGAATCTGGTCACCTCCCTGCTGATCTCATATACATCAGGGACGGCGGCCGGACCATGTTCCGGGGCGGGTGGCCGCCTGTCCGGGACGATCGTAAACACCTTTATTTTTTGGAGACAGTAATGGCTGAAGCGAAAACAGGAGACAACGTCAAGGTTCACTACACCGGTACCCTGGAAGACGGGACCGTATTCGATTCCTCCCAGGGACATGATCCGCTGGAGTTCACCCTTGGCAGCGGTCAGGTGATCCCGGGCTTTGAAGAAGCCGTGCTCGGCATGGACCAGGGAGAATCAAAAAAGGTGACCATCCCGGCGGACAAGGCCTATGGCCAGCGTAACGAGGAGATGGTGATCACCGTGCCCCGGGAACAGGTACCCGAGGACATCAACCCGGAGGTTGGTCAGCAGCTGCAGATGGGCGGTCCTGACGGACAGGTTGTGGTGGTCGAGGTGGTCGAGGTGACCGAGGAGCACATCATTCTCGATGCCAATCCGCCCCTGGCCGGCAAGGATCTGACCTTTGATATCGAGCTGGTTGCCATCGGCTGAACACATCCCGGCGGTGGTTTCCGCCGCCTCACTGTTGCTCAGGGCTTGGATTGCCTGAAACCAGTGGGGCCCCTGGCTTCTGCGGCCACGATTTCGTGGTCGCAGGGGCGGCGGGTCGGTTTCAGCAGATTCTCGGCAGTGGTTCGCCGGTGAGCGGTTCCACCAGCCGGGCCCCGCCGGAAATGGTGGTCAGAACCACCCGGCCGGGATGGACATCGGTCACCCGGCCGATGATGGCGCTCTCCCTCCCCTCGGGCGTGGCGCGCATGGTTTCAAGGATCAGTTCCGCCTTTTCCGGGGCGGCAAATACCACGCACTTCCCTTCATTGGCCAGATAGAGCGGGTCAAGCCCCATGAGCTCGCAGGCCGCCCGTACCTCCCCCTGCACGGGGATGGCCTTTTCCTCTATTTCCATACACAGACCGGTTGTCTTGGCAATTTCACTGAGCGTTGTCCCCAGGCCGCCCCGGGTGGGGTCCCGCATGGTGTGTACGGCGTGGGCTGCCTGGTCCAGGATATTTTGAACCAGAAAATGCAGGGGCCGGGTATCGCTTTGCAGATTGCCGTCCACCTGTAATCCCTCGCGGCTGGTGAGGATGGTGATGCCGTGGTCGGCCAGGGTACCGGAGAGAATGATGACATCGTCCTTGACCGCCTGGGTGGCTGATACCTCGACGCCGTCCCTGATAACGCCGATCCCGGAGGTGTTGATGAAGATTTTGTCCGCCTTGCCCCGGGGTACCACCTTGGTGTCGCCTGTCACCACCGGCACACCGGCATAATCGCAGGCCCTGGCGATACTCCTGACGATCTCCTCCAGGGTGTCCATGGCCAGCCCTTCTTCAATGATCAGGCCCAGACTGAGGCACAGGGGCTTTGCCCCGCGCATGGCCAGGTCGTTGATGGTGCCGTTGACGGCAAGTTCGCCGATATTGCCGCCCGGAAAGAAGATGGGATCCACCACGTAGCTGTCGGTGGAGAAGGCCAGCCGGCCGGCCTGGCCATCCAGGACCGCGGCATCCTCAAGCTGGTGAAGATGGGGATTCGTCAGGTATCTGAGAAACAGGCTGCCGATGAGCTCCTGGCTGGCAAGCCCGCCGCTTCCGTGGTCAAGTACGATCTGTGTATTCATGTTTGTCTGTCCATAGAATGGTTGTCTGGTTGCCCCGGTCAGACCGCTGAGGCGGGTCGGGCTGCTCAGTCCAGGGTGCCGTAGCGGTGCCAGGCAGCGCAGGTACCCTCGGTGGACACCATGCAGGGCCCGATGGGCGAAGCGGGCGAGCAGGCGCGGCCAAAGAGCGGGCAGTCCGGCGGCTGGCAGATACCCTTGAGGATTTCGCCACACCGGCAGCCCGGAGGTTCACCACTGTTGACGATGGGGATCTCCAGTCTGCGGGTGATGTCAAATGCCCCGTACTCTTCACGCAAGCCAAGGCCGCTTGCCGGGATGGGGCCGAGTCCGCGCCAGTCGCTGTCCACCGGCTTGAAGACCTGGTCGACAATCTCCCGCGCCTTCCGGTTGCCCTCCGGGGCCACGGCCCGGCCATAGCAGTTGTCCACTGTGGGGTGGCCGCTTTGCACCTGGTTGACAAGCGAGGTGATGGCCAGGAGGATGTCGGTGGGCTCGAAGCCGGCCACCGCGCAGGCCAGACCGAATTCCTCTACCAGGAAACCATAGGCCCTGGAGCCGAGGATAACCGAGACGTGACCCGGGCAGAGCAGGCCGTCCACCTGGAGCTTGGGGTCCTCCATCAGGGCCCGGAGCGGTGGGGGGATGACCTTGGCGGCTGGGAAGATGCAGAAGTTGTCCATGTTCCTGCGGGCCGCTTCAAGGACAGTGGCACCAATGGTGGGGGTGGTGGTTTCAAATCCCACGGCCAGAAAGACGACCAGCTTGTGCGGGTTGTGCCGGGCCAGCTCCAGGGCGTCCATGGGTGAGTAGACAATATGGACATCGGCGCCAGCGGCCCGGGCCTGGGCCAGGGAACCGGTTGTTCCCGGGACCCGGATCATGTCGCCAAAGGTGGTGATGAGGATGTCTTTTCTGCCGGCCAGGTCGATAAAGGCGTCGATCACTCCCGACGGGGTGACGCAGACCGGGCAGCCGGGTCCAGAGATGAGTTCGATCTGCTCCGGCAGCATCCGGCGCAGTCCATGCCGGAATATGGCAATGGTGTGGGTGCCGCAGACCTCCATGATCCGCACCGGCCGGCTGATCTTGGCATGGAGTCTCTCTGTCAGCGAGCGAACCAGTTCCTGGCTGCGGTATTCGTCTATGTATTTCATGGCTTGTCCTTGTCTGGAAGCTGGTCAAGACCCTCGGCCATCTCCCGCATCAGTTCCAGGTTGGTCCGGGCCTCTTCGGCGTCCAGGCAGTGGATGGCGAATCCGGCATGGATGATCAGGTAGTCGCCGGTCTCCGGCATCCTGTCCACCAGGTCCAGTCGGACCTCTTTTCTGATCCCGTCGGCATCGACAATGGCAATCTGCGGATCCAGCAGGCTGTCGGTGCCGCCCTTGATTTCAACAACCCGCATGGGTATGGCAAGACACATTTTTACTTTTCCTTGAGTCAAAGAGTTATGGTTGAAGGGGTGATGGCTGTTATGAATACCTGGCCCAGGGCGATTCCGCCATCATTAACCGGTATCTGTTCGCCGCTGAAGACCCGAAATCCGTTTTCTTCAAGCCCGGTGGTCATCATCTCCAGCAACAGAACGTTCTGAAAGCAGCCGCCGCCAAGGAGAATGGTGGAGGTGGAGCAGCGGGAGGAAAGGTGATCCAGCAGGGCAAGGGTGGATCGCACAAGCCAGAGATGAAAAGACAGGGCAATGGCTGGCCCTGGAACCTCCCGGCCAAGATCCTCCAGTATCCAGTGCACCAGGGGGCGGTAATCAAGCATTAGCCTGTTGTTCTTTTTTGTGATGGTGGCGCTGTAGCGGCCACTGGCCGTCTCCGGGCCCGTGGTCTCCCAACCACTCCAGGCCAGGGTCTCCAACTCCATGGCGGCCTGGCCTTCAAAGGCGACATCCTGGCGGATACCGAGCAGGGAGGCCACTGCGTCGAACAGCCGGCCGACACTGGAAGTGGCCGGAGTGTTGATTTTTTTTTGCATCATCGTCGCAACGGTCCGCCGGATCCCGGTCGGGATTGCGGCCAGGGAACCGGGCAGGGTGGAGTCCCGGGTGATGTCCAGGCCTGCTCCGGCCAGCAGCGAAAGACCCATACGCCATATCTCCCGGGTGGCCCGGTCCCCGCCGGGCAGGGCCAGGTGAGCCAGATGGGCAAGTCGTTCGTATCGGCAGCCCTGCACGTGGAGAATCTCTCCGCCCCATACCGTTGCGTCATCGCCCAGGCCGGCACCATCATAGATGACCGCCAGTCCCCGGTCCAGGTCATGCTCGGCCATGATGGCCGCGGCGTGGGCGTGGTGATGCTGGATCCGTTGAAGTGGCAGACCCAGGGTGGCGGCGTAGCGGCTGCTAAGGTAGTCGCCATGGAGGTCGCAGGCCACCTCGGTGGGGCAGATCTCCAGGACCTGGCGGAAATACTCAATGGATTCCTCGAAAAAGACCATGTTCTCCGGTCCTTTGAGGTCGCCGATGTGCTGGCTGACAAAGGCCTGGCCATTCCTGGAAAGACAGAAGGTGTTCTTCTGTTCGGCGCCGCAGCCCAGGATGGCCCGTTCGGCTCCCTCAATGGCAAGCGGTACCGGCACGTAGCCGCGGGAGCGGCGGATCATCCGTTTCCGGCCCAGAACCACGCGGGCTACCGAGTCATCCACCCTGGTGACGATATCCCGGTTGTGGAACAGGAAAAAGTCGGCGATTCCGGACAGTCTGGCAAGGGCTTCACGGTTGCCGGTGCAGATGGGTTCGTCGCTGAGGTTAGCAGAGGTCATGACCAGGACCTGCGGGCAGCCTGGAGTGGTAAAGAGCAGGTGATGCAGCGGGGTGTAGGGGAGCATGACGCCCAGTTCACGGATCCCTGGGGCCAGTTCCGGTGACAGGGTGTTCTCTTTTTTTACTGCCAGGACAATGGGCCGTTCCTGGGAAGAGAGCAGTTCCCGCTCCTCCTCTCCGAGAAAAACAACCTGTCCGGCCTTTTCCAGGTCTGCGGCCATGACCGCCAGCGGCTTGCCATAGCGGTTTTTTTTCTCCCGCAGTTTACGCACGCTTTCGTCCGAGGCCGCGTCCACGGCCAGGTGAAAGCCACCCAGCCCCTTGATGACGACGATATGGCCCTCTGCAAGGGCACTGGCGCAGTGGATCAGGCTTTCTTTATTATCCTGGCAGAGCCTGTTGCCCTGGCGGTCATGCCAGCTGAGCACCGGCCCGCATCGGGGACATGCGTTTGGCTGGGCATGAAAGCGGCGGTCGGTCGGATCATGGTATTCCCCATCGCAGGAAGGGCACATGGGAAAACAGGCCATGGAGGTGTTCGTCCGGTCATAGGGAATGTGGCGGATGATGGTCATCCTGGGACCGCAGTTGGTGCAGTTGGTGAAGGGGTAGTGATAGCGGCGGTTGCCGGAGGAGAAGATATCGTTAATGCAGTCGGTACAGGTGGCGATATCCGGCGAGATAAGCGTGGTTTTTGTCGATCCGTCGGCACTGGGCACAATGGTAAAGTCGTCGGCCTGCGGAGATTGCGTTGCATCAGAGACCTGTATATCGGAAATACGGGCCAGGGGCGGAGGCTCTGTCTTGAGCAGATCCAGAAACCTGTCCGTTTTTCGGCAAGGTCCGGATATGAAGATCTCCACTCCTTGACCGGTGTTTGCCACAGATCCGGTTAACGCAAGTTTTTTTGCAAGGTTATAGACAAACGGTCTGAAACCGACCCCCTGAACAATACCCTGCACGCTGATTTTCAAGTGTCTGGTTTCAGGTGTCGCCATGGGGTCGGTTCGAAGTGGTCTCGTGCATCAGAAATACACGGATTCAGGTTTATGGTTTAAGGTCGAAACAGCACTGCCTGCAAGAATCGTCTCTGCCGTATGGCGGGCTTCGGTTATCATATCGTTTATCCCAATGCCACCCCAGCCAAAACCGCAGATGTGCAGTCCTGGATTGTCGACCATGACTTGTTTCTGCCATTCCAATAGCTGAATGTATCCGTCTTCAAGCTGGGGGATACCGGAACTGGAACGGAACACTTTGCAAAACACCGGTTCCCGGGAGAGCGGCAGCAGCTGAGTGATATCCTGAAGTACCATATTGACAAGGGTTTCGTCATCCAGGGCGAGCCGTTCGGGATGGCGACGACCACCGATCAGCACTTCCAGCAGGATATGACCCGGAGGTGTCCTTCCAGGAAACATATTACTTGAAAACAGGGCGCCGAGAGCAAATCGTTTTTCCTGTTCCGGGGCCAGGTAGCCAAAACCTGGTGGCAGTTGACCCTCGTCTGGATAGCCGAGCGCAACATTGACAATCCTTGCCTCGGGCAGGGAGGGGAGTGGAGGGGGCGAGATTCCTCTGTTTCTGGAAGCGATCTGCAGTGACGTATTTGTCGGGAGAGCCAGGACAAGATTGTTGCAGTATAGGTTGTCGTCGGGGCCATTTATCTCCCACAGATTTCCGTGTCGCCGGAACGAGTTGATTTCATGTTCAAAAATCAAGTCGCAGCGAATGAGAAGGTTGGCGATCAGCGCTGCAATGAGCTGCCCCATGCCTTCGGGAAAATTAATCATGGCAGGCAGCTTGTTGCCGCCCCGTCCATTGCGTGCCGAGTGTTTTTTAAGGAGTCCCAGAATAACCGAACCATGCTGCCGTTCCAGTTTTCTGATTCCAGGCATTATGGCGTCGATTTTAATTCGGTCCGGATCACCGGAGAACGTACCTGTAAGAGCGGCATCGACAAAGGGATAAAGGTGACGGCCAAAACGATACTCGGCCCAATCACGCACCGACGGTTCTCCAGGGAGCGGTTTTTTCCACAGGTCTGCCAGTACTCGGAGCTTTGCGGACAGGGGCAGGATATTCGACTTGAGAATGGTGATTGCGGTCTGCGGGATACGTTGCAGCGTGCCATGCTGACATATATACCTGGAAAATACATCAAGTGGCGCGCTCTGGATTAATGGCTCCAGGCGTATCCCCTTGAGCAGGTCCCTGCTTGCCTGGCAGTTGTCGAGCAAGCCATGTGGTCCTCCCTCAACAAGAAATCCATTACTGCGATATGTTCGTATGGCTCCTCCAACCTGTTTCTGCTTTTCGACGATCAGTATCCGGTGATCGGGTTTCTGCTGCAGGAGAAACCAGGCAAGGCTGAGACCACTGAGGCCGGCTCCTACTATAATAGTATTATACGTTCTTTTCATGTTCTGGTAGGATCAATGTAGGGTGAATTTTTTTGTGATCAGGATGCTGTTTTTTTTCTTTTTCTGTCCCATCGCAGCAGAACCACCGCGAAAATGAACAGGAAAACCATCAGCCCAAGCACAACCGTTTCGATCATGAAGTCCTGGAAATATTCATGCCCACCGTTTTCTCCATGGGAGAGCTCCAGAGAGATGATCAGCATTCTCCGGATAAAGGCAATGATGCCTACCAGCAAAAAAGGTTCCACACAGGCGAGATGAAACTCTTCTCCAAATATAATCTGTATGGTGTGCATGATTTCCAGAAACATTAACGCAAGGAGCAACCGGTCCACCGCCACCAGTGATACATGGGCGATCGTCGTGTCAGGTACGTGCAGCAGTTCGGTGAAACTTCTCAGGGCATCAAAGAGCACAAGCGCGGCGGCGATAATGAGGGCGACGGTGACCAGGCCGTAAAGAGCACGCTGTACAGAGAGGTAGGCGGACTGAAGCCAGATATCAAGGGTTGCCTTTTTTCCAGGTGGAGATTGCTTTTCCATTTCCATAAAAACACCTTGCTAGGTTAATCTTGATTGTGCAACTTGTGCGCACGCGCAGCACAAAATTAATTTTTTAGCCTGTTTTGCGTTGACATTTTCATAATAACAAGATAACGGTAGCTGTACAATTTAAAAAGCACATGGAAGGCACAAAATGCACAATAACGATCGTTCGAGAGTTGCGGTTTTTGGCTGTGGCAACATGCTTCTTGGCGATGACGGATTCGGTCCTGCCGTCATAGCTGAATTGCAGTCCCGAAATGATCTGCCAAAACATGTTTTTCTCGAGGATGTCGGAACGGGGATCAGGGAATATCTCTTTGACTTTATCCTTGCGCCCGAGCTTGCGCCGTACCAGCTGATTATCCTGGACGCTGTTGACTTTCATGGGCGCAAGCCAGGAGAGGTGTTCACTATAACTCCTGATACTGTTCCTGCTCAAAAAATCCACGATTTTTCTCTTCACCAGTTTCCTACCGTTAATCTGCTGCAAGAACTTTCTGAACACACGGGTACCGTTGTTCATATTATTGCTGCTCAGGTTGAACATATTCCAAAAGAAATTGCACCTGGACTTTCCTCGTCCATGAGAGAGGCTGTCAGGGAGGCGAGTGAAAAAGTGAGACAGATAATTGCAGAAAGCTGCCCGGAAAAATGTGAGGTGACTCTACCATGACCTATGAATTCAAGGTGAGTGAACTGGCTGAGGAGTTCGGTGTTCACCGAAATACCATACGTAACTGGATAACAAACGGATCGCTTAAGGCAGAACTCGGTCCGGGGCGCCGGTATATAATGAAGTGGGAGGACTACCAGGCGCTCTGTGAAAAATTCGGCCGCAAGCCGCGCTTTAACCCTAACCAGGATTATGATCCGGCGGTTTTGCAGAAAATGACGGCCAAGGCGACGCCTCCTCCTCTCGCTTTAGATAATAACCAGAAAACACTCTATGAAGATCCTTCCTGGGCTGACGTCTGTCTGACCTGCGGTACATGTGCCTCGGCCTGCCCTATTTCCGGTGTGGATGGGCTGGATCCGCGTAAGATTGTCCGCATGGCGTTTCTTGGCCTGGAAGATGAATTGGTCTCCTCTGACTGGCCCTGGAAATGTACCATGTGTGCCAAGTGCGAGGAAGCCTGTCCCATGGATGTGCAGATCGTGCAGCTTATGCGGCGCATTCGTTCCCGGCGCGAGCGGGACAAGGTCCCCGGGCCGATCCACAAGGGCGTGGTCACCTGTCTTGAGCGCGGTAATAATCTGGGTATTCCCAAGGAGGACTTTCTCTTCCTTCTCGAAGATCTGGGTGAGGAACTGGCTGAGGAAGCGTGTCCCGGCTTCAAGACACCAGTGGACGAGTATGGCGCGAGGCTCCTGGTTACGGTCAACTCAAAGGAGCCTTTTGCCGAGCCGGACGACATGAAGTGGTGGTGGAAAATTTTCTATGCCGCCGGCGAATCCTGGACCATTGCCTCCGATAACTGGGAAGGCGTCAACTGGGGCCTGTTCTCCGGGGACGATGAAGCGATGAAAACCATTGTCGGTCGCATTGTCGATAACATGCGACGACTTAAATGTTCCGCGCTACTCCTTCCCGAGTGAGGCCATGCCTACTTCGCGACCCGGTCCGGGTTGCAGAAATGGTACCCTGAAGCTCTTGAGGAGTTTCAGATCTACTCTGTTTTTGATCTGTTGCTTGAATATATCAACAGCGGACGTATCACCCTTGATCCTGCAATACATTCAAAGCTTACAACCTACCACGATCCGTGCAATTACGGTCGCAAATCGCTCAAAACCTTTGGTCACGGTTATTTCGAAGAAGGACGGATCATAACCCGCGCCTGCTGTCCTGATTTTGTCGATATGGCACCTAAGGGGAACGGGAACTACTGTTGCGGCGCAGGCGGTGGTGCCTGGGCAATGCCCTTTGCCGCGGAGCGCGTCTATTATGGCCGGATCAAGGCCCGGCAGATTCAGGAGACCGGAGCCGAACTGGTTATTGCTCCTTGCCACAACTGTCGTGATCAGCTGATGAAATCGCTGAACAGGGAGTACGAGCTCGGGATCGAGGTCAAGTATCTGTGGGAGCTGGTAGCAGATTCTCTTGTCCTGCCGGAGCCTGCAACGCAGACTATGGATGAAAACGAATGAGGAGGCAGCTGAAATGCTGAAAAACAAGACAATTGGTTCGGTAATGGTGGTTGGTGGCGGCGTTACAGGAATGCAGTCTGCCCTTGACCTTGCGGATGCAGGGTATTTTGTCTACCTGGTCGAGCGTTCAGGCGCCATTGGCGGAGCCATGGCTCAGCTGGACAAGACTTTCCCCACCAACGACTGCTCGATGTGAATTATCGCGCCTAAGTTGGTTGAGTGCGGTCGGCACTTAAATATAGAGTTGATGACGCTCTGCGAGGTAACGGAGATTACCGGCAGGGCAGGAAATTTCAAGGTAACGCTCAAGGAGCATCCCCGCTATGTGGACATGGACAAGTGTATTGCCTGCGGGGAGTGCGCGAGCAAATGTCCGAAAAAAGTTGATGACGAGTACAATGCGGGCACCGGAAAACGCAAGGCGATTTATGTAAAATATGCGCAGGCGGTACCCCTGAAATATCAGATTGATCCGGAAGCCTGTATATGGCTCAACAAGCCGGGAAGGTGTGGGGCTTGCGCCAAAGTATGCCCTGCCGGTGCCATTAATTTCGATGATACGGAAAAAATCCACGAGATTGATGTGGGTTCCGTTATCCTGGCACCTGGCTTTGAGTGTTTCGATCCATCGGGAACCGAGGTGTTTGGATACGGGCAGTATCCCAACGTGATCACCTCCATGCAGCTGGAGCGGTATCTTTCCGCCTCCGGTCCCACCGAGGGGCACCTGGTTCGCCCGTCGGACGGCAAGCCGGTGCGCAAGATGGCCTTTCTGCAGTGCGTTGGCAGCAGGGATGAAAATCTCTGCGGTAATGGCTACTGTTCCTCTGTCTGCTGCATGTACGCCATCAAAGAGGCTGTTATCGCCAAGGACCATGTGCCGGGGCTGCAGACATCCATCTTTTATATGGATATGCGGACCCACGGCAAGGAGTTTGACGAATACTATCAGCGGGCAAAAAACGAGGCCGGGGTCCGTTTCGTCCGGTGTCGGGTCAATGGCGTGGAGCCCCAGGGCAGGGAAGGCGATCTACGTCTCCATTATGTCAATGAACAGGGACAGCAGATCGAAGAGTACTTTGACCTGGTGGTTCTTTCCGTTGGCCTGGAAACACCGAAACATGTCCTGGAGCTGGCGGATAAGACCGGTGTCAGACTAACGCATCATAATTTTGCCGCTGTTTCCGACTTTGCCCCGGTTTCCACGTCCAAGGCCGGTATCTTCACCTGCGGCGCCTTTGCCGGTCCCAAGGATATTCCCCAGTCCGTCATGGAGGGTTCTGCAGCCGCCGCTGCAGCAGCCGATACTCTGGCACCGGCCAGGTTTGAGCTGGCCCGGGAAAAAACTTTTCCGCCTGAACGTGACATTCTTGGTGAAGAACTGCGCATCGGTGTTTTTGTCTGTCACTGTGGATCCAATATTGCCGGATACGTGGATGTGGAAGATCTGGCCGAGTATGCTGCCACTCTGCCGGGAGTTGTCCACGTGGAACGCAACCTCTTCACCTGCTCCCAGGACACCCAGGACCTGATGGTCAAGGTTATTCAGGAGAACAAGCTCAACAGAATCGTGGTGGCGGCCTGTACGCCCCGGACCCACGAACCGCTGTTTCATGAAACCATCAGGGCTGCCGGTCTCAATGAGTATCTCTTTGAGATGGCAAATATCCGCAACCAGAATTCCTGGGTCCACACCGGGGACAAGACTGCGGCAACACAAAAGGCCAAAGACCTGACCAGAATGGCTGTGGCCAAGGTTACCTGGCAGGGGCCACTTGAGAATGTGGCGGTTCCCATCACCCAGCGGGCTCTGGTTATCGGCGGTGGCATTGCCGGTATGGCTGCGGCGCTCAATCTTGCCAATCAGGGTTTTCCTGTTGACCTCATTGAAAGGAGCGCAGTGCTTGGTGGCAATGGACGGCATCTGCATAATACCTGGTCGGGCGAGCATATTCCGCTCAGGTTACACAGGCTGGTGGACAAGGTTACTTCCCATGAGCTGATCACGGTGCGCATGGAAACGGAAGTGGTTGCGGCCGAAGGGTATGTCGGTAATTTCCGGTCCACCATAAAAAACAAAATAGGCTTAAAAGAAACCATTTCCCATGGCGTTGCCATCATCACCACCGGTGCGAGCAGGTTGATGCCTGACGAGTACGGGTACCGTGAGCACAAGGAGGTGGTCTCTGCTCTTGAGTTTGACAAGCTGTGTGAGATCAACGACATTCATGTCAGGAACAGTAATTCCTTTGTCTTTATCCAGTGTGTTGGGTCGCGCGAGTCGGATCGTAACTACTGCTCAAAGGTCTGTTGTACCCACTCGGTGCAGGCAGCCATAGAGCTGAAAAAAGAAAATTCCTCCCGCCAGGTTTATATTCTGTACCGTGACATGCGGACGTATGGTCAGCGTGAGACACTGTACAAGAAGGCCAGGGAGCTGGGCGTTGTTTTTATCAATTACGAACTGCATGGCAAGCCAAAGGTTACCAGGGGGAAAAATGGTCTTGTAGTGGAAGTGTGGGACCATGTACTTCACAGACCGCTGCTGATCAATGCGGATATGGTCATCCTGGCAGCAGCTATTATTCCTTCCGCAGGGGCGAAAAAACTGGCCCAGCTGTACAAGGTGCCGCTGGATAACCATGGCTTCTTCCAGGAATCGCATGCCAAACTGCGGCCTGTCGATTTTGCAACGGACGGGCTCTTTGTCGCCGGTATGGCCCATTATCCCAAACCCGTTGAAGAATCCATCGCCCAGGCCCTGGCTGCTTCTGCAAGGGCGGCCACCTTACTGTCACGGAATGAAATAACCCTTGATGGTATCAAGGCTGAAGTTGATCCGGATAACTGTGACGGCTGCGCCCTGTGCGTTGATGTCTGTCCTTATCACGCCATTACCCTTGTGGAAGAGACGGATGACGAGGGGCAGATCCATAAACGTGTTGCCATCAACAAGGCCCATTGCAAGGGATGCGGCCTGTGTCAGGGGACCTGTCCCAAACGTGGCGTGTCTGTGGCCGGATTCTCCCTCAAGCAGCTCGAAAGTCAGCTTGAGGCGGCTCTTGCGGTGTGATCCGGATGTGCCGGCAACCTGTTAACTACATGGAGATGTTACGATGAGCTTTGAACCGAAGATAATTGCCTTTTGCTGTAACTGGTGCTCGTATGCCGCCGCAGATCTGGCTGGCACCGCCAGAATGCAGTATCCGCCCAATGTCCGGATAATCCGAGTCATGTGTTCAGGTATGGTGCATCCTGAGTTGATCCTGAACTCCTTTGTCAAGGGGGCCGACGGGGTCATGGTCCTTGGCTGACACCTTGGAGAATGTCATTACCTGGATGGTAATGTCAAGGCATTGTCCCGGGTGGACATGGTACACGAGCTGATGGAAGATTTCGGCTATGAAAAGGATCGCCTGATGTTGGCCTGGTGTTCCTCTGCCGAGCCGGACAAGTTTGTTGAGGCTGTTACCAAGATGACGGCCCGGATAAAGAAACTTGGCCCTGTTGCCGCAAATTCTGAAGCCTCGCAGGCGGCATAAGGAGGAAACTATGGGCGTACGCGTAGCAGAGGAATGGTTGCATTCCTGTTCCGGTTGTGAAATTGCCATACTCAATATAGGTGAACCCCTGGTTGAGTTGCTTGGACAAATCGATTTTGTCCATATACCCGTTTTGATGGACCATAAATACTATGGTCAGATGGGGGAGGGGGAAGAGCTGGAGATTCCGGAAGCTGATGTGGGCATTGTCTCGGGTGGTGTGGCCAATGAAGAGCACCTGGAAGTGCTTGAAGCCATGCGTAAGCAGTGCAAGATCCTGATTGCTCTTGGCACCTGTGCCACCCATGGCGGGCTTCCCGCTCTTATAAATTCCTGGGGCATGGAAGAGGGAATCAAGAACTCTTATGCAACCCCGACAACAGACAAGTGCCAGGTGCCGACAGACGTTGTCCCCAAGCCTCTTGACCGGGTTTATGCGGTAGATGAAAAGGTAAAAGTTGACCTCATCCTGCCCGGGTGTCCTCCAAACCCGCAACTGATAGCCGAGGTTGTGACAGCGCTTATTGAAGGACGCGATCCCGTCATTCCCGGTAAGTCCGTTTGTGATACCTGTCCCACCAGACGGGAAGGCAAGGGCGACGTGAGCAAGGTCAGGCGCTTTGTTCAGAATGCTGATTATGACCCGGAAAAACCAATTGATGAAATGCGCTGTCTGCTCGAGCAGGGGTTCATGTGCATGGGTCCGGTTACCGCTGCTGGTTGTGCCAGACGCGGTGCCCCATCCTGTATCAGTGCCCGGGTCCCATGCAGGGGCTGTTTCGGACCGGTACGGCGGGATGGAAATCAGATGCTTGATATGATGAACGCACTGGCCAGCAATGGTATTGATTTTAAGTCCGTGGTTGACCGGCGCTCTTTATTACGCTTTTCCGGGGCACATGGTCTGCTCAGGCCGATAAATAAAAAATCCGGAAAATGACGGAGGGGTGATCAATGGGTAACGTGATAAATATACAACCGGTAACCAGGATTGAAGGGCATGCCCGGATTGCCATTCATCTTGACGATGACGGTAATGTGAGCGACGCCTTTCTCCACATTATGTCCCTGCGGGGCTTTGAAAAGTTCATTGAAGGGCGTCCGGCAGAGGAGGTTCCACGCATTGTGAACCGGATCTGCGGTATCTGTCCCTGGATGCACCACCTCGCCTCCAACAAAGCGGTTGATGGGTGCTTTGGGGTTACCCCGACGCCCACCGGTCATAAACTGCGCGAACTGTGCCAGATTATGGCCCACATCAATGACAAGATACTTCATTTCTTTTTCCTGGCTGCGCCCGATTTTGTTCTCGGGCCGGACAGTGATTACTCGGTTCGGAACGTCGTCGGGATTGTGAAGGAAGCGCCTGAGCTGGCGACCCAGGTCGTCAAGATGCGGCAGCTGGGCCAGATGATGCTGGAACGGTTTGCCGGCAAGGCAATTCATCCCATCGCCGGCGTGGTCGGTGGTTTTGCCAAACCCATGACCGAGGAAGAACGTCAGGGTCTCCTGGAAGACACCAGGACACTGCTTGATTTCGCCTTGTTTGCCATGGATTTTGCCAAAAACAGTGTCTTCCCCAAATACGAAGATGTCATTGCCAGTCTTGGTACCATCACCACCGGCTTTCTGGGTACGGTCGATGATTCCGGGGCATTACGGTTATATGACGGGCATCTGCGGCTTATGAAGGCCGATGGCACCATTACCGACTTTCCCGTTGATCAGTACGATCAGTATCTGGCGGAACACGTGGAGTCCTGGACATACGGAAAAATGCCCTATGCCAAATGCTGGGATGAGGGATTTTCCATGGATCTGGCTGCGCCAAAAGGCGTCTATCGTGCCAACACTCTTGCCCGTATTAATGTGGCGGAGCGGTTGTCCACTCCGCGTGCCCAGGAGGAGCTGGAGGAGTTTCGCGAAAAATTTGGTCGGCCTGCCCAGGGTACCCTGCTTTATCACTGGGCCCGTTTGATCGAGCTTGTGTATGCCTGTGAGCGCACCATTGAACTGCTTGAGCAGGATGATATTACGGATAAAAATGTCAGGGCCAAGGCAGAACCAAAGGCCGGCCGGGGTGTTGGGGCTGTGGAAGCTCCCCGCGGGACTCTTATCCACGATTATACCACCGATGAAGATGGTTGCATTGTCAAGGCCAATATGATCGTCGGTACCACCCATAACATCGCCCCCATGAATATGAGTGTCAAAGAGGCTGCCACCAGTCTTATCAGGGGCGGTGTTTATGACGAGGGGTTGCTTAACAAGGTCGAAATGGCGGTTCGCGCATATGACCCGTGAATGTCGTGCGCCACGCACCGCCTGGATGGCGGTATGCCTCTGACCGTAACTCTGGTCGACAGCTCCGGCAATACCTTAAATAGTCGGCCTTGAAAAAACCTTAACTTATTGAAATTTTGAATTAATTTTGCTAAATTATATCACCATAAATTGCAGGTTATTGCACTTTTACCCTTCAATTTCTGGTGATTTCCATGCGTCCAAGACTGAGCAATTCAACCCCCCAGGGAGATCTTTTTCGCAGCAGGCTGGAAAATATTCTCGACCGAACTCATGAGCTGTACCGGCTGGCGGAACTGCTCCCCTGGGAAATTTTCGAGAAGGAGTTTGGCACACTGTATTCCGAGAAAAAAGGAAGGCCTGGCATCCCCATTCGATTGCTGGCAGGTTTGACCTACCTGGGTCATGCCTTTGGTCTTTCCGATGAAGAGGTGGTCAGACGCTGGGTGGAAAATCCCTACTGGCAGTTTTTTTGTGGCGAAAGTTATTTCCAGCACCATCTGCCCATAGATCCTTCGTCCATGAGCCGCTGGCGCAAGCGGATAGGCGAAAAAGGTGCTCGGCTCATTTTGAAGGCGACAATAGAGGCAGGTCTTGCAAGCAACTGCATCAAGGATTCCAGCCTGGAACGAGTATCCGTGGATACGACGGTGCAGCGCAAAGCCGTCACCTATCCCACAGATGCCAAATTGTACAATCGTAGCCGTGAAAGGCTGGTCAAGCTTGCCAGGAAATTTGACCTGCCCCTTCGCCAAAGTTATGCCCGATTAGGCCCCAAAGCCCTGCTCAAGGTTGGACGCTACCTGCATGCCCGGCAAATCAAACGAGCCAGGCGTGAGATCAAGCGACTTAAAACCTACCTTGGCCGAGTTTACCGTGACATCAATAGAAAGCTGGAACAACGGGAAGAACTTCGTTCTGTTTTCAAAGAGGAACTGGCCATGGCAGAGCGGTTGCTCTCTCAGGAACGAAAAGACAAGGACAAGCTCTACAGTCTCCATGCCCCGGAGGTTGAATGCATTGCCAAAGGCAAGGCCCATAGAAAGTATGAATTCGGGGTCAAGGTCAGCGTGGCGGTCACGAACCGTGACAACTTTGTTGTAGGCATGCTTGCCGAGCATGGCAACCCCTACGATGGCCACACCTTGGCCAAGGCTCTGGAGCAGGTCCAGGAACTTACCGGCAAGGTGGTCAGGCGATGTTATGTTGATCGTGGCTACCGCGGTCACGGAGTGAACACCACCCAGGTGTTTATCTCCGGCAGAAAGCGCGGGATGACTCCCCAGATGAAAAAGGAGCTCAAGCGACGAAGTGCTATCGAGCCGGTCATTGGCCATATGAAGGCTGATGGCAAGCTGGATCGAAACTACCTGAAAGGAATACTCGGAGATAAAATCAACGCACTGCTTTGCGGAGCTGGACAGAATATCCGTATCCTCCTCAGGAAACTGAGGGAAGAACTGTCTTATTTTTTGTTTGTGTCTCTGTTGAAGAGGTTGGGTCGACTCCATTCATGGAGTCAGCCCTTGGTGACAAGGCTTTTGACGGTCTGAAAATGGGATTTTTCAAGATCGACTAAATACACTCACCAGTGTGTGAAAACAGACGGTGTGTGAAAACAGACGACAAGCAGAGGTGGTTGTCATGAGTGAGAACGAAAAAAAGAAAAGACGTCAGGTCAGGGCGGAAAATCCCAGTGGTGCCTGCGGGTATGTCGGTCATCTTACGGCTGACGAGCTCAAGGCCAGGGCCGTTGGTGACGAGGTGGACGGTACCTGCCCGCTCTGTGGACTGGTACATCTTTCCATGGATGAAATAGCCGAATTGGAAAGACAAAAGGTCATCCAATCTGAGCGGTTTGATACCATCAGAGATGAGGCTGAGGCCAGGGAGGAATGAGGCTGTCCGCTGGGGATGACCCGACCCCGGCCTTCCAGTACCGGGGTCTGAAAGATCCCCGGGAAAGTGCTGCGAAATAATAAAAATACAAAAAACGAAAAACGATATGTCGAGGTTCCGCGGGCAGCGATCTGTATTAACGGATAACGAGGTGCTGGTCACACTCCCCTCAGATACTTCTCCTACCATTTCCTCTGCGCCAAAAAGCTGTCCGCGGAATGTTTTTCAGTTATTGATTACTGGGCCGGTTCTGGCAGACAGGCGCTGCGGCAACGCGTCCGGCCCATTGCGGCAGCAAACATCAGTGTTCCGCAGGAGACCTCAAAGGACAAGGATGGCCGATTCTGACTCAGCGAGAATCAGTTCGTCCCAGTCGCCTGTTCATCAAGCACGGTTGGTCTCCTGCGGAATGTTTTGATCCCGTAATCCAGCACCCGAGGTCAAAATTCATGCCCAAACCAGCCATAACCACCTTTTTTCCCTTTCTTTCCTGGTTTAAAGACTATGGCGTCTCCATCCTGAAGATGGATTTTGTCGCCGGCGTCACCGTCGCTCTAGTCCTGATCCCCCAGTCCATGGCCTATGCTCAACTTGCAGGATTGCCTGCCTACTACGGCCTGTACGCGTCCTTTCTCCCTCCCCTTGTAGCCGCACTTTTTGGCTCCAGCCACCGGCTGGCAACCGGTCCTGTAGCCGTGGTTTCCATGATGACAGCCGCCAGTCTGGAGCCCCTGGCCATTGCGGGAAGCGAAGCCTATATCGCCTATGCTGTTCTTCTCGCCTTTATCGTGGGACTGTTTCAGTTTCTGCTTGGAGTCCTCCGGCTCGGTATTGTTGTCAACCTGCTTTCCCATCCCGTTGTTTCGGGATTTACAAACGCTGCGGCCCTTATTATCGCTTCCAGCCAGCTTCCCAAGCTTTTCGGCGTGCATGTTGATAAGGCGGAACATTATTTTGAGACCATATGGCGGGTAATGGAAGCAGCCTTTGCCTTTATCCACTGGCCGACCTTTTTCATGGGTTTGCTGGCGCTCGTGGTGATGGTCGGGCTCAAGAAGTGGAACCCCCGCCTGCCCTATGTACTCGTTGCTGTTGTTATCACCACGACGCTTTCCTGGCTTACCGGATTTGAAAAGAACAGGCATGTTACGATAGATGATATCAAGGTGCCCGGCTTCCCTGCCCTGATCCAGGATATGAATTCCAACCTGGATAATATTCTCCAGACCACCTCGGTGCGGACAATGATCACGCAGAATGCGGCTGACAGGGCAGAGCCGGATGTGGAAAAAAAACTCTGCAGCAGCTGTCATCCGAGCCGGGATGTCAATCTGGAGGAGCTGAAGAAAGGGACCAGGGTGAAGTCGGCGGAACATATTCCGCTGGAAAAGGTTCTGGAACTGCACCTCATGGCTGGTGTTCTGGATCAATATCTGGCCGAGGAAAAGGAGCGCGGTGTGGCTCTCAGAAAGAAGCTGCGTTCCATGCAGCTGGTTTCCGTTCAGGTGTCGGACGGGTCACTGCATTATGCATTAAAAGAATCGGTTCCCCCGGAAAAGTGGGCTGAAAAAAATATCTGGCGGATCAGGGTTGGTAATAGACCGTTGGATCCCGAACATATCCTTCTTGTAGGTGGTGGAGAGGTCGTCGGTATGGTACCCAGGGGATTGCCCGAACTGGCCATGCCGACATTTGACCTCGCCGTTGTTGCGAAGCTGATTGTTCCGGCCATTATCATCTCCATCCTCGGGTTCATGGAGGCTATCTCCATTGCCAAGGCCATTGCCGCCCGGACCGGGGGGAGGCTCGATCCCAATCAGGAGTTGATAGGGCAGGGACTGGCAAACATGGTTGGTTCCTTTGGCAGGAGCTATCCGGTCTCTGGCTCCTTCTCTCGCTCTGCAGTGAATTTTCAGGCCGGGGCCCAGACCGGCATGTCCTCGGTGTTTACCAGTCTGGCCGTGGTTGTTGCGCTGCTTTTCTGTACTCCGCTGCTGTACCATCTGCCCCAGTCGGTTCTGGCCGCCATTATCATCATGGCGGTGGTGGGCCTTCTCAATGTCCATGACATCAAGCATGCCTACATGGTAAAGAAATCCGATGGCATTATCAGTGTCATCACCTTTGTCGCCACGCTGTTTTTTGCTCCTCATCTGGATAAAGGCATCCTGCTCGGTGTTGCCCTTACCATCGGAGTATTCTTTTATCGCAAGATGAAACCGGTTATTGCCGAACTGTCCCTGTGGGAAGACGGGCATTTCAGGAATGCTCAACGTTTTCGTCTCAAGCAGTGCAAACATATCGCGGTGATCCGTTTTGACGGTCCGCTGTTTTTTGCAAATATCAGTTATCTTGAAGATGAGGTGCTGAAAATTGTCGCCAGCATGCCTGAACTGAAAATTATCCATTTTAAATGTAATGGGATAAATGACATAGATGCATCCGGTGAATCAGCCCTGGCGCTTCTCGTAGATCGGTTGCGATCTGCTGGATATGATGTTTATTTCAGTGGGTTGAAAGAGCATATCATCGACACTATGCGTCGTACCGGGCTGCTGATGAAAATCGGCGAGGATCATATATTCCCCACCCTGGCCAGTGCCATCGAGATCATCTGGCACCTGGCGCATGATGTATCGGAAGAAGATACTTGTCCATTAAAGAAGGTACTTGTTGATAGGTAACAATGTGGTGCCTTGCAGGGGGCGCTATTTTTCTGCATCAGAAAAACTTATAAGAAGTACGGTTTTTTTTGAGCTTGTTATTGATTACTGTAAAATATGGTATATAATTTATTGTAATCCCATACAAATTTTTTTGCATACCTGTGCGACTTGTGCAGTGCACAACTTGCACAGGTGTATTGATAACCCATCATCAGGAAGGAGGGTGCCATGTCGAAGCAGTACTGTGAGCGGAACTTCAAGGTGAGCCGAAGGGGATTTCTCAAGGGCTGTACACTGGCTGCGACAGCACTTGGGCTTTCCGAGTCCATGGTGCCGAAGCTGGTGGAGGCAGCGGCCTCCCCGACGCGTCCGCCGGTGGTATGGCTCCATTTCCAGGAGTGCACCGGTTGTACAGAAAGTCTGCTTCGGGCATCGCATCCGGATATCGGCCGTCTGATTCTCGATATCATCTCTCTGGATTACCATGAAACCGTCATGGCGGCCGCCGGGCACCAGGCGGAAAAATCACTCCATGATACCATCACCAAGCACGACGGCAAGTTTATCTGTGTGGTGGAAGGCGCCATTCCGACAAAAGACGGCGGGATCTACTGCAAAATCGCCGACAGGACGGCCATGGAAATTCTGGCCGATGTCGGTCCCAGGGCTGCGGCGGTGATTGCCATCGGTACCTGTGCCTCCTACGGCGGCATCCAGGCGGCCGATCCCAACCCCACCGGCGCGGTGGGAGTCCAGGACCTGCTCAAGGGTACCCCGATAATCAATGTTCCCGGCTGCCCGCCAAACCCTGTTTCCTTTCTGGGCACTGTCCTGCATTATTTTACCTTTAAAAAACTGCCCCGTACCGACCAGCTCGGTCGACCGCTGTTTGCCTATGGTCGCAAGATCCACGATCACTGTGAGCGTCGGCCCCATTTCGATGAGGGACGTTTTGCCGAGCAGTTCGGTGACGAGGGCCATCGCCAGGGATACTGCCTCTACAAAGTGGGCTGCAAGGGGCCTGGAACCTTCTCCAACTGTCCGGCGATCCGCTTCAATGACGTGGGCGTCTGGCCCGTCAGTGTGGGGCACGGCTGTGTCGGCTGCACCGAGCCAGGGTTCTGGGATACCATGGGACCGTTCTACGGGCGGCTGCCCAATGTGACCGTTCCCGGTGCTGGCGGCGGGATTGTGGCAGATGCTGGTTCTGCCGGCAAGAAGATCCTTGGTGTGACCGCCGCGGCCGTGGGTATCCATGCCGCTGTCGGCGTTGGCAGGAAGCTGGTTCAGGGAAAAAAGAACGACGAGCAGAACTAACTGCGGCCCATATAAGGAGGAGTAGTCATGGCACAGAGAATTGTGGTCGATCCTGTCACCAGGATTGAGGGCCACCTGAGGATTGATGCTGAGGTGGATGGCGGCGTAATCAAGAAAGCTTGGTCTTCCGGCCAGATGTGGCGCGGAATTGAGGTTATTCTACAGGGACGCGATCCCCGGGATGCCTGGCTTTTTACCCAGCGTATATGTGGTGTCTGTACCACCGTACATGCTCTGGCCTCGGTACGGTCGGTTGAAAACGCCCTGGGTATGGAAATTCCGATCAATGCCCAGTATATCCGGAACCTGGTCCAGTCCATACATGCTCTGCATGATCATATTGTCCATTTTTACGTCCTTTCCGCTCTTGACTGGGTCGATGTGGTTTCGGCGCTCAGTGCCGATGTCAGGAAAACCGTGCAGCTGGCGGAAAGTCTGTCCAACTGGCCCGGTAACAGCTATAACCGGTTCAAGGCGGTCAAGGAAAAGGTTCAAGCCATAGTCGATTCCGGTCAGCTTGGCCCCTTTGCCAATGCTTACTGGGGCCATTCTGCCATGACCCTGCCGCCGGAAGCAAACCTGATGGCAGTTTCCCATTACCTCGAAGCCCTTGATTATCAGCGCAAGGCTGATCAGGCCCTGGCCATCATTTCCGGCAAGAATCCGCACATCCAGAACCTGTCGGTCGGCGGTGTTACCGCAGCCATCAATCCGGATAATGAGGCCACCCTCAACATGGAGCGTCTCTACTGGGTGAAACAGCTGGTCGAGGAGGTCCGTGGTTTTATACAGAATGTTTACCTCCCCGATGTTATCGCCGTCGGAGCCCTCTACAAGGATTGGCTCCAGTATGGTGCCGGGGTGACCAATTATCTGGCTGTGCCTGACATGGTACTAGATACCAAGGGAACGAAGTTTGATCTCCCTGGTGGGACGATCATGGGTGGCGACCTGAAGAGTGTCAAATCGTTTACCAGTTTCAACGATCCCTATTTCCGCGACAACGTGGTCGAGTGTATTGCCCGTTCCTGGTATGATGGCGACTGGACCAAGCATCCCTATGAGGAGGAAACTGTCCCTAAATACACAGAGTTCCAGGATAATGGAAAGTACACCTGGCTCAAGGCCCCGCGCTTCCAGGGAGAACCAATGCAGGTCGGGCCACTGGCCCAGGTCCTGGTCGGCTATGCCCAGGGGCATGAGCTGACAACAAAATATGTTGATGATGCCCTGTCCAGGGTCAGCTCTCTTGCTGGAGCCAAAGTGGATGCCTCTGTGCTTCACTCTACACCGGGGCGCCATCTTGCCCGGGCGGTGCGGGCGGCCATGCTGGCCGACCTGGCGCTCAAGCACTGGCAGCTGCTGGTGGATAACATCGGCCGTGGGGACCTGGAAATCTTCAACAAACCCACCTTTCCCAAGGGAGAACAGCAGGGCTTCGGGTTCCACGAGGCCCCGCGCGGCGCCCTGTCGCACTGGATCGTCATCAGGGACGGCAAGATCAAGAACTACCAGTGCGTGGTGCCTTCCACCTGGAACGCCGGTCCCCGGGACGACAAGGGCAAACCGGGCCCCTACGAGGCGTCGCTGGTGGGCAATCCCATGGCTGATCCGGAAATGCCCCTGGAGGTCCTTCGTACCGTACACTCCTTTGATCCCTGTATTGCCTGCGCGGTACACATGCTGGATCCGGAAGGCAGGGAGTTCTGCAAGGTCAAGGCCCTGTGATGCCGGCCGGAGGGAATATCTGCAATCTCTGATTTACAGGAGGGAGTTATGCAGTACGAAAGAAAGTATACCTGGTCCATCCTGCTGAGGCTTTACCACTGGGCTCTTGCCCTGTCTGTTTTGGCTCTCAGCGTGACCGGGTTTTATATCCATTTTCCATGGACCAATACCATGCTCGAAGGTGGCTCCACCTTTCCGGTGGCCACCATGCGCTACATTCATTTCATCGCCGCCTTTGTCTTCACCGGGGCGGTGCTGGCCCGGCTCTATCTGCTGATCTTTGGCAACCGGCAGGAGCGGCTCTGGGATTTTCTTCCCATTACCCCCCGCAATATCAAGAATTTTGTTGCCACCCTGGGGATCTACAGCTATCTGCGCGACAGCCATGAAGAGCGGCTCGGGCATAACGCCCTGGCCGGCAGCGCCTATGGCCTGACTTTTCTGGCCGCCGCTGTCCAGGTCCTGACCGGTTTCTACATGCTCTATCCCGAATCCGCCACCTGGCAGCAGATCGGGCTGTTTTTCGGTCCGCAGCAGACGGCCCGGTTCATCCATTATCTGCTCACCTGGTACTTCATGGTCTTTGCCCTGATCCATATCTATCTATGTGTCTGGAACGACGTGATGGCCAGGGACGGACTGATCTCCTCCATATTCAATGGCTACAAGTTCAGGCAATCCAAATCATGATTTCCCGTCCGGGGGCAGCCTTAGCGCGGCCTCCGGACCTCTTCTTTTTTTATGCAGACTCAGAAAATAGGTATCCTGGGCATAGGCAACCTGCTTCTCCGGGACGAAGGCTTTGGTGTGCACTTCATCGAAAAGTTCAACCACCTCTACCAGATCCCGGAGAACGTCCAGGTCCTGGACGGTGGCACGGCCGGCATCATGCTGGCCCCTTTATCGAGGATGTGGATGTCCTCTATGTCATTGACACGGTCAGTCTCGATAGTGCGCCGGGCTCCATTCACCGTTTTACCGATCAGGATGTCCGCTCCGGCAATATCCAGACCAGGATGTCACCCCACCAGGTGGGCCTGCTGGAGATTCTCTCCCTCTGCGAGCTGCGGGGCAGGTCGCCGGAAAAGGTGGAGATGATCACTGTGGTTCCAGAGGATCTGTCCACGGGTATTGGCCTGTCCCCAAGGCTTGCGCCCAGGATAGACGAGGTTCTGGATATTCTCATCAAGTGCCTCGCCTCCCATGGGGTGGTGCTGGAAGAAAAGGAGCAGGCCGCCCGTGCATGAGTTTTCCCTGGCCCAGGGGCTGATGAGCCAGCTTGGTGAGCTGGCAGCCGCCCACGGGGCGAAACGGATCCACACGGTCCGGGTCTCCATCGGTTCCTCCGCCGGCATCGTTGTCGATTCCTTTGTTTTTGGTTTCGATGCCCTCAAGGCTGACTGGGAACCGGCCCGGGATGCCATCCTGGAGATAACCAGGAGCGAGGGAACGGATCTGGTCCTCACCCAGGTGGAGATGGAGTGACAAACCGGTCGTTATGATTGTTAAACAGCCAAGTACAGGAAAGAAAAAAAATGTGTGATTCATGCGGATGCCATGGCAGCGATGGGGCAACGGGAACAGTGGTCGATGTTCATCAGAGCCTGCTGGCGGCAAACCGGGAGCAGGCTGCCCGGAACAGAAACCATATCGAGGCCATGGGCGCTGTGGCCATCAACATGATCTCAAGTCCAGGCTCCGGCAAGACCACCCTGCTTGAGCATACCATCATGATACTGGGGGACCGGCTCCGTATCGGGGTGATCGAGGGAGACATCGAGACCGAACGGGATGCGGACCGGATTCGAAAAAAAGGTGTGCCGGTGGTGCAGCTTACCACCGGGGGGGCCTGCCACCTGGACGCGCCGCTGGTTCACAAGGGGCTGCATGCGCTGGAGAAGCAGGCAGACTCCGGCGGATTTGATCTGATCTTCATTGAAAACGTGGGTAACCTGGTTTGTCCGGCGACCTTTGACCTGGGTGAGCATGAGCGCATCATCCTGGTCTCGGTTCCCGAAGGATCGGATAAACCGGCCAAGTACCCGACCACCTTCACAGGGGCCCATACCTTTGTGATCACCAAGACAGATCTCCTTCCCTATTTTGATTTCTCCGTGGAGGAGGCCCGCCAGGAGGCCCTGCGTCTCAAGCCGGATTTGCGGATCTTTGAGCTGGCGGCGCCGACCGGCCAGGGGATGGCAGAGTGGATCGCCCACCTGGAGGGCCTGGTCGCCGCCCGGCGATAACGACTGACAGGAGGAAAGTGTCGCGATTCTGGCGCCCGGTATATTTCCTGTCAGAAAATCAATTCTCGGGGCAGGATCAGAGGTGAACGACAAAAAAAAGGTGCCGGTACTCGTCCATGTGCACATGGACGAAAAGCACCGGGCTCTCCGTGGCAGGGCTGCCGGAACAAAGATTGATGCCGCGCTCTCGCCGTGCCATGAGCCGTGGCACAGCCGAGTTTTGCAGCGAAGCTCCAATTGTCCACGTGCATGGATTGGGATAGTCCGGCACATTATACCATGTGGGCCTGTTGCCGGTGCAGGTCTTTCCGGGGGCGGATAGTTATTTGTTCTTGCGCCAGTTTGGATGGGTGATGCCGAATTTGTTGATCTTGTAGTTCAGGGCCCGGGGACTGATCCCCAGCCGTTTGGCGGCATTTTTCTGCACCCAGAGATTTTCTTCCAGGGCCTTGATGATCAGGTCCTTTTCGTGCACCTCCAGGGGCTCGCAGGTGATTGCCCGGCTGAGGCTGTTTTTCTGCAGCTCCGGAATCTGGATGGCATCGGGATGGATGTAGTCGTTGTCTTCGAGGATTACGGCCCGCTCGATGGTATTGGCCAGCTGGCGGATATTGCCCGGCCAACGGTAGCTCTTGATCAGGGCCAGGGCATCGGGGGCAAAACCTTTGATCTTTTTTTTCAGTGACTGGCAGGCCTTGTCCAGGAGGACTTTGGCCAGCGGTTCGATACACAGGGGCCGTTCCCGCAGGGAGGGCAGCTGGACCGGCAGGACATTGATCCTGTAGTAGAGGTCTTCCCTGAATTTCCCCACACTGATCTGTTCGCTGAGGTTTTTGTTGGTGGCGGCAATTACCCGGACATCGACGTTGATGGTCTTGTTGCCTCCCACCCGTTCAAAGGATTTCTCTTCCAGTACCCGCAGCAGCTTGCTCTGGATGTCCATGGAGATCTCGCCGATCTCGTCGAGGAAGATGGTGCCGCCGTTGGCCTGTTCGAACCGGCCGATCCGCTGCTTGTCCGCCCCGGTGAACGACCCTTTCTCGTGGCCAAACAGTTCGCTCTCAAGAAGTGTCTCCGGAATATTGGCACAGTTTATTTTTATAAAGGGTTTGTGGCGGCGGGGACTGTTGTAATGGATGGAGCCGGAGAGAAAGCTCTTTCCGGTACCGGTTTCTCCTGTGATCAGGATGGTGGAATCGGTGGCGGCAAATTTTTTCAGACTGGTGATGACCTTCTTGAACGAGGGGCTCTCGGCAATGATCTTGTCGAAATCATAGACCACATCCTGCTTGCGCCGCAGGTAATCTATCTCGTTTTGCAGTTCCCGCTGGCGGATGGCCCGGGTCGCGGCCAGCTGCACCTTTTCCGGAAAAAAGGGGGGTGCCAGAAAATCGAAGGCCCCTTCCTTGATCGCCTTGACGATCAGGTCGGCACTCTCGAGCTTGCAGGTGACAATGATCGGGGTGTATGTTGCATCCTGCAGGGTTTCCTGGAGCGGCTTTAAGGTGGCGTCCGTATGGACTCCGTTTCTGGGTTCGATGTTAAGGAAGATAAGGTCGAACTGTCTCTTTTTTCTTTCCTGCTGGAATGATCCCGGTGAGGTATGAAAGGTTATCTCGGCCATGTCCTCCAGGGCGGTGGTTATCGCCTGGCGGGCCTCGGGTATGGATTCGTAGGCTAATACCGTGTATTTCGCTTCGGGCATGGGAATGGTGGAGCGCTCCTGGTGGCTTTCGAAAATGTCATCTCTGTATCTTTTTTGTAATTATATGCCTTTTGACGACAAAAGCAAAGGCTGGAAAGAGGTTTTTTATGGAAGATGCCGGGTTTAGAGGGATTTTGAGAGGCTTTCCCGTTTGTTCCGGACCGATATCGGTCTGCTGGCCAGCCATCTGGCGGCCGGAGAGATTGTTTCTGACCGGGAAATCGGATGGTGTCTGATGGCATCCAGCTTTCCAGAAAACAATTCAGCGGTGTGCAGCGAAGATATCGCCCTGATGCGACTTGCCATCGTCCGGGCCGGGGAAGCGGCGGCCATGGGCGAGGTCCCGGTGGGGGCGGTCCTTGTTGGCAGGGAGGGAGACATTCTGGCTGCCGCGGGTAACAACTGTATCCAGGCCCATGATCCGTCCGGACACGCGGAAATGCGGGCCCTGCGCCAGGCCGCGGAGAAAATTGGTAATTACCGGTTGCCCGGGACCACAATGGTGGTCACCCTGGAGCCTTGCGCCATGTGTGCGGCGGCCCTGGTCCATGCCCGGGTGGAGCGGGTGGTCTTTGGCGCCCATGATCCCAAGGCCGGCGCCCTGGTCTCGAAATACAGGATCGGCAGTGACGGCCTGCTCAACCACTGTTTTGTCATCACCGGTGGAGTTCTTGGCAAAGAGTGCGGCCAGCTCCTGAAAAATTTTTTCCGTTCTCGACGATAACGGTATTTTTCTGTTGTCAAAAAATGGAACACCGGATAAAAGAGGGTCCCAGGAATGCATGGAGGAAAAAGAGAGACACCTTTCTTTTTCATTCTGTTTCAGCACCTCTTGAGCGGAGAGGTGACCGAGTGGCTTAAGGTGCACGCCTGGAACGCGTGTGTACGAAAGTACCGTGAGTTCGAATCTCACCCTCTCCGCCATTGATACTGTGCATCTCCGGTTGCCTTTTGGCTGCCGGGGAATTATAGTACTTCATACAGGTAGTCGGCCTGTATTTCATATCAGACCTAGGTGTGATAGCCGGGTCCTGCGCAACAAAGACTCACGAACTCCGTCAGGTCCGGGAGGAAGCAGCGGTAGTGAATCTCTTTGTGTGTTGCAGGGTTGCCCGGCTATCCTTTTTTCAGCTTTCCGGTTTCTGTTTATCCCTGTATGGGGTATCGTATGGCCTGCAGAAAAACAGGATGTTGCCCACCTCCTCCACCTGAATCCGATTTCTGAAAGCTGCCAGTGTCCTATCTTGTCCTTGCCAGAAAATCCAGACCACAACGTTTTGCCGAGGTTGTAGGGCAGCGCTCCGTTGTCCGGACCCTGCAGAACGCGCTGGCCCAGAACCGGGTCGCCCATGCGCTCATCTTCAGTGGTGTACGCGGAACCGGTAAGACCACCCTGGCCAGGATCATGGCCAAAGCTCTCAACTGCGAACAGGGCCCAGCGCCCGAACCCTGCAACACCTGCCGTTCCTGCCGGGAGATCATGTCCGGATCTTCGGTGGATCTGCACGAGGTGGACGGGGCATCCAACCGTGGTATTCAGGAAATTCGGGAACTCAAGGAAAACATCCGCTTCATGCCGACGAGTTCCCGCTTCAAGATTATCATTATCGATGAGGTGCACATGCTCACCACCGAGGCCTTCAACGCACTGTTGAAGACCCTGGAGGAACCGCCGGAGCATGTCTACTTCATGTTCGCCACCACCGAACTGCACAAGGTGCCGGTGACCATTTTGTCCCGATGTCAGCGCTACGAGCTGCAGCGGGTCAGCCACGGGGAACTGGCCACCCATTTCAATCGTCTTGCCGACCAGGAAGGGGTACGGATTGAACCTCAGGCCATGCGGCTCATCGTCCGGGAATCCGGCGGATCGGTGCGGGACGGGCTTAGTCTGCTGGACCAGGTTTTTTCGTACTGCGGCGACGAGGTCCTGGCCAACGATGTGGTCGAAATACTCGGTCTGGTCAGCCATGAGGTCATTGGTGAGCTGGGTCAGGCTCTGCTGGCCGGTGACCTGGCCACGGCCCTGGAGCGTCTCGACCAGGTGTACACCTATGGTATGGACGTCAAGCGATTCATCAACGATCTGCTCGACTGGTTCCGGGCCCTGCTCATTTGCCGGGTCAGCAGGGAGCCCGAGCGCCAGCTCGATCTGCCGGCCGAGGATCTTGAGGAGCTTCGCCAATGTGCGGCCCGGCACAGCGCGGAAACCGTATCTTCCATGTTTGATCTGCTCCTTGAGAGCCTTGAAAAGGTGACCTTTGCCGCCCGGCCGCGACTGGCCCTGGAGATGGCGTTTATCAGGGCGGTGCAGGCAGCCGAGGTGGTTTCCGTCGCCACCCTGCTCGAGAGACTTGACCAGGCCCTGCAGGGGGTGGAGCTGGAACCGGTGGCCAGGGAACCCCGGCCGGAGAGACCGGCTGCCACTCCTCCTGTGAGCCAGGTGTCGACGCAGTCCGGGACGGACACGGAAACCACGCCTTCAGCGCCGCCATCTGCTCCGGCTGTCCGGCAGGAACCAACCTCTCCACCGCCGGCCCACGGGAAGAAGGTCCCGGTCCAGGGCCAGCCAGACAAAATGGCACAGTCCCGGCCCGTTTCTGCAGAGGATCCTGTCCCCGACGACACCGGGGTTGTGCCGGAAAGTGGCTACCGGGGGCGGCGCAAGGATGTGCGCCGGCACTGGGAGAGCTTTATCGGCTATGTCCGGGAACGCAAACAGTGGATGGCTGCGGTGCTGCAGCGGGCCGACGGCGCACGATTCGAAGAAGATCGGCTGATCATTCAGTACACCGATTCGGTGGACTGCACCATGCTGAAAAACAGGGAAAATATCACCCTGCTCACCGAGTTTGCCATGGACTTTTTCCAGGATACCTTCCGGGTGGTCTTCCACGTTCCGGAAGGGGACTGTGAAGTGGACGGAGAAAACGGGATCAGCCCCCAGCAGGAACGTCAGGCCCTGGCCAACGATCCCCTGGTCCTGGCGGCAGTGGAGATCTTCAATGGCCAGGTAGGCGATATCCGGGTCGGTCCCCGGTTCCGCAAACCGCTGGATTCCGACGCCAGGGACGGAGGGGATGCTTCGGTGTGAGCTCCGGGTATGGGGGTGCCGGCAGAACGGTAGCAGGGAAAAATATCTTGGAGGATGTGGAAATGGATATCAGTGAACTGATGCAGCAGGCACGGCATTTTCAGGAAAAAATGGCCCAGATCCAGGAAGAGCTGGCCACCAGGACGGTGACCGGTACTGCCGGCGGCGGCATGGTGACGGTCACGGTCAACGGCAAGGGGGAGGTGCTTGGAATGTCCATCGAGCCGGAGGTCATCAACCCCGACGACCCGCAAATGCTGCAGGATCTCATCACCGCTGCTGTCAACGATGGTCTGCGCAAGGCCAAGGAGCTGGGCCAGGATGAGATGAGCAAGCTGACCGGGGGCATGCGCATTCCCGGCCTGTTCTGAGCTGTCATGCAGGCTGTACCGCCGGCCCTTGAAAGGCTGATAACCGATTTTCAGAAGCTGCCCGGCATCGGCCAGAAGACCGCCACCCGCCTGGCCCTCTATCTGCTGCGACGACCTGCCGCCGAGGCCCGTACCCTGGCCGAGTCCCTGGCCGCACTCCACGGTTCCATCCAGCTCTGTTCCAGATGCTTCACCTTTTCCGAAACCGATCCCTGTGCCATCTGCGGTGACCCGCGCCGTAACGAAAGGCTCGTCTGCGTGGTCGAGGAACCCGGCGACCTGATGGTCATCGAAAAGACCGGTGCCTTCCGGGGACTGTACCATATTCTCCATGGTGTCCTGTCGCCCATGGATGGTATAGGGCCCGACGAGCTGAAGATCAGGGAACTCCTGGAACGCATCCGCCAGGGCGGTATCGACGAGGTCCTGCTCGCCACCAGCTCCACGGTGCCCGGTGAGGCCACGGCTTCCTATCTCATGGAGATCCTGCACCAGGCCCCGGTCCGCGTGACGCGGCTGGCCTGCGGTATTCCCATGGGCATGGACATCAAGTATGCCGATGAGCACACCCTGGCCAGGGCCATCGAGACCCGGCAGCGGATGGGTGAGTAAATCCTTTTGTGATTACCACTGAAATTCAGCCACCGACACCGGTTTCAATGCTGAAGATTGATGGTAATCAGAAATCCTTTTTTTTGGGGTCCCTGTTTTTTTGTCTTCAGATCCCCTTCGGAGGATTGCGCAGGCCAGGGGATATATGGTAGGGTGGGGCCGCCCGCGAGGGCGTATCGGACGAGGTTTGTGAAATATGCGGGCTAGAAAATATATCGATATTTTTTGTTATGTTATCATGTTCTTTATTTGTAAAGGAGAGAGCTGACCATGGAACGTACCTTTGTAATGATTAAACCCGACGCGGTGCAGCGGGGTCTGATTGGCGAAATCATCCACCGTTTCGAACGCCGCGGCCTGAAGATCGTGGCCATGAAGTTCATGCACGTATCCGAGGAGCTGGCGGCCAAACACTATGCGGCCCATAAGGAAAAACCATTTTACCGGGACCTGATCGACTACATTACCTCCGGACCGGTGGTGGCCATGGTTCTGGAAGGAACCGGGGCTATTGCCACAGCCCGGACCACCATGGGTGCGACCAACCCCGCCCAGGCGGCCCCCGGGACCATCCGGGCTGATTTTTCCCTGGAAATCGGCCGTAATATCGTCCACGGTTCCGATGGTGAGGAAAGCGCTGCCGCCGAGATCGGGCTCTGGTTCGGTGATGATATTCCCGGTTGGGAGAGAAATACCGATAAATGGATATTTGAATAAAAATTCCCTCTTGTTTGCCACCTGCTTAAGCGCAGGAGGTGTAAAGGGATCGAACGTGGCCTCTCTCCCCTGCCGCGCTTGGTCCCTTTTTTTGTCAGGGCCGGCCCGCCGGCAGGCGTGTCCGGTGGTTACCGGTCGTCTGTATTTTCAGGGTTCTGGTCGTCCTGTCTCGGATCATACCACTGCTCATCCCCGTAGAGTGTGCGGGCGCAGTCCGGACAGATGGCATGGCTGATCCGGGTCCGGGAGTGCTTTTCGATAAAGGTGGCCACGTCTTCCCAGCCGTCCTGGTCGGTCTTGATCTTTTTGCAGCGGGCACAGATGGGGAGGATAGGTTCCCGGACCTGGAGCGGCGGGATGGATTTCTGGAGCTCGGCCAGCTGTTTTCTCTGCTGTAAGCCGGAGCGGTGCTTGTGCAGGGCCAGGCAGATGGCGATGTGCAGTTCCTTCTCGGTCACCGGTTTGAGCACATAGGCATAGGGCTCGGTGATCTTGGCCCGCTCCAGGGTGGTGTCGTCGGCATAGGCGGTGAGGTAGACGATGGGGATGTCCTGGCTGGCCCGTATCCTGGCCGCAGCCTCTATGCCGTCCACGTCATCGGCCAGGTGGATGTCCATCAGGATCAGGTCCGGTTTCCTGGTGATCGCCTGCTCCACCGCTTCCTTGCCGGTCGCCACCATCGCCATGACCTCGTAGCCATAGCGGGTCGTTATCTCCTGCAGCAGCAGGGCGATGATGCCGTCATCCTCGACAATGAGTATTCTTTCTCTGGACATGGGCAGGTGCCCCTCTTTATCGCTTTTTGGGAAAGGTTACCGTGGCACTGGTTCCGTTTCTGGACTCTATACGTATTTTACCGCCAAGCTGGTGTGTGGCCAAGACATGAATCAATTTCATCCCCAGGCTCTGGTTTTTCGCGTAGTCAAACCCCTGGGGCAGGCCGACGCCGTTGTCGCTGACGCACAGGGTGTAGTCGGTTTCCGATTCCGTGAAGGTGATGGTGACCGTGGGCAGATGGCCGTCCGCGCCCTGGACATAACCATCGGGAAAAGCGTATTTCAGCACGTTTGAGATCAGCTCGCTGATGATCATGCCGCAGGGAATGGCGGTGTCCACCCGTAAAAAGACCTCCTTGATCAGGATTTTCTTCTGGATCGGGGGGTCTTTGCGCGACAGCTGCAGCAGGTGGGTGGCCAACTCTTCGGTGTAGGCTTTGATATCGATCTGGTTGAAGTTGTTCGACTGATAGAGTTGGGTGTGGATCAGGGCCATGGCCATGATCCGGTCCTTGATCTCCTGGAAGGCGTGGCGGGCGTCCTGGCTGGATTCGAGCATGGATTCCTGCATGGAAATCAGGTGGATTAGAGCCTGAAGGTTGTTTTTTACCCGGTGATGTATCTCGCGGAGCAGGGTTTCCTTTTCTTCGAGCGAGGCCTGCAGCTGGCGCATGGTTTTTTTCTGCTGCTTCTCCAGTTCCTTTTCCCGGGTGACGATCCGGCCGCAGCCCACGGTGCCGATCATGGTCCCGTCCTCGTCCCATATCGGGGCCTTGTACACATCAAGAAACATGAACTTCCCGCGCACGTTGCCAAACTCGTCGAAACGTTCGGGCTGGCCGCTGGCCATGACCACCCCGTCGGAATCCCGGCAGATCTCGCCGAAGGTGTGCCAGTCCGGCTGATCGCTATGGGAATCGCGCTCCCGGAGGGCAAAGAACATGTCGGTCTTGCCGATGGGCTCCTCGATATCGTTGGCCATGAGCAGTTTTTCGCAGATTGCCTTGTTGACAAAGGTGAACCTGCGGTCCATGTCCTTGGCCCAGAGCAGGTCGGGCATGTTATCGGCCATGAGCCGGAACATGGAATAAAACTGCCGGTAACGCTTTTCGCTCTCCTGCAGCCGCAGTTCCGCCTCCTTGAGAGGAGTGATGTCGGTGGCTATCTCCAGCCGGACGGTGCGGCCGTCGGGCCACCTGATGGCCTGGTCGTGGCACTGGTACCAGCGGTTGTTCCCGGTATCGTGATATTCCCATATATGGGTTCCAGCCGGATCACCATTGTTGTCGAGCAGCTGCTCGTTGGTGCAGGGGGGCAGGGGCTTTTCTGGTGGTCATGCAGGGAGCGCCAGTGGGAGCCCCCTTGCCCCTCTTTCATGATCTTGCGCCCATACCGGTTGAGAAAAACAAGCTCATCGGTCTCCATGTCGGCAGCAAAGACCACCGCATCCAGGGCGTCCATGACCGCGTTGAACCGTTTCATCTCCTCGCGCCGCATCCTGTCGGCATGGTGGCGCTCCAGGGCGTGGGCCAGCAGCTTGGCGGCGGTTTTCAGGTACTGGATCTCGTTGTCCGTCCACTGCCGTGGGCTGACACAGGCATCAAAACCGATGAATCCGGCAAATTCCTTGGTGGTGGTGATGGGAATGAGGAGAACGGAACAGATCTGCTGCGCCTCAAGTATTTCCCGTTCCGGGCCCTGGATATCGGTGACATGCTCGCAGACGATGGCGCCGGAGGACAGTATCTGGAAGTGCCGGGGAGCCATCCGGGCCAGATCCATGCTCTGCAGTAACGGGTTGTCGAGCTCGGATGGGATGCCTTCGGCGCACCATTCGGCCACCTGGCTGGAGAGGATCCGGCCGTCGCCGTCCACCTGGTTGAGAAAGATGTAACAGCGGCTGGAACTGGAGGCCGGCCCGACAAGGTCGGTTACCTGTTGCCAGGGAATCTCTTCTCCTCCGGCGAGCAGTTTTTCCGCGACCTTGTTGATGGTGTAGAGAAACAACGATGTTTGTTCGTTGAGACCCTTCTGCTGTGAAATATTCATGGTTGCGTTACTCACTGCGTGCCCGAGGCGCACCTTGTTCTCCTGGGAGACTTGAGAAAGTACTGCCCGTTTCCGTCCGCATCCGTGGAATTCCAGGCGTTTTGCAGGTGAAACGATCAGAAGGCGTACGTCAAATCTGCCAAGATGGCAAAAACCGTTAGGCTTTATTCCTTGCGGCCATTGCCCACTGCTGGTTACGCAAGGATTTTTGTTCCTGATCCAGGCAGAGCGAAAGAGGTTGGCTCAGGCCCAGGCCTCGACAAAGGCGACGATGGCATTACCGTTATCATCCTTCATGATGGTGGTACATACAGTTGAAAAAAAGATACCCGGCGTGGGGATGGCTTCGTTCATCAAGACTTCTGTCTTTATTGGGATATGCTACCCCCAACGGCAAATGCCTGGACGCTGCCGAGAAACAGAAAGACGGCAAGGCATGATGCAGTAAAAGACCGCATTCTTCTTTCTATGGGATAATCGGTTCTTCGCCTCTTAAGCATGGAATCTCGGACTGGTTCTCGGCAAGAGAACCTCTCGTAAAGGACCAACGATATCAGGACTATTCAGGATTTTCAATAAAAAGGAAGGAAAAGCGGGGAGTGATTCCATTGGAATAAGTACCGGTTCAGCTTCTTTGGGAAGGATGAAATGCAAGGGGGGTGAGAGTGACGGCAGTACAGGAGGAGAACGTATCTATTTTTCGGGGACAGAGGGTCTTGCTGGAAATCTGTGCCGGGAACTCATGGGCCGCATTGACCCACCCTTCAATGCGTAAGCAACAAATGAAGACTCGTTCACGAGCGCATGGCAAGTGTCGCGAGGCTTGCCATGATACTCGCGCTGGTATTTCATTGTTGGTTTTGAGTTCCCGGCACAGATTTCCCCGCACTACCTCCATCATTTTTTGTGGATCCAGCTGAATAAGCGGGCTGCCGGAAGCTCTGATGCAAGAACATGATAAATGCCCGATGAGCAGTGGCGTATTTAACCGTTTCGGAGGAGAGGCATGAGTGAAGTCAAGAAATCACCCCTTAGGAGGAGGGAGACGGTTATGATTCTATCATGTCGCAGTAAAGCTTCCGGCAGCCCACTTATTCCTTCTCTTTCTCAGCAGTAGAGCCGGTCTGGTGTGGTCAAGGTGTCCTGCTGACCATCACATCTGGTACGTAACCTGTCAGGTTACTGTTAAATTGACCGTGACACCGGTGGTTTTTTGTGCTATGTATGTGCAAACTGTGCGTCTGCGTATCTTTAAATAATACATCAAGCATTGTGTCAAGTCAACTGGAACTTTTATTTTTTCCTTCCCTGCCAGCGGCTTTGCAGGTTGTGTGACTGGCGACAAGGGAAGGGCGGACGTCAGTTGTATCATGCCTAGTGTGCGTTAACGCACAATATGCACATTGGTTGTGTGTGAGCTGTGGCTGTTTTCCTGCGTACTGGCCTGTCAGGCTACGTTGGAAGAAGGGTGTGTCAATTGTGCCGGGTACCGGGCAGGCCGGCTGCCGCCGGTGATCATCATGCGATAATCTAAACATCGACGGAAGGAGGAGATATGGATGCTGCGGCTTTGGGGGAAACTACAGCATTGATTCATGGCCATTCTGCAGAGGCACTACATGTTATCTGTACGATAATATTTATATTCTGTGGCGTGAAGGCCCTGTTTCACAGGGAGTTGAAAAAAGTTTTGCTCTATTCTCTTGTGGGTCTGGTTGTCGATATCCGCTCATTGCTCACCCTCAACTCATCCCTGGCCCTGACCTCTTTTTTCTTTCATGTCTTTAATTTTATGCTGATCACCACAATGATGCTCCTTGCATCAGCGCTCCTGCGCGCAAAGGCCGGTAGCGACAGGCTGGCAGACATGCGCGGTATCGGACGGGCCCTGCCGCGGACAGCAATACCCCTTGGGGCCGGACTTTTCGCCATGATGGGTCTCCCGCCGTTTTCTGCTTTTTTCAGCAAGGTTCTCATGGTGTATGCCTTTGTCGACTCCGGAAAGATTGTCAGTTCCGTTTTGCTCGCAGCCGGTGAGCTTCTCTACTTTCTGGTGTTTATCCGGGTAGTAAGGATCGTTTTTCTTGAAAAATACAAGGGGCGGTCCTTGCAGGAAGCAGCAGGAGGCAAATTGATCGCCCCCTATCTCCTCCTTGCAGCTGCTGTTATCGGGGGTTTTTTGCCCCGGATTGCGGTCACACCCTTTGCCGCGCTGGCCGGATACCTGGGCTCTCCGGCCACCGGACTCCCTGTCCAGCAGGTCAGCTGGCCTTTTCCGGTCCTTGTTCTCATGCTTGGCGCCATGGCTGTTTATTTTTTTGGGCAAAGGTCCAATAAGGTTGCCGGGCTGCTGTCAGCAGGTGTGTGTCTGCTGGCCATGGCCATCCTCTTCTTCGATCATGTCGGCGCGTACGGGACCGGTTTTGCTCTTCTCATCCTGTTTATGGGGGCACTGCAGTTCACCTATTCGGTCAGCTATATGGAGCATTCTCACAAGCAGTACCGGTTCTACACCTTTTTCCTCCTGATGGTGGCCGGGCTGCTCGGTGTCAGTCTGAGCAGAGACTTGTTCAGTATGTTCTTTTTCTGGGAAATCATGAGTGGCTGGATCATGTACCTTGCGCTGGCCCATGAGGACGACGCCTTTTCTGTTCAGGAGGCAAGCAAATATTTTACGTTCAACTATCTTGGTGCTGCTTTTCTTACCGTTGCCGTAGCCATTATGTACAAGGAGAGTGGTCAGTGGGATTTTGCTGCCATGGCGGCAGATTTCCGCTACACGGAAACCACGGCAATCGCCATTGTCCTGCTGACACTCGGCTTCCTGATGAAGGCTGCGCAGCTGCCCTTTCGCATTGATTATCAGATGCACCCAAAACCCGCTCCTACGCCGATAAGCGGCTATATCTCGTCCACCGTCCTGAAAAGCGGGCCATTCATGATGGTTAAAATTTTCTTCATTGGTGCTGCGGGAGTCACTGCAACCAGCCTGCTGCCACTTGATCTTATCAAACATGTCAGTGGCTGGATCGGGGCGCTGACAATTGTCATGGCTGCCTCCTTTGCCATGTTGACCAACAGCATGAAACGACTCTTGATCTTTCATACCGTCAGTCAGCTTGGCTATGTGGTGGTGGGATGTTCCCTGATGACCTCCCTGGGGCTCGCCGGAGGCTTGCTGCATTTTGTTAATCACATGTTTTTTAAGAATCTTCTCTTTTTATGTGCCGGTGCGGTGTTTGTCGCCACCGGCACGGACAAAATGGATAAGCTCGGCGGACTGGCCAGGAAGATGCCTCTCACCTTTCTCTGCTTCATGATCGGGGTGCTCGCAATCTCCGGTGTGCCGATGTTCAGCGGTTTTGTCTCCAAGTGGATGATCTATCATGCTGTCATGGATTCGGGCTATATCGGAATCGCTGTTCTCTCCCTGTTTGGCAGCGTCCTGACCCTTGCCTCTTTTATCAAGTTCATGCATTCGGCCTATCTCGGACAGATCCAGGACAGTGTGAAAGATGCCAAAGAGGCGTCCTGGTACATGCTGGTGCCCATGTCGGTTCTGGCCGGTTTGAGTGTTCTGCTCGGCATTTTTCCAGGGATCGCGCTGGCACCTGTCAACAGCATGCTCGCCCAGTTCCATCTGCAGCCCCTTGATATTGGCCCGGCCCTGATCCAGCACGGCGCGGGGGGAATCAACATGCTGTATGTCACGATAATGCTGCTGTGCGGCGTTGCGCTCGTGGCTCTCGTTTATTTGCTGACAAAGATAAAGACAAGATCAACGCATGTGTATGCCTGCGGCGCCCGGGACCTCACCCCCGGGGATTCCCATGTTGCCTCTGTGAATTTCTACGAGGATTCCAAAGCGGTTATCAAGGGCATGGTCAGGCTGACAAAAACAATAATCGGAATAAAGGGTGACTATGTTGAGCGTTAGTAATGTGCTGGCTTTCCTGGTTTTTCCCGGCGGTCTTTTTGCTGTATTTTTCGGATTGCTGTTGCTTGGCCTGGAACGGATAGCTGTTGCACGGTTTCAGGGGAGAGTGGGGCCGCCCGTGTATCAGAACCTGCTTGATATCATCAAGCTCCAGACCAAAGAAGTGCTTGTTCCCGCAGATGCCACCAATAAAATATTTTTCGGTATCGCCCCTGTATTTGGATTTGCAGGGATGCTGGCTGCCATCTTTATCCTGCCAATCAGCGGAGTGCATGACGGAGCAGGGGTAAACAGCGATCTTATCGTACTGCTTTATCTGATGGCCCTGCCGGCGGTATCCCATGTCATGGGCGGAAGTTCCTCTGGCTCCACCTATGCGGCGATCTCCGTATCCCGTGAGGTGGTTCTGATGTTCGCCTATGAGATCACATTCATTCTTGTGCTCTTTACTGTTGCTCTGCAGGCCGGAGCAGGGGAGGGGGCCCTGTTTTCCCTCAAGGGTATCGTTGACTATCAGGTGCTGCACGGGTCATTTGTCACTGATTTCAAAATGATCCCCGCCTTTATCGCCTTTGGTATTTTCATGCTTGCCACGCTCGAGGTTCCACCGTTTCACATCGCGGAAAATGACGCCGATGTCATGAAAGGATATCTCATGGAATACAGCGGAATGGCGCTGGCGCTTTTTGAAATAACGCATGCATTGAAACTGCTGGTGCTGATTACGGTACTCCAGGTCTTGTTCATGCCGGCAATGGCAGGTGAGAGTATTGTCGTGAATCTGCTCTGGTACATGGGTAAATCCGCCGGCATTGTTGCTGTCATTGCGCTGATCCATGCCTCCCTGCCCAGTTTCAGGGTGGATCAGGCCTTTAAATTTCTCTTGATCGTGCCCACGGCTCTTTCCCTCTTGAGCCTTGGGCTGGTCCTGTTTTCATAGGAGATCGCAATGCTGTCAAAATATGCAATCAAATCACCCTGGCTTTTCAGGATTAACACCGGGTCGTGCAATGGATGTGACGTGGAACTGGCTACCACGGCGCTGATCCCGCGTTATGATGTCGAACGGCTGGGCTGCAAGTACACCGGATCACCCAAGCATGCCGATATTGTCCTTGTCACTGGTCCTGTCACCGCAAGATCAGAAGCGTATCTGATACGTTTGCTTGACGAGATTCCCGAACCCCGGGTGGTGGTCGCGGTGGGTATCTGTCCCATCAGTGGCGGGGTGTTCAGGGACAGTTATTCCATCAGGGGACCTCTTGATAAGTACGTTGAGGTTGACGTGAATGTCTGCGGGTGTCCTGTTCGTCCCCAGTCGATTATTGACGGTGTGGCGCAGGCGATCTCCATCTGGAAAGAAAAAATTGCCCACTGGCAAGAGGCGTGATCCATGGCCGGATTTTTTAAAATAGCGATCAGGAACTTTTTTAACGGACCGACAACCGATCCCTATCCCTTTGGAGAGACGTTTACTCCGGAAAAGTACCGGGGGATCATCGCCTATGATCAGAAACTCTGCATCGGCTGCGGCACCTGCGAATATGTCTGTCCCGGCGGGGCTATCAGGGTCAGGGAAAAAGAGGATGGTCAGGGGATATCGTTCTCTTTCTGGCTGGGCACATGTACCCATTGCGGTAACTGTGAATATTACTGCCCCACATCTGCTGTGGCCCATACAAATGATTTTCATACGGCACAGCCCCAGAGTGAAAAATATCGGCCCACAGCGGAAGGTGAGGTTCTTTTTACACCATGCCGGCAGTGCGGCCAGAATATAAAGCCTCCGGTAGAACCGCTTTTGCAGCGTGCCTATACAGAGGTTACCGATGAACTCCGCCAGCTGGTATCGCTCTGTCCCGAGTGCAGAAGAATTGAGAATTTCAAGAGGTTGTACCTATGATGACAAACAAAAAGGAGCTGGCATCCACCCTTCTTTCCGAGCTGAAGGTGTATGTCAATTCTGGATTTGAACAGAAAGCCGTCTGTGCCGATTCCACGGGAAACCAGGATCTGTATGTCAAGCTGCACGACAAGTCCGACATCGCCGCAGTGGCAACCCTGGTCAGGAAACATGGCGGCCGGGTTGTGACTGTCAGCCCCTATGTGATCGATTCAGGCTACGAGATAGCATACCATTTTGACGTGGATGGCGTGCTGCTGACCGCCACGCTGGTGACAGAAGACGGGACAGTCGCGTCCATTACTCCGTATCTGAAAAGCGCGGACTGGACAGAGCGGGAGATGCAGGACCTGTTTGATATCACGCTTGTCGACCACCCCAATCCGGAACGGTTAATTCTTGATGAAAGCATTGCCCAGGGAATATTCAAGGAGTACATGACCCTTTCCGATGCCATGGCCGGCGCCGCGACCAACACCCTCTGGGAACGAATCAATGAAGCCAAAGGAGCCGGAAATGAGTGAGGTGTACAAGCTGCCGGTCGGCCCTGTCCATATCGCCCTGGAGGAGCCGGTCTATTTCAAGGTCCATCTGCACGGGGAAACCGTCGAGGATGTGGATATCCTGAGCGGTTTTGTCCACCGGGGCATGGAGGCACTGGTTCTCCGCCGAAACTTTCTCCAGAACATGATTATCACGGAACGTACATGCTCGCTCTGTTCCAACAATCATCCGTTCACCTATATCATGGCGGTGGAAAAAATAGCCGGCATCCGGATACCCCCCAGGGCCGAGTTCCTGCGTGTCATTGCTGATGAAGTGAAAAGAGCGGCTTCCCATCTCTTCAATGTGAGCATGCAGGCGCATTTGATCGGATTTCATTCTTTGATGACCCAGACCATGGAGACCAGGGAAGTCCTGCAGGATATCAAGGAAACCATCTGGGGTAACCGGATGGACCTGAGCGCCAATACCATTGGTGGCGTAAAGTATGACCTTGATGACGAGCAAATTCGCTATCTGACCAGAAAGCTCAATGGCCTGAAAAAACCGCTCAGGGAACTCATTTCCATCTTCCGGACCCACAGAATCGTCAGGGCCAGAACAGAAGGTGTCGGTGTATTGCCAAAAGAGGATGCGTTGAGGCTCGGAGTTGTCGGTCCGACCGCCCGGGGAAGTGGTGTCAATAACGATATCCGCGATATTTATCCCTACGCCGCCTATGACAAGCTCGACTGGAGCGTGGTTCTGCAGGAAGGATGCGATGTCCGGGCGAGAACTCTCGTGCGGCTGGAAGAGGTTTTTCAGGCCATACGGCTTGTGGAGCAGTGCCTCCGGAAACTGCCCGACGGGCCGGTAACAACGCCGGGCCTTCCCCGCATTCCCAGGGGAGAGGCTGTCGCCAGGTCGGAAGCGCCACGTGGCGAGCTGTTTTACTACGTCAAGTCCAACGGTTCCAATAAGCCCGAGAGAATGAAATGGCGCGTCCCCACCTATATGCACTGGGAGGCGTTGAAGGTCATGATGCCCGGCAATAAAACCGCAGATATTGCACTGATTTTCAACAGTATTGATCCGTGTATTTCGTGCACGGAAAGATAGGGGGAAGCGCTCTATGGAAACCGGGGATCACAGATTTGTCCTTTGCGACGTGGAGCTTTGCAAGGGATGCAGGATGTGCGAGATGAAATGCGCAACCAGCCATCTTGGTATGTCTGCCAAGGAGGCCAGGGCGGCTGGCATCGAGCTTGTAGCGCGGAATAAGGTGCTCAAGCAAGACGGAAAAAAGGCTGTTTTGCAATGCATGCATTGCGAGGATGCGCCCTGTGCCCGCGCCTGTCCCCTTGGGGTCATCCAGGTGGACGACGGCGGTATTGTCAGGGTGAACGAGGAAGATTGCACCGGATGCGGCACATGCGCCATGGTCTGTCCGGTGGGAGCGATTGACATCCGCGAGGTTGAAGACCCGGTAAGCGGACTGAAGCGCCTGACTGCGATTAAATGTGATCTTTGCTTTGGTAAAGAGACCCAGGCCTGTATTGCAGGGTGCAAATTTAACGCCCTTTCCCTCGTGTCCTGGAAAGAATTCACGGCTGGCCGGCAGAGTGCGTCCCATGTCTGTCAGGCAACCAGGTAGGGAATCGTGAATCTTGCAACGTCTTCGCCAGCCTTGTTGCCTCTGTACTTACGCAGTGCCCTCGATACAGAGACAACTGCAGGGTTCAGGTTTCAGCTTTTTACGAGGCCATCATACCTGGCCACCATTTTGTTCAGCCTGTCGGCAAGATCAAGCAGAATCTTGGAGGACTCCTGAACCTCCTTGCCGGAAGTTGTCATCTTGCCTGCAAGCAGGTTGACAGTCTCCATATCAGAGGCAACCTGCGAGGCGTCGACAGAGGTCTGGTGAACACTTTCCGTTGCTTCGCCGACCCCGGCTGCCACTTCGCTGATACTGCGGGATATTTCCTGGGTGGTTACGGACTGTTCCGTTACCGCTCCGGCAATGGTTGTGACAATATCATTGATGTTGGAAATAATTTCGGAAATATCCTTGATCTCCTGGATTGTTCCCCCTGTCACATTCTGGATTGACTCTACTTTTTCTTTGATTTCGTCCGTTGCTGTGGCAGTCTGTTGGGCCAGCTCCTTGATTTCATTGGCAACAACCCCAAATCCCTTGCCGGCCTCTCCGGCCCGGGCCGCTTCAATCGTGGCATTGAGTGCCAGTAGATTGGTCTGGTCAGCTATTTCCGTGATCACCTCGGTCACTTTATTGATTTCATTGGCCGCATCGCCAAGGGCATTGACTTTTTCCGTGGTTCTGGCAGCGTTATTAACGGCATTATCAACCACGTTCTTTGCCTTTTCCGCGTTTTCCGCAATTTCGTTGATGGTTGAACTCAACTCGTCGGATGCTGTGGAAATGGTATTGACGTTGGCCGTGGTCTGTTCCATTGCCGAAGCCACGATATTGATGGCCTGGCTCATGCTGTCGGCAGATGATGCGACGTTGTCCACGGTTGTGGCTATTTCTGCTGTATTACTGTTGATTTCACCGGAAATTTTGTTCAGGTCCGCTGACGAATCAGAGAGACGCTTGATGCCTGTAGCCATCTCGAGAAGAACATTTTTAAAGTTGTCCACCATTTCGAGAAACGCCTTGCCGAGGGTGCCGATGGCATCATTGGCCTCATAGGTAAATGTTACATCAAAGTTACCCTGCCGGACTGCCTCCGCCTGCTCTGCCAGCTCCTGCAGTGGCCTGGTCATCGTCTTGATGAACAGCCACAGAACAATAACGCTTACTCCTATACCGGCGATCAGGATGATAAAACCATTTATCGCCAGCTTTCTGTCAATGCCGCGGGCCAGCTGCTGTTCGGTCAGTTCCACCCCTATGTGCCAGTCCCATGGTTGAAAATAGCCAAGACTGGCGATTTTCATGACGCCGTTATCCTGAGCCTGATACCTGATCACTCCGTTCTTCGTGTTTTCAAACAACTTCCCGCCGGGCCCGGGAAAGATATTCTTTCCTGTAAACTGGTTCGTTACATCAACCAGAATATCTCCCTTGGAGTTATAGGCATAGATTCCGGCCCTGAGCTCCCGGGATGCCTCCCGCAGAAAGTCCACAAGCGCGTCGGTCAATATTTTTCTGCCCACATACACCACGCTGACTATATTACCCTCTTCGTCACGCAGTGGTTTGTACGCGGTCAGATACCAGGCGTTGACAACATACGCCTTGCCATAAAATGTGCGCCCGGCCATAACTGTCTGGTACACGGGGCTGTCTGAGGGGATATATGTTCCCGTGGCACGGGTGCCATCGAGTTTTTTTACATTGGTGGAAACCCGGAGCAGCTTGCCCGGCAGTACTTCGAAAATGGTGGCGGTGCCGCCGACCATGTCTCTGACAGCATCCACGATTTCAAAGTTGTTGTTAACCACTGATTTGCCGAACTGAAGAACCGGAAAAGACACAGTTTCCCTTGCCTTTGTAACCTGATTGACAATGGTTTCCCTGACCTGGTTATTTTTTACAAGCCGGGGAATACCATATTGGGACATCACGTTCTCCATAACAGCAAGATCTGTTTTGAGTTTGTCCTGCGTCAGATCGTTCTGCATTGTAAGTGTCTGCTTGATGGTCAGGGAAAGCGCGCGCAGGGATGCCGTACCAGTCTCTTCCAGTCCTTTACGGGCATTGTAGATGCTGACAATACTTGACGCCAACAATACCATGACCAGGACGGTGATTATCCCAACAAACAGCTTGGTGGTAAAACGGATTTTTTTAAACACTCCAAAGCCTCCTTAATCAGGGAATTATCTGTTGGCTTGATTTTCTGAAGTTCGGTTCTGTTGTGCCGAATTCTTTTGCATCTCGCACAGATTGGAAGAGTGAAAGGGAAGGGCCTGGGGACTTGAAGGAGCGGCGCGAGAATTTGCGCTTCGGATTATGCGGCTGTTGTATTCTGCTCTGCCGGAAACGACTTAAAACAACCAGCTCCAGGCCATCCTCGCCACTGTGTAAAAAAGTAAAAATTCATCCTTTGCCCGGGAACGGAATACAGGCGAAGTATCACCTGGGACTTTCTAAACCGTCATTCCCTGCAACGCCGGGGACAACCAGATAGTGATGCGGCTTGACCGCATGACGAGCGTAGGCTTCGACTATGAAAATCGGAATTGGATGAGCTCGGTTCTCCAGGCGATTTCGGTGCCAGTGGCACTGCTAAGCACCCACTTTATATTGCCCAGGGGCCGGGTTCCTCCCTGTAACGAGATTGAATGTCGTGGTCCCCGGGAATTTCGAACCACAGAGGAGCTCTTCTATTTTCTGACAATCTGGTTACCGTTTATTTTGCGCAAAAGAGGGCTGCCGGAAGCTCTAGTTCATTTAACGCGATAAATGCCAGGTAGGAGGAGGCGTATATAATCGTTTCGGAGGAGAGGTATGAGTGATGTGATCACCATAAAGAGGAAGAAGACGGTTATATTTTTATCATGTGTCACTAAAGCTCCCGGCAGCCCACTTTTTCTTACCTTCTGCTTCTGCGGCAGGAGAACCGGTCTGGTACGGTAAAGGTCGTTTTGCCGTGGACCATTTTGTCCTGTTTGTCATCACAACCTGCCTGTCACGCACAGTATAAACTTTTAATAAATTGATCGTGGCAGGGTAGTCTCTGCTTCTATATGTGCAAATTATGCATATATAGCTAACCTCTCTGATACATCAAGAGCCGGTTAAGGTCAAGCCTAATTTTGTCGAGGCTGGCTTTTACTGGAAAAATAACAGCACTACTTGACGATAAATAAGTTAAGAGGTAGTAAGACAGGCAGCGTGTCTTCTTGTGCGTATGCGCACAAGACGCATATCTCTGGCAAGGAGAGGGTCGGTTTTAGCTGGACTCTCCATGGATATTACCCAGGCCTTCTTCTGGGATGGTTTAACCGGAGGGTCGAAAGGGACTCCAGGTTAACTGCGCCACATGAGAGATAATTGTGATGTCCTGCCGCAACACTACCATCAGGGGATGTTTTTATGGAAGTCAAGCATATGCTTCGAATGACAATCGATGGGAATCGATTGATCCGTGAGCATTCCTTTTTCGAGGAATTCAGTGAAAAATTTGGTTTTCCTCCGGAATTTTGCCGTGATCGTGAATCCTGGGTGGATTGCATGTCCTATCTCGATGATGCGGAAATGGGCATGTCCTCTGTTCACTGCAAGCCAGGCGGGGCGGTTATTCTTGAAATAGTAAATGCAAGTTTACTGAAACACCGAAGCCCCACCCAGTACCTGACCCTGTTGGAATGTGCAGCTACGGTCAATTATCGTCGTATGGAAAGTGGGGATCCGCCCCTGCTGATTCTTTCGTTTACAGTGTAACACCGTCACAACCGTCAGCATGGGTACGGATTACAGATCCCCTGGATCGTGGCTGGATCCTTCCGAAGTACAGAGTCTCCCTTCGGTCGCTTTCCTGGTCCAGCCGTGCTGGTTAGGAGAACAGGATGTTAAAGAAAATTTTGCCCCATAGAATAAAGAGCACGTTTATTTTGATCGTATCTGTCGCCTTTCTGGCCATGATTTGCGGATATGTGCAGAACGATTACAAGCAGAAACACGACAAACTTCTGCAGAAAGAACGATTCCGTCTCCATTCCCATTTCGCCATAGTGGAAAATATGCTCAACAGCAAAGCCAACCAGGCTTTGACAATGGCCATGGCCTTTGCGGAAAACAGTGAGCTGCAGAAGGCTCTGGCTGAGCGTAACAGAGAGCGCGTCAAGGAGCTTACCCTTGGCGCTTTTCAGCGGCTGCAAAAGCCGCTTGACCTTGCCCAGTTTCAGGTTCACCTGCCACCGGCCATTTCGTTTTTCCGTGCCCATAAACCCGATAAATATGGTGATGATCTGTCAGGCTTCCGGTTCGCTGTGCTTGAAGCCAACCGGACGGGCAAGCCTGTCGCGGGGATTGAGAAAGGCGTTGCCGGGTTTGGTATAAGGGGCGTGGTTCCTGTTATCTATGAAGGACGGCCGGTGGGGTCTCTCGAACTGGGCTTTAAACTGGATGACAGTCTCCTGATGCCTATAAAGGATAAGTACGACTTCGATATTTCAATTGTTGTTCCCGACGGCAGTGGTTTTGCCTACCTGGCCAAAACCCATTCTCTGACAATTCCTGAAAAGTCCTATCCCTGGTTGCGTAGCGTCATGTGGGGCAACAGGGTCCGTTATAAACAGGTGCAGAAAAACGGCAAGCACCTGTTCACCATTTTTTCTCCGCTCAGGGACTGCAGCGGAAAAGTGATTGGAGTGGTGGCGGTTCCTGAAGATATTTCCTCACAGCTCGTAACCCTCAGAAAAGATCTTGTAAAACAAATAGGGATTGGCGCCGTTCTGCTTCTGGCTCTTGTCATCAGTCTGTATATTCTTTTTGACCGGCTCGTGGACCGTCCTGTGCAGGTGCTGATAGCGAAATTCAAGAAGGCGGGCAGCGGCGATCTTTCACAGAAAATCACTGAAAAAATGCCGGTGATGCCCTGCGCCGCCCTTTCAGACTGTGACCAGGAGGATTGCGATTGTTTTGGTAGGGAGGACCGGTGCTGGGAAACCGTTGGGTCCTTTTCCGCCATTGAGGTGACGTGCAGGAAAATAGTTTCCGGGGTGTACCAGAGCTGCACAGAGTGTAAGGAGGTTTTCCAGCAGGCCAGAATGAATGAATTGCAGGAACTGGGCAGTTACTTTAATGCGTTTTTGTTCAATATGCAGGTCCTCATCGGGAATGCCCGGCGCAGTATGGACAGCATGGCCTCTTCTGCTGATCGGCTGTTAAGTATGGCACAGGATCTGGAAAAAGGGGCTGAGGTTTCGTCCGAAAAAGCCAATGATGTTGCCAATGCGGCAGATACCATGAGTGCGAACATGCATTCCGTGGCCGCTGCCAGTGAGCAGGCAACCACCAATGTCAACATGGTGGCTTCGGCGGTGGAGGAAATGAGCAACACCATTACCGCGATTGCCGGAAAGACAGACCAGGCCAGCTCCATCACAGATAATGCGGTCAACAGGGCTGCAAGTGCCTCGGAAAAGGTTGATCTGCTGGGTTCGGCTGCGGCCCAGATAAGCAAAGTGACGGAAACGATAACGGAAATTGCTGAACAGACCAATCTGCTGGCGCTCAATGCCACCATTGAGGCGGCCAGGGCCGGGGAGGCAGGGAAAGGCTTTGCCGTGGTGGCCGATGAAATCAAGGGGCTTGCCAAACAGGCCTCTGAAGCCACCCTGGAAATACGTCAGAAAGTCGAGGCGATCCAGTCTTCAACCAGTGAAACGGTTTCAGAGATTTATGAAATTTCAGATGTTATCCATCAGGTGAACGAAATTGTCTCTTCCATTACTGCGGATATGGAGGAGCAGGCCAGTGTGACCAGCGAAATAGGGAATAATGTGACCCAGGCAGCCATGGGTCTTGCTGAGGTGAACGAGAACGTCTCGCAGAGTTCGGCCATGGCGGGAGATATTGCCCGTGACATAGATGAGGTAAGTAATATAGCCACATCAATGGCTGGGAATTCGGCAACGGTCAGCACTAATGTCAGAGAGCTTTCCAGGTTGTCGGAACAGTTGCGCGAAATTCTTGGAAGATTCAAGATGTGAACAATGTATCAGTCAAAAAGTGAATTGATACCAAAACTCGGCAGGAGAACGCTTGCCTGGATGACTGTGCTGGCCGGGATCGGGGCTATCACGACGCTTGTTCAGGTTGTTTATCTGCTGATAAACGATTCAGTTATCTGCGTGAACCAGGGCTGCAGTGTGGTCGAGAGTCTGCTCCGCATTCCGCCGCTCTGGTTCAATGGGGCGGGCGCGTTTTTCTTCCTCAGTCTCCTGCTTGCCGCCATAGTGGCCAGATTCAGCCCTGGCGCACAGGTGTTTCTTCGCCTGCTGCTGTTTAGCGGCATGGCGGCAGAAGGGGTGCTTGTCTCGTACCAGGCCTTTGTCGCGCAGACATTTTGTTCCTATTGTCTCTTTATCTGTTTCCTCATCATCGTCATGAACATGCTGGCCGGCTGGCGCCAGGCATGTCTTGCGGTTTTGATGTTTGCCACAGAGCTCATTATCTTTTCCCTGCTGCAGTTTCATAATCCGGGAGCAGGTAAAAAATCGTTCAATATCGATCACGGTACCTATGCCATTAAACGGTGCGCCAGCCCGCAACGGCAGCTGTACCTGCTGTTTTCAAGCAATTGTCCCCATTGCCGCCGGGTACTGGATCTCCTGAGTACCTGCACGCGGTGTGAAGTCCGCTTCAACCCTGTGCAGCAGATAGACAAGCAGGTGCTGCCCGATCTGGTACCCATGGATTCCTGGAACCCGGATATCAATACCCTGGCCCTGAAAATACTTGGGATTGAGACCATCCCGGTATTGATCGAAAAAAGGGCCAACGGGATGCGGTTTATCAGGGGAGAAAGTGATATCATGACGTACCTGAAACAAAATTGCCTTGATCCGCTTCCCGTAGCCGGGGAATCAAAGGATGATTTTTTCCTGTTTGATTTTGCCGGTGAGGACGAGTGCCGCATGGACGTGGATTGTGGTGAACAAATGGAACCACCGGTCAACCTCTCTGATAACAGATAGGCTGAAGGAACCCGGCCCAATGCACGAATACAGTATTGTCCAGTCATTGATTGCAACATGCGCCCGGGTGGCCCGTGAGCACGGTGCGGAAAAGATCGTCAAAATTCATGTGACAGTCGGAAAACTGTCAGGCATTGATCCCCATTTCCTTGAGCAGGCCTATCAGTTTTTCAGGGAAGATACAGTCTGCGAGCATGCCGAGATGGTGCTGGAAACCGAGGAGATAATGGCCAGGTGCCAACAGTGTGATCATACCTTCCATGTGGATGGGTATGTTTTTGTCTGTCCGGAGTGCGACAGCCGGAGCGTGGATATTACCAGCGGAAAAACCCTGCAGATTACCCATATCGAGGTGAAAAACGACTGACAGCCATACAAACTCCCGGCGATGGTATCCCTCCAGGGGATACCATCGCTCAGAACCTGGAATCCTCAATTCATTTCAGGGGGTTGGTCCAGCCAGGTAATAACGGAACTGTCCAGCCAGCCGCTTCGTCCTGTTTCATCGGTGACGTGGATATAGTTGTTATGGTGCTTGTCCGGGGTGACGACCCGTCCTTCTTTAAGCGTTCCCACCGACGCGGCCCCGGCAAAAGGTGAAATCAGGAGTCGCACGTCCGGTGCGATTACCACGCCGTTGTCCCAGTGACGATACGCCAGCAGGGCCGGTGGAACTCCCACCACAACCAGTAACAGACCACAGGTGATCAGGACCCGGGTGAAGGTCCGGGGCAGACCGGGCCAGAGGGATGTTATAAAAACTGTAAGCCCGCAGACAGACAAACCGGTAATGGCCAGCAGGGCCCACTGGTCCGGCGAAAGAATACCGGCCAACCGTTCATAGAGGGGCCGGTTTTCCAGGTACAGCCCATTGTTTTTCCGGACCTGGGTCAAATTGTACCTGGCGTCCTGGTTATCCGGATCCAGCCGCAGGGACCGTTCATAATTGGCAATGGCCCTGCCTGAATGGCCGCTGGCACCATAACTGTTGCCCAGGTTGTACAGCAGTGAGGCCGACACCCCGTTTTCCCTGACGATTTGCAGATACATGGAAGTGGCCTGCTCATACTCCCCACGGCTGTAGGCTTCGTTTGCCTGCTGGAACAATGCGTCCGTGTTTTCCGGAGCTGCCAGTGACGCAGCAACGGAGAAAAAAAGGATTGCTAGGGCGAAAAGGATCGTTTTTGTTTTCATCTTTTTTTCTTCAGGCTCCCAATTTCTCCCTTCAAACTTTCAATTATCCTGCCCATGGTTTCCTGATCCAGCTCTGTGCCCATGTAGCTGGCATGTTCGGCCTGCTCGAAAAGGGAAATGAGCGGTGAGTCTTTTTCAAGACCGGCCCTGAGGTCGGCCAGGGTTATGGCCCGTGGTTCCCTGTTCCAGCGCAGGCCCATGGCCTCCTGGATGGCCGTCCGGCAGGACTTGAGAAATGTGCTGCTGTCACCCGTCGAGGCTGCATTCTCCATGTCCCGGAAGCAGGCTGCGAGTTTCTTATCTACCTCTTTTCTCCGGGTGATCATCGGATCCGCCTCCAGCCGTCGTTGGTGTTGTCTGAGCAGAAGGCCCGTGACCAGTAGAAGCAGGCTCGCGCCGAGCAGGGCCTGAAACCAGGTTTTTTTATACACAGGAGTGATGGCGTGGTACATGCGGCCCAGTTCCGTGTGAATGGGGGCCAGGCCCGGATCAGGATTTTTTGTTTTTTCCCGGGCAACAGGCCGGGGTTTGCTTTTCTGTGGTAAATCTACCTGTTTTTTCGTGCTTTTGCTCTTTTGCAGGTTGAGCGGAATCGAATCACTTGTCAGGGTGATATAGGTCTCTGCATCCGGATCAAAATAGGAAAACGAGACCGGCGGGATTGCTGTGATATTCTGGTCAGTGGGTACGATGATCTGTTCAAAGGACTTTTCTTTTTTATCCTGACCGTTGCCCTGGTCTGTAAACTGGTTCGATGGGGGGTAGGTTTTCCACTCTTTCGGATCGCCGGTAAATACCGGAGCCTGGACCCGGTCAAAATTGCCGGTACCCCGGATCTTCATCTTCAGGGTGATGGGATCACCCACCTTGCCCTCCAGGGGCTCACCGGTCACCGCGAGGCTGAAGGTGCCGATGGCGCCCTTGAAATCAGCAGGCTGTCCTTCTTTTGGCAGGTCTTTGACGTGCATGACCTGCTCCGGACTGACCAGTTTGACCTCCCTGTGGGTATAGTTACCGAAAAAATCATCAAAAAACGGATCATTGAAAAAAGGTGAGAGCGGGCTGGCCGGACGCCGGGTCCTGGTGCGGACCAGCAGGCTGGCATCCAACTCCACTTCCAGGGAAAAATCACCCTCTTTCACCCCGGAAAACGCTCCGTGCCAGGTCACCACTGTATAGGGGATCCCGTCGACGACCTCTTCGTTTTGCTGTGGCTGGTCGTCAAGATATTCCAGCATGAAATTATCACCAATGATACGCGGCGCGGACTTGATGGTCGCCCGTAATCCCTGGCGGAAAAAGGCCTTGATGGTAAAGGGGACCAGTTCGCCCGAGTAGGCGGTTTTTTTGTTTTTTTCCGGAATAATGCGCATGAAGCCGATTTTATCGGCCTCGCCCGAACGTAACCTGGTCTGGGGACCAGCCGGTGGCGGGCCGCCCTTTTTTCCGGCCGGAGGCGCGGTGGTGGAATTGACAGGAAGGATTTTGCAGGTCACGGGCTGCGTTTCCAGGACCTTTCCATCAACCTCGACCTTGATCGGTTTGATGGTATGGGTGCCAGCTTCCAGGGGCTGCACAATGAAGACAAAGGAAATGGAAGAGGAGTATTTGCCATTGATCCACTGCATCTGTCGGTTCTGTCCCTGATAAGCGATCTCAAGGCCGTCTGCCTCGGGCCTGGCAACCTTGGCCGAGCCTGCACCGTTCACCGTCACGGTGAGCAGGGCGGCCTGATCTTCCGGGAACTCACTGGTATTGAGTTCTGCCGTAACCGTCACCTGGTCCGCGGCCAGACCGGCGGTGTTTACGATAAGCCCAAGGATCAGGAAAACGGCCAGGAAAACTGTCGCCCCGAGATATTTTTTGTCTTTTTTGTATCTTTGATCTCTGGTTCTCCGAAAATCCTTCAAGCAGTCAGCCATTACCAGTTCCTCCTGCTCTGTTCGTCGTTTTGGCCTCCCTGCGGTATAAACCGCAGTTCTCCTTCCTCGCCCTTGAGGGCATCGAGCAGTCTTTTGGCTTCCTCAACAGTCATTTTTCCCTGCTTGCGGCGTTGTGCATCGTTTTGATTCATACCAGCCTGACCCTGGTCCCCGGGTTTTCCCTTGCTGCGACTGTTGTTGTCGGCCAGTCCCCGGGATTTGTCCTGGTTTGTATTCTGCTGGTTTTCGGCCTGCTCCGGCTGGCCGGGCCGGGTGTTTTTTTTGTTTCTCTTTTCCTTATCCTGATGGCCATTACTCTGGTTTCTGTTTTTCTGCTCCTGCTCTTTGGACTGGCCGGGATCCGGTTTCTGTTTGCTGTTTTTCCGGTCCTGCTGCTGGTTCGTGCCAGACTGTTTGCGGCCGGACTTCTTTTGTTCCTGTTTTTGTTTTTTGCTGTCCTGCGGCTTTTGCTGTTCCTGGCTTTTCTGTCTGTTGTCTTTGTTTTGCTTATTCTTTTTTTTCTTCTGTTGCAGCTGCCTCTTGAGTTCTTCCAGTCGTTTTTTAACAAGATCACGGTTGTAGGCCGCATCAGGATCACCCTGGTTCAGGGCCAGGCATCCTTCATAGGAGGTGAGGGCCTCTTCCCAGAGTTTGATGGTATGGCCAGGGTCGGTCTGCAGGCTTTTTTCACCAAGGCGGTACTGGGCATTGCCACGATTGTAATAGCTCCGGGCCTGCAGATCGAGATCATCGGTGTGCAGGGCCTGGTTAAAGGAAGCAATTGCCTGGTCAAAAGCACCTTTTTCATAGGCCACGCCCCCAAGGTTAAACTGCAGTACCGGATTATCCGGATCTTCTGCCAGGGTCTTGCGCCAGGTTTCCTCATACTGGCTGTAAGGTCCTGCCTGGATTTTTTCTTTTTCTTTTTGTTCCTGTTTTTCCGCTCCTGCGTGGCTCGTCACAGGATGCAGGGCAGCGAGGGCAAGCAGCAGGATGGCAGCCATGGTTCGGTCACGACTGGACCTGCGGCCACGGGAGCGACGCAGAGATATTCTGTGTCTGTTCAGCGACCAGGACTTTTTGTTCTTTTTCCGCCCAATCAGCAGAAAATCCAGGGCGAGCAGGCAGAGTGCCGCAGCCAGGGGCCACCCAAACCGCTCAATGGGAATCTTGTCCATGCGCCGGCCATGTTCCTCTTTGGGTACCAGGGCCAGTTTTTTCTGATAAATCGTCTCAAAGCCCTGGCCGGTGGTGCCCAGCGGCACGTACAGACCTCCGGTTTCCTCGGCGATTCTGGTCAGCGTTTTTTCATCCAGTCTGGAGGTCACGTACTTGCCGGAAGGGTCTTTGAGGAAGTTTCCCTCTCCAGCGTCCGGATCCGGAATCAGCTCGCCCTGGGGGGTCCCCACCCCGACCGTAAAGATGGTCATCTTATGCTCTTTGGCCTCCCGGGCCGCCTCCAGGGGATTGCCATCCAGGTTTTCACCATCGGTTACCAGGATAAGGATTTTATGGTTGGCTTCATTGGCGAGCACGGTTTCGGCCTGGCGGATGGCATCCCCGATATTGGTGCCTCCTTTGGGGATAATGGTGGTGTCAAGGGCCCGCAGCGAACTGTTGAAAGCCTCGTAATCCGTGGTCAGGGGACACATGAGAAACGAGGTCCCGGCAAAGGGCATGAGGCCTACCCGGTCGCCTTCCAGGCGGCTGACAAAGTCACCAATGGCGAGCCTGGCCCGGTCGAGACGGTTCGGCAGGACGTCCCTTGCCATCATGGACTTTGAGGTGTCCACAGCAAAGAGGATATCAATACCCTTGCGTTTCACCTCCACCCAGCGGTCTCCGTACTGCGGCCTGGCCAGGGCAATAAAACAGCAGAACACCCCCAGAAGAAAGAGGATTTTTTTGGTTCGGCGCATGGAGACGGATACGTTTCCGGTCAAGTGGGGAAGCAGGTTTGGCGCGGCAAAACGTTCCAGGTTTTCCCTCCGTTTTTTACCGGCATAGCGGATAAACAGGTACGCGCAGGTGAGCGAAAGGGTGCCTGCGGCAAGCCAGTATGGCCAGGCAAATGTGATATGCATGGTTATGGCAGCCTCCTGCGGGATACAACCAGTTCCACCGCGAGCAGCCCAAGGGCCGCGAGCACGAACCAGTGAAACAGTTCCCGGTACTGGGAAAAATGCTTGATGGTTCTGGTCGTGGCTTCCATGGCATTGATTTCATCATAGATCTTTTCCAGGGATTTTGTATCTGTGGCCCGGAAATAACGGGCCCCGGTGATTTCAGCCACCCTGGAAAGGGTTTTTTCGTCGATATCGACTTTCATCCGGATAAGCCGTCTGCGGCCAAACTGGTCACGCACCGGCATGGGCGCCTCGCCCCGGGTACCGGCACCAATGGTGTATACCTTGATGCCAAGCGTTTCCGCTGCCTCGGCGGCGGTGAGCGGCGATGCCTTGCCGGCGTTGTTCATGCCGTCGGTCAGGAGAATCATGATGCGCGATTTGGCATCACGGTCCCGCAGCCGGTTGGCTCCGGAGGCAATGGCCGAGCCGATGGCAGTGCCGTCTTCCACCATGCCGATTCGCAGGGATTCGAGTCGCTCCTGGAGCCAGTTGTGGTCCAGAGTCAGGGGACAGACCAGGTACGGTCTCCCGGCAAAGGCAAGCAACCCGATGCGGTCATTGGGCCGGTCCCCGATGAACCGGGAAACCACGGATTTAACCACTTCCAGCCGGTTGACCCGCCTGTTATCAAGGGTAAAGTCCAGGGCCTCCATGGATCCGGACACATCGACAGCCAGGAGAATGTCAATACCCGAAGCCTGGATTTCTGTCGTGGTGTTGCCCATCTGCGGCCTGGCCAGTCCGATGATGAGCAGCCCCAGCGCAGCGAGGCGCAGCAGGCCGAGCAGTTTTCCGGGCCGTGCCTTTCGTACCCCGGCAAGTGTTGCTATCTGCGAGACATTGGAAAACACCAGGGCCGGTGCCGGACCACGCCTGCCACGCAGAAAACCAAGCAGGGGCAGCAGGAGCAGCAGCCAGAGGAGTTGCGGGTTATGGAAGGTGAATGTTTCCATTTTGTTATTTCATTACCACTGAAATTCATCCACCGATGGATGAAGGTGTCGACCTCACTTGTTGCACGGGTGTCTGTGGCCTGGATGGCCACAGTCAAGCCCCCAGGGACGGGTTTATGGCGTCCCGTGCAACAAGCGAGGCCCGACACCGGTTTCAATGCTGAAGATTGATGGTAATCACATTTTTTCTTTTTCCGCTTGGCCCGGTTTTCTTTTTGTGCACTGGATAAACTGATCCGCCGCACCAAGTATCTGCTCTATTTCTTCTCTGGCCGGCTGGCACCGGGCGAACTTTGCCTTATCGCTCTGCTCCAGGACCTGTTGCAGTACCTCCGTGTTTCCGGTGAGTTCCGGGGGCAGATGCCGGGATCCATCCATCAGCTCGTTGATGAATTCGCGCGTGGTCAGGGTGGGAGCTGCTATCCGGAACCGGTCTTCAATATAGGTACGAAGGATATCAGCTGTCCGCGCTGCCAGGTCACAGGTTGTACTGGTATCCAGCCGTTCCCGCACCTCGGCCAGCCGGGCCAGCGCTTTTTCATGGGCCGGTGCAGCCCGCCTGCTGCTCTGTTTTTTACGAAAATAAAAAAGCAGAGCTGTTATCAGAAGGAGGGCTGCAAGCGCCCCGATCAACCACGGCAGCCAGTTAAAGCCGGATTCCAGGACAATGGGGCCTTTGATCGGACGGATATCTTTTATTTGCGCGGTATTCATCGGCCCATCCTCCTCTGTCGTAAACCGAAAAAGGTCATGAGCGCGCCAGTGTAATCCCTGTCCGTGTGCAGTTCCAGAAGGTCAACCCCAGCAGACCGCACCGTACGGCCAAGCAGCCGGCAGCGTTCTCCGGCCAGTTCCCGGTACCGGGCACGGGTCGACTGGTCACCGGTATCAAGCAGGATCTGTTCCCCGGTTTCGGCATCTTCCAGGGTGATCCAGCCCACATCAACCAGCTCGTGTTCCCGCGGATCGGTCACCGAGACCGCGATCAGGTCGTGCCTGCGGCCGGTGATCTGCAGTTTCGGGCGTATCTGCTGCAGGCTTTCTTCGTACTTGCCTGGCAGACAGAAGTCAGAGAGGAGAAAGGTGACGCATCTTTTTTGTTTACTGACCCGGTTGATGAAATCCAGGGCTGCGCCGATATCTGTTTCCCGGTGTTCGGGCTCGAAAAAGAGAATCTCCCGGATAACTCGCAGGACATGCGACTTGCCCTTGCCCGGCGGGATGTAGAGTTCGACAAAATCGGTAAACAGGATAAGCCCGACCTTGTCGTTGTTGCGTATGGCGGAAAAAGCCAGGACCGAGCCCAGCTCGGCCATGTATTCCCGTTTGGACCGGGCTGTGGAGCCAAAGTCCCCTGAGCCGCTGATGTCGATCATCAGCATGATGGTCAGCTCCCGCTCTTCGGTGAACTTTTTGACATGGGCAGTCCCGGTGCGGGCGGTGACATTCCAGTCGATGGTGCGGATCTCGTCGCCGGGGACGTATTCGCGCACCTCGTCAAAATTCATGCCCCGTCCCTTGAAGACAGAGTGGTAACTCCCCGCCAGGGTGTCGTCCACCAGGCGGCGGGTCCGAACTTCAACCTGCCGGACTTTTTTCAGGATTTCCCTGGTAATATTTTCTTTTTCTTTTTTGTTTTTCATGAATAAACGAGCGTTCTCGACATGTCTGGCCTGACCTCCAACGCACAACTCCCATGCTCTACGGTACGGCAATGGTATCGAGAATTTTCCTGATGATATCCTCGCTGGTGATGTCCTCGGCCTCTGCCTCGTAACTGATCCGGATTCGGTGCCGCATGACATCCAGGGCGCAACCTTTAATGTCGTCGGGAATGACATAGCCGCGGCCGTTTAAAAAGGCGAGTGCCCGGGCGACCACTTTCAGGTTGATGGTGGCCCGGGGCGAAGCACCGGTTTCGATGTACTCCTGCAGATCCAGATTGAACCGGCGCGGGTCCCGGGTGGCATAGACCAGGGAAACAATGTAATCCTTGAGCCGGTCATCAAGGTAGATGGAGTCCACCACCCTGCGTGCCGCCAGGATATCATCGGGCGAGATAATGGCCCGGACCATGGTGCTGGAATCCGTGTGTTCCACCTGATCGAGAATGGCCCGTTCCTCTTCAATGCTCGGGTAATCCACAACCACTTTGAGCATGAACCGGTCCACCTGGGCCTCGGGCAGGGGATAGGTGCCTTCCTGTTCAATGGGGTTCTGGGTTGCCAGCACCAGAAAAAGCTCGGGAAGGCGGAATGTCTGCTCGCCGATTGTCACCTGCTTTTCCTGCATGGCCTCCAGCAGGGCCGACTGAACCTTGGACGGCGCCCGGTTGATCTCGTCGGCCAGAATCATGGAGGCAAAGATCGGTCCCTGCTTGACTTCAAAGGAGGTGTCACGGGGATTATAGATCTCCGTACCAATGATATCTGCCGGCAGCATGTCCGGCGTGAACTGGATCCTTCGGAAATCCGTGGCAATGGCCTGGGAAAGGGTTTTTACCGCCAGGGTTTTGGCCAGGCCGGGCAATCCTTCGAGCAGGATATGGCCGCCGGTCAAAAGCCCTGCCAGGAGCCGCTCGATCAGATGATCCTGGCCGATGATAACCCGGCGTATTTCGTTTTGCAGGGGCTCAACCCAGGCGGCCGCCTGTTTGACCGCGCTGTTTAATGCCTTGATATCAGGTTGCTCTGCCGTCTTTTGGTCCATCGCCACGCCCCGGGGAACCGGCGGGATAGTGCTGCTGCTGTCTGTGGCTTGATTGATCATGGGTGCTCCTTTTGTACGAATATGAGCGATGTTATCTCTTTGAGGGACACCATTGCTGGAACCTGTTTCAGTCTTCTGCAAATGCAGCTTTCTCTGCTGATCAGCAGGAAGTATCCCAACTTCTGAAGCCGGGACCCTGAATGCAGAATCAAAAATAACCGGTTATTCTTACCGGAACCTTTCGGGAAGATTACAGATGTGTAATGTGGGAGGGAAGGGGCAGGGAAACGATAAAGGTCGAGCCTTTGTTCAGTTCACTCTGTACCTCGATATGCCCCTTGTGGGCAATGACCATGGCCTGGGCCAGGGTCAGCCCCAGGCCGAGCCCCTGTTTGCTGCGGCTCCGGTCTCCGCGATAGAGGCGTTCCCAGATGCGTTCTATCTCGGAAGAAGAGATGCCCATGCCATTGTCGGCTATGCTCACGATTGCCAGGTTGCCTTGCTGTTTCAGGGTGATGGTTACCCGGGTGGCGCCGTACTTGATCGCATTGTCAAGGAGGTTGGCAAAGACCTGCTGCATACGTGGAGGATCAATTTCCACCACAGGATCAGCCTCTTGAAGGTACTCGATATGAACATCCTGTTCTTCTGCGATAATTTCGTAGAGTTCCAGGACATCCTGAAGGATTTTTGCAAGCGAAACCGGCTGCAGGTTGAGCTGGACCGTGTCGGCCTCGGCCTCGGCCACGCTGAGCATGGTGTGGAGCATGGAGAGCACGCGCTCCGACTCTTCCAGACAATCGGCCAGGGCATCGCGTAATCTGTCAGGATCCTCTTCCTGCAGACCGTATTCTGCAATTGTTCGCAGCCGGGTCATGGGCGTGCGCAGGTCGTGGGCCACATTGTCCATGGATTCACGCAGTTCCGTGGCCAGCCGCTCGTGACGTTCCAGCAGCCGCCTGACCGCCTGGACGAGTTCAGGACCGTTTTGGGAAAAATCATTCGTCAGAGCAGGCGACTGCGGGTTCCGGGCAGTCTGATCGATGATCCGGCAGAGCTGCCGGACCTGTTGCTGTTGCTTATTTTGCCAGTACCAGGCCGGCACCAGGACAAGCGGAGACAGTAAAAGCCCTAACCAGAGAATGCGCTGGCGCAGCATCTGATACAGGGCAAACAGTTTCCGGGTATCGAGACCGAGCTGGACGGTCAATCCGTCCGCTGTTTTCCGGGAAAGAATGGTCCAGCTGCCGTGCTGTCCGGGATCATCCAGGCTGATCCATGTCTTGTTCAGTACTGGGGGCAATGTGTTGAAGTCAGGGACAGATTCCGTATCATTTCCCGTTACCAGGATGAGCTGGACGTCCGGGCCGGTGACCCGCAGAAAACCGGCTCCATAGGCAGATGGCACCGTAAAATGGTGCTGTATTCCCCTGATACCGGTCCGGTCAAGGAGTTCGATGGAATGAGCCAGGAGCTTCCCGGTTTCAGTTCGTGCCTGCGTTTGCAGGATGTATTGCATGGTCAGCAGAACAGCGAGGAGCAGAATCAGATACACGGCCAGGCAGGGGAGGCTGCGGCGCAGGAGTGTTGTCATTTCGGAAAAGTCAGTTCGCCTGGGAAAAAACATAAGCCATACAAATGACAGGATAGAGGTCGTGAAGATTTTTTTTGTCTCACTCTCGTGCCGCTCCACGCCACACAGCGTGAGGCCGCCGCTTCTGGATCAGGGCGCCTGTGCCTGGCTGGAGTTATCATATACTCGAGCCGGGCTGTTGTCACTCTGAGACTGAAAAGACCATTCCTGATTGTCCGTACGGACCACTTTCCTTAACTGCAAAAAAGTTTTTGTGATTACCACTGAAATTCAGCCACCGATGCCTGAAGGTGTCGGCCTCACTTGTTTCACGGGTGTCTGTGGCCTGGATGGCCACAGTCAAGCCCCCAGGGACGGGTTTATGGCGTCCCGTGAAACGGGTGAGGTCGACACCGGTTTCAATGCTGAAGATTGATGGTAATCAGAAAAGTTTTTCCAATACCTGTTTTGTCCCCTTGTCCACCCGCTTTTGCTGGTGTATTTTTTGTCTGCAGAGGATCGATCGCTCATGAGGACTTTTGTGGCACCTGGCTGTTCTTCAGGATGTCACGGAACCCGAACGTATCTCTGTTTTCAATATCCCAATGCAGTACCGGCAACCTTCCGACACGATAACATCAGATCCGCAGCAGCTCTTTACCCGGGCCGTGGCCATGCACCAGCAGGGCAATATGGAGGCTGCAGAAGAAGCGTACCACCAGGTGCTTGGTATCCTGCCCGGTCATCCCAAGGTGCTTGCCAACCTGGGCCTTCTCTATGCCACCACTGGCCGCCGTGACCGGGCTATCCAGTGTTACCGGCAGGCCCTGGAAAAGGCACCCCAGGATCCATCCATCCATATCAATCTCGGGGCCCTGCATGAGGAAGAGGGACAGGGGCAGGAGGCGCTGTTCTGTTATCGCCGCGCCCTGCAGGCTGATCCGGCAAATGCCATAGCGCATAACAACCTGGGCAAGCTGCTTGCCGACCTGGGCAGGACAGCCGAGGCGGCACATCATCTGGAACTGGCCCTGCAGGAAGAGCCGGATTATCCCCTGGCCCTCAACAACCTGGGGGTGGTATATGCCAAGATGGACCGGTTACAGGAGGCGGCAGACTGTTTTCGCCGCAGTCTGGATCTGGTGCCCGGTGACGTGCGCATGCACTACAACCTGGCCGGTGTCTACCTGAGTGACGGCCGGTCGGGCCAGGCAAAAGAGCAGTTGCAGCAGGTGCTGGAGCAGGATCCCCGGCACGCGCCTGCCCGCCACCTGCTCGCGGCATGTACCGGCCAGACCACTGCTCAAGCGCCGCCATCTTATGTGCAGGACGTTTTTGACCGCTACGCGGGCCATTTTGATACCCATATCCAGGAGGTTCTGGGCTATACCGTGCCACGGGATCTGCGCACCCTGTTCGATGATCTGGCTCCGGAAGGTCTCCCCCTTGCCCGGGGGGTGGATCTCGGCTGCGGCACCGGTCTTGCCGGGCAGGTCTTCAGGGACCTGGTCGGTGACCTGACCGGTGTGGATCTCTCCAGCGGTATGCTTGCCCAGGCGCGGGCCAAAGCAGTCTATGACCGGTTGCATCAGGGTGACATCGTGGCCTTTCTGGGGAACACGGACCAGCGGTTTGACCTGCTGCTGGCCGCCGATGTCTTTATCTATCTCGGAGATCTGCAACCCGTTTTTGCTGCCATGGCAGCCTCTACTGTTCCGGGCGGGTGGTTGCTCTTTTCAGTGGAAGACTATGCGGCCGGAGAGAAGAAGAGGGGATATGTCCTGCGGGAATCAGGCCGCTATGCCCATGACGACACCTATCTCAGGACACTCGCAGCCGAGCACGGTTTTACGGTTCGGGCCACTCGAACCCAGGGAATCCGTCGGGAAAAGTGCGGCTGGATAGATGGACGCCTCTATGTACTGCAGAAAAACGTTCAGCCGTCAGGGGAAGCCCGAAAAAGCTAGAAGTGCAGGGGACGATATACTGCCTGCCCGGTGGCAGAAAAAGAACGGGAGCCCGAAGGCCCCCGTTCTTTTTTAGTTTGCCCGGCATGGCGGGCAAACCCAGCCTGTGTTAAGCAGGCGTCACCCTGACCAGGGGGAAGACAATCCGAATCGTAAGGGCGTTGCTGGTAACGGCAGGGTCTGAAGGAAGCGATAGGAAGTGAGCGGCACATAGCGCAAGCGAACCTGATTCGGCGTATCAGGAGGGTAAGCGTCCTAAATAGCGCGAAGCCCGATACCTGGTCAGTCCTGATACGTGATTGAGGATGTGGTCGCTCACAGGGAGTTCGCCTTAACCGGGGAAGCCTTGCACTGTTTCCGCATTAAGCGGAAAAAGAGAAGCACAAGGAGAAATCCAAGGCGGATCGAAGCGGTGTGAGGTGGCAGATGATTCCGTAGTAGTGATGAAATTCCGGCCTGTGAAGCCTGGTAACAGTGTGGAGGATAAAACCGGGATGACCCAACGGCCTGGTTCGTTGGGGGCAGTTATGAGCCAAAAGCCATATCTGTTGCGAAGGGATGAAGTTTATTTGAAGGTTTTCCGGAATCTATGGACACCTGGCAGACTGAACACAAGCCGTCCGACGGGACGGGGCACGCTATCGGCGGTATGCCGTGACAGGTCCTCTGCCGATTTTGGCCGTTCATCGGAGTAGATGGGAGTGTTGATCGTATATTGCCCATGAGGATAGAAAGCGGTCGCGCCCATTGAAGAACCGAAGTCTCCACGTGGAAATAGAGGAAGGGAAACGCAGGACAGGAGCATGGTTGACGTCTGGTACAGCCTATATGATCGAATGCTGAGCCGGGAGAACCTGGTCAAGGCATTCTACAAGGTGAAATCCTCGAAAGGAGCTGCCGGTATAGACGGCCAGTCCATCGATGATTTTGCCGGATCACTTGCGACCAATATCGATCATCTCCTGACGGAACTGCAGGACAAGAGCTACCAGCCGCTGGCCGTGCGACGGGTGGAGATCCCGAAGCCGAACGGCGGGAAACGGCTACTCGGCATACCTGCAGTCCGTGACCGTGTGGTACAGCAGGCCCTGCTGGATATACTTCAACCAATATTTGACCGCGATTTCCATCCGTCGAGCTACGGCTACCGTCCTGGTCGGAGTTGTCACCAGGCAATCAGCAAAGCCACGATGTTCATCCGGACGTACGAGCGGAAATGGGTAGTGGACATGGATCTGTCGAAATGCTTCGACACGTTGAACCATGACCTGATCCTTGCCTCGTTCCGTCGCCGGGTCAGCGATGGAAGTATTCTTGGTCTGCTGGAGAAGTTTTTGAAAAGCGGTGTTCTGACAGGAGATGGTTGGCAGGCCAGCGAGGTCGGCAGTCCGCAGGGCGGAGTTATCAGCCCGTTGATTGCCAACGTATACCTTGATTCCTTCGATCAGTTTATGAAGAATCGTGGCCACCGCATCGTCCGCTATGCGGACGACATCCTGATCCTGTGCCAGTCAAAGAGCGCAGCCGAAAATGCACTGAACCAGGCCAGTCGTTATCTTGAAGAAGAACTGCTGTTGACCGTCAACCAGGAAAAGACCCATATAAGCCACAGCCTCAAAGGGATTAAATTTCTTGGAGTTTGTATCCACTCCGTGATGACCCGAATACAGCGAGGCAAGGTGAGGGCCTTCAAGGCAAAGGTCAAGGCGATGACCCGGCGTAACTCCCCGGTGAACCTTGAGAAGGTGATAGCCGACCTCAACCGGTTGCTGAGGGGTTTTGCCAACTACTTTCGGATAGCGAACTGCAAGGGTGAGTTTTCTCGGCTGATGAGGTGGATCAGAAGACGGCTGCGTGCTGTTCAGTTGAAGCTGTGGAAAAAGCCGTGCAGGCTACACCGCAGACTGAGACAGCTGGGCTATAGAGGAGAGTTCAAAAGTATCAAGATGAACTCCTGGGCCAATGCAGCAAGTCCACTGAGCCATTATGCCCTTCCCAACAGCTGCCTGCATGGGGAAATGGGGCTCTTTGACCTCGCATCTGTACAGACCGGAATTTCTGTTTCAGTATGAAGGAAAAATAAACAGGAGCCGTATACGAGGCCCGTACGTACGGTTCTGTGAGAGGGATGAGGCAAGCTTAATTACCTTGCCTCACCCTACTCGATGTTTGCCCGGCATGGCGGGCAAACCCAGCCTGTGTTAAGCAGGCGTCACCCTGACCAGGGGAAGACAATCCGAATCGTAAGGGCGTTGCTGGTAACGGCAGGGTCTGAAGGAAGCGATAGGAAGTGAGCGGCACATAGCGCAAGCGAACCTGATTCGGCGTATCAGGAGGGTAAGCGTCCTAAATAGCGCGAAGCCCGATACCTGGTCAGTCCTGATACGTGATTGAGGATGTGGTCGCTCACAGGGAGTTCGCCTTAACCGGGGAAGCCTTGCACTGTTTCCGCATTAAGCGGAAAAAGAGAAGCACAAGGAGAAATCCAAGGCGGATCGAAGCGGTGTGAGGTGGCAGATGATTCCGTAGTAGTGATGAAATTCCGGCCTGTGAAGCCTGGTAACAGTGTGGAGGATAAAACCGGGATGACCCAACGGCCTGGTTCGTTGGGGGCAGTTATGAGCCAAAAGCCATATCTGTTGCGAAGGGATGAAGTTTATTTGAAGGTTTTCCGGAATCTATGGACACCTGGCAGACTGAACACAAGCCGTCCGACGGGACGGGGCACGCTATCGGCGGTATGCCGTGACAGGTCCTCTGCCGATTTTGGCCGTTCATCGGAGTAGATGGGAGTGTTGATCGTATATTGCCCATGAGGATAGAAAGCGGTCGCGCCCATTGAAGAACCGAAGTCTCCACGTGGAAATAGAGGAAGGGAAACGCAGGACAGGAGCATGGTTGACGTCTGGTACAGCCTATATGATCGAATGCTGAGCCGGGAGAACCTGGTCAAGGCATTCTACAAGGTGAAATCCTCGAAAGGAGCTGCCGGTATAGACGGCCAGTCCATCGATGATTTTGCCGGATCACTTGCGACCAATATCGATCATCTCCTGACGGAACTGCAGGACAAGAGCTACCAGCCGCTGGCCGTGCGACGGGTGGAGATCCCGAAGCCGAACGGCGGGAAACGGCTACTCGGCATACCTGCAGTCCGTGACCGTGTGGTACAGCAGGCCCTGCTGGATATACTTCAACCAATATTTGACCGCGATTTCCATCCGTCGAGCTACGGCTACCGTCCTGGTCGGAGTTGTCACCAGGCAATCAGCAAAGCCACGATGTTCATCCGGACGTACGAGCGGAAATGGGTAGTGGACATGGATCTGTCGAAATGCTTCGACACGTTGAACCATGACCTGATCCTTGCCTCGTTCCGTCGCCGGGTCAGCGATGGAAGTATTCTTGGTCTGCTGGAGAAGTTTTTGAAAAGCGGTGTTCTGACAGGAGATGGTTGGCAGGCCAGCGAGGTCGGCAGTCCGCAGGGCGGAGTTATCAGCCCGTTGATTGCCAACGTATACCTTGATTCCTTCGATCAGTTTATGAAGAATCGTGGCCACCGCATCGTCCGCTATGCGGACGACATCCTGATCCTGTGCCAGTCAAAGAGCGCAGCCGAAAATGCACTGAACCAGGCCAGTCGTTATCTTGAAGAAGAACTGCTGTTGACCGTCAACCAGGAAAAGACCCATATAAGCCACAGCCTCAAAGGGATTAAATTTCTTGGAGTTTGTATCCACTCCGTGATGACCCGAATACAGCGAGGCAAGGTGAGGGCCTTCAAGGCGAAGGTCAAGGCGATGACCCGGCGTAACTCCCCGGTGAATCTTGAGAAGGTGATAGCCGACCTCAACCGGTTGCTGAGGGGTTTTGCCAACTACTTTCGGATAGCGAACTGCAAGGGTGAGTTTTCTCGGCTGATGGGGTGGATCAGAAGGCGGCTGCGTGCTGTTCAGTTGAAGCTGTGGAAAAAGCCGCGCAGGCTACACCGCAGACTGAGACAGCTGGGCTATAGAGGAGAGTTCAAAAGTATCAAGATGAACTCCTGGGCCAATGCAGCAAGTCCACTGAGCCATTATGCCCTTCCCAACAGCTGCCTGCATGGGGAAATGGGGCTCTTTGACCTCGCATCTGTACAGACCGGAATTTCTGTTTCAGTATGAAGGAAAATAAACAGGAGCCGTATACGAGGCCCGTACGTACGGTTCTGTGAGAGGGATGAGGCAAGCTTAATTACCTTGCCTCACCCTACTCGATGTTTGCCCGGCATGGCGGGCAAACCCAGCCTGTGTTAAGCAGGCGTCACCCTGACCAGGGGGAAGACAATCCGAATCGCAGATAAGCGCAGACTTCGAGGGCGTTGCTGGTAACGGCAGGGTCTGAAGGAAGCGATAGGAGGTGAGCGGCACATAGCGCAAGCGAACCTGATTCGGCGTATCAGGAGGGTAAGCGTCCTAAATAGCGCGAAGCCCGATACCTGGTCAGTCCTGATACGTGATTGAGGATGTGGTCGCTCACAGGGAGTTCGCCTTAACCGGGGAAGCCTTGCACTGTTTCCGCATTAAGCGGAAAAAGAGAAGCACAAGGAGAAATCCAAGGCGGATCGAAGCGGTGTGAGGTGGCAGATGATTCCGTAGTAGTGATGAAATTCCGGCCTGTGAAGCCTGGTAACAGTGTGGAGGATAAAACCGGGATGACCCAACGGCCTGGTTCGTTGGGGGCAGTTATGAGCCAAAAGCCATATCTGTTGCGAAGGGATGAAGTTTATTTGAAGGTTTTCCGGAATCTATGGACACCTGGCAGACTGAACACAAGCCGTCCGACGGGACGGGGCACGCTATCGGCGGTATGCCGTGACAGGTCCTCTGCCGATTTTGGCCGTTCACCGGAGTAGATGGGAGTGTTGATCGTATATTGCCCATGAGGATAGAAAGCGGTCGCGCCCATTGAAGAACCGAAGTCTCCGGGTGGAAATAGAGGAAGGGAAACGCAGGACAGGAGCATGGTTGAAGTCTGGTACAGCCTATATGATCGAATGCTGAGCCGGGAGAACCTGGTCAAGGCATTCTACAAGGTGAAATTCTCGAAAGGAGCTGCCGGTATAGACGGCCAGTCCATCGATGATTTTGCCGGCTCATTTGCGACCAATATCGATCATCTCCTGACGGAACTGCAGGACAAGAGCTACCAACCGCTGGCCGTGCGACGGGTGGAGATCCCGAAGCTGAACGGCGGGAAACGGCTACTCGGCATACCTGCAGTCCGTGACCGTGTGGTACAGCAGGCCCTGCTGGATATACTTCAACCAATATTTGACCGCGATTTCCATCCGTCGAGCTACGGCTACCGTCCTGGTCGGAGTTGTCACCAGGCGATCAGCAAGGCCACGATGTTCATCCGGACGTACGAGCGGAAATGGGTAGTGGACATGGATCTGTCGAAATGTTTCGACACGTTGAACCATGACCTGATCCTTGCCTCGTTTCGTCGCCGGGTCAGCGATGGAAGTATTCTTGGTCTGCTGGAGAAGTTTTTGAAAAGCGGTGTTCTGACAGGAGATGGTTGGCAGGCCAGCGAGGTCGGCAGTCCGCAGGGCGGAGTTATCAGCCCGTTGATTGCCAACGTATACCTTGATTCCTTCGATCAGTTTATGAAGAATCGTGGCCACCGCATCGTCCGCTATGCGGACGACATCCTGATCCTGTGCCAGTCAAAGAGCGCAGCCGAAAATGCACTGAACCAGGCCAGTCGTTATCTTGAAGAAGAACTGCTGTTGACCGTCAACCAGGAAAAGACCCATATAAGCCACAGCCTCAAAGGGATTAAATTTCTTGGAGTTTGTATCCACTCCGTGATGACCCGAATACAGCGAGGCAAGGTGAGGGCCTTCAAGGCGAAGGTCAAGGCGATGACCCGGCGTAACTCCCCGGTGAACCTTGAGAAGGTGATAGCCGATCTCAACCGGTTGCTGAGGGGTTTTGCCAACTACTTTCGAATAGCGAACTGCAAGGGTGAGTTTTCTCGGCTGATGAGGTGGATCAGAAGACGGCTGCGTGCTGTTCAGTTGAAGCTGTGGAAAAAGCCGCGCAGGCTACACCGCAGACTGAGACAGCTGGGCTATAGAGGAGAGTTCAAAAGTATCAAGATGAACTCCTGGGCCAATGCAGCAAGTCCACTGAGCCATTATGCCCTTCCCAACAGCTGCCTGCATGGGGAAATGGGGCTCTTTGACCTCGCATCTGTACAGACCGGAATTTCTGTTTCAGTATGAAGGAAAATAAACAGGAGCCGTATACGAGGCCCGTACGTACGGTTCTGTGAGAGGGATGAGGCAAGCTTAATTACCTTGCCTCACCCTACTCGATTTTGTTTTTACTCTGGTTATGGAGGACTGTAATCAATGCCCTGCTTCGCCATGATGGGCTGCTCCGCCTTTGATCAGTCCATGGAGCCCTTCCACGTAGTGGGTGAAGGTAACGTAGGATTCGACGAATTCCCGGCCGGCTGCCACAGAATCATCCGCATGTTTCCTGGTTTCCTTGACCAGCTGAAAACGCTCCCGGATACCACTTGCCATCGCATTGGTGAGGACTGTGACCAGCTTGTCAACATTGCCGTTCTCCAGGGCCTTGTCAGCCAGGGCAACCGCCGGGTCCACTGCTCCTCCGGGTTTCAGTCCCGTGTAGGGTGCTCCTTCCCCTGCGCGGTGGATGCGGACCAGGGTTTCGAAAAAGTAGGTGTCTGCAAACTCTTTGACATCCGGTCCTTTGGCGCGCATGGCCAGAGTTTTCTGAAAGGCGGCCCGGATTTCATCTTCCTTGTCCGGTCGGACCCATTTCAGCAAAGGGGTGATATCTTCCCTGTCAAGTGCAATCCGCGCTGTTTTGACCACCGGGCCGTCTACGGTGTCGCAGTGGGCCAAAGCGTTCCCTACGGTAACAAGGGGTAAAGATACCAGAACAAACAGGGTGATCAGAATGGTTTTGCGTGGTTTCATGGTTGGTAAGCTCTCCTTGATTCAGGTTGTGTTTAACGGTCTTTACAACGGTATGTTCCCGGCCAGGGTGCCGCCCGCGACCAATACGATGCGGCTATACTGTTGAGTTCGCAGACGAGCCCGGGTTTGTGACAATTATTTTTTTGCCGGGTTGATAAAATTCTGTCCCCTTGGCCCGAGGCCGCCTGAAATGGCACTGTCAAAGCGCCTGTTTGTAAGCTGGAAAGTCTGTAGTATCAGCTGGATAGTAATGTGAAGGTAAGGGGCGATCCTTCGGGAGGGTATGGCGGATGACGAGGGGAAAAGTTTTTCATTTATCCAGTTGAGGTAGTTTATTCACGGGCACGGGCATGAGGAGGGGGATAAAGGGAAATTGTGTGCCCTGACTGCACGGCAAGCCCTGCTGCTTTGGGCTTGCGCTCTTTGAGCTGGTCAAGTAAAAACCGACACCCCGGTTAAGCTGGTTTTGAGGGGATGGGATAGTTCATGTCACAAAACAGCACTCCCTGACGAATATATCTATGAATGAAAATAAAAAGTCATACACCTCCATGGGTGGATCAGAGCTCATGGTTCTGTATCAGGGGGGAGATATGGAGGCGTTTAATTGCCTCTATGACAGGTATAAATCCCTGGTGTATGGCTATTTACACAAAAGACTGAGAAATCGGGCCGAGATTGATGAAGTCTTTCAGGATGTATTTCTCAGGCTGCACCATTCCCGGTCACGGTACAAAAGTGAATTTCCTTTTGAGCCGTGGTTATATGCGGTGCTGCGGAACAGTTTGATTGATCACTACAGGAAAAAGGAAAAACAATACCATGATGTGTCCCTGGATGAGCTGGAGGTGACCCCGACGGCCCTCCAGGTTGAGGATAAGCATAACCTGGACGGATTATTGCCCGAAAACGTGGACCTCAGCAAAAAGCAGCGCCATGCCATTGAGCTGCGCTATGGTGAAGATTTTTCCTTTGAGGACATTGCAAAAACATTGGGGACCACTTCCTCCAATGCCCGTCAACTTGTGAGCAGGGCTTTGAAAAAGTTGAGAAAAATTATCAAGCCCGAGGATGTGACATGAGAGACAGGAAAGAAGAATATAGTGACTGGGAAAAGGAATTTCTTGAGTTTGTCGATTCTGACCCCGTCACTCCTCCGGCGATTTTGACAGAAAAGCTCAGGGCCACCATCGGTGATGATCTGCGCCCCGCCCTTTGGAAAATTTTCGCCAAACTTGGCGGGATACAGGCTGTCTGCGCGACTCTTACCCTGTTTTTCTGTCCCCAGTTCGAGGTAGGATTCACAAAGCATGACCACCTGGCTGACCTGGTGCAACACTCAGAAGGTGTTGGCTTCATGCTTGTTTGCGGAATGATTTTTTTAAGTGGCGGGGCTGTGATTGCGCCTTTTTTCCTCAGAAAGGTTGAGATGAAAGCCATAGAGCGGTCAGTGCTTGTTTACTTTCCCACTGCAGCCCTGTTTGCAGTGATGTTGTTCTATCTGCTGGGGGCTGATATTAAGTGGACTCGCGCGTTGCCATGGTTTGCAGGAGGAACGCTTGGCAGCGTGATTGGCTTTGAACTGGTTACATACTTGCGATTCCGTAACCAGCATTCTTTACTGTCGTGAGTCCACTGGAGCCGTTTGGTTACAGTGGGGCAGGCCGGAAAGATCAGCTGTCCTGTTTGAGGACATAGCCCATACCGCGAACGGTGTGGATCAGTTTGCTGTCAAAATCCTTGTCGATTTTGTTACGCAGGCGGCAGACCAGCACGTCGACCACGTTGGTCTGGGGGTCAAAGCTGTAATCGTATACCTTTTCCAGAATGCTTGTCTTGGAAAGGATGCGGCCCTGGTTGCGCAGCATGTATTCGAGCAGGGCAAATTCCCGGGCCGGCAGGTTGATTACCTGTCCTCCCCGGGTAACTTCCCTGGTGAGCAGGTTCATGTGCAGATCTGCAAAACTCAGGCTGTGGGTCTCGGCAGACCGGTTGTCCCGCCGGATCAGGGCCTGGATACGGGCCAGCAGTTCGCCAAAGGAAAACGGCTTGACCATGTAATCATCGCCTCCCTGCTGCAGCCCCTTGATCCGGTCATCCACGGATCGTTTGGCACTGAGGATGAGCACCGGCGTGGTGATTCCCTGATTGCGGATGCGCTCGATCAGGGTCAGTCCGTCGAGCTTTGGCAGCATGAGGTCGACAACTGCAGCGTCATAGACGCCTGATTGCATGGCGTCAAGCCCTTCCTCACCATCTGATGCCAGATCAACAGCGTATCCCGCCTCCTGCAGCCCTTTCTGCAGGAACGAGCCGATTTTCCGGTCATCTTCTATGACAAGAATCCGCATTTTTTGTTTATTCTTTGTTCTTTGCGGGTTGTGTTATCACCCACCAAAACCAAGCAGCATCCCAGTCTGATAGATAATCACTGCCAGGATAAAGGCAAAGACCGTATTGAAAGCCATGGAGAAAAAAGCCCATTTCCAGGAACCCGCCTCCCGGGCAATGGCAACAATGGTGACAAAGCAGGGCGAATAGAACATGATAAAGGCCAGTACGGCCAGGGCGGTGACCGGGTTCCAGTGTGGATCGGCGATCAGCCGGTCCTTGAGAGATCCCGATGCTTCGGGATCAACTTCACCAAGCGAATAGGCCGTGCCCAGGGTGGAGATGATGACTTCCTTGGCGGCAAAACCCCCCACCAGCGCGATGTTGGTCCGCCAGTCAAAGCCGGCCACCCGGGAAACCGATTCCAGCGCCGTGCCTATCCGGCCGGCTAGAGAGTGGCGCAGGGCGGCCTCGGCCTGCTGCTGATCAATGGCCAGCAGGGCACGGTCCATCTCTTCCGCGGACATAATCTGGCTGAGTTCCTGACGCTTCTGATCAAAGGCGCTCCGTGTTTCCTCGGGCAGGCCGGGGTAGGTCATCATGGCCCAGAGCAGAATGGAGATGCCGAGGATGACGGTTCCCGCCTTTTTGATATATTCCCAGGTCCGTTCCCAGGTATGGATCATGAGGCCCCGCAGGGTTGGCAGCCGGTACGGCGGCAGTTCCATGACAAAGGGCGTGGAGGCGCCTTTGAGTACGGTCATGCGGAGGAATTTCGCCGCAAACAGGGCCACCAGCCATGCCGCAACCGTGGCAAGAAACATGTATCTGGCCTGGTGCCGGGAAAAGAACGCGCCGATCAGAAGCGTGAGCACCGGCAGCTTGGCGCCACAGTTCATGAAGGGTACCGTCAGAAGGGTTGCCATCCGTTCCTTGGGCGAACGCAGGGTCCTGGTTGCCAGCACACCGGGAACAGCACAGCCGCCTGCAATACCGCCGGAAATGATAAACGGCATGACCGAGGAGCCGTGCAGGCCGAAAAAATGAAATATCCGGTCCATCATAAAGGCCACCCTGGCAAGATAGCCCGAGTCTTCCAGGACCGCGATACCGAAAAACATGAACATGATAATCGGAACAAAGCCAAGTACACCGCCGACACCATCGATGGCGCCGGAGATGATCATGGATTTGAGCGGGCCGTCCGGCAGGGTGGTATCGGCGAGATCACCAAGCCAGCTGAAACCAGCGGCCAGCCAGTCGACAAAGACAGAAGAATAGTTGAAGGTGAAGGTATAGAGGCCAAAAAGAACCAGGGCCATGATTATCGGCCCCAGAACCCGATTTGTGACCACCTTGTCTATCCGGTCCGAGGCGTAGAGCCGGTCGGTGCGGAACTGGCGGGTGACCACCCCCTGGCGGAGAAGGGATTTGATAAATCCATACCGGTGATCGGCAATGATCGCCTCGGGATAGACGTCCAGGGTCTGCTGGAGATGGGCGGTGACGGTCTGGCTGAGCTGGAGCAGCTCATCGGCCAGGGGCGGGGAGGCCTTCCTGATCTTGTCGAGGATCTGGTCATCGTCTTCAAGAATCTTGAGCGCTGTCCACCGGGGCGGATAGAGGTCGGTCAGAAGCTGGTGTTCCCCGATGATGGCGGTCATTTTCGTGATCACCGGGTCCAGGTCAGGGCCGTAGCGGAGTAGGGCCGGGGAAAGAGTGGCCTTATTGTCCGCTGCCACCGCCACAACCGTGTCCATGAGCTGTTCGACCCCTTCACCGGAACGGGCGATGATGGGCACAACCGGCACCCCCAGCAGCTGGCTCAGCTTCCCGGTATCAATAGTGATGCCGCGGCTCCGGGCCACGTCCACCATGTTCAGGGCCAGGACCAGAGGTACGCCCAGTTCCAGGAACTGCACCGTGAGGTAAAGATTGCGCTCCAGGTTGGAGGCATCGACCACGTCGACCACCACATCAGGCCGTTCCCCCACCAGAAAATCCCGCGCCACCAGTTCTTCCACCGAGTAGGCGGTCAGGGAATAGGTGCCGGGCAGGTCGACAACATGGATTTCCTGCCCTTTGTGCTGGAAAAAGCCCTCTTTTTTTTCCACCGTAACCCCGGGATAGTTGCCCACATGCTGGCGGGCCCCGGTCAGGTGATTGAAAAGGGTGGTTTTGCCGGCATTGGGATTGCCGGCCAGGGCGATTTTGATTTCAGGCATGGTTACGGTTTTTCCTCTGTGGTGTCATCGGGCTCCGGCGGCTTGAAGCTGCAGCTCCCGGAGTCTGAAGAACAGTGGCTGCAGCCCCAGCCGCAGCCAGAAACCGTTTTACTGACAAGCCTTCTGTAAAGCCGGATAATAAAACCCAGCGCAATGACCACTACAATAATGAAGACAATAGAGTTCTGCATAGGCTCACCAATGGGTGTAATCAGGCATTAGGGCTCCCTAAAACAAGGGCAAAAAAAAGAGAGAGACGAGAGAAAAAAACTACACTGGGGTCACATAGATGTTTTCCGCCAGCGGCATATCCAGGCTGAGGGTTCCTCCACCGATTTTCACCATGCAGTTATGGCCATGGCCGGGACAGATCAACTCAAGTTCCGAGCCGGGCAGCAGTCCCATAGAGGCCATCCTCGCACAGAGCTTGCGGTCGCCGGTTATCCGGCATACCTTAACCTTTCCCCGGCAGCAGGTCCGGGAGAGGGGCTCAATCACGCCTGCCTGTGATGGCCCAGCACACCCACGTCTCATCCGACATTTATTTCTCTTGCCCTTGAGACAGCGAAACAGCATGTTCGGATTGTTCTTGCTCATATTGCGCTCCGGTGATTTTTGTAAGTTTAGGTACACCAAACAATGAGCACTGTCAACACATTTTGCAAGGATAACTTTTGATAATTTTTATCAAATATCAGCTTGTTATTTTTTCCTGGAGCATTATTGTCTGGGCCATGTTTTCCTGTAGCATACTCTGCAACCTCCACACAGTCCAAGAGCGCTGGTCTCGATGAGTTCTGATATATCCCGTGCCAATCTCAGATCCGCCCGCCGCCGCGCCGCGATCTCCATTGTTCTCAATCTCTGTCTGGCCACAGGCAAGGGTATTGCCGGGGTTGCCGCCGGTTCAACGGCGCTTATCGGGGACGCCATCCATTCAGCCACCGACGTCCTGGCCTCCATGGCCGCCTGGCTCGGACTCTGGGTCGCCAGCCGTGAACATCCCTCCTTTCCCTACGGCCTGTACAAGGCGGAAACAGTTGCCACGCTGGTGACCTCCATCGCCGTGATTGTGGCCGGCTATGAGATCGGTCGCCAGGCCCTGTTCGGCACCGAACGGCTGCCCGATACCACCATTGCCCTGCCCGTGGCCTTTGTTTCGCTGGTGGTTGCCCTTGGCTTTGGTATCTATCAGCTGCGGGCCGGGCGTCGCTTCGATTCTCCAGCCCTGCAGGCCGATGCCCGCGATTATCTGGCCGATGCCCTGTCTACGGCCGTGGTCCTCATCGGCCTGGTTGCCACCCGGTTTGGCTACCAGGTGGACCGCTGGGCTGCAGCCGTAGTGTCACTCTTTGTCTTTCGGGCCGGTGCTTCTCTGCTGATTACCGCCTTGAAGGACCTGCTCGATGCCTCCATTGACCGGGAAACGGAACGGGAGATCATCGCCTTTGTCGAAAGCCATCCCCGCATCACCCGGGTGAAAGAATGTTTGAGCCGGACCGCCGGGGGCCGTTTTATCCTCGACATGGATGTGGTCATGCACACCCCGTCCCACAAGATTGCCGACCATGTGGCCGACCGGCTCGAGGAGCTGATTCCTGCCCGCTTCCCCCGGGTGGTCATGGCCCGGATCCGGCCCCATTACCATCCCGATCATATTATCCGCCGCATCACTCCGGTTGAGCGGCCGGAAGGGGACGTCTGCGAGCATTTTACCCGGGCGCCCTGGTTCCTGGTCGAAACCGTGGATACCCGCAATGGCCGGGTACTGAAGAGGGAATTTGTCGAAAATCCCCATCTCCATGCCGAGCGCAAGAAGGGGTTGCTGGTGGGTAACTGGCTGCTGTCCCTCAAACCGGATGAAATCCTTGTCCCCCGGCTCCATGAGGGCACCGCTGTCCAGCTGCTGCGGGAGGCCGGGGTCGAGATCCGCACCACGGATAAAGAGGGGGAAGAGGAAATGCCGCCTTCCGGGAAAAAATCAGCTCCCTCAACTTGACTATCCTTGCCCGGTCCCATATAAAATAAGGTACGATAAATCGCAGTGGAACTGCCCTGTTAAGCTCTTGATGACACCACGTGTTGCCGCCGGTAACCACTCGTTCTACCAGGGTTTTGACCTGCAGGAACAGGATGCAGACAAAGGATTTTTTCAGAGCTCTCAGGAACAAATCAGTGTGCCAGGAGAAACCACCATGACTGTACGTCGTATCCCCACCGGTGTCACCGGACTTGACAAGATTCTCCATGGAGGATTCATCCCGGCGTCAAGTTATCTTCTGGTCGGTGGCCCGGGGGCCGGCAAGACTATCCTTTCCCTTCAGTTTCTGCGTCAGTGCCAGCAGAGCAAAAGCCGCTGCCTCTTTCTTTCCCTTACCGAATCGGTTACCACCATCCGTCGCGATGCCGCCAGTTTTGGCTGGCAACTCAAAGGCATCAACCTGGTGGATATGACCCTGTCCGACGGTGAACCGAAAACCAATGGTGAGTATTCGGTGTTTTCGCCCGGCGAGGTGGAAGAGGAATCCATATGGAAGAAGATTCACGCCGCCATCGAGGAGTATGAGCCCGATCGGCTGGTTATTGACTCGGTGACCAACCTGCGCTACCTCTCCACCGACGAGTACCAGTACAGAAAGCACGTCCAGCAGCTGATCAACCATCTTTCCCGACGCCAGTGCCTCTCCCTGCTGCTCTTCGAGCCCGGTGAACTTGAGCGGGAGCAGTCCATTGCCATGGCCGTGGACGGAATCCTGTGGCTGCACAGTGAAATTTCCAAGGAGCGGGTGGTTGAGATCCGCACCCTGGAGATTTCCAAGTTCAGGGGCAGCAGCTATCTGTCCGGCCGCCATCCCATGCGTATCACCGATGAAGGTATCGTCGTCTACCCCCACTGTGTGGAAATCCTCAAACGACCCGGCGGCGATAGTGCTCTGCTCTCAACCGGTATCGAGTCACTTGATGAGCTGCTCATGGGCGGCTTCCATATGGGCACCTGCACCCTGCTCACCGGCCCATCCGGGACAGGAAAATCTTCCCTGGCAACCCATTTTCTGGTCCAGGCCGCCCGCCGGGGAACCCGGGGAATCATGTACTGTTTTGAAGAGGGCACTGAATCAATCCTGGACCGGTGCCAGGGGATCGGTATTCCCCTCAACGGCTGCCTGGAGGATGGAACCGTAGCTCTTTGCGAAGTCAATCCGCTGGAACTTTATCCCGATGAGTTTCTGGAGATCATCCGCCGGGACGTGGAGGAACAAGGCCGGCGGATCATTATCATCGACAGCCTGCGCGGCTATCAACTGGCCATGGACGAATTCGGCAACATGGCGGCCAATGTTCAGAATATACTCAATTATCTGCGTCGCAAGCGGGCCTCCCTTTTTCTGCTCAACGAGATGCAGTACATCATGGGTGATCTGCGCATCTCCGAAGACGGAGTCAGTTACCTGACCGATAACGTCCTGATGCTCCGGTACGCCGAGTACTCCGGTGAGATCATCAAGGTGGTGGCCTGCCTGAAGAAGAGACATGGTAATTTTCAAAGTGACCTGCGGGAATTCAAGATCACGGAAGAGGGGATCCTGGTGGGCGAAAAACTGACCCGCCTGCGGGGCTTACTCACTGGAGTACCCCATGTGGAGGATCTGGGCACTAAACCTGAGCTGTAATGGGTACCAGTGACACAGCTGCAGGGAACGATAGCCATCTCCTTTGCCCGGCCCGCCGATGAGCGGCTGGTACGCGATCATCTCACCTCCTTTGACCACAGGGTTATAAGGTTGGACGAGGCTGTGTTGGAAGGGCCTGACCTGGTTCTGCTCGATGCGCCGTCCGCCACCCGGTGCGGGAGGTCGTTTCTCCTGGGGCTCAAACAGGCAGATCCGGTCTTCCTGCCGATTATCGTCGCCCTCGATCACCGTGGCAGTGCGGCCGACTGGCTCAACTCCGGGGTGGTTGATGACTGCCTGCGCCTGCCCCTGTCCAAGGCCGAACTGGTCAGCCGGATCAATGTCTTTCTCCGCCTGCGGCACCAGACCGCGGCCCTGGCGGAAAAAAGCGAGGAGATCCGGGCCCTGGTTGAGTCGTCGGAAGACCACATCTTCATGCTCAGCGAGAAGGGCGAGTTCATTGCCACCAACAATCGTCTCAGCCACCTTGGCTCCCCGGGCAGTGATGATCTTATGGGGAGACCACTGGAGGATGTATTTCCAGCCGACATCGCCCGTTCCCTGCGGCGGGAATGTGCCAGGGGCCTGGCCCAGAACCGGGTCCGGACCCTGGAATACAGCCTGCCTGGCGATCATGGTCCCGTCCATCGTCACGTTACCCTTTTTCCGGTCCAGCTCGCCGATGGCAGGAAGAGAGTGGGCGGCATCTGCCGCGACATCACCACCCTGGTGCAAACCGAACAGGACCGGTTCCTCCTGTCCAAGGCCATGGAGTTTGCCGCCGAGAGTGTCATCATCACCGACCGGGATCGAAAGATTATCTTTGTCAATGCAGGGTTCGAGAAGATAAGCGGCTACAGTCGGGATGAGGCCATGGGCCACACACCCCGTTTCCTGCGCAGTGGTCGGCATGACGAATCCTTTTACCGATCTCTCCACGAAACCATCTACAGTGGCCGGACCTGGAAGGGAGATCTCGTCAACCGCAACCGGAACGGGTCCATTTATGTGGTGGAGGCCACCATTTCACCGGTCTTTGACGAACATGGCGAGATTACCCATTTTGTTTCCGTTCGCCGGGAAGTGACCGAAGAGCGGCAGTTTGAGAAGGTGCGCCAGCGGGTTCAGCGGTTGGAGGCCATCGGTACCCTGGCAGGCGGCATCGCCCACGATTTCAACAATATCCTCACCCCGATCATGGGCTATACCGAGCTCTGCAAGACCGCTGTTCCGCCGGACAGCCAGCTTGCCGAGTATCTGGATCAGGTTCTGCTGGCGGCCAACCGGTCCAAGAACCTGGTCCGCCAGATACTCTCGTTCAGTCGCCAGGCCAAGCAGGAGAAGTCCCCCCTCGATATCCGGCTGGTGATCAAGGAAGCCCTGAAACTGATTCGGGCCGCCCTGCCGGCGGATATTCATATCGAACAGCAGATCGGGTCGGGCCGGGAGTGTGTACTGGCTGACCCCACCGAGATCCACCAGGTGATCATGAATCTCTGCACCAATGCCCAGCACGCCATGGCCGGGACCGGAGGCATCCTGTCGGTCAGTCTGCGGCCGGTGGAGGTGGACGAGGAGTTTGCCGCCTCCCATCCGGGTCTGCGGCCGGGACCCTATCTGGTGCTGCGGGTCGGCGATACCGGCTGCGGTATACCCGAGGAGATCCAGGATAGAATCTTTGAGCCCTATTTCACCACCAAGGAAGAGGATCGCGGTACCGGTCTCGGACTGGCCACGGTACATGGAATCGTTACCGGCAGCGGCGGGGTCATTTCGGTCGAGAGCGAACCGGGGAAGGGAACCGTGTTCGAACTCTATTTCCCGGTGGTTCGTGCCGAGAGCGCTGACCGGGCCCACAGGGAGCTGTCTCAGGTTCCCGGCGGAAGAGAGCGAATCCTCTTTGTCGATGATGAGCCCATGATCGCAGATCTGGGCAGGCAGATGCTTGAGCGGCTGGGGTACACGGTCTGGGCCACCACCGATCCCGGGGCAGCGCTCTATCAACTCCGTCAGGATCCAGACGGTTTTGACCTGGTTATCACCGATATGACCATGCCGGGGATGAGCGGCGAACAGCTGGTTGAGGAGCTGCATAAGATCCGCCCCGACATACCGATCATCATCTGCACGGGCTACAGTGACAAACTCAGCGCCTACAGGGATGGGAAAAACGGGGTGAACCAGCTGCTGATGAAACCCATCGGTGTGCAAGACCTGGCCAGGGCGGTACGAAAGGCCCTTGAGGGCAGGAAAGAGTAGAAAAAGGGGCGTTATCGCGGAGGCTACTGTTGTCTCCTGAGGTAGCCTCGCATGATCCTGGCTTCGTCGAAGCTGACAAGACCCTCCAGGGATTCGACCACCGGCTTGAGGTAGGCCAGGCCATGGGTTTCGAATTCTACCTTGAGCCGGGCCTGCTTTTCCGCGCTGAGTAACCGGTCCATATCCACATCTCCTCCCTGCTCGAGCCAGGTCTCCAGGTGCTGGGCAACGGTCATTGGTTTGAGACCCCGCCTTGTGGCGATCTCTTCCAGGGTCATTCCCTCGGCGGCCAGTCGGCCACTTTCCTCCACACTGGCGCCGGCGACCGGTTTTGTTTTTTCCGGCAGGGGTGATACGCTGGTTGCGGGCTTCTCCACCTCGGGATGTCTCTCGAGCCAGGACCGGATGGCGGAGAGAAAGCGTTGGCCGTAGCGTTCGAGCTTTATACGTCCCACCCCGTGGATGGTGAGCATCTCCCGGTCTGTGGCTGGCAGGAAGGTGGCCATCTCCCGCAGGCTCCGGTCGGAGAAAATCACGTAGGGCGGCACATCTTCGGCCTCTGCCTGGAGACGACGCAGTTCGCGCAGGATGGTGAACAGTTCCGGATTGGGACTCAGCTCTTTCCGGGCCGCTTCCTGGCTTTGCTCCGGGTGGATGAGGCGGGTATAGGTAAAGGGTTGCCTGCCAAAGAGCACATCCTCGCCCTTGGGGGTTATCTGCAGCAGTGGATAGCGGTCCCCGGTGGCCCGGAGCAACCCGTGCTGCAGCATGGCATCGGTGAGCCTGCGCCAGAAGGCCTTTGGCTTTTTGCTGCCCACCCCGTAGGTCTTGAGCCGGTGGTGGCCAAGTTCCAGGATCTTTTTGGTTCGAGCCCCGGTGACGATGTCGATGATGTAGGTGGCTCCGAACCGCTGTCCCGTGCGATAGATGGCCGACATAAGCATCTGGGCCTCGGTGGTGGCCTCCACCTCTTCCACTCCCCGGGTGCAGACATCGCAGCCACCACAGTTATCCCGCGGATATTCTTCCCCGAAATAGCTCAGGATCTGGTGACGACGGCAGACGCTTCTTTCACAATAGGAGACCATCTGTTCCAGTTTTTTCCAGCCGGCCCGTCGCTCCTCCTCATTGTCGATCTGGTTGAGGAAATAACCCAGCCGTCCCATGTCACCGCGCTGGAAGAACAGCACACAGTATGCTTTCTCCCCGTCCCGGCCGGCCCGGCCGGTTTCCTGGTAATAGCTCTCCATGTTCTTGGGCAGGTCCCCGTGGATGACAAACCGGACATTGGACTTGTCGATCCCCATGCCAAAGGCCACCGTGGCGACGATGACCTGCACCTCGTCCCGGTTGAAGGCCTCCTGGTTCTGCTGGCGGACCCCGCCGTCCAGCCCGGCGTGGTAGGGCAGGGCGCGGATATCATGTTCCTGCAGGTAGAGGGCGGTCTTGTCCACGTCGGCCCGGCTGAGCCGGTAAACGATACCAGGTTCCCCATCCTGTTCCCGGACGACCTGGTGGATCTGGCGCAGGATATTTTCTCTTGGAAAGATCGCGTAGTGGAGATTGGGTCGGTTGAATGAGGCACGGACCACCAGGGGGTCATGCAGGTTGAGCCGCTTGATGATGTCGGTCTGGACCCGGTGGGTGGCGGTAGCGGTAAAGGCGGCCAGGGGCACAGTGGGCAGCAGCCTGCGCAGTTCGGTGAGCTGCAGGTAATCGGGCCGGAAATCGTGCCCCCATTCCGAGATGCAGTGGGCCTCGTCCACGGCAATGAAACAGAGTTTCACCCGTTGCAGCAGGCTGGAAAAGTCGGCCAGCGCCACCCGCTCGGGAGCCAGGTAAAGCAGGTCGAGCTGGCCACCGGTGAAATCTTCAAGGACACCGCTTCGTTCCCTGGCACTGAGGGATGAGTTGAGACAGGCGGCCGGAATACCCAGATGCCGGGCATGGTCCACCTGGTCTTTCATGAGCGAGATAAGCGGCGAAATGACCACGCAGGTGCCGTCCATAAGTGATGCCGGCAGTTGGTAGCACAGCGATTTGCCGCCGCCGGTGGGCATGACCGTGAATACGTCGCGGCCCTGGATCAGGGCCTGGACCACCTCTTCCTGGTTTTCTCTGAACGAGTCAAAACCAAAGGTATCACGCAGTATTTTGTAAATATGGTCTGAAGAAACAGAGGACATGGAAAGCAATTTATCCGAAAATCACCACAGATTATAGTAATTCCATAGTGATTTTAATAGGTTGTTGTGGATGGGCCGTGCCGAAACCCGGAGTCTCCCTTCGGTCGCTTACCTGGTCCAGCCATGCTGGTTTATCTGGAAGTTATCTCGACGTGTGGTGGGTTCGGGATAATTTTCAAGGTTCTTTTTGGCTGGGCCCAATCGAAATATGGTTCAGGATGATGAGTTAAATAAAAATTACGTCCGCGAGGGTTATGGGTGGACAATTTTTATGTTTCAGGTTGAGGCTGCCGGAAGAAGCGACTTGAAGAGAAGCAAACCAAAACAGGTCATGTGCTGCTCTGAATTACCTGGAGTCTTCCTTCTGCTGCTGTTGCTCTTCTCCTCCCTGAATAACAGCCGCCGCAGCAGCCGCGCCGAGTTTGCTGATCTTTTCTTCCGGAGAACGGTTCTGCAGATCATTTTTTACCTCCGGGGGAACGTACACTGTAACATTGCGGTGGGCAAACTCGATGCCATGTTCGCGAAAAGCTTCCTGTATACGGCGATAGACTTCCTTGCGCAGAACGAACTGATCGCCGGGCCGGGTGGTGAACTTGACCCGCATGATCATTGCTGAATCATCCATGGCGTACACCCCCTGTGATTTCAGCTTGCCCAGCAGTTTCGGGCCAAATTCCGGATCTGCCAGCAGGTCTTTATAAATCCGCTTTATGATCTTGCGCACCTTCTCCACGTCGGTGTCGTAGCGGACCCGGAAGTCCAGCTTCATTATAATGTAATCGCGGGTGTAGTTGGTGACCGTGGCGATCTGGCCAAAAGGAATGGTATGGACCATTCCCCGGTGGTGCCTGAGTCGCAGGGAACGCAGGGAAATATGTTCCACCGTGCCCTTGGCGCCGCCGCAGTCTACGTAATCACCAAGTCGGAACGCGTCATCGATGAGAAAAAAAAGACCGGAAAAGATATCGGTGATCAGAGACTGGGCGCCGAAGCTGATGGCAAGGCCGAGGATTCCTGCTCCGGCAAGGAGCGGTATGATGTTGACCCCAACCGATGTGAGGACAACCATGGTGGTGATGATAAAAAGCAGTGTCAGCACTGCCTTGCGAAAAAGGAGCAGCAGGGTACCGCGCCGGGACCCTCCCTTGCCTCCTTCGTCCGCCTCTTCGTCCTCTTCCGGGATTTCGAGCTGGATTTTGGTGTCGATCCAGGATCTGAAAAGGTGCCATATCAGGTACGCTATCAGCAGTACGGTGATAACCAGAAGCAGTGACTGGGTAAAGGCCTGTCCGGCATGGACAATGTCGATGTCCCAGATCGAGAGGACCAGGAAGGTGAAAAGAGCCATCAGCAGCAACCGATAGGCAGTCCGCAATCTGGGAAAATAATTGACAAGAAAGATGTCAGGTGTCAACCGAGGGTCAGGGGATTGCTGCGAACCGTTTTCTTCGGTCCTGTTCCGATTGATCGGAGAACTCTTTTGCTGGCAGGAGCGGTGGAAGGCAAAAAGAAAGAGTTTCTGCCCCCAGTGATCGGCAGCAAAAAAGATCGGCAGCAGCATGCTGGAGAGCAGTACTTTGCCGAAATAAATCTTACCGGTGGACAGCACCCTGATCTCCCAGACAAAGGCCAGCAGGAAGATCAGGATCATGGCCGGGATATACCAGGTTCTGGCAGTACGCAGGATAAGCGGTGATGCGGCCTCGTTGCCTGCATGCAGTTCTGTCCGGCGTATTGCCTCGGCCACGCGCTTCCTGCTGCGCAGAATGATGGCGGCAAAAATGGTGCAGGTAACGAGGACAAACAGGCCGGCAAGAGCCAGAAAGGCCGCTTCGTCTGCGTGGGTCTTCTTGAACAGGAAACCGATCCGTCCGAGGAAGGCAATAAGGATTATACCGATAAAAATCCATCTGGACAGAAACCGGGCTGTCCAGTCACTCACTGGTAGAATACGCAGGGTCGAATATCTGGGAGCCAGCAACAGGGTGGAAATAAGATGGATGATACGAACCAGGTAGACCGCTTTGAATATGGAGCCGCCAAACAGGTAGGGCAGACCGGTGCGGGGCAGAAAAATGAAGTAAAGGATAAAGCTGACAAAGAAAAAGAGGAGAAGAAACGCACATTCAGACACAGCCCTTAGAAAGATGCACCAGGAGCGCTGCATCAGGTTGCAGGTGTCGAATGTGACGATAAGGTTGCGGAAAGGACCTGTGAGACGCCGGACAAGATATTCGATGAGCAGTGCTGTGGTGATAATGGCAAAGGCTGTCAGCGTCAGTTGAAGGGGATAACCGGGCGCATGTCCATCTTCTATTTTATTCCATATCTTTGCCAGTTCACCGGGCAGGTGCTGTATTCCGTGTATCTGGAGCCTGAAGCGTGAGACAAGATACTCGCTTTCCTCTAGCGTTTGCTTGAATATCTTGTCAATGACCAGCGGGCTTGCCGTACGCAGAGAAGGCACGGGAATATCCGTTTCGGGACTGTCTTGCAGGCTGCCTGTCTCTTTCGTGGGTGCAGTCCCGCTTTCCAGCCCGGCAGAAGATCCGACAGGGTTCTGGTCCGGCTTGCTTAATCCAGGCAGGGACAACCCCGCCATGGCATGCGGGGCAATACATACAGACAGCAGAAGACAGCAGACCGCTGTTATCCGGAGCAGGAGGTGCCGGATTGCGGACAGGTTCATTCCTTTGTTTCCACTTCGATAAAATCAGCCTCGTTGTTGCGAAGGGTAAGGGTGCCGCCCATCACCCGGAGTGCCACCGGGTCGTTGAGTGGAGCACGCTGCTTGATAGTGATCTCTGTACCGGGTACCAATCCCATTTCCCGGATACGACGGCCCAACTCCCCGCCGACTTTTACAGCGGTAATGACACCACTTTGGTTGATGGCCATGTTGCGAAGGTTGATCCGAGCCATAGCAGTCTAATCCTGTGTTTTCAAGAAAGTTATCGGAGGCTGAATCCTGCGGTCGTCTCGACCTTTCCGGAGCATGGACAACTGTGGCAGGATTGAGATGAAAATTGATGTAGCAGGACAGAAAACAGACCACGGGGAAGTACCGGAAAAAACCGGATCATACACAGCCTGCTGCAGATGATTTTTAAAAGCAGGATGGGGTAAAGTCAATCTTTTTCAGGCTGGCTGCCACCTGTTGCCGGAAGTTGGGGAATCGGGCAGATTGAGCTTGACAAACCGGCCAGCAGTTTTAGTATTAAGGCATCATCAAATCAAAAACAGCAAAGAATAAAAGTATATGAATCAAGCAATCCTTCTCCTAATCCTGCCTCTACCGGGACTGCACAGACGAACTGTGGCAGAAGGAGAAGCTTTGTCCTGAGGTGTCAGGAGTAGAACGGTTCCCGCAGCCACGGTTCACTTGAGTGAATCGTGGCTTTTTTTTTGTGATTACCACTGACATTCAGCCACCGATGGATGAAGGTGTCGGCCTTACTTGTTTCACGGGTGTCTGTGGCCTGGATGGCCACAGTCAAGCTCCCAGGGACGGGTTTATGGCGTCCCGTGAAACAAGTGAGGTCGACACCGGTTTCAATGCTGAAGATTGATGGTAATCAGATTTTTTCCATGAAGAGGGAAAGACAATGTTTACTGATAAGTTGAAAAAATATCGCCCCTATCCCACGGTCCATCTGCCCGATCGGACGTGGCCGGATAAAACGATCACCCAGGCGCCGATCTGGTGCAGCGTGGACCTGCGGGACGGCAACCAGGCGCTCGTCCAGCCCATGAACCTGGAAGAGAAACTGGAGATGTTTCAGCTCCTGGTGGATATCGGCTTCAAGGAGATTGAGGTCGGCTTTCCGGCAGCCTCACGGATTGAGCATGATTTTACCCGGTTGCTCATTGAGCGGGATCTCGTCCCGGACGATGTGCTCATCCAGACGCTGACCCAGTCCCGGGAACCATTGATCCGCAAGACCTTCGAGGCGCTGAAAGGGGCCAGACAGGCGGTGGTCCATTTGTATAACTCCACCTCGACTCTGCAGCGTCAGGTGGTCTTTGGCATGGAAAAGAAAGAGATCATCGACCTGGCGGTCCGGGGAGCCGAGGTCATCCGTGAGGAGGCGGCCAGGACCGATACCGACATCCGTTACGAATATTCTCCTGAGAGTTTCACAGGTACGGAGCTGGACTTCGCCCTGGAGATCTGCGAGGCGGTCATGGAGGTGTGGGAGCCGACTCCACAGCGGCCGGTGATAATCAATCTGCCGGCCACGGTGGAGATGTCCACCCCCAATGTCTATGCCGATCAGATCGAGTGGTTTATCCGCCACCTGAAAAACCGCGACTGTGCACTCATCAGTCTCCATGCCCATAATGACCGGGGTACCGCGGTAGCAGCCACCGAGTTGGCCCTGATGGCCGGTGGCGACCGGGTGGAGGGCACCCTTTTTGGTAACGGTGAGCGTACCGGCAACGTGGACATCATGACCGTGGCGCTCAATATGTTCACCCAGGGAGTGGATCCCAAGCTTGATTTTTCCGATATCAACCGGGTTATAGATGTCTACCAGCGCTGTACCAAGCTGCCAGTCCATCCCCGGCATCCCTATGCCGGTGAGCTGGTCTATACCGCTTTTTCGGGGTCTCACCAGGATGCGATCAACAAGGGTATGGCCGCGGTGGAGAAGGACAACTCCGGTATATGGGCGGTTCCGTACCTGCCCATCGATCCGCAGGATGTGGGCCGGACCTATGAGTCGATCATCCGGATCAACAGCCAGTCCGGCAAGGGCGGGGTGGCCTATGTCATGGACAAGGAATTCGGCTTCAAGCTGCCCAAGGACATGCACCCGGAGTTCGGGGCCATAATTCAGAAGATCAGCGACGAGGCCGGCGGCGAGCTGCCGGGCGAGGTCATCTACCACACCTTCGACCGCGAATACCTGCAGGCCGACTCGTGCTACAAGCTCCGGAGTTTCAACGTCCTCAAACGACATATCGACCATGACGAGGCCCGTTCGTCCGCCGAGGTGGAGGCGGTTATAGAGGTCCATGGGGAGGAAAAGACGCTGCGGGCCGCTGGCAACGGCCCGCTGGACGCCTTCTGCCAGGCGCTCCGGGAAGGGCTTGGCCTCCAGTTTACTCTCCAGGCCTACCATGAACATGCCCTGACCCGGGGGTCGTCGGCCAAGGCGGTAAGTTATATTATGGTAACCGACGGGGAGGGGCGGCCGTTCTGGGGTGCCGGGGTGGACACGGACATCATCGTGGCCTCGATCAAGGCGCTTCTCAGTGCCCTGAACCGGGCCTGCAGAAAGCACCAGGAGGAAACAACATGAGAAAAAGCTGCCTGGGCCTGGTGGTAGCGATCGTTATGGTGTTGCTGGCAACCTGGCCGGCGGCGGCAGAGAAGATCGGTGAGGTCTCCACCACTTTCAAGCTGGTGGGGGCCAATGACAAGATCGTCATCGAAGCCTTTGACGATCCCGATATACCCGGCGCAACCTGTTATGTCAGCCGGGCCAAGACCGGCGGTATCCGGGGCAGCCTCGGGGTGGCAGAAGACAGATCCGATGCTTCGCTGGCCTGCAGGCAGACAGGGCCTATCATCCTGCCGCCGGAGGTGGCCAGTGGCAGGGCCGATGGGAAACGGGTGTTCAGGAAATCCACCTCGCTGCTGTTTAAAAAACTGCAGGTGGTCCGTTTTTATGATAAAAAACGCAATACCCTGGTCTACCTGACCTATAGCGACAAACTGATTGACGGTTCGCCGAAAAATTCCATTTCAACGATTGTCGTTCTGCCGTGGCAGAAATAGGTCGATATCCCGGCTGCGGGATCAGTCTTCCTTGGAGACCACTCCTTCCATGGCGACGCATTCCCGGCAGAAGTCCTGACTGGTCGAGGGGCTCTGGCATTTTGTACAGTACATGCGTGCGCATCCCTTGCATTTTGTCAGGCCGGTGGTCGTGGTTTTGCCGCAGACTTCACAGGTTTCTTTCTTCTGGGTCATGGATCACCTCTTTTGTTTTGGTCTGGTTCATTGTACCATAGAGCTTCAGTGAAAATCTACTCAAATGAGGAATCTACATCGTGGTGGGGGAGAGGCGGAGATTTGACTATCGGGGTGACTGCTGACGAGGATACAGAGACGTAAGGTTACGTCTTCGCTCCATGCATCAGGGTGATATATTGCGATTTATTGTCGACCCGGACACGGCCGGACGTATGGACCGCGTCATTGTCTTGAACGACGGCCGGATAGTGGAAAAAAAGGTAGAATCCGGTGGCGTGAGCTATACGGTGGTGAAGACCTGATGGCGCACCTGGTTTTATGGTTCCGAAAAATGCTCCATTGGATCAGTGTCTGTGTGGATTGGCTCCTTATTATCGTCGGCCTTTTGCTGGTGCTCAAGGCCCTGTTTGCCATCGACGTAACCGGAGCCAGATATGTGGTGGCAGGGGCAGGCATCGTGATCTGCCTCACCGGTATCTGGTTCATCCGGCAAAGATCAGCCTGATAACGTGGAAAGAGCGGTATCCTGAAGCTTGGTGTTGTTGCCGGCTCTCAAGTACTCGAGTACATAACCCAGAGGAAGGCTGTCCGTGGAATCAGGAGGTATGCCTCCCGGCCCACGGAATCAGGATCAACGACCAACGCCGGTGTTTCCATGCCCTTTTCCTTGCTGAAAAACTGTCGACAGCGATTCGAGCAGCTTTTTACCTTCAGCGACAGGCTCTTTTTTGTCCTGAGACTGGCCACCATCGTTGGCAGTTCCGCCTGGCTGCTTTTTGCTCCGGTTTCGGTCGTCGAGTCACGGGGCTACTTCATTGCACTTTTCATCTTTATCATCTACAGCGGTGTCCTCTACGGGCTTATCTTTTGCCGGGCCGATCGCATCCGCCAGATATATGTCCTCTCTCTTGTCTTTGATCTGATTTTTGTCTACTACCTGGTCAGGCTCGAGAACCGGGTCGATAACAGTTTTTTTCTCGGTTATTATCTCCTGGTCGTGCTGCACACCCTCTACTTCGGCCGGGTTTTCGGTCTGTTTGTCACCACTCTGGCCGCCGGGCTCTATCTGCTTAATGTCCTGCCCTTTCTTGGTCAAATTCACTGGACCGCCATCGGGGTGCGAATCATCTTTCTCTATCTCATCGGCCTGCCGGCAGGCCTGATCCATGAAAAACTGAAAACAGACAAGGAAAAAATTGAACAGCTCAACGCCCAGCTCTCCGAGACCCTGGAAAACCTGGAACGGATGCAGGCGAAGCTGATAGAGAGCGAAAAGTTCTCGGCCCTGGGGCGCCTGACCGCCGGAGTCGCCCATGAGATCCGAAATCCCCTCACCGCCCTGGGGGGATTTTCCAAACGCCTGCTGGCCAGGCTGCCGGAAGGATCGCGGGAATACCAGTACGCCCAGACCATTATCGCCGAGGTCAACCGGCTCGAGGCCATTCTCCGTGATATCCTGATTGTGACCAGTAAGGGCGGTGAGCTGAACCGCGCTGATATCAACCAGGTGGTGAGGCACGCGGTCTCCTTTTACCTGGGGCTGTACGGGGGCGAAAAAAAACTGGAGGTGAGGGAGCAGTACCGTGATGATTTGCCCCGGGTCTACCTGGAACCCAACCAGGTGGAACAGGCCATCGGCAACCTGATTTCCAATGCCCTGGATTCCATGCCCGACGGCGGCACCCTGACCATTCGCACCGACATGGAAGAGGCCCGTGAAATCGAATGGGTGGTGGTTTCGATCACCGATACCGGGATCGGAATTAGCAGGAAGCAGGCCGATCTCATCTTCGAGCCTTTCTATTCCACCAAACGGATCGGCACCGGAACCGGACTTGGCCTGACCATTGTTCGGGAAATACTCGAGGATCACCGAGGCTATATCAAGGTGCACAGTGCCGAAGGCAGCGGCACCACGGTGTCGCTTTATTTTCCCTATCAGCCCGAGGAAGAGGACTCCAGGACTCCATGCTGGAAATGTCTTGGCTGCGGGGTGGAAAAGGACCCCTCGTTCCGCTGTCCTGCCTACCCTTATTTTGGCCGGATATGCTGGGCTGTTGCCGGGACCCTGTGTGCCGGCAAGGTCATGGGGACTTACGCCGAAAAGATCCGCGACTGCCGCAAGTGCCCGTTTTTCATGCGGCGCCATAATATCGCCGGTCAGGAAGGGGATCTTCCTTCCTGCCTGGCTGTCTCGGATGGGGAAGAGGACGGGTCGTAGCTCCGGGGCAGGATGTCGGGCCTTGTCGGGAGAGAATAAAAAAAGAGGCCGCTGCCTTCCTGGCAGCGGCCTCTTAAGTTTAGGCCGTATACGGGAGACTGGGTTTACCAGCTCCGGTCGTCGAGGATCTGGCCCTGGGTGGAGATGACCACCTGGCGGACCGGCACCGAGGCACCGGCATCGTCATAGGCCTTGCGCACGATCTGCAGCATGGAGGAGCAGCAGGGCACCTCCATAATCAGGATGGTGACCGTATTCAGCTTCCGGGTCCGGAACAGCTCGGTGAAGCGATCCACATACATCTGCTGGTCATCAAACTTGGGGCAGCCCATCATCACGATCCGTCCCTTGACGAAATCGTCCTGCAGCGCCCCATAGGACACGGCGCAGCAGTCGGCGGCGATCAGCAGATCGCAGTTTTCAAGAAAGGGCGCCGTTGGCGGAATGAGCCGGATCTGGACCGGCCAGTGGGACAGGGCCGAACCGATCTGGGACTGGGGGACATTGGCAGCCTGGCATGGGTTGATGGGCTGCATGGTCTTGAGCTGGCTCGAGGGGCAGCCACCAGTGGCTGCTGCGGGCTGCTCTTTCTGCTTCTTCAGCTCCTCCAGGTATTTTTCAACCGCCTCCTCATCAAACTCTTCGGCCTCGCGCTCAACGATCCTGAGGGCGCCGGTGGGACAGGAGCCCAGGCAGGCCCCGAGTCCGTCGCAGAGATTCTCACCCACCAGCCGGGCCTTGCCGTCGATGATCTGCAGCGATCCTTCGGCACAGTCGGGAACACAGTCGCCGCAACCTGTGCAGAGTTCCTCGTCTATTTCAATGATTTTGCGTACTACTTTCATGATGTCACCTTTTTGTTGTGTACTGTTTGACTGCGCGCTCCCCTGAAACGTTTCAGGGAGAGGGCCGCGTATTTTTTATTTGATATATTTTTTCAGGGCTTTTTGGGCTACAGCCGGGCCGGAACCGGTCAGAAAGTTTTCCAGAACCCTGGCAAACTGTTCTCTGGTTACCGGCTGCTCGGCATATTTCTCAGCCAGGTTGACGATCAGGTCCGCATCGTAGAGTACCTTGAAGTTGATGCTCTCCTTGGAGCGCGGACTGTGGTGATGACCGATGATGTCGCAGACCTCGTCAATGAGCTCGGGATCGGCCTTGAGTTCGGTCAGCAGCTCCCGGGCCACCGGCGGTCCTTCCTGGTGCTGATACCTGGGGGCCGAGGAGTTGAATTTACGTTCCGCCTCCCGGATGCCGATGTCGTGGAGCAGGGCCGAGGCCATGATCACGGCCATATCCCCGCCTTCGTTACGGCCGATTTCCTCGGCATACATGGCCACATCTTCGGCGTGTTTGATACGCCGGGAATCGGTGCCGAAATACCGGCGCATGGCAATGGCCAGCCGGTCTTTGAACAGGTCACCCCGGGCGGCGACCAGGTCCGGGGGCAGGGAACCCAGGCACTGCTCGGCATGGGGGCAGTAGGAGGCGCAGCCAAAATCGATCTTGGGGTTCAGCAGCCGATGGCCGCACCCGCGGCATTTCTGCTGGCTGTCATCCTTGAAGAACTCCACCGTATGTCCGCATTTCGGGCACGATACTTCAAACACATCCTCACCGCTCCAGTAGCGGCTGTCCTGTCCTGGGCATTGCATTATCTTGTTTCCAAATTGTGGTGTTCTGGTTCACACCAGTCCCGGCCGAGCACGTTTTTCCTAAGCTCTTCAAGACCGATCCGTTCCATGAACCGGGCGGTACGTACCCTCGGTCCGGCATGTCTGATGTAGAAGTTGAGGAGCCTGGTCACCAGCACAAGGACCTGGTCCTCATCCAGGTGCTCGGCCACCAGGTCACCGATTCGGGGCCGACCACCACTGTTACCGCCAAAGCTCAGTCGCCATCCCTTCTGTTCCCTGACCAATCCCACATCCCGCATCCATGACTCACAACAGCACATCCGGCATCCCGAGATCCCGACCTTGACCTTGGCCGGCAGGGGGCCGTCCAGTTCCAGGGTCTGGATTTTTTCTTTCAGGGCCACGGAGTCTCCCATGCCGTATCGGCATCCCCGGGTACCCCGGCAGGCCTGAACCATGTGAATCCGGTTGGCCGGCCGGTTTGCCGGTTCCGGGATCTCAAGTCTCTCCCGGAGAGCCTGATATTGCTCCTGATCCAAATCCGGAAAGAGGACCCGCTGACCGCCGGTGATCCTGAGCACCGGGACCTGGTATTTCCGCATAAGCCCGGTGAGCGTCTCCAGATCCTGGAGGGTGAGCATGGCCGGGTTGAATCCGGGAATCTCCAGGTGTGTTTTCCTGGTCGCGTCAGGGCGGCTGTTGTCAGTCATGAGTGGGTCGTGTGAGAGAAGGCGCGGCCGGGCAGGAGGACGCCCGGCCGCAATAAGGAGGAGGTCGTTTTCTAGCCGAGGATGGCCTTCAGGTCTTCCTCGGGGTTATCGGCAACCGGTTTCAGGTCAAAGGTATCCACCAGCACCTGCAGTACTGCCGGGGTGATAAAGGCCGGCAGGGAGGGTCCGAGCCGGATATCCTTGATTCCCAGGGAGAGCAGGGTCAGGAGGATGGCTACTGCTTTCTGCTCGTACCAGGAGATGATCAGCGACAGGGGCAGATCGTTGACATCGCACTCAAAGGCATTGGCAAGCGCCACTGCGATCTGGATTGCCGAGTAGGCGTCGTTGCACTGGCCCACGTCGAGCAGCCTGGGAATGCCACCGATGTCACCCAGATCCTTGTCAAAGAAGCGGAATTTGCCGCAGGCCAGTGTCAGAACAACGCAGTCGCTGGGAACCTGCTCGACAAATTTGGTGAAGTAGTCGCGGCCCGGCTTGGCACCGTCACAGCCACCCACCAGGAAGAAATGGCGGATGTCCTTGTTCTTGACCGCTTCGATCACCTTGTCGGCAACGCCGAGTACCGCGTTGCGGGCAAAACCGACCATGACCGAACCATTGTCCACGTCGTCGGTCCAGCCGTCCATGGCCAGGGCCTTTTCGATGACCGGGGTGAAGTCCTTGTCCTCGATATGGGTACATCCGGGCCAGCCGACCAGGCCGGTGGTGAAGACGCGGTCCTTGTACTCGTCACGGGGTTTCTGGATGCAGTTGGTGGTAAAGAGTACCGGTCCCGGGAAGTTGGGGAACTCCTTGTGCTGATTCTGCCAGGCGGTCCCGTAGTGACCATAGAAATGTTCATATTTCTTCAGCTCGGGATAACCGTGGCAGGGGAGCATTTCGCCGTGGGTGTAGATGTCGATACCCTTGCCTTCGGTCTGTTTCAGGAGCAGCTCCAGGTCATGAAGGTCATGGCCGGAGATAAGAATACATTTGCCCTTGCGGTGGCCAAGCGGAACCGTGGTGGGTACGGGATGGCCGTAGGTGCCGGTATTGGCGGCGTCGAGGAGTTCCATGGTCTTGAGGTTGATCTCGCCGGCCTTCATGGCCACGGCCACGCACTGCTCGACGGTGAGCCCCTCGGCCAGGAGAGCGGCCAAGGCTTCGTACATGAAACCGGCAACGGCGGGATCGGTCTTGCCGAGGATCGAGGCGTGGTCGGCATAGGCGGCGATACCCTTGAGACCATAGAGCAGGGTCTGTTTCAGGGACCGGATGTTCTCGTCGCTGTCCAGGCTCGGGATCAGGTTGAGCTCCTTGCCCTGCTCCACCATGCCGTCCAGGTCGCCGGCCGGAGTGAAGGTGGCTGCCGGATGATCGAAATCGGTCTTGCCGCCGGCGGCTGCGACCTTTTCCTTCATGGCCTCGCGCAGCTCCACGGTCTTTTCGAGCAGCTTGACGAAGCGCTCTGGATCAAAATCCACGTTGGTCAGGGTGGAGAACACGGCCTCCATGACGAACCGGTCGGTATTTTCATCGACAATGCCTTTCTGGCGGCCTTCATTGGCAAAAAGGGCCAGGCCGGTGAGGGCGTGAATAAGCAGATCCTGCAGGTCGGCAACGGTCTCGTCCTTGCCGCAGACACCGATGGTGGTGCAGGCGACTCCCTTGGCGGTCTGTTCACACTGGTTGCAATACATAATGTATCTCCTTTGTCTGATTTATGTCGTGTTTGACGTTATGTCAGGTTTATGTTTGTATGGTCCCATTATGCACCATCTTGCATAAGGTTCCATTGATCTATGTCAAAAAATTGTTTTTTTTAGAAAAATCTATGCCTTCAGAAAAAGTTAAGGAAATAATCGGCCGAAGTTTTCTTTTCGACGGCCTGCCCCGGGAACAGCTTGACCAGCTGGCTGCCATTGCCACCACGAAGGAGTTCAAGCGGGGTGAACCGATATTTTTCGAAGGAGACGAGGCCAACGGTTTCTACATGGTCCTTGATGGCAAGGTTAAAATCTTCAAGATGTCCCTTGTCGGCAAAGAACAGACCCTGCATATCTTTGGACCGGGCGAACCCTTTGGCGAAGTGGCCGTGTTTCACGGCAATCCGTTTCCTGCCAATGCCGTTGCCCTGAGTCGGGCCAGGATCCTTTTCTTCCCCCGGGACGGTTTTGTCGACCTGGTCACTGGCAACGCCTCGCTGGCGCTCAATCTTCTGGCCATGCTTTCTCTGCGGCTGCGGCGTTTCGCCAGTCAGATCGAGAGTCTTTCCCTCAAAGAGGTGCCGGGCCGCCTGGCGGCTCACCTGGTCTATCTGGCCGAAGAACAGGGAGATGATGGCAAGGTTATCCTGGATATTCCCAAGGGGCAGCTGGCCAGCCTGCTGGGCACCATTCCTGAGACCCTGTCGCGGATTTTTGCCAAAATGACCGACGAGGGACTCATCCAGGTGGATGGAAGGACCATCCACATTCTTGACCTGCCGCGGTTGCGCGAGATGTAAGCTGTCCACGAGGCGGTCTACTCAACCACCAGTTCCTGCTTGAGTTTGATAAAGCTTTTCAGGTGGATAAAGGTGTCGGCATTCATTTCCTGGAAATGGATGCCCATGCCACTGGCATCATGGCGGCATATCACCCCGGTGAGCGAACAGATCAGCTTGCTGCCCGGACCCGTGAGGTCGATATCCAGGGAACATCGGGTGCCAACCGGCAGTTTTTCCTCCGAGCGAATATACAGGCCCTTCAGGCTGATGTCCCTGGTGTCGGCAGTGGCCTCGAGCTCGCCGCTGTTCAGGTGGATCCGGACCCGGCTTTCAAAACGGATCCGGGTCGCCTGGCGCCGTTCCTCTACTATCATAGGGACTCCCTGTCTTTTTTGCCGGCGCCCAGGGCCAGCCGCATGTCCGGCAGGACCTGGTATCGGCCTTCGGCAACCGTTATGGCCGGAACCTGCCTGGTCTCCTCAAAGGCATCGTAACCTTCCTTGAGATTATTCCAGAAGTCGAGCCAGGGCGAACTGCGGAACTTGAACATGTTGCGGGCGGTCATGACAAAGGGAAAGACATGGACACTGAACGATTCCTGTCCACCGGCCAGGGCGGTGTGGGCCAGCAGGTAGATCTCTTCCATCCAGTAATTGGTCATGGCGAAGCAGCCCCTGGAGGAGCAGCCGCCATGGACCATGATATTGCTGCCGGTCCTGTCCAGCGAGGAGTCATAACTGTTGGGATAACCGATGTTGAACGAGAGGTGATACTGGGAGTTGGGGTTCATCTGTTCGGGGGTGACGGTGTAGAACCCCTCGGGACTCTGCCAGTCGCCTTCGTGCAGTTTCGGCCCGGGAAAACCGGAATAGGAGCAGATGGGATAGGTTTTGAACAGCTGAAAGGTACCATCCTGCTGCAGCCAGACCTCCAGGGTGCCGGGTATCTTGAAGATGCGGATGAAGATGGGCAGGCCCAGATGCATTCCCTTCTGGTCCAGTTCGGCCGCAAGCCTGGTTCTGGCACGGTCCATCAGTTCTCTGGCCCGTTCGTTGACCGGCGGGGCGGCCATCGCCCATCTGAGGGAAAAGAGAATTGTGACGGTGGTAATGAGCGCAATACCCGGCAGAAAAACAGGCGGGGAAGGATGTGTTTTGCCCATGACTGGTCGCTGGAATAGAGAATGAATTTCAGATAATATGATACACGACTATTGTATTCCCGCCACAGGTCCTTGTCCAGCGATAATCGGGGATGTGGTACCTGTGGTCGGGGTGGGGCAGAGATTTCTCTTTAGTATAATGACTTGTTTTGCCTCTGGTGCAAAGCTTTCCAGCTACTGCTCTGGGATTATGCTCTCGTGGAGGCGGTGAAAAAAGCCGGCCGGGCCACGGTTCAGCCTCCTGACGGAACGGTGGGCCTGGTTGGTCCAGAGGTGGATTGCCAAGGGGGCTGGATTTCTGCCGGTGGCGTACCGGTGACAGACCGGTGCAGAAAATCGCTTCTGTGCCGCCATCTGACCGGATCTGTCTGCTCAGGTGAAAATAGAGCTGCTGGCCGCCTTCTGGATGGCGGCCACCGCCGGGTGTTTGATGATCCGTTCCACGGAAATGGCATAGAACTGTTCCCTGACCGCATCGCTGCGGCCCACCACCGTTACATCATGAAGCTGTACCACCTCTTTCTCGATCACGGAAGGAGCGGCAAAAATCCCGTCTCCGGCCTGACCGAAGACCTTGAGCAGGGCCTGGTCGTCAAATTCTCCGACGATTTTCGGATGAATGTCCCGGGTATCGAACCACTGGTCCAGGGAACCGCGCAGGGCGGACATGGGACAGGGCAGAAGCATGGGCATTCCGTTCAATGATTGGGGAAAATTCCGGCGCACCCTGGCGGCCAGCGATTCCACTGCAAAGAAGCTCACCCCGCATTCCCCGAGCAAATGGCTGTAGGCCTTGACACTGAGTCCTGATTTGACCGGGGTATCGGTCAAGACGATGTCCAGGCCATGGACGGAAAGTTCGGCCAGGAGTTGTTCTTCCTTGCCTTCGTGGCATATGAGGCGGATCTGCTCCGGGAGCTGGAGGGCCGGCTCCAGAAGTTTGCGGACCACCAGCTTGGGCAGGGCATCGACAATGCCGACCACCAGTCGCAGGGGCCCCGACACGACGCGTCCCCGCACCGTATCCATCATTTCCCGGCCAAGGGCAAAGATCTCGTCCGCGTAACGGTAGACAATCCGGCCCATTTCTGTCAGTTCCAGGTTGCGGCCGACCCGGCGGAATAGTTTGCCGCCCAGGGCCTCCTCAAGTTTGCCCACCTGAACACTGATGGTCGAGGGGCCAGACCGAGCCGTTCACTGGCCCTGCTGATACTTTCTCCCCTGGCCACGGACCAGAAGTAGTAAAGATGATGGTAGTTGAGCCATTCCATGGATCACTTTTTTGTTTTTTAGAATAAAAGTGTCATTATTTTCTGTTTGTTGCAAGTGTATTCCTGTAGTATTCTTACGGTACAAAGTCAAGAGATATCGTTTGGATGGAGGGTATTTTGTTATTTGAAAACCTGGAATGACCAGTTCGGGACACCGGGAAGGAAATGGCAAGGATCCTGGATATGCCGATTAGGTATAAGAGAAATAATAAAACATTTCTGTTGTGCATGAACGAATTCATATACCATGGGGAATGAGCAGTTCCCCGGGGGACTTGACGACGGAGAAAGTGTTGCTGCTCCCGGGAACAGTGAACAAGGGTGGACGCGGTCGATATCCTCCGGCGGCTGGCTGGGCGGATCGACCGGCGGCAACTCATACTACAGGCTGTCTGCCCGGTTGACCCCGGGAACAGGAGTAGGGGAAGAATTCTATACAGAGCAAATCGTCCCTGAAGATGGGCCTGGGATGGATCGTGACCTCCGGAAGTGACGAGCCGGTCATCTTCAGGCGAGAAACCACCGGAGAGGATACTATTTTATGGACAGTTCACAGCTGCTTGGCATCACAACGTTTGCCTACCTTGTCTCTGCCATTATCTATATTGCCCTCTTTGTCTTTCGGGCACCGCGACTTGGTGTTCTGGCCACTGCGGCCACCACTGTCGCCCTGGGCGTCAATACAGGCGGCATCATTCTGCGATGGGTTGAATCCCATCAGATGGGAATAGGGTATGCGCCGCTCTCCAACATGTATGAGTCGCTGGTCTTTTTTTCCTGGTCCATTGCCGTTCTGTACCTGGGGCTGGAATATCTGTATAAAAACCGCCATCTCGGTGCCTTTGCCATGCCCTTTGCCGCCCTGGCCATGATCCTGGCGGAGCTGAAAAACCCGGCCATCCGGCCACTGGTGCCGGCCCTGCAGAGCAACTGGCTCATCGCCCATGTGGTCACCTGTTTCATAGGGTACGCAGCCTTTGCGGTGGCCTGCGGATTCGGGGTGATATACCTGCTGAAAAACAGGGAAAAGAACAGCGGCACCTCCAGTCCTCTCCTGGCTCAGCTTCCGGATCTTGCTGTCCTTGACGACATCATGCACAAGACCCTGCTGTTCGGCTTTCTCTGGCTCAGCGCCGGCATCATAACCGGGGCCGTGTGGGCCAATTCGGCCTGGGGAACCTACTGGAGCTGGGACCCCAAGGAGACCTGGTCGCTTATTACCTGGTTCATCTATGCCGCGGCCCTGCATGCCCGCTTTACCAGGGGCTGGGGCGGCAGGAAAATCGCCTGGTTTTCCATCACCGGTTTCGCCTCGGTCATGTTTACCTATTACGGGGTCAACTACCTGCTTTCCGGTCTGCACAGCTACGGCTAAACCGCCAGGCAAACACCATCTTCTTTTCGTCAGAGCCGGGATCACCGATTCTCTCACCGTCGATCCTTCCATTCTCCTGTGGCCACCCCGCCGCAGTGGAATGTTTTTCTCGCTCCCCGGCTGCCGACCATGTAAAATAGCCTGAAGATACCTTCATGAGCCCTGTTGTTGCGGGCTCCCTCTCTGCTTCCTTCCTGTCCTGCCGCCAGGAGAATATGGGCTCAAGTTATGGAACTCCCTCTGCTCACCGATATCGTCATCATTTTCGGGCTCTCTGTCGCTGTTCTGCTGCTCTTTCATTTCCTCCGGCTGCCACCGGTGGTCGGCCTGCTGCTGACCGGGATCCTGGCCGGCCCCCATGGTTTTGGTCTGGTCGGTGCGGTCCACGAGGTGGAGGCCCTGGCCGAGATCGGGGTTATCCTGCTCCTTTTCACCATCGGGATCGAGTTTTCCTTCAAAAAACTCATTGAAATCAAAAAACAGGCCTTGATCGGCGGCTCATTCCAGGTCGGCCTGACCATTCTTGCGGTCTATCTCGTCACCAGGATGACTGGCCTGTCCCCGGCCGAGGCGATATTTTACGGCTTCCTGATTTCCCTCTCCAGTACCGCTATTGTCCTGCGGCTGATCCAGGAAAAGGCCGAGGTGGACACTCCCCACGGTCGCACCGACCTGGGAATCCTCCTGTTCCAGGATGTCGTCATCGTGCCCATGATCCTGGTAACGCCGCTGCTGGTGGGGAGCCAGCCCGAAGCCGGAGACAGCTCTCTGCTTCTGTTTGTCGCCAAGAGCGTCGCCATTATCGGTCTGATTCTGGTGGCTGCCCGGTATCTCATGCCCTGGCTCCTGCATCAGGTCGCCCGGACCCGCAGCAAGGAGCTTTTCCTTCTAAGCGTGGTGACCATCTGCTTCACCATTGCCTGGCTCACCTCCTATGCCGGCCTCTCCCTCGCCCTGGGCGCCTTTATCGCCGGGCTGATCATTTCTGAATCAGAATACAGCCACCAGGCTTTGGGAAACATCCTCCCGTTTCGTAACGTATTCACCAGTTTTTTCTTTGTCTCCATCGGCATGCTGCTGGATACCGGTTATCTGCTCAGCCATCCTGGGATCATCCTGATTGTCTCGGCCGGAGTTCTGCTCCTCAAAGCCGTCATCGCCACCGGCGGGGCCATCCTGCTTGGTCTTCCGCTGAGGTCCTCCATCCTGGCCGGCCTGGCCATATCCCAGGTGGGAGAGTTTTCCTTTATCCTCTCCAAGACCGGGCTGGAGCACGGCCTGCTGGCCAGTCACTACCAGCTTTTTCTCGCCGTGGCCGTGCTGACCATGGCAGCCACTCCCTTCATCATTGTCCTGGCGCCCCGTCTTGCCGATCAGATCCTCAGGCTGCCGGTACCGGTACGCCTGAAGACCGGCCTCTGGCCCGTGTCCGAGCAGGAACCACTCCCCAGGTTGAGCCAGCACCTGGTCATTATCGGTTTTGGCCTCAATGGTCGCAACCTGGCCCGGGCGGCGAAGATGATCAACATTCCCTATGTCATCATCGAGATGTCACCGGATACAGTGAAAAAGGAAAGGGAGAAGGGCGAGCCAATTTTTTACGGCGATGCCGTCCATGAGGAGGTGCTCCGCCATGCCGGAATCGAGGATGCCACCGTGGTGGTGGTCGCCATCAACGATCCTGCTGCCACCCGGGCCATCACGGAAAATGTCCGCAGGCTGACCCGCAAGGCCCATCTCATCGTCCGGACCAGGTATCTCGCGGAGATGCAGGCCCTTTACGAACTGGGAGCCAACGAGGTTATCCCCGAGGAGTTTGAGACATCGGTTGAGATATTTTCCCGGGTGCTGGCTAAATATCTCATTCCCAGGGACGAGATCGATACCATGGTCACCCAGCTTCGCTCGGATGGCTATGAGATGTTCCGCAGTATGGCGGAACAGTCCTCCCTGTTTTCCGGCTCAGACCTGCATCTTCCCGATGTGGAAGTCTCCTCCATGCGTATTGAGCAGGGATCTTCCATGGTGGGGAAATCCCTCGCCGATCTGGAGCTGCGGAAAAAATTCGGCGTAACCGTCCTTGCGGTTCGCCGCGGATCCCAGACCTTTCCCAATCCCGAGGTGGACATGCCTCTGTATGCCGAGGATGTCCTTTATCTGATGGGCTCTTCCGAGGACCTGGCCCGGATCAGCACCCTTTTCGGTCGCAGTCCTGAAGGACCCGGGTGCGCCAGACCCCTCAGGACTGAATGAGGGATGCATCGTGAAGAATCCCCCTGCATGGCCAGGTCCTTACGGTTTCCTGATTGCTTCCCGGGTCGCAAATATGATAGACTTCATTTCAGGTATGTCCGGCCTGTACCCGGGGGCGTTCCTGCGGGTTCTCCGGGCTTGGCTGGTAACATTGTGGCACGTAAAAGAGACACAGGTCGGTCGTATAATGCAACCAGCTGTGGTAAAGAGCGACTGGTGGGCTCGGGGGATATTGTGACCGGAAACCCTGACCGCCAACTGGCGGCCCCCGGCCCGGGACCAATTTCATTCTCTTCTGTTCAGGCTTTCGCAGCTGTCATCCATGGATAACGACCTTCTCGATATTCTCGAAAATTTTGATACCCTCCTGGATACGGAAGATCCTCCGGAATTTCTGCTCGACCTGGCGGCCAGAGAATTTCTCCAGATCTTTGCCCTCCGGGCCGTGCATGTGCTCTTTCCCTGTGACCCGCTGGTTCCCTACCTGGTTACCAGAACCTGGCTGTCCGAATCTCCGGATCCTGTTGTCTCCGGGGACAATGACATATTCAGGGTTTCGGAGCCGGTGGCAGCGCTCCTGCGCCAACTGCTGAGCTCCAGAGGGGTGATGCATCTGGGGGCGGACAGCCCGGCAGCCCCGGACCTGGAGGCGGCGCTTGGCTCCAGTGCCCTCATGGCTGCAGTCCTGCCGACCAGATATGACCGTCCCCGGTTGCTGTTGCTTGAAAAGAGAGACCAGGAAGACGCCTGGTCCAGTCGAGAAACCCGCTTGCTGCTCTATCTTGCCCGGCGCCTCACCCAGCGTTATGACGCTCGCCTCCTGCAGGAGACAGTGCGCCGTGATATTGCCAAGCGCCAGAAGGTGGACGCCAAGCTCGAGTTGAGCGAGGAGCGCTTCAGGTCCATCTTCCGTCACTCCAGTATTTCCCTCTGGCTCGGTGATTTCTCCCAGCTGATGAACCTGTTCTCCCAGTTGCGGGAACAAGGTGTTGCCGAGCTCAGTGACTATTTCCGCCGTAATCCCGACTTTATCGACCAGGCCTTGACCGCGATCAGGATCCTCGACGTCAATCAGTCCACCCTGGACCTGTTCGAGGCCGCCACCATGGAGGAACTTGTCGGACGTATCCGGGGGATAATGACCAGGTCCACCAGGGAAGCCCTGCGGGCGGCCTTTTCGGCTCTGTTCGCCGGCAGTCGACATTTCTCCGTCGAGGCCCAGTGTTCCACCCTTTCCGGGCGCAGTATCAATACCATTATCAATATCGATGCCCTTTCCGGGCCCGATTCACACATGGCCCTGGTCTCTATCACCGATATTTCCCTGCAGAAGGAGATCGAACAGCGCTACCTGGATTCCACCCAGCAGTACCGCTCCCTGATGGAGACCGCCCAGGACGCAATCATCATTGCCGATGCCGAGACCGGGCTGGTCACCGAGGCCAACAGAAAGGCGTCCAAACTGCTGGGCAGGGAGGTCCAGGACCTGGTGGGCATGCACCTCCATGAGCTCCATCCGCCGGAGGACAGACATCTCTACCAGGATCTCTACAGTAACGGTCGGGGTTTCAGCGAGGTGCTCGGCAAACATGAGCTTTTTCTCCAGAGTGCAGACGGAAGCCGCATTCCGGTGGAAATCAGTGCCAGCACCACTGCCGTCGGCTCGCGGCGGATGGTCCAGGTGGTGTACCATGATATCCGCAGACGGCTGCTTATGGAGGAGCGCAGGCGTCTGCTGGCCACTGCTGTGGAACAGGCCGCCGAGTCGGTTATCATCACCGATGTGGACGGCCGTATCGAGTATGTCAATCCCGCCTTTGAGCAGCGGACCGGCTATACCATGGAGGAGTTGGTCGGCAAGAATCCGCGCATTCTCAATGCCGGCATGCGGGAGAAATACTATTACAAGATGATGTGGGATGAGATCAGCTCCGGTTCCACCTGGCAGGGGCGATTCATCAACCGGCGCAAAGACGGGACCATACTCGAAGAGGAGGCCACCATCACCCCGGTCAAGGACTGCAATGGCCGGATCCATCACTTTGTGGCGGTGAAGCGCGATATCACCGAGCAGGTGGTCCAGGAACACCAGGTCCGGCAGGCGCAGAAGATGCAGGCTATCGGTACCCTGGCCGGTGGAATCGCCCATGACTTCAACAACATCCTGACCGCCATCATGGGCTTTGCCGAACTGTCGCTGATGCGGGCGGTGGATGATCCGCTCCTTCGGGCCAATCTGGAGGAGATCGTTAAAGGCGCTGATCGTGCAGGGAAGTTGATAGAGCAGATTCTGACCTTTTCCCGGCAGACTGAAAAAACTGTTTCTTCCCTGCAGCTTTCGCTCATTGTCAAGGAAGTGCTCAAGCTGCTCCGAGCCAGCCTGCCTGCCAATATCGAAATCATAACCGACATTGCCTCGTCTGCCTATGTCCGGGTCGACCCCACCCAGATGCACCAAGTTATCATGAACCTGTGTACCAATGCCTATCAGGCCATCAAGGGGGTGCGGGGCATCATCCGGGTGGGTCTGCATAACGTAACCCTTGGCCCGCGGGAAGGGGTCAGCATCGGCAACTTGAGCCAGG